>CAZCFZ010000073.1:0-18536 GCA_964498065.1 uncultured Ignavibacteriaceae bacterium
CTTCATCAATTAAGAAAGGATATTCGTTTGTACCGTGCGTTGAACCGCGGTATTTGATGATGCGTAATCTTCGTATAGATGATTGATCGGTAACCCGATGATCAAGCAGTATGACGCAATCGGAAACGTATTCTTCCAAACCCTGGCGTGTTAAAGAGCCGTTGCTGCGTTCGCCGGTAATTATTGCAGTAACGCCTTTCTTTTTTAACCAGCCAAATAACCTCCGCAATTCTGTGCGTACAACGGTGGGATTTGGCAGCGCTGAAAAGAGCGATTCAACAGTATCGAGCACAACGCGCTTAGCTCCGATGCTTTCAATTGCATTATGTATACGAACAAACAAACCTTTTAAATCATATTCACCGCCGCTCTGTTCAATTTCTCCGCGTTCAACGTGAACGTGTTCAAGCCAAATCTTTTTAGTTGCAACAAGGTTTTTCAAATCAAATCCAAGCGATGCAACGTTAGCTGTTAATTCTTTCTCAGTTTCTTCGAACGAAATAAATACGCCGGGCTCATTGTAAAGCTTTGCACCGCGGACGAGGAACTCCATTGCAAAAAGTGTCTTTCCGCAGCCCGCGCCTCCGCATACAAGCGTAGGCCTGCCCTTTGGTAATCCGCCGCCGGTTATTTCGTCCAATCCCTGAATACTGGTGGGTGCTTTAGGCAGGGTCTTTTTCTGGAATTTTAATTTATTCTTTTTCATAATGTCTCTTCCCCAAAATGATGTCGCTGCTTTTTCATTTTATTTTCTTAATCATGGTCCTTTTAATATCATGATCAAATATCCGAAACGTAAAGAGGCAGAGCAAGTATTCCGCTTTGTCATTTCGAACATGCCTGATTGCAGGTTAGGCAGAATCAAAATGATATGCTTAAATCACCCCTCGAAAGTTATGGTAATAAAACCGCGTATTTTATGTTACGCTGGAATTTATTTCAGTCAATATTATAAATAAGGATAAAGAACTACAATCGTCCAAAGGGATGAAAAGGGAACTAATTCTTTTAGATTAATGCCTGTATTGCCGGCAGCATAAATTACCCGCCGGATAATTTATTTGTATCCGTTTCAATATTGTAAGTATTGGTGAGATGGGCGTGCTTTGCAATTTGTACGCGTGTATGGAGAGTTAATTTTTCAAGGATGTTATGAACGTGACTCTTCACAGTGTAAGTGGAAAGATGGAGCGTTTGAGCAATTTCTTTATTGGTAGAACCATCCGCAATCAGTTCAATAACCTGCCGCTCACGTTTTGTCATACGAACCGATTCAATAATTGCCGAAGGTTTGTTCCCGTTAATTGCATGTTCAACAATTTGTGAAAAAAGTGAGCCGGTTAAATGCGGCGGTAAAACTTGAGCGCCTTCAAAAACCGACCGAATTGTTTTTAAGAATTCCAGTACGTTAATATCTTTTAACATGAACCCGGAAACCCCGGCTTGTACAAATTCAAGAACATCAGTCTGAAGCGGAATAAGATCCATCACTATTATTTTGGTCTCCGGAAAATTTTGTTTAACTAACTTTACCACATTTAAACTGTTTTGACTTCTTAAACCCAGATCAATTAGCACCATATTAGGCTTATGCTTTTCTATCATCTGCAATATGTTTTCACCATTGCCGACAGTGACAACTACATGCATGTCGGGCTGCTTTTTAAGCATTGACGCAATACCCTCACGCAGAAGCCTATTATCTTCGATGAGCAATATTTGGATTCTTTTCATTACGCTTTCAATTGGTCAAAAGAAAACCACTATTCGTATTAGGACTTTTATTTTGGGAAATCATTTTGCGTTACCATTAAATTAGGGCTACCTAAAAAACTTTACAAAATGCACTTTTAATATATTTATAAAATTCCTTTATGTAAAGTGAATGTAAACTTCGATCCTTTTCCTAACTCGCTTTCTACCCAAATTTTCCCGCCGTTCTTTTCTACAAATTCTTGGCAAAGCGGTAATCCGAGTCCGGTTCCTTTCTCTCCGTTGGTTCCGTTGGTTGAAAATAGCGTATGGAAGTTGAACAACAGGGAAGATTTTTCCGATTCGATTCCTATTCCGGTATCCTGGACTGACACTTCGACAAAACCGCCTTTTTCAATTGATGAAACAATTATCCGTCCTTCGGTTTGGGTGAATTTGATTGCATTTTCTATAAGGTTCTGAATAACCGAACGAAGCATATCAACATCTGCATGCACTAAGGTCCCGGTATCAACATTGTTGGATATGGAAATATTTTTTTTCAAAGCAATCTCATTGGATAATTCAATTATTTTATTTACTAAATCATAGCAGTCAAGATTTACCGGTTTATACTCCAACAGGTTTCTTTGCATCATTGACCAATTGAGTAAATTTTCCAGAAGGCGGTAAAGATTTACCAAATTAGTATTTAATCCCTTGCTAAAAAAAATAATTTCTTCCTGCGATAATTTTTCAATTTGCATAGAAAGAAATTCCGATGAATTTAACAATGCTTGGAAAGGATTTCTTAAATCGTGCGCAATTATTGAGAAAAATTTTTCTTTGGTTTCGTTGAGTGTTTTAAGTTCTTCGTTTATTTTTTTTAATGAATCTTCTAATTCTTTGTTTTCCGTTAAATCAATTACGGCAATCTGGCAAGTAATATCTTGTTCCAGAGCATCCTCTGTTAATAAACCTTCGAGCTTTACATTGAGTATTCGTTTCTCTTTATCCATAATTTTTAATTCACATGTGTGTTTTACCGGCGATCTATAAATATTTTTAATAAAAGAATTAAAAATTTCTCTATCCTGTAGAGGAATATAATTGAAAAATAGTTTATTAATTAATTTCTTTCTATCTATTCCCAGCATATTACTGGCACTTAAATTTGTCTCTTTAATTACCCCGTTAATGTTAAGTGTGAAGTAAGGGACGGGTGAAAAATCGAAGAGATTTACATATTTATTTCTTGATACCTCCAGCTCTTCCTGCGCAATTCTAAGCTCTTCGTTTTGATGTTCCAGCTCTACTTGATGTATTTGAAGTAATTCCACCAGCTTTTTTACATCCTCAAAATTATCAACAGCCTGCTTTTTAAATTTAATATTGACTTTCCTTTTTGCTTTTATTTTGGAGTCCTTTTCCGGTTCTTTTTTTAAACGTTCCATATTTTACCCTTTTATATTATATCTTGATACTCGATGGCAAGAAGAATGAGTTTAGTTTCTTTATCTCCCTGAAGTATCTGGCGAGCATTCAATATTAATTTTTTCTTACCTTCATTAACAAAATTGTATTCGATTTCATAATTCTCAAAAAAATTACGTTTGGGTATTATCTGTTCAAGAAGTTCACGCAGTTGAGGTATCTCCCAATTTTTACCGTCGAGTTCGTAAATAAATTTGCCTACGGTTTTTTCGCTTACGGTATTAAACATTTTATAAAAAGACCGGTTAGCTGAAAGAACCTTCAGATCTTTATCCAAAATAAGGAGCGGCTCTCTCACTGTATCAATGATATTATCGGCATACTCACGCGCAAGCTGAATTTCCTTGTTCAGCTTATTGATCTCCACGGAAGCTGTTTTTATATGGTTAATATCCGAAAACGTAATCACAACTCCGTCGATAAGATTGCTTTTTGTCCGGTATGGTATTATCCGCATTTGATACCAGATACCATTTTTGGTTTGTAACTCAATTTCTTTACGAATTAGGGTTCTTAAAACTTCCTTGGCATCTTCAATAAACCTTTCATATTTAAGATTTGTAACAATATGATTTATCGGTCTTCCGATATCGGAGGAGATCAGGTTAACAACCTTAGTTGCGTGATGCGTAAATCTTTTAATAACTAAATTATTATCAAGAAAGATGGTCGGAATATCAATGCTGTCCAGCAGGTTTTTCATATCATTATTAATGATTGATAATTCATCATTCTTATTTTGAAGCTCGGTGTTTACCGTAATCAGTTCTTCGTTCAGCGATTGCAATTCTTCTTTTGAAGTTTCCAATTCTTCATTTGAACTTTGCATTTCTTCGTTGGTGGACTGCATTTCTTCGTTAGTAGATTTAAGCTCCTCATTGGAAGTTTCCAATTCTTCAATTGTTGATCGTAAATTTTCTTTAACAGATTTTAATTCGTGCTCAAGTCCTTTTATAATTTTTTCGGATTTCTTATCATGATGGTCTATTTTAGAAACCGGTGCATTTTTCCCGGGTTTTACATCGTCAAAAATAATCAACATAGAACCCTGCAGTTCAGCCGGTTCCTTGATAGGTTTAACCGTAATATTTATTAACCGGGCTCTGCCGTTTGTTTTTACTTTTATCCCTTCTACAGTTAATTGTTTATTACCCGACAAAACCTTTCTGATTGTTGCGGGAAGTTCTTGCTTCAATCCTTCACGTGCCATTTCAAAAATGTTCATCTTAGCTTCACCGTTAGTAAGCTCAAGATATTTGCCGGTTCTTCCATGTATATAAAGTATATCTCCGTTCCCGTTTATTATAACACAATTTGGAGAATAGTTTTGCAGGATAGCCTTTTCCGCCAGCCGGGTAATATTTTTTACTTCGTTCTTGTTTACAATAGTTTCATAGGTTTTTCCCCTCGACCGCGATACCGGGAATTCAATAAAAGGCTGTGCCGAGTATATTGAATCTTTTCTTTTGTAAATTTTCCATTTTTTATCCAACATTGAAAACAAATCAACAAATCCGCTGATAGTTTCCGACGAGCCGAGGAAAAGTATTCCGTTAGGTAAAAGGCTATAATGGAATAGTGGGATTATTTTTTTCTGTAATTCGCTATTTAAATAAATTAAAAGATTGCGGCATGAGATTAGATCGAGTTTGGTAAACGGAGGATCTTTGATAATACTTTGGGGTGCAAAAACCAGCATTTCTCTGATTTCTTTACGAATATAAAAAAGATTTCCCTCTGAAGTAAAGAAACGATTCAAACGTTCTTTACCGACATCGGATTCAATTCCCGAAAACGAACCGACACGAGCTTTTTCAATAGCTTCACTATCAATATCCGTTGCAAATATCTGCACGTTGAAATATTTTTTCGCTTCATTCATGCATTCTTTTAATATAATTGCAATGGAATATGCTTCTTCGCCGGTAGAACATCCGGGCACCCAAATTCTTATCTGACCGTTATCCGGTTTACTTTTTATTAACTCTAATAATAGTTTCTTCAATTTCTCGAAAGATTCAGGATCTCTGAAAAAATTTGTAACTCCAATTAAAATCTCTTTAAACAAGTTTTCTATTTCTGTGGGATTTTCCTGAAGCAGTCGGATATAATTCGGAAGACTATCCAATTGAGAAATATTCATTCTTCTTTCTACGCGACGATAAATGGTATTTTGTTTGTAAAGTGAAAAGTCGTGACCGGTGTGAGTTCTGAGAAGTATGAAAATTTTTTGAAGAGCATCGGGAATTTTGCCATCGGTAATTGCTTTATCTAATAAAATGCCTTTAACTTTTTGGAATGAATATCTAATTAACTGATCCGGCATTTCTTCAGGGGGAAGAATGTAATCGGCTAACCCGGTTTTAATGGCACTGCTCGGCATACCATCGAACTTTGCCGAATTGGGATCTTGGACCATTACCATTCCCAATTCACTCTTAACGGCTTTCAATCCTGCAGTGCCGTCTGATGCCATTCCGGAGAGAATAATGCAAATAGCTTTTTCGCCTAAATCCACAGAGAGGGATTTGAAGAAAAAATCAATCGGCAGGCGGAATCCGTGTGCTTCAACGGGTTCTATCAGCTGGATTGTTCCGTGAAGTATTGCTAAATCACGATTTGCCGGCGCAACATAGACATGATTAGGTTCAACTACCATTCCGTCTTCAGCTTGAAATAATTTCATCTTAGTAAATTTTTGAATTAGTTCCGGCATAATACTTATATGATTCGGGTCCAAATGCGATACTACGATAAAAGCCATGCCTGAATTATCCGGCATATTGCTGAAAAAAGTTTCAAGAGCATCCAAGCCGCCGGCGGAAGCACCTATACCCACTACATAAAATGAATTATCGAAGGGTAATTTCCCGGCGTTATTTTTTCCCCTATTTGCCGGTGAACGTTTGTGAATTGTTTTTTTCTTCATAATTCCGTTACAAATAAATTAGATCGCTTTATAAAAATACTTATTCCCCTTTTCATTTATCTAATCCGTTGTTCGAAATAAAACTTAAAACCGTTAAAACGGTTGTTATTTTGAAATTTCTCTTATTAACCCACGACTTAAGTCGTGGGTTAATAAAATGAAAACTTATAATTTATAACCGTTTCAACGGTTTATAAAATGCTAAAAATATTTCGAACAACGGGTTTATTTAATAATTTGAATTATTTCTAAGATTAATGAAATAACAAAATCAAAATCATTTTTTACTATTATCTTTTTTAGGCTCTTGTCTCTTTTCGTTCTGTTGTTTACGAAATTTATCCGGGGGAACAAGAACATCTTTTCTAACCCTTGGTGTGTTTTGTTCTACTCTTTTCTTCTCCTGAGGCGGCAAATCCATTCTTTGAATTTGTCTTTCAGGTAATTTTACGGTTTCGCGTTGTATTCTAACTTCAGGTACCGGTCTGCCGGAAGTTTTTTCAATTATATTTCTCCCGGGCGGTTTATTAATTATACCATCTCTGCCTCTATCATTATTTCTAACCGGGTTACTTATTCTATACTTATAAATATTATCTTCCGTAAAATCTTTATGTCTTACAACATGCCAATACCGGCTCCCGTTACTTTCCCAAGGATTAGCGTATACTACACCTGCAGGAGGTTGAGGAGCCCATCCAACATAATCACCATAGTCAATCCACACTACTCGCGCCGGCGACCAAACGTTGTTTGAAGGAATCCAAACCCATCCGTAGTATTGATCGTTGTACCAGCTTCCATAATGATAAACAATCCAGCCGAACGGTTCATAGGAAATCCATGTCCAGTTATCATCAGCATAATCCCAATGCCCGTTATCAAAAGGCGCCCAATTATTAACTACAAAAGGACGCCATACGTTTCCGTAATTATTTATTTGTACCCATTCTCCGTAACTGTTTAAATCATCAAGATTATAACCATTTTGTGATGTTTGATTCGTGTTGCTTTGTGCTGTTTGATTCATATTGCTTTGACTGCTGGAAGTATAACATCCCGATAATAATGGAAGCATTAAAACAGGGAGCAAAAAAATCACAACTTTAATTAAAACGTTCATCTTTTCCATTTTAAGTTTCTTTTTTTAATTGTTACATAATAAGTTAAGAACTTATGTAACTCAATAGTTCCTGAGGATGAAAAAGGAATTAATCCTTTATAACAAACTCATCATGACAATAACGCCAGGAAAAATTATTAAGTTTCCGGCAGTTCTATTTACCCGTCTCAGCCTCACATGTCCAATTTCTTTCTAAAAAGTCTGACATCAGAACTTAGCGATAAAAAGCACAAATCTTTTATATAATATTTTACCTAGGGACCTTCCATTATAAAATTACTTTGTACTACCGGCATAAACATATGGTTGCTATTATCCCATTTTCTTTTTTTCCCAATTTCTTGACACAAAAGATAGAATAGCAACTGCATACGTAGACTCCCATTATTCTTCTTTAATGTAACTCCTATTGAGGCACAGCATCATATTTCAGCAGTTAACATAGCAGCACGATCTCACGAACAACAACATCCATAAAAAATAGACTATTACGAGATATGAATGGATTCTAGACCGCTTATGACTCCGAAGGCACTCAATAGCCAAAGAATTACTACAATAACCACAACTGCATTCAAAATTTTCTTAATCGTAGACTGCATAGGAATGTAACTGTTAATTAGCCATAGAATCACGCCTACTACTACCAAAGTAATTACTAATCCAATTAATGACATATTCTTTTTCCTTTCTTAAATAATTTGTTCACTTAATCCCCGTTGGTTCGCCTATTGCTCTTCGTTCTTTCAAGGATACTGATACCTTCATATTAAGAGAATAGTCAGTATATCCCATTACACCCGAAATAATTAAATGTGTTAATATCTAGTTCTTTGGATAACCAACAGCCATTAGCAATTAGTTAAACAAGAATATGAGTAATAATAAATAGCTTTTCAATTTATTTTTATTTAAATACAATTCAATTATAAAGGCTCAATAATTTATTAGTTTTAATTTTGTGTATTAACCTATAGTCAGCTTATTACATTGTTTGTTTGATTTGCCAAATAATTTTCCAAACCCATTTGATTAATCTGTGTAAGCTGCTTTTCTCCCCAATCGATGTGACTCTCTTCCATTTTAATTATTTTAGTCAGCATGTTGACACTGCCTTCATCTTCTATTTCATGGGCTAGGCTTACAGCAGCGTTGTAAGTTAGCAATCCCATAATTTCTGCTTCCTGGTTGTTCTTTACCATTTCCAGTACCGTCCGGCCAATCTTCACCTCATCCAGCCTAACCAAATAGGGGGTACCTTCCAGAAATATGATCCTCTGAATAAGCCAGCGAACGTGGTGCATCTCATCTATTGTCTGCTTATCTATAGCCTTGTGAAGTTTTTCATATCCCCAACTGTTACACATTTCTGATTGTACCATATACTGGTTAATGGCAATTATTTCATCAGCTAAGCGCTGGTTAAGTACCTTAAGCAATTTTTCATTACCTCTCATGTTTATTCTCCGATATAATTGTAATTATAAATATTATCATCACTAAATTTTTTTTGTTAAGTGACCAGCTGAGAGATACAGCAAATACGATGGTCACTAGAGTAAGTGACCACAACCAACTGTTAATACCCAGCCAGCCGCTTCCATTAAGCCTCTCAATCATTCCTCCATCCATAAACACCCCGCTGCCGAAGTATAAAAAAATTACCGCTAAGATAAGAAGGGCAAAAACTAAAAATTTATTGTTTATTATATTTATAAATTTCACCTAATTAATTATTGCGCGTTAAATTTGTATTTTTGAAAGTAAATTATATATAAAACTATGAAGTTGTCCTTATCAATTCAATCGAGCAAAGGGATGAAAAAAGGACTACATCGGTGGGTCGAGTAAGCTTCCATTAAAAACCGACAACATTTGCTACTCCGCTTCGAAGACCAAACCATACAAACTGGATAAACGGCTCGTCAGGTTTTCGTGTATATTTTACAATACCCTTTTTTATAAATCCGGATTTATCAGGCAAATTGTTTTCCTTTATAATAAATGTTTTAGCAATGAATGAGGGTATCCTGTCAAGCATTCCATTTTCACTTCTGGTATTTTTATTAAGAACGGCAACCGATAAGTTATTATACTCAGCATTTACAAAACCCATTGCATGTCCCGAATTCACATTTACATTAAAAGCTGCTTCATGAAGGATACCAGATTTTATACGGTGATGTTCAGCAATCTCAAGAAATTTATTAAGACTGCTGACTTCCATTCTACTAAGCGATCCGCTGTAACTGAAAGAAAATTGTGGTGATCCTAATGGAATAAACATGAGTAGTTTCATTGTACTGGCACTCATAAAGTTTGTTTTTGCATGAATAATAATAGTATCATGTTGACCAGTATGGTTGACAATTCCTTCTGCAAAAAGTTGCATCTTATCGAATGTTACTAAAGCTGCTTTAGCATCTGCTGCATAACTTTCGTAATAATTCAACCGGCTATTCATAACATGCAGACTTGCAATGCGGATTGTATCCTTTATCGAATCTAATCCCTCGCTTGGCATTAAGGGACTTGGGGATTTTGTGTCGAAGGACTTATCCATATTTACAAGTACATCCATAAAAGCATCCCGGATATTAATTGACCGGGCACGATAGTTGTCTCCATTTAACAGTCCGAGATATGAAAACCCATGCACAATTATGCTAGGAACAACAAAACGGTATCTAGTGCTTCTGAATTTGTTCGCGGCAAAGAATTGTTCATCGGTCATAAGAGAATGAAATCTCAGCGAGTCAGCTACAATTACTGAATCTGGTATTGATAAATGGATCCGAACACATTGAATTTGATTTTGTGACTGCTTAAAATTTATCACAATTCCTTCTGCATCTAAACTAGCATTGTCAATGCTATTATATTGAAATTCCTTTTTAAGAAGAAGTTTTATCCAGCCAATCCTGTTTAAAGATATCGTTTTAATTTTGCAAGAAATTGAAGAGTCGGTCTTTGTCAGTAAAATTGAGTTGCATTCTAAATGGTTTTTTAAGATATCAAAATTAACATCGTTAATTTTTATTGAGTATTCAGGATATGCTTTTGCAAAACTATCGATAATATGGTTCTTAATAAACCCGTTGAGATAAATCTGCGGGAAAAAAAGGAATATCAGAACAACTAATAGCATGATAATTCCTGCTGCAAAGCTAGCATGCAGAGCTATTTTGCCTGGCGAGAGTTTTCTCCAATAAATAGTTTGTAAATATTTAATCTTTAATTTTATCATTAGTTTTTTTCTTTAAGACTGAATGTTTGCCTTCTACAGATTTTTCCGGACCTAACAAAACCGCAATCCATCTCGTCTCTTCATTGCTTTCAAATGCAAACTTCAGACTCATGGTAAGAGGTATGCTTAAAACTGCACCAACAAGTCCAAGCAGGCTGCCCCAAAAAATCAGCGACAGAAAGACGACTAAAGTAGATAGGCCAAGCCTTTGTCCCATTAGTTTCGGTTGGATTACATTTCCAAGTATTGATCCAACTAAAAGATAACCGGCAGCAACAAGAATGGCGCTGCCAATCCCTAGTTGGACAAGAGCTAGAAGAATTGCGGGAATCGCAGCTATAACCGAACCAATATTAGGGATATAATGAAGAAGAAAGAAAAGGAAACCCCAAAGGATGGGATAATTGACACCTAAGATTGTCAGCCATATCCATATCAGAATACCGGCAGTAAGATTTATTAAAGTTGTAATGACAAGATAGCGTCTTATATCAATTACAAACTTCGTGAACCGGGGAAATATAGCTTTCGGATTGCCTAATACCGCGCGGAGCTTAACCGGGAAACTTGAAACTTCAAGCAGTATAAAAGTTACCGTTAGAAGAATTAAGACAATGCTGGAAAGTGCCGAACTCAATCCTGTAAGCAAACCTGCTGTAAGGTTCAAAATAGTCTCCGGATTGACATACTTCAGTTGAGGCTTATTGGTGATTCTGAAACCTTTACTTGTCAGAAGCGCTTCAAATGCCGTGATTTGTTCTTGTATGCGCATCTGATAAAAAGGGAGAGCATCAGAAAAACTTTTAAGGGATGTTCCAACTACTGCGCCTATCATTAGCAGGATTATAACCATGGCAGATATCACGATTACTACCGAAATAAAAGAAGGAATATGTTTCTTTTCAAGCCATAGTACAGGCGGCATCCCGATTAAAGCAAGAAAAACGCAGATGATGGAAAATACGATAACCGATTGAGCCAGATATATACCCGCCAATATAATAACAAGAGAAGCACCGATAAACAGAAAGTGTGTCCCTCTTTGAGTATTAACTATTTTATCCATAATCTTGCCTGTAATTATAGACTATATGGCACGCCTTCCGCTAATAAAGTTAACTAAGATCATTATAATTGCGACTACAAGAAGAATATGAATAACTCCACCCATTGTGTATGCAGTGAACATTCCAAGCAACCACAAAACTATGAGGACAAGTGCGATTGTATATAACATTGTAAGTATCCTTTCTGTTTAAATTTTAAGCCTATGTTAAGCTATGAAGAGAAATAAAGTAATACAATCGGACAAAAGGATGAAAAAGGAACTATATCCTTTGGCTGAATAAGTACATTCAACTAGGGAATCTGTCTACGTGTGGTTTGGATTAAAGATTAAAAAGATGGCTTTTCTTAATGTGTGGTTTTTAGACCTCGAATCTAAACTTGGTTAGTGTTTAGCATGATATACTAAACGCTAACCGTTTAGAAAAATATTTTTGTTAAAGTTTCACAATCAGTTTGCTCATATGTCCTTTTTTATTTTTTATGATTTCCATTTCTATCTTGATTGTTTTTCTTATTGTCCTTTTTACGATTGTTGCCTTTAACTTGTCCTTTGTGCTGACCATTATCGTGCTTTTGCTGTTTAACCCAATTATTATGTTCGGGATGATTTTTATTTACAAAATATTTTGAATCACGGCTATCGCGGATTGGTTGCTGATCGTGACGATCTCTATACGAGCTGTATTTTTCTCTATAATCTTTGTCACGCAGATACGGTTTATTTTCGTTAATTACTACTTTATATCCGTTATATAAGTCATAATTACGATATTGGTAAGGCAATTTTGATGAATAAATCCAACGTCCATTTGACTGATAGTAAAATCGATGTCGCGGTACATAATAGTATACGTCTATATCCGGTAAATAATAATATTGAACTTCGTCATAACCTACTGGTCCCCAGATGGGCTGACTGCCTATATTTACATTAATATTTAATCTTACTTGCGCTTTTGTTGGGGACGTAAGAGAAATAAAAATTCCCGCTATTAAAAGAGCAAAATAAATTTTTCGCATTTTTTGATTCTCCTTATATTATTCGTTATATAATTATTGTTATACCATAATAAATTATTTTGCACTTAGATCGCTTCATTAGGTATAACATATTTTCTAAACAGTAACGGCTGCGGTTGTATCAGAGATTTCTATACGATCATTTTCCTAATAGATTAAAAGCAAAAGCAAAGGGACAGTTAATTCAATCGGGCAAAGGGATGAAAAAGGGATTACGTCTTTTGTGTGAGTTAATTCGACTATAATAAAGGCGGATACCTTTCTGCCGCAAAAATTATCTTAATGCCTAAGTTCTAAAATGTGCATTTTCACTTTTTAAGATTTTGTAACAATAACTATTATTCGATAATTTTTTTATATTTTTTAATTCAAACTTGCTAGTCGTTTTAATTTATAATTTTTCTAAGAAATTCTATCACTTCTCTGATTACTATTTAAGAGTAGAATTTTGAATAAAACTTAAAACGGAATTGTACCAGACAAAAATTTGCGAAAGACCCAGATCGTTTCCGGGTCTCGTTTCCATAACTATTTTGTTAACTCTCCGTCACTATTTCGCTGTGCGATCGACGACGATCTCTACTCGTCGATTGTTGGCACGACCTTCTGCAGTAGAATTGTCTGCTATAGGTCTATCTTCACCAATACCTTGTGCTTGTATCAGATTACTAGGGTAGCCTCGTGAAATAAAGAACGAACGCACTACATCCGCACGCTGCTGCGATAATATTTGGTTGTAGCCGGAAGAACCCTGTGAGTCTGTATGCCCCTCAATTATGAGTTTCTGCTCTTTATCCTGTAAAAGCGCATCGACAACTCGGTTGAGTCGATCCTGTGCTGCTGGCACAAGCTCCGATTTACCAGAAGCAAAGAGGACACTGCCCGAAAGCGTAATTACAAGTCCGCGAGCCTCTTCCTTAACTGCTGCAAGTTTTGCAAGATCAGCTTGTGCCTTAGCCGTCTTATTCTCTGCTTCGAACCGTGCTTTTTGTTCTGCAGCAAGCTGTTCCGTCTTGTTTTTCATGATCTCGGCCTGGATTGTCTGATAATCTTTGTCTGCCTTCACCACGGTTTCATTTGCTGCAGCTGTGACAGCCAGTGCTTCGGCCATCTTGGCTTTGCGATCAGCGATATAAGCGAGGTCTCGCGTACGGAATGATTCAGGCTCGTCTAGGAAAGATTGCTCAGCCAGGTCAAGTGCCACTTTTGCCTTGTGCAGGTCTGCTGGTACTAATTGAGCCGCCTGCCCTGTGCTCGCTTTCTGGAAAGATTGGCGTGCGCTGATGAGCTCGCTTGGAGGAACGTTAGCAGCACAGCCAGCGAGTATTCCGGCAAATACGATTACAATAAGATATGTAATAGGTTTCATAAGTCACTTCCTTTCTTCTGATGTTGGGTTGTCTTGTTGTAGATTTTTTACCCGTTCTAATGCCTTAGAGGCTTTATTACTGTCGTTATAACTACGAGAGAGCGCTACAGCAAGTTCAGCATCAGCTTGGGCTCGTAACAGCATTGACTCAGATTGTTCCTTTTCGCCATTTGCCTCATGCATCTTGGCTTTCTCCAATTCCTCTCTCGCGAGTTGTAAATAGAGAGATGCGCTGGGAATGTCTGCCGCACCAACCTCCTCAGCAGCCCGAATAGCCGATGTGGACGCCTCTTTATTCACCACTACCGGGGCACTTCCGCAACCAGCAATCATTGCTACGAACAGAACACATCCTGCTAACATTGTCATGTTCATACGTTTCATTGATTCCTCCTTTTAATTTGTTACGTAACTATATCTTCTATTAATGTTATTAAATAGCAGAAAATCCCCCTTTTAATTCAAAATAAAGTACCGTTGATAAAATTTAAATTCAATCGTGCAAAAGGATGAAAAGCGAACTACATCTTTTGGATTATGATTTCATCGTTTTTCATGATGAGAACAATTAACCAAAAAAATATCATGTTAATCTTTTTTGTTGAAAATATCATTAAGCGCGATTCCGACACTATCCATATTACTATTAAACTCTAGTTTGAATTTATCCCAATTATCTTTTCCTTCATACTGATAGTTGCTAATCATTTTCTTCAGTTCGATATTTTTTTGTTCTAACGTCAATATTTTGTTTGCATATTTAGCTTTGAATTTTGCACTCGTTTTTTTCATTTCCGCTTTGAAATCATTAATCCTTTTTTCATTATTATCGATTTTTGATTCTGCATCGTTTTTGAACTGCTGCCATTCATTATCGAATTGAGCCTGAGCATCTTTCAAAGCCTGATCTGCCTGTTGAACTTTTTCTTTTGCATCTTCTCGATTATTTTCACAACCGGCTAAAAGTGATCCTGCAATCAACAAGATAAACGTTAATATGAAATATTTAAACTTCATAACTCTCCTTGTAAAAGTTGATTTATTATATTGATATTATATTAAGGAAATCGGAATGGTTCAATCGGGCAAAGGGATGAAAAAGGGATTACGTCTTTTGTGTGAGTTAATTCGACTATAATAAAGGCGGATACCTTTCCGCAGAAATAATTTTCTTGCTGCCGCAGTTCTAAAATGTGCATTCTCACATTTTAAGATTTTGTGAATGTAACAATTGTTCAATAATTCTTTTATTTCTTTTAATTCAAACTTGCTAGTCCCTTTAATTTATAATATTTCTAAGAAATTCGACAATTTCTCTTATTTCTATATAAGATTAGAATTTTGGATAAAACTTAAAATGGAATTGTAGACAAAAAATTACAAAAGACCCGGATTGTTTCCGGGTCTCGATTCCTTAACTATTTATTAACTCTCCGTTTCTATTTTGAAGTGTTAGCGACAACAATTTCCACACGACGATTATTAGCTCGGCCTTCAGGACTGCTATTGTCTGAAACTGGTTGTTCTTCACCTATTCCTTGGGCCTGGATAAGATCTGCCGGATAGCCTCGTGAGATTAAATAAGAACGCACCACATCTGCACGTTTTTGAGATAACGTCATGTTGTAACTTGATGATCCCTGAGAGTCAGTATAACCTTCAATTGTTAGACTTTTTTCTTTAGTTATTAGTAGAGCATCAGCAACTTGGTTTAGCCTATTTTGTGCTGCCGGTAATAGTGTTGATTGATTAGAAGCAAATAAAACACTGCCCGAAAGTGTAATAACAAGACCGCGTGCCTCTTCTTTAACTTCTGCAAGTTTTGCAAGAGCTGCTTGTGCATCAGCAGCATTCTTCTCGGCATCAACTGTTGCTTTTCTTGATATTACTAGCTGCTCTGTTTTGTTCTTCATAATTTCAGCCTGTGTCGTTTCATAATCCTTTTTTGCTTTTTCGGTGGCTGCATTTTCAAAAGATGAAGCGGCTAGTGCTTCAGCAAGCTTGGATTTACGATCTGCTACATATGCGAGATCGCGTGTACGATATGAATCAGGATCATTCTGGAAAGATTTTTCAGCTTGGTCAAGTGCTATTTGTGCCTTGTGCAGTTCTGCCGGCACTAATTGTGCCGCCTGACCGGCACTTGCCTGTTTGTAAGCCTGACGTGCGTTGACTAGTTCCTGCGGAGGTAAGCTTGCGCTGCAACTAAATAGCAGCCCGGCAAATATTATGGTTATAAGATATATCATGGGTTTCATATTTTAATTCCTTCCTTGAGGTAATTTGTTGTCTTGTTGAAGTTGTTGTACCCGTTCTATTGCCTTTGTGGCTTCCTTTTTGTCGGTATCACTACGAGATAAAGCTAATGCAAGTTCACCATCGGTTTGGGAACGCAACAACATTGAATCGGCTTGTTCTTTATCACCCTGTTCTGCAAGCCCTTGCGCTTTTACCAGTTCCTCTTTTGCAAGTTGCAAATAGAGAGATGCACTGGGAATGTCGGCGGCGCCAACCACCTCAGCCGCACTAATTGCTGATGTGGAGGTTTCTTTATCGACTACCGCGGGACTGCTTCCGCATCCCGCAATCACTATACCGAAGAGTATAGTCAAAGCTAATATAGCTATTTTCATAACTTTCATAGGTTTCTCCTTTTAAATTATTATGTAAAAGAATTTTCAATTCCTGTTTTTCAAGAACAGAAAAACTCTTTTTAAATTTAAAATAATATACCTGCGATAGATTTTGTATACTATAGTGCAAAGGGATGAAAATGGGACTAAATCTTTTGGGCGAAGCGTTTGTTTTAAGTTTGTTGTATGTTATATACGAATTAAAGAACAAGGATTAAGCTGTATCTTATTGAATATAACAAAACCATGATTAGCTATCTTAACAAATACATTTTTTAAACAAATCATTTCGATAAATCAACTTATCGAAGGATATATAACACAGTATTCAAATGAATGAATTTTTTAAGTACATACAAAAATATTTTAATGTTGTAAAAGATTTCCTCAGCATTCATCTTATTGATATCGGGAATACTTCAATAACACTATGGACTCTGCTTTACTTTATTTTCCTTGCCTGGCTTCTTTTCTTCATTACTGCAAGGCTCAGAAAATGGATGATCTATAAGGTCCTTTCTAAAAGCAAGGTAGAACTGGGAGTGCGGCTCGCCGTCGGTACTATTATTCGTTACGGTGTTCTTATACTTGGACTCATCATTGTCGTACAAACCGTCGGAATTAACTTGAGTACAATTACAATTCTTGCCGGCGCTCTCGGTATCGGCATAGGTTTCGGTCTGCAGAATGTTACAAACAATTTAGTAAGCGGAATAATAATTCTTTTTGAAAGACCGATAAAAGTTGGGGACAGGATTCAGGTTGGAGAAGTCTTTGGAGATGTTATGGGGATTTCTATGAGGTCTACAACGATTGTGACAAATGATAATATTTCGGTGATAGTTCCTAACTCTGAATTTATTTCAACAACAGTTATTAACTGGAGCCATAACGATAGGAATGTGAGATTCAGTATTCCCGTGGGTGTTGCTTATAAAGAAGACCCTGAAAATATAAAGAAAATTTTACTGGAAGTTGCGGATAAGGAAGAAGGCGTTTTAAAAAATCCGGAACCTGTTGTACTTTTTAAAGAATTTGGCGACAGTTCACTTAATTTTAATCTGCTGATCTGGACAAGCAGTTACATAACCACACCGGGATTCCTGAAAAGCAGACTTTATTTTGAAATATTCAAAAAATTCAGTGAGAACAAAATTGAGATACCTTTTCCCCAGAGAGATTTGCACATTAAGAATACGGAGTTCCGGATAAGCCAGTCTAAAGTTGAAAAAGACTAGTTTCCAGTTCACATTACACGGACCTAGGAATATTGGAATTATGGAGTAATGGAATTGACTGATTTTTACATTATTCCAACTTTCCATTACTCCAAAGAGTAATATTTGAGTAAGATGACTTACGCGACAAGCTGACCCGGTAATATCGAAATTATTTTGTGTAATTATTCTGTAGTCTTTCCAAGTTTAATTTTAACGTCTTACTTCTTTGAGCAAAAACAATTGGCGGTTTAATAACTAAATATTTTTTGTTCTTATGAGTCTTTTTACTTTTGCTTTAAATTCATTAGCCGGTGTTGTGAGCCGTATAATTTATATTTAGATGTTTTGCTACTTTTTCAATTGTTAAACCTTGGACTAAAATGCTGAATACTACACAGATATAAGTTACAATCATTAATATCTGTTTAGCTTCGCTTTTTGGCAATGAGAGTACTAGCGCAATGGAAAGCCCTCCGCGAAGCCCGCCCCAAACAATTAGTTTAGCTTCTTTGTTATTTATGTTTGTAAACTTGGGTAAAATTATTTTCGGCAAGTAAACAATAATTACTCTTGAAAGCAAAACGATTAGAATAGTAAGCAAGCCGATGAAAAAATATGTTGTTTTAAAATCAATAACAACTAAAACAAACCCGATGCTGATAAACAGTATGGCGTTCAGAATTACGTCAATCAGTTCCCAAAATTTATGAACATACTCTAATGTGGTATCGCTCATAGCTT
>CAZCFZ010000074.1:0-11198 GCA_964498065.1 uncultured Ignavibacteriaceae bacterium
TTGAAATAAAACCTTTGTGCAAATCTACAATTTGTTTAGCAAAAACCAAGCCTAAGCCTGTACCCGGTATTTCCGTACCGGGTCGGCTTACCTTGTAAAATTTCTGAAAAATATACGGTAAATCTTTCTCAGGAATACCAATTCCGGTATCAATTATGGAAATTTCAAATTCTTTATATAAACTCTGAGCTAAAACTGTTATTCGTCCCTTTATATTCGTGAATTTTACAGCATTGTTGAGTATTCCGTTGATAACCCTTGAAATTTTTTCTTTATCCGCCTTTAAAATGATTTTTTCAGAAGGAAGTTCCGTTGTTAAAGCGATATTTTTTTCATCGACATATTTTTTATTCGTTTCCAGCACTTCGTTTAATAACTCTACAACATCAAATTCTGTTTTATTTATTTCAATTTCACCGCTTTCAATTCTAGAAATATCAAGTACTTCGTTTATTAATTTAGCCAGTCTTTTACCTTCATTGAGAATTATTTCGTTAAACTCATTTTTCATTTCGACAGGCATATTAGGATCGGAAGCAACAGTTTCCGAAAATCCGATAATTGAAGCTAGCGGAGTTCTCAACTCGTGAGAAATGTTGGAAACAAATTCACTTTTCATACGGTTTAATTCAGACAGAATGGATTTCTGCCTTTGTGATCTTTGCCTTTCAAGAGAGATTATTCTTTCATCCTCGATAAGTCTTGACTTAAGCTCATTTATTTTAGTCTCTAAAATTTTGATTTCAGAAATATTTTTCCCAACCCCACAAATACCGCAGATTTGTCCGTTTTTTTTAAAAGCTCTACCGCTAATTTCAAACGTAACTTCATTGCCGAACTTACTAATTAAGGTAGTTTCGAATAATTGCAGTTTATCTGTTTCAATTATTTTTTGTATAGAACCTGCAAAAGAAGCTTTGTCTTTTGATGAAACAAGCTCCATTAAATGCTGGCCTATCAATTCATTTGTATCAAAATCAAGTGAAGCAGCACCAAAATCATTTACTTTAATAAAACAACCGTTCTGATCGAGGACAAAAATAAAATCTTCAGAAGCTTCTAAAACTAAATCAAAAAATTTATTTATATTATTTTTCAGGAATCCGTTTAAGTGTTGTTTGGATCTTTTGCTTGCCGGTTTACTTAATTGTCCAGCTGATTTCAAATTATTTAATTGATCGCTTAACACATTAATAGCCGGATATATCGATTTTAATCTTGCCTGATTATAATTGTCCTGAATTTCAGAAAAAAGAAACAAATAGTACACTTCATTTTTAACATCGTCGAAAAAAATATTTTTAGCAAAAACTGAATTCCATGTAAATTTATTCGACAATTCTTTAAATGTTTGTAATTTTTCCAATTTTGGCGAAACGGTTTTGTCATCGAAACCTAATTTAATGAACTCGTCGATAAAGGAATTATATACCGTACCCGGCCGGCCAAATGAGTATATAACTTCGTGATTATTAGTATCCGCTTTTAATATATATCCGGATGAGCTTTGACTCATTTTCCCTATAATTTCCAGGGTATTCTTAAAAATTTCAATCATCTGTTGTTTTTTACATAAAATAAGGACATAATACTTTTACTAAAAATTTAACTGAGAAAATGTCCGTCTTCCTTTTTATTCAGCTTTTCAAAATGAAACATATAAATATAATAAGATTATGGCTTATAAAAACCATTATTTTATAAAGTTACACAACAATTGTCCGGAATAATATTTAATGCAAACATAAATTTCATTCATTAAACTATCTATGAATTCTTTTTTAGGAACAATTTAAAAATCATATATAAATATTTAAGAATTATCATTATCTTTTCAATATTTATTTCAGCTTGTAAATACAAACCTAAAGCTAAAAAGTATTAAACTATTAAAATGGATAAATTAAAAAAAGCAGCAAATTTAACTTTAATAGTAAATATTTTCCTTTTTATAATTAAAGCAATAGCCGGAATAATTTCTAATTCCATTGCCGTAATTTCGGATGCGATTAATTCTTTAACCGATATAATTGCATCATTTGCAATAATGTACAGTGTAAGAATTTCTCTTAAGAAACCTGATGAAGACCATCCCGTGGGACATCATGGGGCACAACCTATTGCAGTTTTTTTAATTGCATTATTTACAGCCATTGTTGGAATTAATCTGATTGAGGTTTCAATAAAGAGAATTATTTCTCCTGACCCAATTCATATTTCTACTTTAGTCTATATCATTCTTGCTGTTACAATTATTACCAAGGTAGTCTTAACCAAATACCAGTCTTCAATAGGAAAATCTTACAGAAGCCCGGCTCTAAAGGCAGGCGCTGTTGACAGCTTAAATGATGTTTTGGCATCTTCACTATCTATCGTAGCAATTGTAGGGGTACAGCTTGGATTTCGTTATCTGGATGGTATTGCCGGTATTCTGATAGCCTTATTTGTCTTCAGGTCAGGTTATCAGATTGCAAAGGAAAATATAAATTATCTTATGGGTAAAGCTGCCGACAAAGGATTAATTTTAGAGATAGCTAATGTTGCATTAAAAGTTAAAGGAGTTCTTGGAATAAACGAATTGAAATCTCATTATGTGGGAAATAAATTTCATATCGAAATTCATATTGATGTAGATAAAAATACTTCTACGGAAATTTCTCATGATATCGGTAAAGAGGTTCAATCATCCATACTAAAACTGCCGGAAATTAATAAAGTTTATGTGCACATCGACCCGGTTTAATCTTACCTACTTTTTAACATTTTCTTTTTCCAGCGATTCATAGTACCGTTTTATCAAATCTTCATAATCTCTGGTATAGCCCTCCTGTACTGCTTTTTCAAGCTCATCCTTAACTTTATTTTTACCTTTATCGGTTTTAAGATTTAATTCTGCCGGGGACTCTCTTGCAACATCTTTTCCCGCTTCAGCCTCTCTTTCATTCTGATAATCCCTTTCATTAATTGATTTTTGTGCATCCAGCAATCTTGAAAGAATATGCTCTTGCTGCTGAACGGTCTTATTATCCAATTGATCCGAATTCATATTTTTTACAACTTCCTCCATTTTTTTGGCGATGTCGTTTAGATCAGCAGGAATGGTTTTAGACTGCCCGGAATTCATTGCCTCTTTATTTAACTGCTGTAATGATTTCCGTATAACATCCTGCTGCCGGGCTAATCTTTGAAGTTCCGCCTGCTGCTGCATTGTCAGTTTACCTTTCATCGCCTGCTGCAGCATCTGCGTTAAATTATTCAAGTTCATCTGCTGACCGGACATTTGCTGCAATTGCTGCATTAAGGAAATCATACCTCCCTGCCCGCCGCCTTTCATCATCTGCTCCATTGAACTTTTCACTAATTCAGCCGCCTGGTTTAGTGATTCCATAGCCTTGCCCTGGTTTTGCGACGCCGAGCTTCCATTCCGATTTTCAAGACTCTGCATTGAATTATTCATTTCTTTTTTTGCATCTCCAAGGGCTTTTCCCATTTCCGGCGTAATAGCAAAAGTTTTCTGGGAGAGCGAAGACATTTGCTGCATAATTCTATCAAGATTTCTTTTGATATCGCTTTGCTGCTGTGCATTTTGATTAAATTCCGATGAGCTTGAATTTAACTGTTTGGATTGCTGCTGGAGGTTTTCCTGCTGCTTAGATAGTGTTATCAAATTATCGGTTATTTTCATCATATCGGTAAACGTCTGCATCTGATTCATCTGATTCATTTGTTTTTGCATCTGTTCAATCTGCTGTTTCATATTCTGCATATTTTGGGAAATCTGAGATTGATTTTGTTGAGCCTGCTGCATTTGATTCTGCTGAATATTCTGTGACGACTGCCGGGATAACTGTTGATTATTCTGTTTTTGAAATTCCTTTTTTAATTCATCCATCTTATCCTTCGGCATATTTTTCAGCTCGTCCATTTTTTTCGACAGATCATCAAGCTGCTTGGAATAATTTTCAAGATCTTTTGTTAAATCATTCTGTTTTTCACCTAATTTATTCTTTTCATTTAAATCGGAAGAATTTGATTTATTAGTTTCATTCTGCAGCTCTTTTTGCTGTTTTGTTATTTGATCCGTTCTTTTTAATAATTCTTCAACCTTTTGTTCAACCTGAATTCTTTTCAGCAGGTTCATAGTTCTCTCTATACTCTGCTTAAACTGATCTTCATTAAATTTAAAGTTTTCCATCTGCTCCTGCGTCAATTGCCTATTCATAGTTTGAAGTATATTCTGCATCTGTTCCATTGCTTTCCGCATTTCTTCATTGGACATCTGATCAAAAAGCTTTTGAAGCTCCATGTACTTCTGCAAAGTCTCTTTTGACAAAAGATTATTCTGCCTTAAATTCTCCTGCATTTTTTCCAGATTTTTACCTATATCGCTTACTTTATCTTGAAGCTTTTTAAATTGATTGACAGTCTGTTCAATTTTTTGTTTTTCCTGCCAGGAAATTTCTTTTTTATTTTGTTTTAACTCATTATTTATATCATTTAATTTCTGCTTTAAATCTTCCGCTTCCTTAAAAGTTTCCTGCAAATCTTTTTCAGATTGCGATTGAACATCATCAGCTTTATTTAACAATTCATTTAATGTAGGAACCCGAACTGTATATGAAGATGATTTGGTTGACTTGGGTCCGCTAATGTTGTCGTTATCAAAAATTTCCAGAAAGTAAGTGACAACATCCTGCTCAGTCAAGCCTAAATCTGTTAGATTCCAGATATATCTCACTTCTTCATTTGTCAATGATTTATTTACCGGAATTTCTATCGTTTTAAATTCTTTTTGCGTTGTTTTATATTTTGAAGAAGACAACCTGTAATGTAAAAGTAATTTCGTAAATCCGTAATCATCGGAAATTTTCATATCTAGCGGAAGCCTATTATCCGTAGATAAAGCGACATCATGATTTGGTGCAATTATATCAATGGATGGATAAGCATCGTATAAAGCTTTTATGGAATAATTTATCGGAGATAAATTTCGATTATCATTTTCATCGGTTAAAATTATTTTGTAATTATTATCTTTTCTAACTATAAACTTTCCTTTTGCATGAGTTCCGCTTATTTGGAGATTTTGTTTAGTTGTGTCGCCGAATTCCAGCCTAGCACTTTTAATCATTTTAGTCGAGGAAATTTTAAGATTAACAACACTGCCTAAAAGTGCGGTTACATTACCATTATCTTTTTGCTCAACCTGGGCAATTTTAGAATAAGCAGGTGAGGTTATATTCATATCCAGCGTTTTTACAATCGGGCGGTCAATTACTTCAATAGAATAAACATCACTTTTTATATTTTCGGAAGATGCAAAATATTTAAAGGAACTCCTTACAGCAGGAATCTCGTAATGAAAATTACCTAAAGAGTCACCGTACAGCTGCTGTAACTCAAAATTTGTCTGGTCGTTGTTTTTAACAGCCAGATATACTTCTTTGGGGATATTTCCATTTACTTTTACCGAAATAGTTAAGTTTTCCCCTTTTGTAATTTTTGAATTTCCGGGTTCAACATCAAATGTAAATTTCGGCGGAGTTATAAATTCACGATTATAATTTACTAAACGGTAAGTAGCTGCATGTAAGCCGGGTATAAAAACTAGTATTAGAATACAAAATGCTGAAATTCCAAGGAAGTAGATAAGTAGTTCTTTTGCCTTTTTAAAATTAACAATCGAATTAAAATTTATACTCTTCGTTCGGTTAAATACATTATGAAAAGCAGCGTCAATAAGATTATTTGAATATTTACCGCTTTCCTTTTCCGACGAAACTAGCTGCATTGCATTTTTTAGATCATCTTTAATATCCGGGAAATGATTTCCTACTCTATCGGCTGTTTTATAATAATTAGTTTTCCTAAAAATGTTAAAATATTTTAGCAAAGGAACTATGACAAGACTTAAGAAAAATAGTATAAATAAACTGCTAAAAATATAAATCAATATGGTTCTGATCTCTGCTGAAAAATGTTCCAGCATTTCGAGGAAGGCAAAACTTGTAAAGACAAGAACAGCAATCAATAGCGAAGCTTGAATACCGAGGGAAACAAATAGTGCATATTCTTTTTTAACAAACCGTTCAAGCTTGTTTATAATTTCTTTATAATATCCCGATTCAGAACTCATATTTAATATTCATTGTTAAAAAACTTAATGATTCATTAAAAAAAAATTTATAATATAGGAATTACTATAATTATATAAAGAAATGACTTTACATTCCCGTTTAAACAGATTAAAAAATTAATTTGATAAAGCCCATAAGACTAAATTAGTTCCAAACTTTAATGCTTCCAGCCTCTTTGCCGGGGGATCGCCATGAACGTCGGGATCATCCCAGCCGTCGCTCGGATTTGATTCATAAGTATAATAAACAGCTAATCGACCGTTAACAAAAATTCCGAATCCTTGAGGCGGTAAGCCGTTATGTTTATGAGTTTTGGGGACACCATACGGGAAATCATAAAAATCGTGATACATACCGAAATTAAACGGAAGCTCAACTAAGTCTTTATCCGGAAATACTTTTTTAATTTCTCTTCTAAATGATTTGTCTAATCCGTAATCATCATCAACATACAAAAAGCCACCGCTCTCACAGTATTTTCTTAATCTTTTTGCCTGATCCTCGGTAAATAAAACACTTCCATGCCCGGTCATAAATAAAAAAGGATAAGAAAAAATTTCATCCGAATTTATGTTTACAGAGGTAAATTCGGCTCTTACCTTAACATTTGTATGATCTTTTACAAAATTTAAGAGATTCGGTTCCTCAGTTTGTCCGTTATACCAGTCTCCTCCGCCGTCATATTGTAATCTGGCAATTTGAAAAGCTCCCTCGTTCTGAGCTTTGACTGTTAATGTACTTATTAATAAAAAAAAGAATAATGAAATAAAAATCTTCATAATAAATAAATTTTTGGCTCTCAATATATCTACGGTTTAAACTAATTTCAATTTAAACTTAAACCAAAAGGATTAAAATTAAACTGTAATAATTATTCACTTCATTTAAATAATCCCATAAATCTTCATATAAAAGGTAAATGATTATATCAATCCTAAAATTATATTATTAACTGAAGTTACGCACGAACCTTATTGAACCCTTTTAGGGTTCGAAAATCCTATTAAAATTATTTCCGAGGACGTTGTCCTCGGCTATTGTATCTGTCCCTTTCAGGGACTTTAACTTCAAAATGACGCTGAAAGCGTCAGATATTAAAGGTCGGGACATCGTCCCGACTTAATGAGAAAAAAGATTCTTTTATTACTCTGAAAGAGTAATATAAAAAATTGCGTAACTTAAGCTATTAACTAATTTTATTCTGTTCTTAATTCTTTGCAAGTGAGCGATGTCAACTTTATCAAATGATTAAAATGCTGCAGACTAATAAAATTTAAAATTGCAATATTTATTTCTATTTTAGTTTGAAAAAAATTAATAGGTGGACTTATGTCTAAAAAATACTGGCTATTTAAATCCGAACCCGGAGAGTTTTCAATTGATGATTTAAAGAAAAGCAAAACTACTTATTGGGATGGTGTAAGAAATTACCAGGCAAGAAACTTTTTAAGAGATGAAATTAAAAAAGGCGACGGCGTTTTATTTTATCACAGCAATACTGATCCGACTGAAATTGCAGGTATTTGTGAAGTAGTTAAAGATGGTTATCCTGACCATACTCAATTCGATCCAAAGAATAAACATTATTTCCCGGGAAGCAAGGAGAATAACCCTACATGGTTTATGGTTGACATTAAATTTGTCAAAGAATTTAATAAACATATTTCTTTGCAAGAAATTAAAGAAAACCCTAAACTTAAAAATATGAGACTAATTCAAAAGGGAAACCGTTTATCGGTAATGCCGGTAACTAAAGACGAATGGGATGAAATTTTAAAAATGGGTTCTTAATATTATCCTTAATTTCTTAAGCTTAGTAACTCACGTTACGTAGGAAAATGACATATTTAATTGCTGCGTAACATGAGTTAGTAAGATAATTTAAAATATTATGCTGCTTCCGGTTTCCTATTTTTTTCACCCCTGATTAAACCCGCAAGTACAATTCCGCCTAAAAACCAGGTTATTAAATAATCAAGTGCAACGCCAAAGCTGTAGCCTGTAGGAAATAAAAGCCAGTTCCACTCGATCATAGGACCTATTAGCGCGGCAAAAACCGCCAGCAATAAAACAAAAGTTAATCTAATTAGAAATCGCTTTTCTTTTAATCTTGATGTGTATAATAAAAAGGCAGCAACCAGTGCATTTAAAAAGATTATTATAAATCCCCAAATAAATTGTAAAGGATTTACTATACTCATCCCGGAAGGACTATAAACCATAAAAGTAATTATTGGACCGGATGCATATTTTTCAGCAATTTTATTTACAGCTTCGGTAGTAGCTTTGGTCGGAACCCCGGGATAACGATAAATTCCCGGTTTTTTAATTGATGACTTCATTTTAACGGCTAAAGAATCTCCGTTCGGCAGATTCTTAAAAATATCTTTATGCCATGGCAGAAATGCCCATGAAATAAACATCCATACATAAACAACTATTGCAGCAAAAATTGCAGGTGTAACAACCTTCTTCATAATTCCTCCTGTATAAATTTTTGTGCTATTTAAGACTTTAAACTAGAAATATTCAGATAAAATTATTGTAAAAGGGATTGCTCATCATTTTCATCATTATCCGATTTATCCAGCAGCGATTGAGGTAAAGCTTTTGTTGTTTTCGCACCGAGCTTTTTAATTCTTTCAACTCTGGAAACTAGGTTCCCGCTTCCTTCATGCAGTTTCTTCATGGCATTCACATAGCTTTCCTTGGAAGAATCAATTTTATTTCCGACAGCAATCAGGTCTTCTACAAAACCTACAAACTTATCATAAAGTGCGCCGCTTTGTCTTGCAATTTCAATCGCATTTTTATTTTGATTTTCCTGCCGCCAAATACTGGCAATAGTTCTTAAAGTTGCAAGTAAAGTTGAAGGGCTAACAATCACTATATTTTTCTCAAATGCATCATTAAATAAACCTATATCGTTTTGAACAGCTAAACCGAATGCCGGTTCAATGGGTAAAAACATTAAAACGAAATCAAGGCTTTGAATCTGATATAAATTTTGATAACTCTTTGAACTTAATCCTTTTAAATGATTTCTAATTGACAAAATATGCTCACGAATTGCAGTGTTTTTTTCATTTTCATCTTCCGATGAATTAAATTTTTCATACGCAATAAGAGAAACTTTTGAATCAATTACTATAGTTTTATTTTCAGGAAGTTTTACCAAAACATCAGGCTGTAATCTTTTTCCGTTTTCCGCTGTTAGGCTTTCCTGAACAAAATATTCTCTATTTTTTTCAAGACCGGATTTTTCCAGGATACTTTCTAAAATAAACTCGCCCCAGTTGCCTTGTGTTTTGGTTTGGCCTTTAAGCGCATTTGTTAAATTGGTTGCATCTTTACTCATCTGCTGATTCAAGTCATGAAGTGTTTTGATTTGCTGGATTAATCCGGCTCTTTCTTTTGAATCAGATACATAAACATCTTCAACTTTCTTTTCAAAATCCTTTATTTTTTCGCTGAGTGGCTTTAATATCTGGTCCAGGTTTTCTTTGTTTTGAATTGTAAATTTACTGCTCTTCTCTTCTAAAATTTTATTAGCAAGGTTTTCAAATTCTTTAGTGAATTTTTCTTGAAGCTGCTCTACTTCCGATTTTTGTTCCTTTAATTTTTCCTGAAGATTGTCATAATCTGTTTTGAGTGAAGATTTCTCGTTTGATAATTGTAATACTTTTGCTCTTTCGGAGTTTAATTCCATATTAACTTGTTTTAATGATTCTTCTAAAATAGAATTACGGGTTGAAGCCTGACCATTTTCAACCGTCAACTCAGAAATACGGTTATTTAATTCGTCAACTTCAGATAGCGATATTCCCTTTGTACCTGCAAACTTATATTTTAATACAAAATATATGCTGACCGAACCAATTAAAATCCCAATAAGCAGAAAAATTATTTCCATAATTTTTTTTATCCAGAATAAATTGTGAACAAAAAGAAATTTTGCAATTATAAATTCTATTTTTTTTCACTGGAATTCAACAAAAATCACCTAATAAATTAAAATTTTATCATCTTATTAAAATAAATTCTAATTTTACAGGAACCTTTTAATTCTGATTTAGTAAACCGGATGTACTAAAAATTTTCCTGGGAAAAACATTTTATTTTATTATTAAGATTTAGTATTCATTTACTTTCACCTCATTTTATAAATTATAGAGGAGATAAACTAATGAAAGTTTCAGCCGCAGTAATATTCATTATAACTTTTTTTACAGTTAGTATTTTTTCACAAGAGAATAATCATAAAAATCTCTTTGTTACCGTCTATAATGACAATCTGGGTGTTGTTAGGGATATAAGAAAGATCGATATAAAGAAAGGGACTTCCACTATTGAGTTAACCGATGTAGCACAGCAAATCGACCCGACAAGTGTTCATATAAAATTAAACGGAGAAGTGCTTGAGCAGAACTACCAGTACGATCTTGTAAGTCTGGATAAAATTTTACAAAAATATATTGATAAAAACATTCAATTGATTGACGATAAAGGCGAAATGGTGCAGGGTAAACTTCTATCAAGCTTTGGGGGACAAATTGTTCTCCAGAAAAATGACGGCGGATTACTTATGATTCCAAATGTTTCAAAATACAGATTTTCTGTCGGCGAACTGCCGGAAGGATTAATAACAAAACCGACCTTAATCTGGCTCGTTAATTCACCATCAAGCGGAAATCAGGATGTTGAAGTATCATATCAAACCGGAGGCATGAAATGGCATGCCGAGTATGTTGCCGTTCTAAACAAAGACGATTCTAAACTGGATTTAAATTCATGGGTAAGCATAGATAATAATTCAGGCACAAGTTTTAAAAATGCTCATTTAAAACTGGTTGCCGGTGATGTAAACAGGGTTCAAAATAGAAATGTATATCCTCAAGTTAACGGTATGGTGCGGGTGGAAGCTCTTAAAAGCGCTCCGCAGTTTCAGGAAAAAGCATTTTTTGAATACCATATTTATAATCTTCAACGACCGACAACATTAGCGAATAATGAGACTAAACAAATTTCTTTATTTGAAGCTTCGAATGTAAAAGCTACTAA
>CAZCFZ010000074.1:11298-13409 GCA_964498065.1 uncultured Ignavibacteriaceae bacterium
GGATTAAACTGGGAAGTTTTAAATTCGTCGATTAATTATCAGAAGAAAGATTCGCAGAATATTATTTTTAAAGTTCCTGTTCCTAAAGATGGAAAGACTGTACTAAGTTTTAGAGTAAGGTATGTTTATTAGTCTTTAGTTAAAAAATTACAATTAAAAAACCGGACTAGTAAGAATCTATTATTTGTAAAGTCCGGTTTTAATTTATCATAAAGTTTTTAATCCAGCTTAACTCTTTTTTCCACTGCATTCAGCAATGTATCATCTTTTATTAAATCAGCAACTTTTTTAACATCGCTAAATAAAAGGCGATCGCTATCGAGCGGTTTGATAGCTTTACGTATTTCCTTATAAATAATAAAAGTTCCGACCCCGGGTTTATGCGGTTTCAAAAATTCTAATGCTTGCGCAGCCGTCATTAACTCAATTGCCAAAACGTTTTCAAGATTCTGCATTATACGATAACATTTTTGTGCAGCAATAGACCCCATTGAATTATGATCTTCCTGGTTTGCTGAAGTTGGAATCGAATCAACACTTGCAGGGTGAGCTAAAACTTTATTTTCGGAAACAAGGCTGGCAGCAGTATACTGGGCAATCATCAAACCTGAATTCAGTCCTCCGTTGTTTGCTAAGAATCTCGGCAGTCCGCTTAATGCTCCGTTCACCATTCTTTCAACTCTTCTTTCGGAAACATTTGCCAATTCAGATAATGCAATTCCCATAAAATCCATTGCCAAAGCCATCGATTGGCCGTGAAAATTACCGCCTTCAATATGTTCTTCGGTATCCGGGAAAATAATGGGATTATCATTAACAGAATTAATTTCAATCTTTACTCTTGAGCTGACATAGTCTATTGCATCTCTTGATGCGCCGTGAATTTGAGGAACGCAGCGGATTGAATATGCGTCCTGAACACGAATATCTCCTTTTAAATGAGATTTTCTAATATCGCTGTTTTTAATTAGAGCTAACACATTTTTTGCGGTTGTAATTTGCCCGGGGAAAGGGCGAAGTCTATGGAGCTTTGGAGCGAAAGCTTTGTCGGTTGCTCTTAAAGCTTCGTGTGAAAGTGAAGCGCTGATATCAGCCATTTTAATCAATTTTCTCGCTCTGATTGAAATAAAAGAAGCAAATGAAGTCATCATCTGAGTTCCATTAATAAGCGCGAGACCTTCTTTAGCCTGCAAAGTTACCGGTTTTAATTTATATTTTTTTAAACCGGCAGATGCAGATATAATTTTCGCCGCTGATGCATTTTCAGCCATAACATCATTTACTATTTGAACTCTGCCTTTTCCTATCATCGCAAGAACGAGATGAGATAATTGAACCAGGTCGCCGCTTGATCCGACGGAACCTTGTGATGGAACAACTGGAATAATATTATGCTTCATCATTTTAACTAGAAGATTAAGAGTTTCCAATCTTATTCCGGAATAACCTCTTGCAAGCGCATTTAATCTGAGAAGCATCATTATCTTTACAATCATCGGCGGAAGGTTTTCTCCGCAGCCTACTGCGTGACTTAAAATTAAATTCTTCTGTAGCTTTTGAATATTTTCTTTTGAAATTTTAACATTAGAAAATTCGCCGAAGCCGGTTGTAACACCGTAAATCGATTCCTCTTTGTTCACCCATTTTTCTATCAAGGCTCGGGATTTTTTAACTTTCCTTAAAGATTCTTGAGATAATACTATTTCAGGATTATCATATAGAAAAGATTCTATCTGCTCTAAAGTGAGCGATTTACCATCGATAATAAGTTTATTTTTGGCCATATATTATTTTTTTTATTTTTTCTGAATTTTCTTTTCTTGTTCTATAAGTTATCTGCATTGAGTTTTTATTGTACTTTGTTGAAAGGACTTCCGCAAGTGAATGTATTGCCGCTGCTTTTTTAGTTTCAACAAGACCGAGCTTTATTTTTTCTTCTACATAAGACTCTTCCACAATATTCAAAATCATTTCTTTAAGTTTTAATATATTTAGTCCTCGATGAGCAGATATAATAATACTGTTGTCAAAATGATTCATTGCATACTGAATTTTATGTTTATCCGAAACAAGATCAATTTTATTTAAAACTTTTATTATTATTTTTTTAT
>CAZCFZ010000074.1:13509-18300 GCA_964498065.1 uncultured Ignavibacteriaceae bacterium
GTTGCAAATAATTTATCTTCAGCTAACACTTCCGCATTAGTTAATAAATTAAATAAAGTTGACTTGCCTGCATTTGTATATCCGACCAGAGAGATTCTTGTAAGATCTTTCCTGCCCTGGCTTTGAGTTTTACGATGTGATTCAATCTTTGTTAATTTTTCTTTTAATAAACTTATTCTATTTCTAATAATTCTACGGTCGGTTTCAATCTGTGTTTCACCAGGACCTTTAGTTCCGATTCCGCCGAATTGTTTAGAAAGGTGAGTCCATGCTCTGGTCAGCCTTGGAAGCATATATTGTAGCTGCGCTAATTCAACCTGAGTTTTTGCTTCCTTAGTTTTAGCCCGCGATGCAAAAATATCAAGTATCAATCCGCTCCGGTCTAATATTTTTCTCTCTAATAAATTTTCCAGATTTCTAACCTGAACCGGGGATAAATCATCATCAAATATTATAAGATTAATCTCATTCGTCTCTGCAAGGTGAGCTAATTCTTCAGCCTTACCTTTACCGATGTAATATGCCGAATCAGGATTATATTTATCTTGAGTAATCTTCATTATTGTATCGGCACCGGCAGTAAGAGCTAATTCCTCAAGTTCTGATAGATGCTCGTCTACAATTCCACTATTAAATTCTCTTGTATTTAAGGCTACTAATATTGCCCGTTCGGTTGTCTTCCTAGGAATTTCAATCATCTAAAGTATCTTTTCTTTAACATATGATAATTATTAAATTTTGTTTTTAATTTCCAGAAATATAAATTAATTATTTCATCAATGTGATTTAACTTTGTCTTATGAAACCTCAACCAATTCTTTTTTTGCATTCCTTGCTACTGCCATTTCGACAATTGCCAATATAATTGCTAATAAAATAAAATAACGCCAAAGTTCCGAACCAAACCTGGATTGAAGAACAATTTTAGCAGGATCTTCATTTTTTGTCACATTTATAAATTTGCCTTTAAAATCAATTTCTTTGAGATAGTTCTCAAAATCTTTTATAGTTAAATATTTTGTAACAGATTCCTGCGGATCGGTGTTGATTGAAAATTCATCAATTAAATTTTTCTCAGAATAAACTTTATAATTTCCGGATAAATCGGTTTTTCCGTATTCAATATAATTGGCATTTGCCTGATCTTGCAGGTTGATATAATCTTCAGAATTATCAGGTCTCTCAATTTTTATTTGCGGCGATGTGTTATTCCTTAAATCAATTAATACGTTATTTCCTGCTACCGCTTGATCATCAGTTCTATCCTTTGATGCGAGATAATACACAGATTTATTTATTAATGGGGCAAATATGGTTTTAAGCGGGAAATTACTCCAGCTTAAAACGGGAGCCGTATTTAATACGAAAATTTTTCCCTTACCGCTTTTAAATTCACTTAAAAACGATGAACCATCCATCAAAGAGATTATGCTTTCTCCTTTACCTTCCGTATTTATTTTAAAATGATAATATACTTCCGGTGATTCAATATTTCTTTTTCCTTTATTTTCATATAAATCCTGAAAAATCGGATGGTTAAAATCGACTTTGTCAAATTTGATAGGATTTGTATCTGAATTTATTTTTCCCACAGTCAATGTCGGGGAAGGAATATTTAATTCATTAGTAATTTTTTGAAAACCAGATAAAGTCGAGTTCGATCCGGGCATTAAGAAAATACTGCCGCCGTTATTAAGGTAAGATCTTAATCTGTCCAAACCGCTAACCAGGTTTTGAGATCCGATAATAAATACTACGTCATATTGAGTTAAAGTAGTTGAAGCAATTTGGGTAAGATCCTTTTTAGTAATTTTTAAAGTACTTAAATTATTTGTTGCAGTTAAAGCTAACTCGACAAACTTGGAATCAGACGGATTATCGGTAAATATAATAACAGGCACTTCTTTGGGGATATAGAAGTTTATATATCTTCTGTTATCCTGCATTATTTCGTCATCTTCAATTTCAGCAAAAGCATCAACATAACCTGTTGCATTAACAATTACATTCATCGTCAAAATCTTTGATTCACCCGGATTTAATGAAACACTCTGCTGGGCATTTCTTTCTCCATTAATAAACAATGATACAACAAGATTGGAAACCGCTTGAGAAGAATAATTAGTTATTGTAATGTTAAAGCTAACGGGTTTATTTTTTTCAAAGATTTGAGTATTAAGTTTTATATTATCTATGCCTAAATTGTAAACTTCTTTTCCGGAATAATCGAACGTATAAATTCTAACTTTATCATTAAGCAGCTGACTTAAATTTGAAAGAGAATTTTTTTCTGCCAGCCTCCCCTTCTGAAAATCCGATAGTATATATATTTCTTTATTAAAATTTTGAGAGCCCGAAAGAATTTTTGCGGCTTTAACAATCGAATTGTTCAGCAGACCGCTTGCATCCGAAATTTTAACGCCATCAACCTGTTTTTGGAAATCACTTAAATTAGTAGTGGTCCTTACATCATTATTATGTTGATCCGCCACCAAAAGCAAAGCTGCTTCATCGCCTTCCTGCAGTTGATTAAGTAATTCCTTAATTGTTGCTTTTGCCTGATTGAAATATGAACCTTTTGCATCAACAACAGACATGCTTGGTGTGTTATCCAGGATAAATACAGCGGTAGTTTTTGCTGCGGAAGTAGTACCACCGATTGCAACTCCTTTAAGTGTCGGGCGTGCAAATGCAGTTACAAGGACCAAAATAATTAAAACACGTAACGCTAAAAGAATCCACTGCTTCAGTTTTACCTTACGTATTTTATTCTTCTGTAATTCCTTAAGAAAAGCCAGTGTGCTGAACTCAATCCGTTTCAATTTTCTAAGGTTTAAAAGATGAATTAAAACCGGAATTGAAGCGGCCAAAAGTCCAAATAAAACTGCAGGATTTAAGAAAATCATCGCTTAAACATATCTTTAGAGCAAAATAAAATCAAGTGAATATTAGGTGAAATAAAACCTAATATTCAGGTTAAAAAAATACCCCGGCTTAAACCGGGGTAATTTATTTATAATAAATTTACTTTTAATCATCAATTATTAGCCTGAGCAATCAGATTAAGTGCACTTCCGGCTTTAAACCATTTAATTTGAGCTTCATTCATTGTATGATTTAACACCGCTTCGTCCTGTTTCCCATCTTTATGTTTAATAACCAATTTAAGCTGTTTTTCAGGCGCAAGGTCTTTTAGTCCGATAATGCTGAGTTTATCATCTTCTTTAATTTTATCATAATCAGAAGGATCAGCAAAAGTTAAGGGAAGCATTCCTTGTTTTTTCAAATTAGTCTCATGAATTCGCGCAAAGCTTTTCACAATTATTGCTTTACCGCCAAGAAATCTCGGTTCCATAGCCGCATGTTCACGACTTGATCCTTCTCCATAGTTTTCATCACCCACAACTATCCATCCGATTCCTTTAGCTTTATATTCTCTAGCTACTTCGGGAACTGATTTGTATTCGGCCGTAAAAACATTTTTAGTCTTACCAGCATCACCGGTGAAGGCATTTATCGCACCGATAAACATATTATTGGAAATATTATCAAGATGACCTCTATATCTTAACCACGGTCCTGCCATAGAAATATGATCCGTTGTACATTTCCCTTTTGCTTTTAACAACAATACCAAGTCATTATAATCCTGACCATTCCATGGAGTAAATGGTTTTAACAGCTGCAGTCTTTCACTCTTGGGATCAACTTTTACTTCCACATTAGAGCCATCTTTTGCTGGCGGAACAAATCCTTCTTCACCTCTATTAAATCCTTTTGGTGGAAGTTCTTCGCCTTTTGGAGGATCTAGTTTAACTTTTTCTCCTTTTTCATTAACCAATTCATCAGTTATAGGATTAAATGATAAACTTCCGGCAATTGCAAGTGCTGTAGTTAATTCCGGACTTGCAACAAATGCTAAGGTTTCAGGATTTCCGTCATTCCTTTTTGCAAAGTTTCTATTGAAAGAAGTAACAATTGTATTTTTATCACCAGTTTTAATATCCATTCTTTTCCACATACCAATGCATGGTCCGCAGGCATTTGCCAAAATTAATCCGCCAAAATCAGATAGAGTTTTTAATTGGCCATCTCTTTCAATTGTGGCTCTTACTTGTTCAGAACCCGGAGTTATAGTGAACTGCGATTTTGTTTTTAATCCTTTAGCTAAAGCCTGCTTTGCAATGTTTGCCGAACGATCTATATCCTCATAACTTGAGTTGGTACAGCTTCCAATTAAGGCAACTTTAATTGTATCGGGATAATTATTTTTCTTAACAGCTTCTTTCATCTTTGAAATCGGCCATGCTTTATCAGGTGAAAAAGGACCGTTAAGATGAGGTTCTAATTCGTTTAAATTAATTTCAATAACTTGATCATAAAATTTTTCCGGGTTTTTATAAACCTCATTATCTGCGGTTAATACATCGGCTAAACCTTCCGCAAGAGCAGCAACATCTGCACGATTTGTAATTCTTAAATAAGCTGCCATTTTTTCATCAAACGGGAAAACAGAAGTTGTAGCACCAATTTCCGCACCCATATTACAAATTGTTCCTTTACCGGTACAAGAGATTGAATTGGTGCCCTCTCCGAAATATTCAACAATAGCACCAGTTCCGCCTTTTACGGTAAGAACACCTGCAAGTTTTAAAATAATATCTTTTGCTGATGCCCATCCGTTTAGTTTTCCTGTTAATTTAACACCAATAAGTTTGGGCCACTTCAGTTCCCAGGGCATTCCAGCCATAACATCAACGGCATCTGCACCGCCTACGCCAATTGCAATCA
>CAZCFZ010000075.1:0-18037 GCA_964498065.1 uncultured Ignavibacteriaceae bacterium
AATAGTTATACCAGTTGTGTGAATTAAAAATTTATTTAAAGACGAGAGAAATAAACAAACATTTATGTCAGTCTGAGCGGAGTCGAAGACTGATATTCACCGTTCGACTTCACTTATGACGACTATTTAATACGTTTTCGAAAATAATTTTAATCGGAAATTTTCTTTAGTATATATTATTTTATACTCTGATCGGTAATATAACAAAAGGTATTCCCTGCCTGTAAAATTTCTTCTGAACTGCAAATACGATATAATTATGAAGCCAGCGTGTCATAAAGGATTCTTCCGGAAAGACAATTTGTCCGCCGAAAAAAACTACATTGGAAAACTTGGAAGTAATATTCGGAACGAGACTATTTATTTGATCTACTACATCGGTACCGACAGAAGTAAAGGCTTCTGCATAATAACCATGATCTTTCATATAATTTACATATCGCCCGGCTTCCGAGTTAATGTATCTTCCTAAATTATCTATCTCATCCGCACCTTTAAAATTACCTGCATCTACCGATCCGACCTGCACAAATACATAGTTTTTGTATGTTCCGCCGAATAAACGAAATACGCTCAATAGAGTATGAAGCCCCAGTCCGTTAAAACCATTAACAAGAATTGCTGCGGTTTTTCCTTTTGGATCAAAAACAGGTGCGGTTTTATTTTTATTTTCTTCATCTTCACGGATATTATAAATTGAAGCTTCAACAGAATCCACAATTGTATCCAATCTTCTAAGCATATCAAAAGTTTTTTTATAATGCTTTTTTATGAATAAAGTTAAAATTACCAAACCGGCAGTTATAACAATTGTAATCCATCCTCCTTCTTCAAATTTTATCAATAGAACAGATATGAGAATAAAGGAAGTAAGGATTAATCCTATACCATTAATAGATAATTTACGAATCCACTTTTTTTCAGCTTTTCTTTCCTGCCACCAGTGTTTCACCATACCCAATTGTGAAAGGCTGAATGTTATAAAAACATTTATACTATATAAGACAATTAAAAAATCAACCGAACCTTTGGAAAGGAGCATCATTACCAGCGAGGTAACACCCATTAATAATATTCCGTTTTGCGTTACTAATCTATCACTCAGCATTGCAAATCTTGTTGGAAACCATCTGTCAAGCGCCATATTGGCAAGTACTCTCGGACCATCCAAAAAGCCTGTTTGTGCGGCAATGAATAAAAGAATTGCCTCTGAAAGAAGAGTAATTAAGACAAAAAGGAAACCAGTTTGATGACCCCAAGAAGCAGCTATATTTTGAAAAAGAATAGCATTTAAAGTTTTACCCTGTTGGCCCTGAACATTAAAAAGAAGATAAGCAATCATTAATCCGATTACAGTAATAGAAAGAGAAGATGCCATATAATTCATCGTTCTTTTTGCAGTAGCTACTCTAGGTTCTCTTAAAATAGGTAACCCGTTACTGACAGCTTCAATCCCGGTAAAAGTCCCGGCACCCATACTGTAAGCCCTCATTATTAAAAATAAAACACCAAAAGTTCCGAGAGTATTAAATGATCTGGTAAGCTCAATATTTGTATTGGTATAAACTTCTTGAAATTTTAAAGCGTGAGTTATAAGCACATACATAATTGCAAAAAGATGAGTAAAGACAAAAAGTAAAAATACGGGGACAAGCGGAATTACTGCTTCTTTTATTCCGCGTAGATTTAAAATAAGCAGGATTAACACACCAAAGATTGCAAACTCCAATTTATAACTAAGCCAGCTATGAGGAAGAAAGCTAAAAATAGCATCAGCACCGCTTGCCACTGAAATAGTTATAGTTAAAACATAATCAATAAGAAGTGCGCAGCCGGAAATCATACCCAACTCAGGTGAAAGAAGTTTACTGGCAACCAAATAACCGCCGCCGCCGGATGGAAATAATTCAATTATATGAGAATAGCTTGCGGCAATAATAAAAATTGTAATGCCGGAACCAAACGCAACAAATATTCCAAGATAGGGATGTCCTTGCAGGGCTTTAAAAGCTTCAGCAGGACCGTAACATGATGATGATAGTCCGTCGGAACCAAGGCCAACCCATGCGAGAAAAGCGATTAAAGACAGCTTGTGAAAGATACCCCTGTCATGCGGGTCTCTAGCGCCTCCAACTATCACTTTCTTAATTTTACTTATCCTGTTTGGTTTATCCATTATCAATGGTTTTTAAATAATTAATTTATATTCGGAAAGTTTAAAATCTGTTGGCAATATCTTATGATATCACTATGCATGTGGGGTATATTATAAGAAATGTAATATTTTCATAATTTTAATACTAAAAAATATATATAATTTATTGCCCTTCCAAAATTTAAGATTGTTTTAAAATTTATTTCATTTAATCTTTTATATTAATCCAAATCACAATGTATTTAAATCTTAAAAAAATAAGATTAAATTTTTTATTATTGAATCAAATTAGATTAACATACATAGATTTCAAAATACATTAAACTGCTCAAAGAATTTATCATACATTTTTAACTATAAAATTATATTATAAAATAACACCAACCGAAGCAGTAACTGAAACTTTCTTAAGTGAATTATAACAGACATCAACTCTGAAAAGGCCCAATATTCTCGAAATTCCTGTATAAATTTCCCAATACGGCCTGTTCATTGAATCACTTATTTTATAAGAAGATTTATTCCATGTTTTTAATACACTAGCCCCAGTAATAAAATCAAGATATAAATCTGAAATGAATTTTAAACCGAGAGCTTGAAACGGAACAGATCTCCAGTTATGCTCAATATGTAAGGCAACCATTTCGCTGCCGGCAAATTTATAAGGATTTAAATCTTTAAATACCTGAACCGGGGAGAAGAAACCTAATGCCGTTCCCGGGCTAAATAAATGCTGCGGACCATAATCCCCTTTTATTATTCCTGCATTTAAGATCACTTCAAGATAAGGAGCAATGAATAATTCTTTATAAAAGGTTTTTGTATTTATTTCCCCGGTAAAACTAAAGCTTTTATAATTGAAATCACTGCCAAACGCAGGGTTGGAAAACTCGAATTGAGCTGTTAAGCCGTTTTCAGGGATAAACTGAATTTCCATAGGATTTTTCCCTAAAGAAATTTGTAAAGATAATTTCCGGTCGGTTCCTTCAATAATTCCGGGATTTATTCTAGGAATTCTATTTATCCTAAAAATGCTTTCGTATTTATTCTCTTTCAGCGAATTTTCTTTTTCCGAAGTAAAATTAAATTCGGTTGAAAAATTCCTGCCGAAATATTTAGTAATTCCAAGTGAAAATCCGTAAGAGAGATAATAATTGAATTGATCGTCGAAACCGGCAGTAACTGCAATACCGTTCATTAATTCGTTATAAGGAGAAAACGACTGCCAGTTTTTCGTTTTATAAAATATTTGTGCTTCGATTTTATTAATTACAGAATTATTTAATAGATAATTAAGTTTTAAATCACCCTCTAATTTTTTCCTTTGAAAAGAATAGCCGCCTGATAAATCCATAATCAATTTACCGGCAACTGATCCGTTATAGTGAGGTCCGATCAATATACCGATAATCCGGTTATTACCAAAGGTTATATATTTAGTTAAAAAACTAAGTGATTTTGATAAAAATCCGGAAGTAGTATCTTTTTGAGCTCCTATTTCTGGTATTAAGCCGGCAAGTGCACCTTTCACTTTGATTATCTTTTCAAGTGTTTTGGTGCTGTCCAGATATGCATAAGCTTTTTTTTCTTTTTCTGTTAAAGGGATAGATCGCAGTGCATTTATTTCTTTTCTTGTTAGATCAATAGGTTTGTAGCCTTTTCCAGTTGTATCAGCAGTATATCCACCATAATTTGATTCTACGGCATTTTTAACAGAATCCGGAATAGGGATATTAATTTTATATCCGGTAATGCTGCTTACCTCATTAAATTGCATTTTATCCAAAGCAATTAAACCTTGAAAGCTGAACGTAAAACTTGCATCGGTCTCAACATAATTCGGAAGCCAATAACCATTATATTTACCTAACTGCTGAACAAACTTCACGGAAAAATTATTTATAAAAGGAAATCGTACACCTTCGTTAGTCTGCAAATCGGCACTTATTAAGGCATAATCACTTTTATCTATGGTAATTTCACCTTGAAGTAAAGGTTGAATTTTGGAACGGGGAATAACTTCTATTTTATAAATTTCATTTCCATTAGATCCGGAAACACTGAGCAATTTATAATCATAGTAATCAAATGCATTGTCGGCTAAGGGCATATAAACTTTATTCATCAGCAATGTTAAAGTATCTGTAGAAAAATTTATATAATAACTATTCGATATTTTAAAGTTCATTGACCGATGTACTTTTCTCTGATTTTCTGTTTTATGCGTAGATAAAATAAATTCCTTTTCCCATTTATTTACGTTATTATAACCTTTTACAAAAGTTTCTTCTATAGCAGCAACATCGCCTCCCGATTTAAGTATTGTTTTAGAATATGCGTTGTATTTAAAATCAATTAATCCCTTCCTATTTTCTTTTTTCCTTTTTATTGCTTCACGGATAATTCTGTAAGCCTGATCTTCACTTGCATTCACGATAACTTCACCTAATTTTATGGCTTCTGGCTGAAGTTTCACTTTTATGCCCTGATTTTTGCGAACGTCAATAGTAAGTGTATCGGTTTTATATCCTACATAAGAAAAGATTAATTTATAGGTACCTTCATTTAATTTAATCAGAAATTGCCCGTCGTAATTTGTAGCTGTCCCGTTAGTAGTTCCGTAAATTCTAATGCTTGCATATCCAAGCGGCGTACCGGTTGCTTTATCTTTAACTTCCCCTGTCAAATTATAATTCTGGGCGAAAGCGGAGTTAATTAATAATAAAAAGAGAAATAAAAAATTTTTCAAAACTAATACTTTTATTTTACAAAATTAATTTAAAGACGAAAAAAAGTTTAAAAAGGTTACAAAAATAAAAGATTAAACGAAGCTATTTTTGAACAGAAATATATAAGTTCATTCAATTTTTTTGGATACGGGAATTTTAACGAAATAATTTTAATATGAATATTCCCCAATGTTAATTTACAATTCTTAAATAATATTTTTAATCTAAATCACAATAAAATAAAATAATTAAAATAAACCATTACAATACTGTTTTGTATAAATTAAATTTTATGAATTTATAAGAATTATATTTCAAATTGCTTATCTTTAAAGTCAAGATTTTCATTAAATAGAAGAATAGGACTTAGGAAAATGAGTATTCTAGTTGATAAAAAAACACGGCTTGTAGTTCAAGGGATTACAGGCGGAGAAGGATCTTTCCATACTCAACAAATGATTGATTACGGTACTAATGTAGTTGCCGGTGTAACACCAGGTAAAGGCGGCACAGAGTATTTAGGAGTACCGGTTTATAATACAGTTGAAGAAGCAGTTAAAAATCAAAAAGCAAACGCATCGGTAGTGTTTGTTCCGCCTGCATTTGCAGCAGACGCAATTTTAGAAGCGGCAAATTCGGGGGTTAAACTAATTGTTTGTATAACCGAAGGAATTCCTGCTGCAGATATGGTAAGAGTTTATAATTCAATTAAGACCAAGAATGTTGTTCTTATAGGACCAAATTGTCCTGGAGTTATTTCACCCGGAAAGGCTAAAATTGGAATAATGCCGGGATTTATACACAAAGCAGGCAAAATCGGTGTTGTATCCCGCAGCGGCACCCTAACTTACGAAGCTGTAAAACAATTAACGGATGTAAAGCTTGGCCAATCAACCTGTGTCGGAATCGGCGGTGACCCGGTTATTGGATCCCGTTTTATAGACATAATCAAAATGTTTAATGACGATCCGAATACGGACGGTATAATTATGATTGGTGAAATCGGCGGTTCGGCCGAAGAAGAAGCTGCCGCATTTATTAAAAAGAATGTTAAAAAACCCGTTGTAGGTTTTATTGCCGGAAGAACCGCACCTCCCGGAAGAAGAATGGGACATGCCGGGGCAATTATTTCAGGCGGTAAAGGAACTGCCGCAGAAAAAATGACAGTGATGAAGAAATCAGGAATAAAAGTCGTTGAAAGTCCTGCAGAATTAGGATCCACTATGTTAAAAGCAATTGAAGGGTTAAAAAAGAAAGCAGCAATTAGACCGAAAGCTAAACCGGTATTAAAAAGCAAAAAAATTGTTAAGAAAAAAGCCGTTAGTAAAGCAAAGAAGGCAGTAAAAAAATTAACAAAAAAGAAGAAATAATATTATTAATAACTGATTCATTTTATATTTTAAAAGGAGATACGTTTGGGTAACAGAACTTTAGCGATTATAAAACCCGATGGTGTAAGGAAAAATCTTATTGGCCAGGTGATAACTAAAATAACCGAAGCCGGATTTAAAATTAAAGCACTGAAGATGGTCAAATTAACAAAAGAATCCGCAGGCGGTTTTTATGAAGTTCATAAACAAAGACCGTTTTTTAATGATTTAATTGAATATATGACTTCCGGTCCTTGCATTCCGATTGCACTTGAAAAGGAAAACGCAGTATCGGATTTTAGAAAACTTATTGGTGCTACCGATCCTGCCGAGGCTGAGGAAGGAACAATTAGAAAATTATATGCCGCAAGTAAATCGGAAAATGTTATTCACGGATCCGATTCCGATGAAAATGCAGCAATTGAAATATCACATTTTTTCTCGAGAAAAGAATTGCTGGAAAATTTCGGATTATAATTTATTTCGATCTTCAACAAACAATTATTTATAGAATGACCATAGTATTCAACGATGGTCATTCTTTTTATGTAATGATTAATTTTTTAAAATATTGAAAAAATATATAATTATATTTTTAATTCTTTTCATTTTGCCCTTAAATACATTTTCACAGATAAAAACAAACAAAAAGTTAGAGATTGGTGCCGACCGTTTAATTTCAAATTATATGAATCTTATTGTTGGCAAACGGATAGGATTAGTTACTAATGCCAGCGGTGTTCTTTCCAATGGCACTTTGCTTGTTGATTCACTTTATAAAATTAAAGGTGTGAAAATTACGGCTTTGTTTGAGCCGGAACACGGAATCAGAGGAAATTCTCCTGCCGGGATAGCTGTAAAAAATTCAGTTGATGCTAAAACCGGGATTCCGGTTTATTCGCTTTTCGGTGCAAACAAAAAACCAACTGCCGGCATGTTAAAAAATGTTGACGTATTAATTTACGACATCCAGGATGTTGGCGCCAGGTTCTATACTTATATTTCTACCCTGTTTTATATAATACAAGCCGGAGCAGAAAATCATATCCCGGTAATTGTTCTGGATAGACCTGATCCGATTAACGGAATAAACATAGAAGGACCGATTAGAAAAAATGATGAAGCTTCTTTTGTTGGAATTGCGCCAATTCCAATAATATACGGAATGACTGCAGGTGAACTTGCCAAATTTTATGTGGGCGAAGGTTATATTGGGAAAAATTTAAAAGCAGATATTACTATTATTAAAATGAAAAATTGGGATAGAAAATTTTATCTTGATTACTACCAATTACCTTGGATTGATCCTTCACCCAACATACCCAACATTGAAACGGCAATTGTTTACCCCGGTTTATGTTTAATTGAAGGGACCAATGTTTCCGAGGGTAGAGGGACATATCATCCTTTTATCAACATCGGGGCACCTTATATCACTTCAAATTTATTAATAAATAAGCTGAAGGAATATCATGTAAAAGGTGTTGAATTAAGGCCTGTTAAGTTTACACCGGTCGACATTCCGAAAATGTCTGCAAATCCCAAATATAAAGGAGAAACTTGCAGCGGGATTACGATTCACATAAATAATCGCAAACAATTCAAAGCAGTACATTTCGGAATTAAACTCTTATGCGCTTTACATGCTTTATACCCCTTTAAATTTAAATTCAGAAATGCTGAATTTGACAGGCTTAGCGGGGATAAATCAATTAGGGAGAAAATTCTGGCAGGAGAATCACCGGAAAAGATAATAAGATCATGGCAAAAAGAGTTAAAAACATTTTTAGTTATTAGGAAAAAATATTTACTTTATTAAAAGGAAAAAGTTTATGAAAAAATTATTGTTTTTATTATTGATGTTTGGATTAGTATATGCCGGCTGCGGGAAAAAATCGAATAACAATAATATGAAGAACAGTTCCGTTAAAGCAGCTGATACGAGTTCAATTAAAGGTTCGCCTGTTGAAAATCCAAATCAAAAATTCGATTTAAGATATAAATTTAAAAAGGGAGTTTCATATAAATATAGAATGGCTTCTTTTTCCAAGAGTGATCAAAGCATAGTGGCGGACAGCAGTTATTATATTATGGAAAAACAAAGTACAATCTATCTTATGGAGGTTAGCCTAAAAAGTATTGAAAAAGATAGTAGTTTAAATATGGTTTGCAAAATAACTTCAATAAATTTTATTGAAGAGCTAAACGGGAAATATTATAAATATCAATCGGGTGTTACTAAAGACTCCGTTGATTTAGCCAGGTTTGCCGAATACGCTGCATTGATTGATAATCCCTTTGACGTAACAATAGGGGAAAACGGCGGAATTGTAAATATTACAAATATCGATAAGATTATGAATAAGTTTTTAATATTGAAAAAATTGGATAAACAATTTTCATTGATGCAAAAAATTAGATTGAGGCAGAACATTATTGCCGGCTCCTTGAAACCTTTGGCTCAAAATATTTTTCGTGAGATGACGCCGAATACTATTGCTAAGGATTCTTCATGGTCTTCCCACCAACCCCCGGTCCCGTTTTTAATTTTTACTTTGGATAATACAAACACATATAAGATTAATAAACTTGAGAAGTATAATAATGATCTTGTCGCCTCAATTAACGCAGGTTTAATAACCGAAGTAAAGGGTAATACCACATATAAACAAGGCCAGACAGTTTTTAAATTTAAAAAGCCTCAAACTTCAGCTAAAGGGAATATATATTTCAATATTTCAAAAGGATGTATACAAAAATCAAATATTGAAACCAGGGCAAATATATTTTATACAAAAGAAGTCCCAGGTAAACCCGCAGGAAGCGATACAGAAAATATTACGAGTTCTAACGTTGTAGAATTAATGTAATTACAATTAATTGGATAGAGCGGGATATAAAAATTATAGATAAAAAAGAGGCAGTCTCAAAAGCAATATTTTTTTAGAAAATTGAACACGGATAACGCAGATTTTTACTGATTTGCACAGTTTTTAATATTGAACATTACTTTTGAGACTGCCTCTGTTTTTTACTTTAATATTAAATGCCCAAGTTTATCACGCTTTGTTTTAAGATAGCGTTCATTATTTTTATTAGGCGGAATCTCAATCGGAACACGTTCAACTATTTCCAATCCGTATCCTTTTAAGCCTATTACTTTTTTAGGATTATTAGTAAGCAGTCGTATTTTTTTAACACCTAATTCGAGTAAAATTTGTGCACCTATCCCGTAATCTCTAAGGTCCGGCTTAAATCCTAAAGCCTCATTTGCCTCAACAGTATCCTTTCCTTCATCCTGCAGTTTGTAAGCACGGATTTTATTTGAAAGACCGATCCCCCTGCCTTCCTGCCGCATATAAACAACAACACCGCATTCTTCATTTGCAATCATATCAAGAGCGGTATTTAACTGATCATGACAATCACAGCGAAGAGAATGAAATACATCCCCGGTAAGACATTCCGAATGCATGCGAACCAGTACAGGCTTTTCAGGATTAATTTTCCCTTTAATTAAAGCCATCTGTTCTTTTTGATCAAGTTTTGACAGGAAAATCTTTACTTGAAAATTCCCATGCATAGTCGGTAAACTTGCCTCTGAAATTTTTTCAATCAGCCTTTCATTCTTTAATCTGAATTCAATAACATCTTTAACGGTAAGAATTTTCAATTCAAATTTCTTAGCAATTTTCAACAGATCCGGTACTCTTGCCATCTCTCCGTTATCGTGTATAATTTCACAAAGTACGCCTGCCGGTTTTAATTTGGCAAGCTTACAAAGATCGACTGCTGCTTCCGTGTGGCCCGCTCTTCGCAAAACACCTTCATCAAAAGCTCGTAACGGAAAAATGTGGCCGGGACGAGCAAAGTCGGATGCTTTGGTATTTTCATCGATTAATTTTTTTATGGTTAAGGCTCTATCTGCAGCAGAAATACCGGTTGTCGTACCTTCTTTGGCATCAATGGTAACGGTAAATTGAGTTCCATGAAGCGCAGAATTAGAATCGACCATAAGAGGGAGCCCAAGTTCATCCAACCGCTTACCGCTTACGGCGGTACACAGCATTCCCCTTCCGTATTTTATCATAAAGTTTACAATTTCAGGAGTAACATATTCGGCAGCGCAAACAAAATCACCTTCATTTTCTCTATCTTCATCATCAACAATTATTAAAACTTTACCGTTTTTTATTTCATCAATTGCTTCCTCAACAGAACAAAACATAATAACACCTAATTTTTCAAATTTACATTAACAAAAAACTTATAACGGTTCTTATAATAAGTTAGTGGCTATCTTTAGAACCGGAAGGAATTACGCTGGATATTGCACCACGTTCAAATTTCAATTTAACATTATCACTCACTTGAACTAATACGGTTTTTTCTTCAATATGAACAACTGTACCGTGCATTCCACCACTGGTTACAACTTTATCTCCTTTTTGAACATTAGATAGCATTTTTTCTCTATCTTTAGAGCGTTTTTGCTGCGGTCTAATAATCATAAAATAAAAGATTAAAAAAATTGCACCGAACATTATTATTGTGCTTACTAAACTACTTCCTCCGCCACCATTTGAAGGCGGCGCCATTGCTAATAAAGCTTCCAATCAATCCTCCGATTTATTGTTTACATTTAATGAAATATTATTAATTATTTTTGTTTTCCAATCTTTAAAATCACCCGATTTAATATGTTCCCTGGCTTCTTTTACAAGGTTTAAATAAAAATGAAGGTTATGCAAACTAGCTAATTCCAAGGCTAATATTTCACCTGCTATAAATAGATGCCGCAAATAAGCTCTAGAATAATTTCTGCATGTATAACAATTACAATTTTCATCTAACGGCAAAAAATCATTTTTATACCTAGCATTCCGCATCGATAGAACACCATTTGAAGTAAATATATTTGAATTCCTTGCATTTCGTGTAGGCATTACACAGTCAAAAATGTCAACTCCTCTTTCAATTGCTTCAAGAATATTTTCCGGACGACCAACCCCCATTAAATATCTAACTTTGTCGTCAGGCATAAAATCAGTTGTAAAATCAACTAGGTCATACATTACTTCAGTCGGTTCGCCTACTGCTAGTCCGCCTATCGAATAACCGTCAAAGTCTAATTTAAGCAAATCACTGGCAGATTTTTCCCGTAAATCCTTATACACACTTCCTTGAATGATTCCAAATAAAAATTGCTTATGTCCGTAAAGTGGTTTTGTCTTTTCGAATGCTTCTTTATTTAAGGCGGCCCAATCGGATGTTAACTGAGTTGATTTTTGTGCATACTCATAATCGCAGGGAAACGGAGTACATTCGTCAAGAGACATCATGATATCCGACCCGATGCTTCTTTGAATGTTAATAACTTTTTCCGGCGTAAAAAAATGAGTAGAACCGTCAAGATGAGATCGAAATTCTACGCCGTCATGTTTCAGCTTTCTTAAATCTGTTAAACTAAAAACTTGATAACCACCGCTGTCGGTTAAGATTGGTTTTGACCAATTCATAAATCTATGCAAACCGCCGGCTTTTTCTAAAACCTCCGTACCGGGTCTTAAATAAAGATGATAAGTATTAGAAAGAACAATTTGTGCTTTAATATCATTCTCTAAATAGCTTTGGTTTACTGCTTTAACTGTTCCCTGAGTGCCTACCGGCATAAAATTAGGAGTTTCAACTCTTCCATGATCAGTTTCAAAATAACCCGTTCTAGCTTTTGAATTCTTATCCTTACTAACCAGATTTAATTTTAACAAATTTACCTATAAAGCCCTGAGAAATCAATTTAATTATAGCATACAAATTTAAGCTTATTTTTTTTCAAGTCCCAAAAATAGCCAAGTGAATAAGTTTTTTTCTTTGATTTTTAGCTGTTTTCAAAATAAAGCCAAAATATTTTTATTATTATTAGACAATTATTTTTATCTTTGCCGATAAATTTAGACGTTTTTTACTGCTACGTATTTATACATTTTTTAAATAGAACAATAACAAAAAAGGAAGAATATGGTATTGAATAATAACCGCAGAGTTGTAGTTACCGGGATGGGTGCTTTAACTCCTATTGGTCTATCGGTAGATGAATTTTGGAACGGAATGATGAACGGTACAAGCGGATGTGCTTTAATTAATAGCTTTGATACTTCACGACTTGATACTAAATTCGCTTGCGAATTAAAAGGCTTTGATGCAACAAATTATATGGATCGTAAAGCAGCAAGAAGATTGGATAAATACGCACAATATGCAATGGCTGCTGCATTTCAGGCAGTTAACGATAGTGAATTAAAACCGGAAAATTTATCGGAAGAAGAAAAATCAAAAATCGGTGTTGTATTTGGAAGCGGTATCGGCGGCATCGAAACTTTTTACAATCAATCGGTTGTTAATTATACTCAAGGTCCTCAGAGAGTATCACCTTTCTTTATTCCCATGCTAATCCCGGACATTGCAAGCGGATCTATTTCTATCCATTTCGGCTTCCGCGGACCCAACTACTGCATTGTTTCAGCGTGTGCAACCGCAAATAATAATATGATAGACGGATATTTATTAATAAAACAAGGTATTGCGGATATTATTGTAACCGGAGGAAGCGAAGCCCCGATAAATGAAATCGGGATAGCCGGATTTAATTCTTCAAAAGCTCTTTCTACAAGAAACGATTCTCCCGAAACGGCCAGTCGTCCTTTTGATGCCACACGTGACGGATTCATTATGGGTGAAGGCGGCGGCGCTCTTATTCTCGAAGAATTGGAACATGCAAAAAACAGAGGTGCAAAAATTTATGCGGAGATTATAGGCAGCGGATTATCTGCGGATGCTTATCATATTACAGCACCTCACCCTGAAGGAACCGGCGCTATATTATCAATGGAATCGGCATTAAAAGGTGCCGGTATAAGTCCTAAAGAAATTGATTATATAAACATGCACGGAACTTCTACACAGCTCGGCGATATTGCAGAAACGAAAGCAATTAAAAAAGTATTCGGAGAACATGCTTATAAAGTGAATGTCTCATCTACTAAAAGTATGACAGGCCATCTTTTAGGTGCTGCAGGCGCTGTTGAAGCTATTGCATCAATTCTAGCAATAAAAAACGATATGATCCCGCCGACAATTAATTTTGTAAATCCGGATCCCGAATGCGATTTAAATTATACATTTAACAAGCCGCAGAAAAAAGAAGTAAATATTGCTTTAAGTAATGCTTTTGGATTCGGCGGGCACAATACTTCAGTATTGTTTAAAAAATATACCGAATAGAATTTAAGTTCAATTGTCTTTTTTGAATAATTTAAAAACTATTCTTAAAAAGGAGTCCTATGGATCATTCAATGGTAACTACTGCTTTTACGTTAGATGGTTATAAAACCGTAAAAAGCCTTGGTGTTGTAAGAGGAATAACAGTTCGCTCCAGGTCCATTGTAGGAACAATCGGCGGTACTTTGCAGACTTTGTTCGGGGGTAACATTACACTTTTTACCCAGCTTTGTGAAAAAACCCGTGAAGAATCATTTGACTTAATGATACAACATGCGGAACAAATTGGTGCAAACGCTGTTATTGGCGCTAGATATGATACGACTGATGTATTACAAGGTGTAAGCGAGGTTTTGTGTTACGGCACTGCTGTTGTTGTAGAAAAAGCTTAATTCCATTTTGAAGGATTATAAATTCGAAAAAATTATTTCCTTTTTAGGAATTCTGTAATTAGAATTAATTTTTATTTTTATCATGAGTATTCACGATATACTCCTTTTTATAATGGGATTTATCGTACAAGGGGAACCGGCACTTTTCTTATGGCTTCTGTATTTTACTAATCAGCCGGTAAATTGGTGGCTGATTTGTGTAATTGCAGTAGTGTTATCAAATCTCTCTTTCCTAACCTTTTACTTTATAGGCTTTTTTACCAATAAGTCAATTGCACTTCAAAAATTCATTAAAAGAATAACCGAAAAATTACCTAAAAAAGATTTTAACCTATCGCAGCCTTTATTAATATTATTTATATGATTTCTATTTGGGATACGAAATCCGATTTCAATATTATTCGGTCTAAGGAAATATAATGTTAAAAAATTTGTACTCTATAATTTCTTAGGCAGCATTATCTGGATAAGTACCTGGTTCAGTTTGTTTTATATTATTCGTTCCGGGATACAAAAGTTTATTATTGGGTATCGCGAATTCTTATATTCGCTTTATATAATATTTCTGTTAATTTGGATAGTTTGGATTTTAATTCACAACCTTATAAAAATATCAAAGACTTATGAGAAATGAATATGAAATAGTTAGTATAGATAATGCAGAACATTATTCTTGGGGAAATAACTGCGACGGCTGGCACCTGGTAAATAATGAAGAATTAAGCGTGATACGGGAAAGAGTCCCTCCCGGTGCTGCTGAAGTTAAACATCTTCATAAAAATGCCAGACAATTTTTTTATATTCTTGATGGACAGGCAACAATTGAATTTGAAAACGGGAAAAAGGTCTTGCACCCGAACGAAGGAATAGAGATTTCGCCGGGTACACCTCATAAATTGGTTAATAACGGAAAAGAAGACTTAATCTTTCTTGTTATATCTCAACCCAAAAGCCACGGCGATAAATTTTTAATTGATGAAAAAATTGACACTTAAGAATCTAATTGACAAATTTTATTTTAAAAATCTATTATACCAATTAACCCATCTTGTAAAAACATTTTCAAATTGTTTTGGTGCGGAAATACCATGCGATGCACCGGGATATAAAACAAACTTGACTTCAACTCCAAGATCGACAAGTGCCCTGTAAAGTTCCCAGCCCTGATACATAGGAACTCTATCGTCTGCTTCTCCGTGCATAATTAAAGTTGGAGTAATACACTTACGAAGAAATGTTAATGGTGAAGACCTTGTAAAGTTTTCCATATTAATTACAGGTACTCCTTTAAACTCCCATTGAGCAATTTCACCATGATTAATGTCGCTTTCAGCATACATGCTAACAGTATTTGCAATTCCTGCAACACTTACTGCAGCTTTAAATCGATTTGTATGCCCTATTATCCAATCTGTCATATATCCGCCGTAACTCCAGCCGCCTACAACCATTTTTGTTGAGTCAACAATATTTTCTTTTATTAAATAATCAACACCCGACATAATATCATCAAAATCAACGTAGCCAAGTTTACCTCTATTAGCTTCATAAAATTTGCTGCCGTATCCTATACTACCTCTGAAATTCGGCTGAAATACAATAATCCCTTCCTCAGCAAATATTTGACCGAAGAGACTAAAACCGTCCATTACAATACCATCCGGACCGCCATGCGGACAGACCATTAATGGATATTTTTTTGTTTTGTCATATCCCGGAGGTAAAGTTAAAACTGCTTCGATTTTTGTACCGTCATATGATGGATAATTAATAATTTTTGAACTGCCTAATTTTTTACTTCCCGTACATTTGTTTACCTCTTTTAATAATTTTGCATCCTTTGAATTGCTGCCGATTTTGTACAGGTATAACTCATTTGGTACTTGGCTATTTGAACCGACAAACGAAATCTCTTTTGTATTTAAGTTGATATCATACGAATTTATTACCCAGAATGGTTTCATTAATGTTTCAACTTTAGGAGAAGCAGACATATAACTTTCATTTTTACCGGAATTCTTTGATACGTTCTCAAACATATCATTTACTTTAATACTATAAATCCCGCTATGAACATTTCTTGGAGTTTTAAAAGTTATATTATCGCTATCAAGCCACCTGACCGATTCTATAGTCGGATCAAAATTCTCTGTCAGATTTATGGTTTCAAAGCTTTTAAGGTCAGTTACAAATAGTGAATTATTTGAAGAGAATCCGACTGTACATCCTACAAAAGAAATTTTACTATTATCCGGAGAAATACCCGGAGTACTGAATACTTTCCCTTTTTGAAAAGTGAATTTTACATTTCCGTTTTCATCAACAAGAATAACTTTATTTTCTACATACTGATTATACAAATCCGAGTTTTTACAAGTTATAAGAATATATTTTTTCCCATCAGTACTTGCCGCCATATCACTTATATAATAACTTCCGTCTGTAATTTTTATAGCCGACGAATCTGTATCGATCATCTTGGTCCACAATAAGGATTTAACCGCTTTAGAACCAAATTCATAACCGCCTCCGGCTTTTTCTTCGGCAGCAATTAAAGAAGAATCTCTCGGCAAATCCGTAACAAAAGCAATCTTTGAATTATTAACCCAATGAAATAAACGAACACCTTCTTTAGCTGAGGTAATTGCTCTTGCTTCACCACCAGATATGTTAATAAGATAAATCTGTGTTTTTTCAGATCGGGAAGATAAAAATGCAACCATTGAACCATCGGGTGAAAATTGAGGATCCCAATCTGATTTATCTGAATTTGTAAGCTTTATAATTTTGTTGCTATTGAGATTAGCTAGCCAGAGATTCATATTTCTTTTACCATCCCAGACTTCCTTATCGCCCTGTATAAAAACAATAAATTTTCCATCTGGCGAAAATTGAGGAGATGAGATTGTTGTTAGTTTTAGAAAATCTCGAATTGTAAATTTTTCAACATCAGTTTGCGGATAAGCATAATATGAAAGTAAAATAAGAAATAATATAAAAGTCTTTAGTTGTTTCATTTTATTGCCCCATTTGAATTTATATATATGTTTAACATAAATTTATTTCATTTCTTAAACAAGAATACATTTATTTTTTTGTTAAAATATTTTTAAATTAATTAATCTTTAGATGTGACAGGTTAAGACCGGTTAATAGGATTCAATGCATAATTAATTATTTTTCTTTAAACTTAATTTATAAAATTTTAGTTATTGGACAATATTAGGCATATAGTTATGGAAATTACTGATGATATAAAACGAGTCACAACAAAAATTTTAATTAAAAATATGGTCTGCAGCCGGTGTATTAAAGTCGTTAGGGAAGAGTTTGAAAAAATAGGTTTGGATGTGAGAAGCATTATTTTAGGAGAAGTAGTTATTAATGGGACCCTAAATGAAGAATTGACTGAAAAGATTAGAACAGTATTGGAAGAAAACGGCTTTGAGTTAATTGAAGATAAACGCGCCAAGCTAATTGAAAAAATTAAGCTGGTAATTCTTGAATTAGTTAGAAATAATGATGAAATAAGCCAAACCGGGATAAAAGATTCGGATTATATTGTCGATAAGATCGGATTGGATTACCACTATCTCAGTACTCTTTTTTCTTCCGTTGAAAATATAACGATTGAACAATATATTATTCTGCAAAGAATAGAATTTGCAAAAGAATTGTTAAAATATGGTGAATTAACTTTAAGTGAAATCTCGTATAAACTAGGCTACAGCAGCGTTCAGCATTTGTCTAATCAATTCAAAAAAGTTACCGGATTAACTGCAAGTCAATTTAAAAACATGACGGGAAACTTCCGTAAACCGCTCGATCATTTAAAAGAGAATTAAATATTTTACAATACTGATTGTTAAACAATAAATTAGTGTTTTGCAACTGAAATAATTATACTTGGCAGTCATGGTCCATACCATGACTGAATCTTTTCTTAATAAATATCATTTCAATTCTGTCACGGAATGGTCCGTGACAGCCGGATTATTTTAACAATATAAACATGTAATTCCAATTTCCCTTGGGGAACTAATAACTTGCCTTAAGTCACTCTAAAATAAAGCCTTAAAAAGATGTAACTTTTTATAAAAATTTTATAACACA
>CAZCFZ010000076.1:0-14855 GCA_964498065.1 uncultured Ignavibacteriaceae bacterium
TATTAATATAATTTTTTATTATTCTATGGTTACCTTTTATTATGACCCAACACGCGATAGACATTGTAAGTTCCGAAAATAATATTTGAAGAATATTTTTAAGTATTTAAATAAAATTATTTTTAATTTGTAGTATATTTTAATAGTGTTGATATTATAAAATGCGGGAAGATGTAATGGGATTGCGGAAAATGAGGGAACAAATCGTAACCAATTCAAAAGATTAGACAATAAATCATAAAAAATATTCTCGGATAATTAAAATATTGAAATATCTTACTGTAATATTTTTTTCATGTCTGGTGAACTTATCAGCACAGAATTTTATTTTTAATAATTATTCAATGTCCGACGGTCTGCCAGATGATCATGTAAAATGCATTATACAAGACCGGAACGGTTTTATTTGGTTTGGGACACAGGATGGTCTGACAAGATTCGATGGGTATGAAATGAAGAATTATAAAAACGACCCCAATAATCCTCAGTCATTATCAAATAACGGTATATGGGCCTTGCATGAAGGAAATTCAGGTATTATCTGGATCGGAACCCAAAATGGAGATTTAAATAAATATAATCCGAGGAATAACACATTTGAACATTGGAGTATTTGCAATAATAAAAATGCAGAGAACTACATCTCATGCCTTTTTGAGGATTATAAAAAAAATATCTGGATAGGAACTTATAATAAGGGCCTCTATAAATTTAATCCTAAAGACAATTCTATTGAACATTGGCAGCATAATGATAACAATGCAAATTCTTTAAGCAATGATTTTATAAACGCAATAGTATCGGATAATGAAGGAAATTTATGGATAGGTACTTATTCGGGATTAAATAGATTTAATCCTAAGCGGAATAAGCATTTGTTTAAAAAATACTTTGCAGATAAAACAAATCCTAACTCATTAACTAGTAATCTTATATGGAATATAACAAAATCAAGTATTGATTCTGATATCCTTTACATTGCAACATATAGAGGACTTACAATATTCAACTTAAAGAATAAAAAGTTTAAAAAGATTTTGCTTATTAAGAATCCTTCAAACCAGTTTTCCAACAGTATAGGTTCGATTATCGAAAAAAAGAAAGGCAATGAAATTGAATTATGGATTGGAGGTTATGGCGGATTAATTAGGTATAATATATCAAAAGATCAGACAAGCCAGTGGCACTATGATCATAAAAATCCGGGAAGTTTGATTAATGAACAAATAAACGATTTGTTAATGGATAAATCCGGAGTCATATGGATAGCAACAGAAGGCGGGGTAAGTTCATTATCTTCTAAAAGATTTAAATTTAATAATAATAAGCTGCAAAATTTCTCCGAACAAGATAGATCTATCATTGATGAGTCGGATATTCATTCCATTGTTGAAACAAGAAATACAGATATTTATATAGGTACCTCGCAAGGATTAAAAAATATCTCAAGAAAGAATGGTAATTCAAAATTAAAATCCGTATCTCAATTAAAAGATGTAAATATCTGGTGCTTGGCTGAAGGCAATTCAAATAATTTATGGATTGGAACTTACGGCAAAGGATTATATAATCTTGACATGGCTTCGTTAAGAGTTAATCGTTTTGAGTTTTCTTCCCCGACAGATAGAGCAACACCTTATAATTATGTTAAATCAGTTTATGAGGATACCAAAGGAATTGTATGGGTAGGATTCTGGGGCGGCGGATTAGCAATTTTAGATCCCAAAACCGGCATTCAAAGAATTTTCAGAAAAGAAGTGAAATCATCTTCTACAATAAGCTTCAATGATGTCTGGAAAATTTATCAGGATAGCTTCGGTAGAATATGGATAGGGACAAACGGCGGAGGATTAAATCTTTATGAGAATAACAACGGAGATAATTTTTACAGATTATCGGAAGGCAATACTAAAATAATCTGCAACAATGTCTTATCAATTTGCGAACAAAGGATTAATAATAATCATGATAATTCAACTATACTTTGGATCGGAAGCACGGAAGGTTTGATAAAGTTGAAGGTAAAAAACATAAAAAATTATCATGATATAAAAGATATAATAATAAATTCGGAACAGTATACTACAAAGAACGGTCTTTCAAATGAAGTCATATCCCAAATTATTCAGGACAATTCAGGAGACCTCTGGCTTGCAACCAATAACGGATTGACAAAGTTCAATATCAGAGAAAAAAAGTTTGTTAACTTTTCAACATTTGACGGATTAACGGGAAACGACTTTAGTTCCGGTGCATTGTTAAAAAGCCGGGAAGGATTTATTTATGCCGGCAATAACAAAGGACTAAATATTTTCAATCCTGATGAAATACAATTATCCGGTTACCATCCTCAGATAATATTTACCGATTTTCATATTCAGCATAAACAAGTACAAATTTCTAATAAATCTCCGTTAAAAGAAAATATCCTTTTTACAAAACAAATTACTTTAAATTACAATCAGAATACATTTACGCTTTATTTTTCATCACCGGATTATAATGCATCTCAGCTTATTGATTACTCATATTTTATGGACGGATTTGATAAAGAATGGTCCACACCCGATCATCATAATTATGCAGCCTATACAAATTTAGATCCGGGCAATTATACTTTGAAAGTCAAAGCTACAAACAGCGATGAAATTTGGAATAAAATACCGGCCGAAATCCGGATTATAATAAATCCGCCGTGGTGGAAAACAACATGGGCATATGCCGCTTATATTTTCCTTATTATTGCAGGGCTTTTAGCAATAACCAAATTTCAAATAAATCGAACCGAATTGAGGAATGAACTTAAGATGCGTGAATTTGAAGCGAAGAAACATCAAGAACTTGAAAATCTGAAATCCCGATTTTTTGCAAATCTTTCGCATGAATTTAGAACTCCTCTAATGTTGGTTAAAGGACCAATTGAGCAGCTAATAAATAATTACTCTAAACAAGGAGGAAATGGTCAACTAGAACAATTGCAAATGATCCGGAACAACAGTCAAAAACTTCAAAATTTAATTGATCAATTACTGGAGCTTTCCCAGTTGGAATCTGCGTCTATTCCTCTAAAAGCTAAAAAAGAAAATTTGATTTTACTTATTAGAGGCATTGTTACTTCTTTTGAATATATGGCAGATCAGAAGAATATTAAACTTATACTTAATAGTACTAAAGATATAATGACAGTTTGGGTCGACAAAGATAAACTTGAAAAAATAATTAACAACCTTTTATCGAACGCTTTTAAATTCACAAAGGAGAATGGAATTGTTTCCGTCAATATCGACACCGACAAAACAAAAGCAGAAGCGCAAATTAAAATATCCGATACGGGAATCGGAATACCGGAAGAAAAGTTGGGGAAAATTTTTGATCGTTTTTACCAGGCAGATGATTCGTCCCGTAAATCATATGGAGGTTCGGGGATAGGATTAGCTTTGGTTAAAGAATTAATTGAGCTTCATAAGTGGAAAATTTCTGTTAGAAGTGAAGTTGACAAAGGGACTGAATTTACTTTAAGTATTCCACTTGAGGATTCTTACCTTGAAGAAAGCGAGAAAGATTATACTGAAAGTATTGGAGCCGAAAATTCGCTTATTAGTCAATGTATACCTGTAGTCTCTTTTACAAATGAAATCCAACCGGCAAATGGTGGATCTAAGGATAATCAAAAAGATTCACAAAAGAATATTTCAATATTAATAGTCGAAGATTCGAAGGATGTAAGAAAATATTTATCGGAACTTCTTAGGTCGAATTCTTATTCGATTAAATTAGACAAACATAAAATAGCGGAACAGACTTCTATGCAACTGGAAATTTACGAAGCGGAAAACGGAGAAGCCGGATTACAGGCGGCTATTGAAAAAATGCCTGACTTAATTATTAGCGATATTATGATGCCTGTTATGGACGGTATAGAATTCTGTCAAAAGATAAAAGCTAATTGGGAAACTTCTCATATCCCGGTAATTCTTCTAACTGCAAAAGCTTCTTCTGAAAGTAAAATAGAAGGACTGGAAACCGGCGCCGATGATTATTTAACCAAACCGTTTGATTCTAAGGAACTTTTTGTAAGAATAAAAAATCTTTTAGAGCAGCGTAGAAAATTACGCGAAAAATTTTCGAAAGAAGTAAGAATTAATACCGAATCGATGACTACTAATTCAATTGATAATGAATTTTTAAACAAAGCACTTTCAATAGCAGAAGAAAATATTTCAAATTCACAATTTAATTCCGAATCATTTGCTGAAAAGATGTTTGTCAGTAAAAGCCAGCTTAATCGTAAACTGCAGGCATTAACCGGCCGCGGTCCTGCAGAATTTGTACGGATTATTCGTCTTAAACGTGCTGCGCAGCTTTTATTGGAAAGACAATTTAGTGTAACGCAAGTTGCTTTTGAAGTAGGCTTTAATAGCCCTTCTCATTTTACTAAAGCATTTCAACAGCAGTACAGCTGCCTTCCTTCTGAATTTACATCTAAAGTATAATTCAGGTAAAGTAATTCAAATTCAACAATATAAAATATCTTAATAGCCATTTACTGTCACTATGTTGCCATTCGATAGTCATTCATTGTCATTAGGTCATATTTCTCTTGTAAAAAAAATGATTTTGAATCGAAATCGCTAAAATTTGAATCAATTTCGACAGTTAGGCTGCTTGTTAAAAACTAATTTTGTCCATCACCTAAATTAAATTTTTATGAAAAATACTATCGAAGAAATTAAAAAGAAAGAAAGACGTATTTCAATTATTATAAATATTATAATTTTTATTGTATGCCTGACAATTATTGTACTGGTCTTTAATCTTCTCTAAAAATATTAAATGGGAAATATTCTTTAAAAATATACAGGGAGTTATAATGAAAAAATCTGCTTCAATTTTTTATGCTTGCATTTTCTTAATAACATTTTTCTCATATTCGAATGCACAATGGGTTCAAACCGGACCTTCGGGCGGTTTTATTAACAAATTCTATGCAAGTGGCAATAAAATTTATGCTGCCGCTTACGGCGGAGTTTTGATTTCCACTGATTACGGCTTGACTTGGAGTCATTCAAATTGGGGATTCTTAGATGGTGATGTACGATCAGTTGTCATTACCAGTACTAAGGTATATGCAGGAACTTATTTTAGCGGTGTTTATTTAAAAGATCTAAACGGATTGACCTGGACACAGTCTTCGCTTACAAACCAAACAATTTCTTGTCTAACAGCTATGGGCGACAATGTTTTTGCCGGGACATATTCATCAGGAGTTTTTTTATCCACGGATAACGGTTCAACCTGGAATCAAATGAATAACGGCCTAACTGATTATCAGGTTGAATGCTTTGCTGTTCTCGGTACAAAAATCTTTGCCGGAACATCAAGCCAGGTCTTTGTCTCTACGGATATGGGTGCAAACTGGACATCCGCAAATAAAGGACTTCCGAACAATGATGTTATTACTCTTGCAGTAAACGGAACTGATCTTTATTCGGGAGTTTCGGGCGGCGGAGCTTATATCTCTACTGATGAGGGACAAAACTGGGATCAACTAGGTACTTGCCCAACTCACTATGTTTATTCATTCGCGTTTAACGGGTCAAAAGTTTATGCTGCAGGACAAAAAGTTTGTGTTACCTCAGATGGTGGTGTAAATTGGGCAGATATTTCAACTTATAATACCGATGGTTTACCATGGACAAATATTCAAGCAATATGTTATGTCGGAGGAAATCTTGTTGCCGGAGATAATGCAGTAAATGTTTCTTCAGGAATATATGTATCCAGCAACGAAGGTTCAGATTGGACAAGCAGGAATCTCGGCGTACCTAATTATTGTGCGAACGGTATAGCCGCTAATAATGATAATATTGTAATTGCAACCGGCGGCGGAGTCTTTTTTTCCACTAATGAAGGAACAGAATGGAATGACCCCACAATGCACGGAGATCATCGCTGGGCCGAATTTTCTACTGTTTCTTTTAACAAAAATAATTACGCTTATGCAGGCGATGTAAACGGGTTTGTTTATGTTTCAAATGACGGCGGAAAAGAATTTACACTGCTGAATCAAATTGAAGACGGAGCTACTGTTACTTCATTTGCATTTTTAGGAACTAAAGTTTTTGCATCTACAAAACCGAATGAAGCAGATGTTGCCGGCGGCGTTTATATGTCAAATGATTCTGGGGCAACTTGGATGCCGGTAGTTAACGGCCTGCCGACCATTGCCCAAGGAAATACTAATATTTCAGCATTAGCTGCAATCGGAACATATCTTTTTGCGGGAACGGGTCACGGCGTTTTTCTTTCAACTAATAATGGAACTGACTGGTCAAATATAAATAACGGATTGTCAGCTTCAGAAGTTTATTCGCTTAAAGTTAATGGAAATGATCTCTTTGCCGGAACTGATGACGGAGTATTTAGTACAAGTAATAACGGTACTATCTGGAAAGCGGTTGGTACTGGTTTATCCTCTAAAATATTAATCAATTACCCGATACATTCCAGCAGCAGTGGTGATAATTTAAACCGTGCTTTTTATATTACAGATTATCCTGGTACTTCTTTATCTAAAGTTACCTTGTACTTTTCTTCAACTACTAGTGAAGCTTACACTATACAACTGCAAGCTTTGAATTCAACTTTTGATGGTACTTTGATCGGCCAAGCCACGGCAAGCTTTTCATCTTCAACTAGTATTTATGATCATAAAGCGGCTACTTTTAATTTCAACAATACACCCGTTACAAAAGGACAAATAGTTGCTTTTAAATTGAGTAAAGTATCCGGCGGTAGCGGAAGTGTTTATTTTTGTACTATTGGTGATACCGGCAGCACAGCAACCAAAGTCTTTGAAACAGAGGATACTACACCCCCGCTAAGCACGCTAAGACGTCGCGCCATTGCCATAAAAGTTGATAGCGGATTAAGTACAAATGTTACATCTCTTGCTGTAATTGATACAAATATTTTTGCCGGAACAGATGGACAAGGCGTATTCAGATTCATAAACAATGATTCAAGCTGGATCAATGCTGGTATGAATGGAAATTATATAACAGCATTTGCCGTTGTTAATGATACTTTATTTGCCGCAGCTAATAATAATTCCGTTTGGAAAAGTAGAATCCCCAATTTAATTACCGATGTTAAATGGACTAGGAATGAAATTCCCGGCGGATTTTCTCTTTCACAAAACTATCCAAATCCTTTTAACCCATCTACTTCAATTGAATTTCATATAAAGGAATATGGACATGTTACGCTAAAAGTATATGATATACTGGGAAGAGAAATTACCACTTTAATTAATGAAAATAAGCCTTCCGGTAATTATAAAATAGAATTTAATGCTCGTAAACTTTCAAGTGGAATCTATTTTTACAAACTGCAGACTAATAAATATTCCGAGACTAAAAAAATGATGCTGCTGAAGTAATTTAGAAGAATTTCGGGTGAGCAGCAACTCACCCGAATTTAATTTGATTAATATCGGTGCGGTTTTTATTAAAAATAAAGTCGAGTGAATGACTAAAGGGAGAAAATAATGAAAAGTAATTTTACGTTAATTCTAATTTTAATAGTGAACTCAGTTCTAAAATCTCAAACAGCACCGGAAAAATATACAGCTAAAATTCCTGCATTACCTCAAAATGCATGTTCTCTTAAAGGAATAGAAAAAACAGCATTCCTGGAAAAAGTAAACAAATTGGATGAAGAATTAAAAAGTGAAATTTCCCCTAAGGAAAAATCTGCTGAAGACAAATACAAAAGCTCTGCTGAGCAGATGAAACAGAACTTATCAAAACAATATGGTTTATCTACAGAAGATATGAAAAAGCTTCAGAGCGGTAAATTAAGTGAATCCGAAAAAAGAGCATTAGCTGATAAGATGCTTCAAAAAAAAGCAAATATTTCGTTAGAAGAAGCGGAAAGAGTGGGAAAAATGAGTAAGGCAGGTCAGAAGGCCTGGGCTGAAGGTTACTCTACAGAGCAGATGGCCAATGTTCAGGCAAATCCAGATACGTTTAAAACGGAACAAAATAAAAATATGAAGAATTATGAACTCGCGAAACAGCAAAGTTTGCTAATAAAAAAAATCCATGCTGCCGATGATAAATATATGGAACAAATAAAAGAACTCGATAAAAAAGATTCCATTGCAACAAAAGAATTAAATGCAAAAAGAAAACCTCTAATGGATGAATATGCAAATTCAGATAATACGGATGAAATTATTTCAAAGGTCAGAACACTCGAACATAATTATTGCAATAAACTAACACCTGAATATTTTAAAATATTAAATGATAGACTGATTACTTTAAAGAGGTCCTTGCCCGATTATGAAAAGCTTGAAGAGGTTAATTCTAAATTAAATCAATCGACCATGGGAGTTGACAAAGATTTATCCGAACCTGGATTGATTTCTCTGCAGGCAATTGAGAGTTATGTTTCTCTATTAAAATCAGCATTCAAATATGCGAATTATACTTTCCCTGAAGAATAAAGATTAACAATACCTACATTATGAAATATTTTTTAATAGTAATATACATTTTATTGTCGCTTTCGGAATTGAGTGCACAAAATTTAAGTCCGGCACAAATAAGACAAAAGATGGCTGAGATAAGAAGAACCACAAATTGGGATGACGAAGCAGAAGCAAAAAAAGCAAATGATAAAATAAAAGAACTTGCCAAACAATTAATGATGTCCGGTAAAAATAAAGACACAGCTACAAAAACCGATTCCATAAAATATGAACAGCAAAAAGAAGGAGTAGAGTATAAGACAAAACTTTGGGATCAAATGTGGGAATCGGCAAAGCAGGGAGAAAAAGCAGATATTGATTTAGCTAAGCCTCTAAGGGAAGAAATCGTTCAGGCCTATAAAGATGATGAAGATCCTACTGTAAAAAATACCGACTTTCTGAATGAAATGACAATGCTGGTAATTGATATGTCTCAGCCGCATGTTCAAAAAATCATAGATCAAATGGATAAATACAAATCCATTAAAACACTTATAATAACCGGCGGAAAAATTGGAGTACCTGTAAACTTAAATGATATTCTGAATAGAGCTTCCGGTTATCCGCTTGAAAATTTATATATAATTGATTTTAAAATTTATGTAACATCAATCCCTTCACAAATAGAGAAATTTAAAAAACTTAAGCTTCTTTCCGTAATTAATAACCAAATTAAGAGTTTGCCTTCTTCCGCCGGCACTTTAACATCACTACAGACTTTGTATGTCGATATTAATCCCATTAAAAGCATATTACCGGAAATACAGAACTTGAAAAATCTTGAAACTATAGGAATGGGAAAAACTAATATTTCAAAAACCGAGAAAGAAAGAATCAAAAAGCTATTACCAAATTGTAAAATTTTAGAACAATGAAAAAACAAATACTTATAATTATTCTATTGCTAATAGCAGTTATTAAAATCCCGGCGGAAGTTAAACCGAATTTTTTTATTGTTATGAAAAGCTCCGATGATACGGACGGATTAAGAGCTAAGGCAATATTGTTCGCGTTAGAAGCCGGTATAACACAGAGACTAAGAAAAGATTATACTTGTGCCGAATATTTAACAAGCGAAAGCGTAGCGAACTCGCTAAAATTGGAAAGAACACGTGAACTGCTCGGCTCAGGTGATCCAAATATATTACAAAAAATTGGGGAAGCTCTCGGCTGCGATTACTTAATCGTACTTGAAGCAAAAATTTGGAAAGGCAGTACTTCAATTTCCGCTTTTTGCTTGGATAATAGAAAAGTACAAGCGCTGTCCCGCGCTTTTGGAACTGCACCTTACGGCGATGCTGCAATTGATGCAGTAGGAAAAGTCACCAATCAGCTTTTTAACGGATTGAAAACTATTGAGATATGTCCGTTTAAAGGTACTATTGATATAACGATAATTTCAGAAAAAGATACAACTGAAGTTGAAACTTATGATGTGTACTGTAATAACTCCGATCAAACTTATCGCAAAGAAGAATATACAAACATACACACGGCGAGTACCTGGAATCTTGAAAAGAAAAACCTTCATTGGACAGACGGTGATATGAGTTTTCACGAAGAAGAATATTATACTCTTACCGAAGAAAACGGATGTTACAAATGCAAGTCAGGAAGAGAAGGCGGCAGAACTTTAAAAATTAAAAGATCATATACGGTTGATGGAAGGGGTGTTTCTCACGAAAGCGTAAGGAACGGGAAAAAACAGCTCGATACACGCAGTGAATTAATATTTTATGAAGACAGCACATATTCTCTCCATGTTCAAGGTACTTCAAAACCATCAAATGCCAATGAAAAAAATGTGATTAGTGCGGAAGGAACCTGTGATAATATCTCACCTCAAAATAAAACAATAAAAAAAGAAGTTGCGGTTCCTTTAAACCTAATCTTAGGACCTTTTAAAGGATGTGCATTAAATAAAATATTAAAGCATAAAAATACGATTAAGACAGTTGATCCCGATACACATGAAAAAGAAACAATCTCTTATGAATTTAATTTGGAAAAAGATTGATGATAAAGCCAATATGTATTGAAGAAATTAAAAATACCATAATGATTTTTACTTCATCTCATTTTTAAGGATAAAATTATGAAAAAATTTTTATTCATATCATTTTTATTAATTGTTATATCAGTGAACTTTACATTTGCTCAAGAGTTCCTGGTAGATACGCCGGGCAAATGGGATTATTCATTTACCAAAGAAAAAAAAGGCGGTTATCGAAGCGAAGCGAATTATTCTATGACTGCTTCGGAAACAAAAATATTTAGACAAAAGATAAATAATATCGTTGAGTTCCTTCATCAAAGCTCTGTTTTATCTAGTCCCAAAGGCTTCACTGCTTCGGTTAAAAGCTGTGTTTATTCGAATGTATATAAAATAAACTACGATCTCTCTAAATTAAATAAAGCACTCATACAATCTGAAATCGTAGTTAGGTTTTGCCCGATATTTAAAAACAAGGCGGGTAAAATAATTACTGAAAGTGATGAAGTGTCCCATTGTGATTTTATGCTGAATAATCCCTATACAACAACGTACACCTACCAGAACTATGAAGGAGACGGATATAACAAAGGAATAAACAGTGCCGCAAAAGAATTAAATGAATTATTTATTAAACCCGGGATAATAAGGGATTTTGGAAATGGAATAACGGCATACAATGATGGAGTTGTTATTATAGCACAAACTAAAAAGCCATACTGGATTCCTGTTACTGTGGGAGAATTGTTCGATCTTCAAATAAAATTATGGGAGCAAATTTCAAAGAAAGAAGGAAACACTGCAGTTCTGGATGTAATTAAACAGGAGAAATCAAAATACACACCTGAAGAATTAAAGCTTCCCGCATATTCGGCAAACGACAAAATATCCAAGATAACCGATAAAAAAAATGATATGGCATATATGCGGTTTAATCCAGACTATTTTGATAAATCCCTGCCACGAACAGATATTCAACTGATTACAATAAAAACAATTACAGATGTTTATCAGGGCGGTTGTACTGGTAAGAGTATTGACGTCGTAAGACATTGTGAATTTATAAGAAAATTGGATTTGAAAAAATTAAAAGGATTCTTAGCAACGAAATAATTTTTAAATATTTATAAAAAATCGGGAATAATGATTAAATAAAGTTATAACAAAATGAGGTGTGCACAATGAAACGATTAATTTTTACGTTCGTATTTTTGTTAGCAATAACATTTATAACTAAAGCGCAAACAGATGCAGAAGGATGCAAGGATCATCCTCTCTTTACAAAGATCTCCAATTTTTATATTTCGGATTGTTCGGAAAATTACAACGAACTTGAATTTAGAATGAATTCGGAAAAGACCGAACCTAAAGAGGGAAACGTTACAACAATAACTTACTATTTTAATTCAAGTACAGGTCAAAAAGAATTAAGCCCCTTTCAAATTATAAAAAATTATGAAAATGCTGTTAATAATAACGGCGGCGAAACAATTTATAAAAATCATGATTTTCAAAAAGCTTCGATTGAAGCAACTTTTCATCTTGTTTCCAAGGATAAAGAATACTGGGTCAAACTGTTTAACTTTGGCGGAACAGGCAACGCAATAGAACATTACACTCTTTATATCCTTGAGATGGAACCGATGAAGCAGGAAGTGCAGGCAAGTGAAATGCTGAAGGCTTTGAATAAAGACGGGTTTATTGCTTTGTATATAAATTTTGAAACCGGCAAATCCGATATAAAACCTGACTCGCAGCCGATTGTCGATCAGATTGTAAAAATGCTAAAAGACAATGCCGATTTAAAAATCAGCGTTGAAGGACATACCGATAATGTAGGAAGCGACAAATCAAACCAAACGCTTTCAGAGGATAGAGCAAAGGCAGTAATGACTGCAATTATTGCTCAAGGAATTGATAAATCGCGCTTATCATTTAAAGGCTGGGGTGCTTCTAAACCGATAGCAGATAACAGAACCGAAGACGGACGCGCAAAAAATAGAAGAGTTGAGATTGTTAAAATATAATTGTTAAAAACTTAATGACTGCTTCAGATTATTGTTTATCATTCTTAAACTCAAGTTTAATTAAGTAAATAATATTTAAAATAAAGAAGGTTAAAATGAAAGCAAAAGTTTTATCGGTTTTAGTTTTTTTGATTTCTATTTTTATTATTAACTGCGGCAAAAATGCCAAGGGAAATAAAACAATAAATAAGACAAATTCTGTTGTACAAAATAAAGCAACACAATCTCAGCAAAATATAAATTACTTAACGACACAGGATGTTGAAAAAGTTTCGGGGATAAATAATATAATTTCTGTTCCCAAAGGATCTATTCCAGGCGCCGGAGGTGATCTTAACTATGCAACAGAAGACAGCAATCTGATAGTAATGATACAGATTACTGATAAAAGTAATTATGAAAGTTATAAAAGCTATTACTTTAAATCTGAAATCAAATTTCTTGGAGATGAAGCAATGGAAGGAGCGACAATGAAGGGCGTTTCGGATAATATCTTTGTGTTTAAAAAAGGTGAAAAATGTGTTGCCTTAACTGTATTTATGGATCAGAATGATTTTAAAAAAAATATGCTTTCACAGGATCAGGTCACTCAGCTGGCTAAAATAATTGATTCAAAAATATAAATAAAGATTAACCATTTAGCGAGGAATTAAAATGAATATTATAAAATCATTTATACTTTTAATATCGCTTTCAATATTTTTAATGGCTTGTGGTAAAGAGACTCCTAATGCAGAGCCTCAAAACAAGACCAAACATTCTTCTTTAAATACTGTTGCACAATATCATTCCAACAGCGATTATTTGACAATTGCTGATGTGGAAAAAGTCAGCGGGTTAAAGGGAATAAAGATTGTACCTTATAATGCAAGTAAAGGTGCAGGCGGTGATCTTAATTTTGCTACTTCCGACGATAAACTTGTTGTTATGGCAAATTTTCTCGGTTCAAGCTTTTATGCGGATTATAAAAAACAGCCGGGCTATTTTAAAGAAGAAATTAAAGGTTTAGGAGAGGAAGCTTTTGCTGGTCCTAAAAGCGGACCTGAGTATGTTCTTGTGTTTCTTAAAGGTACTCATTGCGTAACATTAAGTTCATTTTTTAATTTAGGCGGCGACAGCAATGCCCCGACTATGCTGACTATGGATCAACTTAAAGAATTAGCCATAATTGTTGATTCCAGATTATAAATTCAGCATGATTAAACTAAGTTGCAAAATTAGTTAGTAATTTATTTTTTTGAGGGGGGGGGTAGATTAGAAAGAGACGGTATTATAGAATAATATCGTCTCTTTTTTAATATCCAAAGAATAATAATTTTATTTTTATTACTTCTTTTATAAAAGATATTTAACAATTTCTTCATAATTAATTTATCTTAATTTAATATGCGCAGCTTAATTTTGATTCGAAAATAATTCTAAACAAAGCAACTAGAATTCAAAGAAGAAGGGATAACCAAAATGAAAGTCGGAGACGTTGTTAAATATCACCTCCCTACTCCTGTAAAAAAAGGAAAAGATATGGTACTTGGTATAGTTTCTTTTTTTAGCGACACTGTAATAAGTATTGATTGTGTAGATATGACTAAGCTAAAAATTAGTAAACGTAATTTTAAAAGTATTGAACTAATTAATTCTGTTGATGTAATTAAAAAAAAAGTAGTCGAGTTATAAATCTGAAAGGAAGATAATATTGAGTATAAGGATTCTGATAATTGGAACGAGTAATTCATGCTGCAGCCAGATGGCGGAAGGTTTTTTAAAATCGTTTGACCGTGATTTGGTGGTTTTCTCTGCAGGAATTTCTCCTTCATTATATGTCCAGCCTAATGCAGTAAAGGTAATGAAAGAATTGAAAATTGATATTTCCGATAATTTCACAAAAGATGTAAATTTTTTCATCCATAAATCTTTTGATTATGTAATTTCCATTTGTAAAATTCCTGAAAATAGGTTCCCTGTATTTACCGGTAATATCGGCGAAAGAATTTATTTTGAATTTGAAGATTCTTCCCTCATTGAAGGTATGCCTTATGAAATTTATGATAGGATTAAAGAATTAAGAGATGAAATAAAAACCGCTCTTTTTCAGTTCTATTCACAAAATATTTTTAATGTTGAAAAGAATATTTATAAAATAAAATCACTTATATAATGTGCTGCAATTTATATAGGTATATAATTTCTTTTCATCGACTCAAAATTTTAGTTTATTATCTAGTTTTTCTAAAATCTATTTATAATTCGATTAACTAATTGATGTTATATAATTTTAATTATTATATGCCTAATCTTTCTT
>CAZCFZ010000076.1:14955-17873 GCA_964498065.1 uncultured Ignavibacteriaceae bacterium
CGGTTAAACGAAGGGCTTAGCCAGAAATCACTTTTCTTGGCTGCATATACCTCACAGGAAAAGAATCCTGTTGCTTTGTATCCGGCAGCTTTATAATAGTCTCTCATTTTCGTCATAACAGAAGCAGCCTTTTCAAGCGGTATCCAGATCTCAGTAAATTCAACCGGGACTAATCTGTCATTGACACGATTGTCCATGGGCAAACCTCTATACCAAATATCCCAAAATTGTTGGGGAACTTTTCCTTTTTTTCGGCATCAAGCGGAACAAATTCTTTTAAAACAGGAGGTAAAATTAATTTCGGAAATAACCATCCGATTATTTTTAGAAATATTTTAACAAACCATCCCACGTGATTTTCAATCCAGCCCCAGTTCCCTACTACTGAATAAAACAAACCGCCGGCAGCTTCTTCAGGATATTCTGTGCCCCATAATTTATCGAATTCCAGGTACGGTTTTGGTTTAAAATTATTTTTATCAATGCCATTATCCTTATAATCAGCATCCTTCATTTGATGTGCTTTCCAAACAACCATTCTTTCAACACCGCTCTGCGGCCACCACATTAATCTTGTATATTCGGTTTCGGTTAAAAAATCTTTTAGACTTTTTTTCTTCCCGCTTCCATTGCCGAATAAATCAATTGTACAATTATCAACTGTAGTTGTAGTTTCTTCACCTTTAATATTAAAGCTTTTTACAAGTTTAAAAGTAACTTCGATTATAATTCCCAAAAGACCAAGTGAAACACCGGCGGCAAAAAATAAATCATCATTACTTTCACGAGTAAGAGAAAGTGTTTTACCATTTCCATCGATTAATTTTATTGCCTGGATTTGATCACCAAAAGCATGTTTAATTGATCCGCCGGCAGAACCGGTTGAAATAAAGCCGCCGACAGTCTGATGAATAATGCCTCCCATATCGGGTACGGCTAATCCTTCCTGGTCTAATTGATAAAATAAACTGTTAACAAGATTAGATCTTCCGGAAGGATCGTAAGGATCTCGGCCTAAATGACAACCAGCTGCTGCAACAACAAGCATTTTGTCCTTATCGATACTTACCTTGTCAAGTTTATCAAGCATTATATTAATTCCATCCACGGGATTTTTGCCATCCCATTTTGTATATATCGCCTGTTTAACAGAATGCGCAGAACCTCTTACCCTAATCTTTTGTTTTTTCTCTTTTGCATACAGAATAAGTTCTCTAACCTCATTTTCATCAGCAGGATGATAATAATTACCCTCATGACTAATTGAATTTATATCCATTTTGAACTCCGATCTGTTGTTACAATAATTGATGGATTAATAATCTTTATTTACGTGAGTAGTTACTGGTAGTTCTATTTAATTCATCAAGATCCCACTGAAGATTAAACTTTTCGAATATTTTTTTTGCCTCACTAAAATTATTATCCGCACTTTCTCCATTATGACTTGCAGATGATTTCAAAAGATATTTTCCAAATTCGAAATAACTTCTGCCTAATTCAGGATATGCTTCGAGATGTTTAGCATAATCGATACTCTTTCTATAGTATTTAAATGCCTTGGCAGATTTATTTGTATTCCATGAAAAGGCCGCTAAATATCTATAAACTTCTGGTTTTATTTCCGCAACATTATCCGCGACTTTAACGGCATATTTAATACTTTTTTTAATCTCACTTTTGAGTTTAGCAATTTCTTTTTTCGGGACCGAACTTTCTTTTATTTTATTTTCAAATAAAGATGTTAAATAAAATAATTTGTAAGCCATCAGGTATGACAATAACATTGGCGGAAGAGACTCTTCTTTTTCCATGGCTTTTTCAGCCTGATCTAAAGAATCTTTTGCCGATTTAAAATCATTTAATAAAACATATGCTTTTGATCGTTTGCTGGATAATCCTAAAATCCACGAATTTAGTCCTAACTTAATCGCAAAGCTGCAGCATTCAGTATAATAATTTATTGATTTATGTAAGTTTCTTCTGTTTAAATGTAAATCCGCTTTAAAAGACAGGATATATAACTTGGCATAATCAAAGTCATAAATTTCACCTATTTCATCTCCTTTATTTATAAGGTATTCGGAATATTCATTTTCGCCCCGGCAAATAGTTATATATAAAGCCCACGCTATTTGATAAATAGTATAGATGATATCGCCGGATCTTAATTTAAACTCTAATAGTTTTTCATTTATCTTTGAAAATTCTTTCCAGTTTCCGGATAAACAATAATATAACGTTTCATCATAGCCATTATTATATACATCATCTATCCCATTAATCTTTGCATAGTTTTTTGCCTTCTCTAAAAATTTTTTACTTAATGCAAATGATATTCCGCCGTAAGAAAATAAGGAGGCGGCTAAATTAAAAGTAGCATATCCATCTTCACCTTTTAAATCAAAATTCATTTTCAGTCTTATTAAATTCACAAGCTCGAAGAACAATTTTTTGACATCATAATTTGCATAAGCAGTAACGACTTTAAATAAAATATCAAAAAGTACATAGTCCTTTCCGGAGGGAGGAGTTTTTTGTTTTTTTGAAGGCAAATAAAGCTGCTTTAATATTAGTAAAAAATTAAAAACGAAGCGGAACGTCTCACTTAATATATTTCTATCTGACCTAATACCAATAGCATTAAGTGCTTTCAGGAAATGTTCAACTGATTCCGTGAAATATCCCCTATTATAAAAAGAGATACCGATATTTTTTTCCAGCATGAATATTTTTTCCGAATCGGCGGCATCTCCGTATTTATCTAAATATATTTTTAAAGCTTCTCGAAAGTAATTTAAAGCTTCATTAGATGCTGCATTTTTTAAAGTTCTCTCACCGGCTTTTATTAAATATTCTTCGGCTTTTTCTTTATCATTTGCCAAACTGTAATGATGAGCCAGCATTTCATAAAAATC
>CAZCFZ010000077.1:0-17738 GCA_964498065.1 uncultured Ignavibacteriaceae bacterium
TTTTAACTCAAAAAAAGCGTATATTAACAGACTTTGGTTTAGATAAGATATTGTTATGGAAGTATTTAATAGTTTATCAGAAGTAAAAAAAGATAAAAATACTGTTATTACACTCGGTACGTTCGATGGTATTCACCTTGGACATAAAAAGATAATCGAAAAAGTAATTAACAAAGCAGAAAAACTGAGAGCGAGAAGTTTTTTAATCACCTTCGACCCTCATCCCAGAATTGTTGTTTCAAAAGGGCACACCATAAAATTATTAAATACTCTGCAAGAAAAGATTGAGATATTAGGCGATTTAAAAATTCAAAATCTTTTAATTATTAATTTTACCAAAGAATTTTCACAATTAAGTTCCGAAGAATTCTTTAAAAATTATATTATCGACAAGATAGGATTAAAAGAAATAGTTATCGGGTATGACCATCATTTCGGTAAAGGCAGAGGCGGTGATGAAAATACGCTCAGAGAAATGGGTAAAGAATTCGATTTTAATGTTACAAGGGTTGATGCTGTTAATATAAACGGAACTTCGGTCAGCAGTACAAAAATTAGAAATGCTTTAGCTGAAGGCAACATTTCTTTAGCTAATTCATTTCTAGGCAGATATTACTCCTTTCACGGAAATGTTGTTAAAGGAGATGGAAGAGGAAGGTTATTAGGATTTCCTACAGCCAATATTAAACTAAAAGAGGAAAACAAGCTGCTGCCAGCCATTGGCATTTATGCCGTCGAATTGATTGTGGATAACGTAAAACATTTCGGCTTAATGAGCATAGGTAAAAGGCCTACTTTTTACAATGACGGTCAGCTTACGACTGAAATTTATATATTCGACTTTGATAAGAATATCTATGATAAAAACGTAATTGTTAAAGTTGTCGAAAGAATTAGGGGTGAAGAAAAATACTCATCGCCGGAAGAGCTTGTTGCACAGATGAAAAAAGATAAAGAAGCCGGAATGGAAATAATGAGCCGGCTTACTAATTAGGTTTGATAATTAACTAATTAACTCCGGTATTTTCTGGGGTTACATTATATAACATAATAAGGATAACTGTAAAATGACTAAAGAAGAAAAATTTGAATTAATCAAGAAGTACGGGAAAAATGAAAAAGATTCCGGTAAATCCGAAGTTCAAATAGCGCTTTTAACTAAAAGGATTAATGATTTGACCGAACATTTTAATGTTCATAAAAAAGACCATCATTCAAGGAGAGGGCTTATGATGATGGTTGGTAAAAGAAGAAGATTGTTGGACTATCTCGCCGACAAAGATATAGAGAGATATAGAAATATTATTAAAGAGTTAAATATTAGAAAGTAAAGGTTTTTAAATGATAGTAAAAAAAGAAGTAGAAATCGGCGGTAAAATCTTTTCAATTGAAACCGGTTTATACGCCAAGCAGGCTAACGGAGCAGTGATGGTTAGGTATGCGGACACTATGGTATTAGTTACAGCCGTAGCTACTGAAGAAATTAAGGAAGATCAGGACTTTTTTCCTCTTCAGGTAGAATATAGAGAAAGAACTTCGGCCGCAGGAAAATTTCCCGGCGGATATATTAAGAGAGAAGGCAGACCAAGCGAAAAAGAAATCTTAAGTGCACGATTAATCGATCGTCCGATAAGACCTCTCTTTCCCAAAGACTTTAAAAACGAAACTCAAGTTATTGCTTTTGTTTTTTCACATGATGGTGAAAACGATGCGGATGTTCTTGGCGCCGTTGGTGCTTCTGCAGCCTTAACTATTTCGGATATTCCATTCGACGGCCCTATGGCAGAAGTCAGAGTTGGAAGAGTTAATGGTGAATTTGTTGTTAATCCTACCCTGCAACAGCTGAAAGAAAGCGACCTTGAATTAGTTGTAGCCGGTACTGCCGATTCAATTATGATGGTAGAAGGTGAATCAAAAGAAATAAATGAAAATGAACTTCTTGACGCTCTTAAGTTTGCTCAAGTAGAAATAGGAAAACTAATTCAAATTCAATTAGAGCTTAAGGCTGAAGCAGGTAAAGTGAAATGGGAAGTTGCGCCGGTTGCAATTGACGAAGCTCTCCAAAAAGATGTTAATGATCTTGCTTATGAAAAATTTAAGGAAATCGTTTATTCCGTTCTTGCAAAAGAAGAAAGAAGCTTGAAAAATAAAGAACTCTCTGCTTTTGTAAAAGAATCCCTTGCTGAAAAATATCCGGAACAGGAAAAGGTGATAGACGAAATTCTGCATGATCTCGAAAAAGAAATAATGCGAAACAGAATTCTTAGCGAAGGCATCCGGCTGGATGGAAGAAACACAAAGCAGATTCGTCCGATAACTATTGAGCTTGGTCTGTTGCCGAGAACTCACGGTTCGGCTTTATTTACCAGGGGTGAGACTCAAAGCTTAACAACTGTTACTCTCGGGACAAAAAATGATGAGCAGATAATTGACGGACTGCTTGATGAGTATTCTAAAAAGTTTATGCTGCATTATAATTTCCCTCCGTTCAGCGTAGGTGAAGTCGGCAGGATGTCTGGAGTCGGACGAAGAGAAATTGGTCATGGAAATTTAGCCGAGCGGGCACTAAAAGTTTTAATGCCGCCCGAAGAAACATTTCCTTATACCGTACGTGTTATATCGGATATTCTCGAATCCAACGGTTCTTCTTCAATGGCAACTGTTTGTGCCGGTTCTTTAGGTTTAATGGACGCCGGTGTGCCGTTAAGTAAACCGTGTGCCGGTATTGCGATGGGATTGGTTAAAGAAGGCGAAAAGTTTGCAATTCTTTCGGATATTTTAGGCAATGAAGATCATCTCGGTGATATGGACTTTAAAGTTGCCGGTACTTCTGATGGAATTACGGCTTTCCAAATGGATATTAAAATCCAGGGTATTTCCTTTGAAATTATGGAGATAGCTTTAGGGCAGGCAAAGGAAGGAAGAATGCATATTTTAGGAATAATGAATTCGGAAATTCAATCGCCGCGCAGTTCATTATCTCCTTTTGCGCCAAGGTTAATAACTATGAAAGTGGATACCGACCAGATCGGCTTAATAATCGGACCCGGCGGTAAAACAATCCAGGGAATGCAAAGACTATTTGGCGTTGATATTAATATTGATGATGACGGTACGGTTAATATTGCATCTCCAAACAAGGAGAATGCATCAAAATGTAAAGAGTATATAAAAAAATTAACCGCAACACCGGAAATTGGCGAAGTTTATGACGGCGTGATTACCAAAATTATGGACTTCGGCGCATTTGTTGAAATATTACCGGGCAAAGAAGGTTTGCTTCATATTTCACAGATTGACAATAAGAGAGTAAATAAGGTAACCGATTATTTCAAAGAAGGAGATAAAGTTACGGTTAAACTTGTTAAGATTGAAAACGGTAAGTTTTCTCTTAGCAGGAAAGAATTACTCAAAGAAAATAATCACGAACAAGCAGCGACTTCGTAAAAGTAATTTTTGTGCCGGGTTTTCCCGGCAAATTAAAAATTTATTATTTATTCCTTAATATTTAAAGGAATTTATTGGCTTTATACAAGCTATAATTAAGCTTTGAATTCGTTGATTAATTGAATTTGGCTGTCAAGTAAAATACACAATAACATTTTGCTGACTTTATTACAGCTCAATAAAAGAATAGTAAAGATATTAATAGATTTTAAGCAATAGACAGGCTCAGACGTGATAGGACATAATCACAACATATTTTTTCTTCTTTTTTTGTTAACATGTGCTGTTATCTGTAAGAAGAGTAATATTGAATCACCCGGGATAAAATATAAAGAATATTTACCCGCAGGCTTGAGCAATCATTTATTCAAATTTTTTAAAATGAAATATAATATTTCATCAAACGAGTTTATTTTTTATGACAAAAGAAATTATAATCAATTCTTCTACTACACAAACACGTGTTGCCATTACGGAAGATGGGAATTTAGTCGACTTTTTTGTTGATTATCCCGAAAACCGCAGAATGGTCGGGGACATATATTTGGGGAAAGTTGCCAGGGTTTTGCCCGGTATTAAAGCCGCGTTTGTAGATATTGGCATGAAGCATGATGCATTCCTGCATTTTTCAGATATTGGTGCAAGAACAACTCAATTCCAGGAAATGCTTGGCGACGATTCGGATGTTGACGAAGACGATGAAGATGATTCCAGCCCAAAACCAAATTATCGCTATAGAAATAGTAATAACGATTCAGACGTTGTTGAAGCTATTCCGAAGCTTCATAAAGGCCAGGATATTTTAATACAAATTACAAAAGAACCTGTAAACAATAAGGGAGTGAGAGTTACTTCATCGGTTTCGCTGCCGGGAAGATTCTGCGTGCTTTTACCTTTTGATAATAAAGTAGGAGTTTCAAAAAGAATCTCCGACTACAGAGAAAGAAGAAGATTAAGGCATATAGCCAGGGGAATTTTACCCGATAAATTCGGACTTATCATCAGAACTGTTGCCAGGCATCAATCGGAAGAAGCTCTAAGAGATGATATGAATACTCTTATTAAAACCTGGGAGCAAATTCAGGGAAATATAAAAACAGAAGATCCGCCTGCACTTATTTACCAGGACCTTAACACTACCTCAAGCGTTATTAGAGATCTTTTTACTCCGGATGTATCGAAGGTTTTTATAGATTCCAAAAAGCTTTACAAACAGATTAAAAATTATGTTGAAGTTGTTCAACCGGGCCTTGCAGATAAGATAGAATTATTCCGTTCCAGCAATGCCATTTTCGATTCATTTAAAATTGAAGAACAAATAAAAACCTTAATGGGCAGGAAAGTTTCACTGCCCAGCGGCGGATATTTAATTATCGAACATACGGAGGCAATGGTTGTAATTGATGTTAACAGCGGCAGGTATGCTAAAAGTAAAGAACAGGAATTGAATTCTTTAAAAACAGATTTGGAAGCTTCGAGAGAAATTGCAAGACAACTAAGACTAAGAGATATAGGCGGGATTATAGTTGTAGACTTTATTGATCTGGAAGATGAGAAAAACAGGAAGAAAATATTTGACGAATTGAAAAAAGAATTTAGAAAAGACCGGGCTAAAGTTTCCATTCTGCCAATGTCGGATTTCGGATTAGTTCAAATTACAAGGCAGAGGATAAGACAAAACATTATGCAGGCAATGAAAGAAGTCTGCCCGTATTGCCTTGGTACCGGCCTTCTTACAAAACATTCTCACGTTGTTTATAATCTTGAAGGATGGCTGCAGAAGTTTAAGAAAGTTTCCAAAGAGAGATCATTGCTAATCAAATGCCATCCTTTGGTTGCTTCAAAATTAAAAGAGAATAAATTTAAATCTTTTACCAAATTGCAGTTTAAATATTTTGTAAAATTAAAACTAATTGAAGATGAAAGTATGCCGCTGGGGCAGGTCAAATTTTTCTCAAGAAAAACTCAACGAGAATTGACCGAAGAAGTGAATTGATATTCTTAAATTAAATATTCCATAAAACCGATTGTTGCTGAATACAATGAAAAAAACAAGATTTTATTCTATACATGAAAAACTAGGCGCAAAAATTGTCGAATTCGCAGGTTTTCTTATGCCGGTACAGTATTCGTCAATCATTGCAGAACATAAAGCTGTAAGAAATTCCGTCGGCGTCTTCGATGTTTCTCACATGGGTGAAGTTTTTATCACCGGAGAAAAGGCCCTGGAATTTGTCCAGTATATTACCGTTAATGATGTTTCCAAACTCAGTGCCGGAAGAGTTCAGTATTCGGCAATGTGTTATCACAACGGCGGAATAGTTGATGACCTTTTAGTCTACAGGTTATCTGATAATGAGTTTATGCTTGTCATTAATGCTTCAAATACCGAAAAAGATTTTAACTGGATGACTGAAAACAATAAGTTTGGTGTTAAGCTCGAAAATCAAAGCGATGAATATTCTCTTTTAGCTGTTCAAGGACCCAATGCCAAAGAAGTAGTTCAAAAAATTTGCAACAGAGAATTAAATCTTGAGTATTATCATTTTTTTAATGCAAAGATTGCCGGCTGCGATATGATAGTTTCAAGAACAGGTTATACAGGTGAATTAGGGTACGAACTATATTTTAAAGGCGATAAAAAAACAGCCGAAGATGTGTGGTATAAACTATTTGAAGCGGGAAAAGATTACGGTATTCAAGCGGTTGGGCTTGGTGCGCGGGATACTTTAAGGCTGGAAATGGGATTTTGTCTTTACGGTAATGATATAGATCAAACTACTAATCCGCTTGAAGCGGGATTGGGATGGATAACAAAATTGAATAAAGAAAATTTTATCGGTAAGGAGTCCTTGTTAAAAATTAAAGAAACAGGTTTAAAAAGAAAATTAACCGCCTTGATTTCCGATGAAAAATCATTTCCGCGTCATGGATATGATTTAACAGTTAATAATACAAAAGTTGGAACCATAACAAGCGGAACCGTGAGCCCCATACTTGACAAACCGATTGCGCTTGGTTATGTTGATACGGAATATACCAACGGAAATTCAATTATTAATTTTTTTATCCGCGGTAAAGAATTTCCGGCAAGAATTGTTAAGCTTCCGTTTGTTAAAAAATAAAAAGTAAAGATGTCATGAAGATTAATGTTCTCTTATCTCCTGTCAGTGTTGATGAACTTTATTTTACCGGTAAAACTACAGTGGTTATAGATATACTAAGGGCCACGACCACAATCATCTCGGCTCTGCGCAACGGAGCAAAAGAGATTATTCCGGTTGCAACCGTGGAATTTGCAGTAAAGGTTTCGGGGGGAATGTTCGGCGGGCAAACTTTATTGGGCGGTGAACGCAACACAAAAAAAATAGAGGGATTTGCACTTGGAAATTCTCCTCTTGAATATTCGGAAGATGTTATTTCCGGTAAATCAATTGTTTTTTATACTACCAACGGAACCAAAGCAATAGTTAAAGCTAAGTTTTCGGAAGAGCTTTTTATTTGTGCATTTTCAAATATTTCCGCTCTTGCCAAACATCTCGTTGATCTTAATAAAGACGTTGAGATTTTATGTGCAAGCAGATTAAATAATTTTTCTATGGAGGACTCTGTTTGTGCCGGAAAATTAATTACGGAAATCGAAAAGCTTAACAGCGAAATTGTTCTGACCGACTCTGCAAGAGCAAGTGTTTCTTTAAGCAAATCATTCGGGAAAAGCCTGCTGAAAATGCTTAAAGAAACCGAGCACGGCAAACTTTTAATTGAAAACGGCTATGAGGAGGATCTAAAATTTTGCAGCAAGTTAAATAATACGGATGCAATTCCATATTTTTCCGGAAATGTTCTTAAATTAATATCTGATAATAAGGATGCTTCTTCTACCGAACAATAGAATAAAATGATTAATAATGGCAGCGAAGAAAAAGTCTAGGATAAATAAAAACGAAAGCGTAGAAAAATACTTTACAATATCGTCCGCAAAGAAGAAAAAAATTGCAGGTATTCTTTTAATACTTTTTTCCGTTATTCTTTTATTAAGTATTGTTTCGTATTCAAGGTTTGATCAAGCCGACCTTAATTATAAATTCAGGGATTTATTCAGAGTATTCGGATCAAATTCCAAATTCATTCACAAAGCCGATACAACCCACAACTGGCTCGGAATATTCGGCGCTTACATTTCGGATTTTTTTATTAACTCAACTCTCGGAGTGTTTTCTTCGGTATTCCCGCTCATATTTTTTCTTTGGGGAATTTCATTAATTCACAAAATAAATTTCAGGAAACTGATCAATTACACAAACTTTTTATTGATTACAGGGATTATACTTTCAACATTTTTCGGAGTGCTGTTAAACCACTATAAAGTTCTTACGAGTATTTATGAGATGTCGGGCTCTATTGGAAATTATCTGGGTGAGGCATTAAGCAGGCTGCTGGGCGGAGTCGGAAGCATTATTCTCTTAATTACAGCCGGTACAATTTTGTTAATCTATGCATTCGATATTAAAATTGAAAAGATTGTTTTGTTTTTCAAAAATGTTTTCTTTGAGTCTGTCGGTACAATCAAAAATGAGCTGGAAAGCAGCAAATCCCCGTCCGTTGAAGATGATAATTCCAATATAAAAAAAATCAAAGAACTAGGTAAGGAAAAGAAGAAGAAGAAAAATGCCCTTAAAAAAGACGCTGTTTCTGCTGCCGAATTAATGGAAGCAGAAGCTGACGAGCAGACTAAAATCAGGATAGTACGCAAAGACGATATTCCGTCGGAACCGGAAGTAAATGAAGTCCAGAATGAAGAGAATAAGAAAGTTGATTTAGAAAAAACCGGTGAAATAAACGTTAAGGAAATTGATAGGGAAAAGGAAGCGGAACTTCCAAATCAATGGGAAGAAAACATAAATTACAAAAAACCGGGCCTGGATCTTCTTGAACCGATCCAAGAAGAAGATTTTAAAGTTGCCGAAGAAGAATTAAAGCGTAATGCTGAACTGCTTAAAGAAAAATTAAAATTATTCGACATTGATATTGAAGATATTACCGTTACGCCGGGACCTGTTGTAACTTTATATGAAATTGTTCCTGCGCCGGGAGTGAAAATCAGCCGGATCGTAGGACTGGAACATGATATTGCATTGGCATTAGCCGCAAGAGGTATTAGAATTATTGCGCCGATTCCCGGGAAAAGTGCAATCGGAGTAGAAATACCTAATGCAGAAGCTTCCTTGGTTAATGCAAGATCTGTATTGGGGAAAATTTCAGAATCAAAAGTTGAATTACCTGTTGCATTAGGCAAAACCATAAACGGCGATGTTTATGTAGCCGATTTATCCAAAATGCCACATCTTTTAATTGCCGGTTCCACAGGCTCAGGTAAAAGCGTCGGCATAAATATGCTTACTGCCAGCCTTCTTTATACAAAAATGCCTTCCGAAGTAAAGCTGATAATGATTGATCCTAAAAAGATTGAACTGTCATTTTATAACAAATTGCGCCGTCATTATCTAGCTGTTTCACCTGATTTGGAAGAAGAAATTATTACGAGTCCGCAAAATGCGGTTCTTCTCCTCAAGTCTGTTGAGTTTGAAATGGAAAAGCGATATGACAAACTTGCAAAAGCAGGCGTAAGAAACATTGTTGATTATAACCAAAAGGTAACGGATCCCAAACGACGTCCTAAAGATACCGATGAAATTAAACACCATCCTATTCCGTATCTAGTTGTTATAATAGATGAACTTGCAGATTTAATGATTACTGCCGGGAAAGAAGTTGAAGAGCCTATTGCAAGATTGGCTCAGCTAGCAAGAGCGGTCGGTATCCACCTTGTACTCGCAACTCAAAGACCTTCCGTTAATGTTATTACTGGAGTTATAAAAGCAAACTTCAGTGCAAGAATTGCTTATCAAGTTGCAACTAAAATCGATTCGAGAACAATACTCGATATGAACGGGGCCGAACAACTGCTAGGCAAGGGCGACATGCTTTTTCTGCCGACCGGTTCTCCCAAACCTATCCGAATCCAGAATGCTTTTATTTCTACCGAAGAAGTAGAGAGGTTAACAGAGTATATTCAAAAGCAGCCGGCTTTTTCAAAACCATTTTTTCTTCCTTCTTTGTACGACAAGAAAAAACAATCATCGAGCGGATTTTTATCCGATCTCGATCCGATGTTCGAAGATGCAGCTAAGGTAATTGTCCGGCATCAGCAGGGCTCTGTTTCATTATTACAAAGAAGATTGAAACTGGGCTATTCCAGGGCAGCTAGAATTGTAGATCAGCTTGAAGAGGCAGGTATAGTAGGCCCTAATGACGGAAGTAAAGCGCGTACCGTCCTGGTTGAAAATGAAGAGCAGCTTGAAACAATTTTAAGGTCGCTTTAATTTAAAATCTTAAAATTAATTAGTTATTCTCTCCCGGTTTCTCCTCTTCCAAGATATTGTTTTTGGATTGATCCTTTTTTTTAGGCACACTAAACATACTTACAAGAATAAACCCTATAATAAGCCCGACTAAAAAGGTAATTGAAATTACAACAATAGTTGACATCTCGAATTTCCAAAATAAAAGATTTATGGGGATTATGTTGGTATTCTGAGAAACGAAAACCGTAAAAAGTATAATAATTATCATAAGAATTATAATTTTAGTTTTCATTTTTACTTCTTTCGGATTGTTGTTTTAATGGCTCGATAGTTATTTATTCCAAATCGCTACAAAAAATTAGTAAAATAGAATTGTAAAATAAAGAAGGTAAGAATATTGTTTTGGCGATAAACTATAGCCTGGCCTTTATTGAAAGTATTAAATGGAAAATACTAAGTAAGTTAATCCTTTTTTACATTAATTTTTTAACAACCTATTCGCTAATATTTCCATCTTACTTTTTACTTCGTTTTCCTGCTCTTTATCCATTTTTAGAGATTCAATGGATTTAAAATCATCATAAGCATCTTCATTTAAGCCGAGATTAAAAAGTATATTTGCAAAGTAAATTCTGAATGCCGCAATTTTACTAGTTTCAGGATACTTTCTAAACGTATCTTTTGCTTCGACTACCGCTGATTCCTTATAGCCGCTTTCTGCAAGCTGAACTGCACCGTTTAATCTTTTTATACCAAAATTATCCGACTCGATAATAGGAGCTTTTATGCCGTTTATCTCTGCGCCGTATACTGCGGTATTCTTGGAATTAAGCTGTTCCTTTTTCTTAGGTGCATTAAGCATATCTTCCATTGCAAGTGCAAGGATTAAATCATTAACCGTCATTTTTTTTATGCTTGATAACGACAAGGCAGAACTGCTTTTTAATTTGAAATCAATATCTTTTTCTATCAGCTGGACGGAAGAGTTCTTTCCCGTTGAAACCACTGTATTAGCAGGCAAAGATTTCCCGTTTGTTATGCCTATCCAGCTTTCACTTGTTCCTATCTGTGCTTCAACATTGCCCTTAACCTTTTCGGCTTTGAATGTTTGTGCAGCCAGAACTCCGGCAAAGATAAAAAATAATAAGATTACCTTTTTCATTGTTTTCCCTTTATCAAATCACTAATTAACAAAATAAAATTTCATTTTAATAAACATCGACAATTTCTACATTCCCTTTGGCAATGCCCAATTTATTTAACGCATCGTTATCAAATTTTTGTGCACCTAAATCCCATGCGGTTTCAAAATTCGTTAAGGATGTGGTTTCAATAGGAATCCACACTTCATCAATTCCATTTTCATTTTTTCTTATAAAATATTTACTGTCGTTTTTAGTTATTAATCTTGCCTGGTCGGGTGAAAGCTGCGTATTAACCAGAACATTTACATGTCCAATTCCGTTAACAGGCTTGTAATCTACCAGTGCTGTTTGAATCCCAACGCTTTCGAGAAGTGAGCTGTAACAGACACTTAGATCATCACAATTGCCGCCTTTCAATTTCATAGTTTCATGCGGAAATTGAACGTAATCCGATTCGGCTCTAGGTGTGGATGTGTATACCAGTTTTTTAACAAAATTGTTAAATAAAATTTTGGCTTTATAAAAAATGGATACTGCATAGGAAAGCGTATCCAATTCTTTTTTATAATTGCTTAAAATATTTTTGGAATAATCCATTGAATATTGAAGGTCTCTCTTAATAAAATATCTTAAATAAATTACCTTGCCGTCCCATGCATTAATCCCTTTCACTAAAATAGGCTTCTGCAGCTGATCATCAATATTATTTTCATTGGTCGTTAAGTAAAAATCAACGTATGAAATTCCCGCTTTGGTCTTGTTATACGACTCGGGTATAATTGTATAAAATGGAATTTCAACAGTATCTTTTGGCGGAATTTTAACCGGCGGAGAATCTATCTTGTCTTGATTTATGCCTTCTATCTTACTGGAAGGTTTTAAAGTGATAAAGTTATTAGTTAAGTTAACTACTTTCCCGATTGCAAACGGCTTTGACAGATAATTGTCGCTTAGAATCGGATAAATATCATCTAAAATTTTGGCATCGAGAAACTCGGCGGTTTTAACAGGTATAGTATTTAAGGTAAATGTCAATGTTAATACTGCCTTATCGTAACTGTACTTGTTGTTCAAAATATTACTTATTCCTTCACCGGTAAAGGTTGACAGCAATTGAGATGTTTTTCTGTTTGAAAAATATTTTACGCCGGACAGAGAAATTCCGAATAGTTTGGAAGAATAAGATATAGCGGGTACTATTCCGGCGATGTAGGGTGTTTGATAATGATCATGAAATGCAGTGATACCAAGACCAATTGTCCCCCCGAAGACATTAAAGAAGCCGTTAAATCCGGTTTGGAATGCATTTTCAGTTTCATATAATAAATTAAAATCCAGATGTTTCAACGGATTGTAAGAAATCCCGACCAATGCACCCTTTTGTCTCTTGATTTCGTATTGTACAATATCCGGATCCACGTTGTTTTCGTTCAAGTCCAGAAGATTAATTGAGGATAAGGAAAAAGTAATTTTATCGGTAGGCGAATAGTTGATTCCCAAATCTCCGCGCCAATAGTTGGCTTCTTCTGTTTGGCTTTGCCTGATTAAATAAACCGAATCCGAAAAAACCGGAAGTATGGACTCTTGATTAAATTGCTGTGTAAAATAACGAAGGCTGAATCCTGCACTGACATTATCGGAAAACCTGTAAGAATAACCCAAACCGAAAAGTTCTTTGTAAGTAAATTTAGAATCAAGTGATTGAGTTGACGAGTCCTGTAAAATAAAAGACTGGCCGTTGTTAAAAACAAATTCTTTCTGATAACCGGGAGTATATCTAACGGTTATAAAATGATTTCCTAATTTTTTTGATATTGAAATTAAATACAAATTTGAAGTTGAAGTATTCGCAAACTCGTCTCCGTAAGAGAGTGTTAATCCCCAGTCTTTTATTGATATAAAATTCGAAGGATTACTCTCAAAGCTGTTCATCAACGAATTTAGACCCTGACCCGGATACCAGTATCCGGTTAATCCGAATGAACTTTGAGCCCATATCTTAACCGTACTAAACATTAAAATATATAATGCGATATAAGTTGTTAATAATATTTTTTTCAAGGAATATCTAGGATTATACTATGAATGCTTTGCGACGAAACGTATATATTATTTCCGTTTACAGTTTTGCTTTCTTCTAATTTTCTAACAAAAGAAAAAACAATTCTGTCGTATTTGGTTGAGGGAATTGCATTAAGCAGCTTATCCGGGACAATTAATTTACCATTATCATTGGCATTAAATTTAAATAATGGAATAGGATTCTTCTGATTTTTCTTTATAACACCGAGTATAATTTCAATTTGTTTTTGATAATTTGAGTTCCAGTCAAGCTCTGCAGTAAGGGTTTTGTTTTTAAGTATGCCGGTTAATTTAACTTTTCCTACAATTTCAGCAGGCGTTGGGATATCGAACTCTATGGAATTACCGAATGTACTCAACATCTGAAATTTTACCAATGAATTATAATTAAAGTTAAACCGGTACATCGGGTTTAACATACTGCTGCTTGATATATACCTTTCTCCGAGCAATGTATCTATAAAATTTCCCATGAAATTGTACCTTACTCTGTACGGTACTAACCTGGCACGGTAATTATTAAATTCTATATCACCGGGTAATAAGGTATGGTATCCGATTATCCTTCCGTTTAGTCCTCTAACAGGACTTTTTCTGTTAAAAAACAAAGCTTGTGCCGAAGAAATTTTCTCTGTTGATGAATTATAAGTAATTTTTGTCCCGATTAAATAAATTACGGTAGAATACCCCGTATCAGGTACAGACACGCCTGTAGTATCAAAGCCGTTGTTATAAAAGCCGTCTGCAGTATCTTTTGAAATAACTTGAACCTGAATAGGATTTTGTCCGCTGCTGTTGTCCTGAACCAATTCAGTTGGTGCGGGATTATCACATCCATTTAACATAAAAACGGTAGTAATAATCAAAACTATTGCACTGTATATAATTATATTTTTCATCTTATTTAACATAACATTGGAATCATTTATTTTCAATCTATTTTCGTTATGATGTCCCCTGCGCCAACTTTATTAGTTCGGGTACATTACCTCAAAAATCGTCACAAATTATGAAATTCTCCCTGTCCTAGATTTACAGGGAGAATTTTTTTTACTAATTCTATTAAATATTTATAAGAACCTAACGTGTAACCATATAAGGAATTCCCCAGGTATTACTTTCCACCGGAGTGGAATCATCCGTTACTACCTGTTTGGGGAATGTGTTTATAACTGCATGAAAATACCCTGGCCATTGATGAGTTTCAAATGTTTGTTCATAAACTTTATCATAGCCCCTGCCTGTTTGAGTTGAAGACACAAGGTAAAATCTATTTTTCTCCCTATGCAGTCCATCAGGGTCGCAGCCGTGAGTTAAAGTTACAAAATCAGTATCGGCATAGGCACTTGTTAAGTATACCTGCACTTTTACCGGACTGTTGCGCTTAACTCTTGGAATTTGTTTCCACCATCCCCATCTCCAGCCCCAGCCTCTTGAAAGATAATAACTATTGGGATCTGTTACGACCAAAGAATCGCCGTCCGGAAAATAAACTTTTACTTCTGTAATGTTAATATTCGAATTTAATGTACCGCCCTCAGGCAAAGAGATTGCTACAATTCTCCATTTCAATGCAGGATGAACAGTATCGCCGGTTGTAATGAATATTATTTTTCTGGTAATTACGGTAGTAAACGGTTTTTGAATTAGTGTATCCGGATGATAACTTGAGGAATCATACGAAGCTGCAATATATAAAACTCCTTCGTATGTAGTTGAATAAGTTCCGAAAGCCGTATCGCCAACTATTGTATAATTGAAGTTATGGGATACCAGCCGCATCTTTTGTCCAACCTTTAAAGGATAAATTGTTGTGGTTGTCTTACCCAAAACTGTCATAGCCGATCCTTCATTATAATTCGGTTCAAAGGATGAGACGGATGAATCAGCTTCAATTGCTTTTAACATTGCCTGCTGATCTGAGGTTGACTGAGAAGTATCGGGACCTGTAGGCGCATTATTACATCCTACGGCAAAGATTAAAAGCGACAGCGTAATAAATAAAAGCAATTTCCTTACGATCGATGCCTCCTTTATCATAAACTAACTCCTTCCTTTATATTTTAATGCTAAATATTCTTGTAAATTTTTCATCTTTTTAAAACCTATTGTTTTAATAATAAATAACGTGCCATATAGCTTATTTCAGGCTAAGTTATTATTTTTAATAAGGATTTTATATTTCTTGTCTTTTCAAAACACCTGGATACGGAGATTAAATGCCTGAATAGATGCTTTCAGGCAGTAAATTTGGTAAGGGATGTAGCATTTAGTTTCTAATTTTAGGTAAGCATTTCTTTTATTTTTTCGGCTTATAAATAAATCACTAAAAATGTATTAACATTATAGGAGGGAATATATATGCTTAAAGAGTTCAAAGAATTTGCACTAAAAGGGAATGTCCTTGATATGGCAGTTGGTATAATTATAGGTGCGGCATTCGGAACAATTGTAAAATCACTTGTAAGTGATGTAATTATGCCGCCAATCGGATTGCTGCTCGGAAATGTAGACTTCTCGGAGTTTTTTATTGTTCTTAAAGAGGGAGCTAAAGCAGCCGGCCCGTATGCCACATTAAAAGACGCGGCAGCAGCAGGTGCGGTTACACTAAACTACGGCGTATTTATAAATAATATTGTAAGCTTTGTAATAGTAGCATTTTCCGTTTTTATGCTGGTAAAAAGCTTTCAGAAACTAAAAAGGAAAGAGGAAGCCCCGGCCCCGGTTCCAACTACAAAAGATTGTCCGTATTGTAAGTCCAAAATTGCTATTGATGCTACACGCTGTGCATACTGCACTTCTGAAGTATCTAAAGTATAGCATTGAGAATTTTTTAAAGCGAGTAACTTCCTGATAAGAAACTTCGGAAGTTACTCTTTTAATTTCGCTGCTTCTCTCACACTTAATTCTTTAACTTCACCTGATTTTAATTTTCCAAGAAGTATATTTTTTATCCTCACTCTAATCAGCCTTAATGTTGGAAATCCGATATTAGCAGTCATTCTCCTTACCTGCCGGTTTTTTCCTTCAGTTAAAGTTAGGCTTATCCATGTTGTAGGAATGTTTCTTCTTTCTCTTACCGGAGGAACGCGGGGAGGAATTGACGGTTCTGTAATAATTTTTGCTTTAGCAGGCAGTGTTTTTTTATCCTGAATAATAACGCCTTCTCTTAATTTATTAAGATCTCTTTCTTCCGGAATTCCTTCTACCTGGACATAATATTCCCGTTCATGTTTATTCCGGGGATTTAACAGATAATCAATTAAATGTTTATCGTTTGTCAGCAGAAGTAATCCTTCACTGTCTAAATCTAACCTGCCAACGGGATAAACATCTTTGGTAAAATTGTAAAGGCCTGATAGAGTTTTTCTTCCTTCCTTATCGGTAAATTGAGAAAGTACTCCGTAAGGTTTATTAAATATAAAATATCGAAATGATTTAGGGGACATATGTGTTTGTTATACTGTCCGGAGAATCACGGTAATATTTATAAGTATTGAAATTAACTTCAACTATATTAAATTTTTTTTCAGCCCTTTCAAGAAATTCCGAATCCTCACTGTAATTAATATTCTTAAATCCGTTTAGATCTAAAAAGACATTCCGCTTGCCGAAGAATGTTGCGCCGATTGTGCATTCCGAAAGATGAATGAGCTTATGCGGATTATTTTTATCCCGCACATATTTATTTCCTATAATGGTTACCCCGCCGTGGATCAGATCAACCTCCGGATGTTTTTCCATGTATTCTATTCTTTTTAATAAATGATCTTTTAAATATTCATCATCGCTATCGAGGAACGTAATATATTTACCTGTTGAAAATTTAATTCCTTTGTTCCGGCTCAAGGGGAGTTTTATATTCTCCTGTTGAATGACTTTAATATTTTCATAATCCGATTCATACTCTTTTAAAATTTCTATCGAATTATCGCTGCTGCCGTCATCAACAACAATAAGTTCCCAATCATGAAACGTTTGAGCTAATATAGAGTTTATGCATCTTCTCAAATAGTTTGCACGGTTGTAAGAAGTTACTATTACAGATATTTTGGGTTGTAACCTTATTTTATTATCCACTTATTATTTTTCTCCGGTATTTCGATTCGATTTAAAATGCTATAAAATAAATACTCTTTTTAATATTAAAGCAATAAACAGTGTCCTAATTTGCCCGGCAAAGTCATGGTTCGACTCTGCTTACCATGACAAATATATTTAAATTGTCATCCCGAGCGGAGTCGAGGGATGATTTATTCATTAATGTTAATTACAATAATTCTGGACACTACTATATACGACAATATCGTGGAAATTTTATTTATTATCAATTTTTACAGTTCCGCACATTATTAAAATCACCGGCGGCATTTTGGAAGCTGTTTAAGCAGGCTTTTATCTGCTGCTAAAATAATGAATTTCCTTTCTTAATTAAATAGGTAATTTCATCTTAAGCCTGGTTTGGTTATTTTTGTACAAATTGATAAAGTATTAACGGTAATAGTTTATTCAATTAATAAACCGGAAAATATTAAATGACAATTTAATGGAGTTTAAAATGTCGTTTAGAGACCAGCAAAAATATCTTGAAACACTTCACAAGTACGAAAAGAAGTTCGACCGCCGGGAAGCAGAAGACTATAAAATGTTTGTAAAAATGAATAAAGATGAGGAAGATTTTGATACCGTTTCCCTCCGC
>CAZCFZ010000078.1:0-17515 GCA_964498065.1 uncultured Ignavibacteriaceae bacterium
TTTGGATAGACATTGCACTGATAAAAACAAAATCTGCCCAAAGAATATCATCGTCTGTCAAATTATTTATATTCATATCAATTAGCTTTTTACACCATTCTTTTGGCAGCATTTTAGCAACCGTTAATAGTCCTAACGGTGGAAAGCTTGCTTTCTTTGATACAAATTTGAGTGCATGTTTAAAGCTCCAGAATGTATCCGGATACATCGGGTATACTAAAAGAACATTCATCTAATCTCTTTAATTTTTTACAATTTTCTTATACAGCAATTCGTTCCGCTATAGTTTTTAAATACGCATTCTGATCATGGAACATTGCGCCTTCAGGTAGCCAATCCCACAACGGTCCTATTTCATTTTTAATGATATCTATATAAAATTGTGGAAGTTCTTTAGTCTCTTGTTCAAAATAATCTCGGAAGTCAGTTTCCGTAGTAAGATGCCTAAATATCAGTTTATTGTATGCAACCCTTCCGAAACCTTCTTCCGATATTGCCCGAACAACGTTCATCCACCGTGGAATGAATGCATTTGTTGCCATTAAGCGCTTTCCAATTGCTTTCCAGGAAAATGTATGTTCGCCTAGATTTATAATATGAGAATAAAATTCCGGCCAGGAATAGTTCATTGGCATTACATTCATTGCATGATTATTATCCAGGAAATGAAACGGGAACGGTACTACCCTGTTTAATTGTTGATATTCTAAGTTTAGAGGCGCTGCTTGCCCGAATGCAGATAATAAAGAGTAACCGGGGAATGCACCGGGCGTCATGTCCACGAATTTTTTTGTCAGTTCGAAGGGCTCCTCCCCTTTATCTGAATCGAGCCCTAACACAAAATTAGTTTGAACATAAGGGATATATCTTAAGATCATATTAACCTGTTCGGCAATATGTTTTACCTTATCCATTCCTACCAGGCTTCCCGTTTTTGATTTATTTCCAAGATCGAACCATGATTCTATCCCGGGCAACATAGCTCCGAAACCATTCTTTTTAAGCCGTTTTACATGCGGTTCTGATAGCAGTGATAAGCTGCTTTCCGCAATAAAGTCTATACTATTTTCGGGTATTGCTTCCTCAATTGCATCCATATATTCGTTAAACCGGATCCCGAAATTAGGATCGTGCCATCCGACGAGAGGGCGTTTAAACTTTGTAAGAAGAAAAGATAAATCTTCCTTCATTACGTCAAAGTTTAACGGTTGATAAGCTACCGTTGAATCAATGCAGAAGCTGCATGTATATGGGCAGCCTAAACTGCCGAGCATGGGAACCATTTTTATTAAAGGAGCTTTCCTTAGTGTTGTTTCGATAAATTTCCATCGCTCTTTTACTCCTGGTAATGATAAAGGCTGTCTTGGGGCGGTTAGGTGCAAACCAACAGGACGATGTGGCGAACAGTCATACAAGATTTCACGAACAATATTTTTGTCTGTAAATCCCACAACAAAATCGAAATACTTAACTGCATCTTCCGGATAACACCGGGCATGAGGGCCGCCCAAAACAGTAACAGCACCTCTGGACCGCAGGAAATTGCTTAAAGCATAGGCGGTAAGTGCAGACTCGGTAAATGCGCCGATAAACACAATGTCCACTCCTTGCGGAAGTTCCCGTATCAGGTCTTCTTTTCCCGTATAACAAATATAATCTACATTATGACCTTCTTCTTCGCACCATACTCCCACAACCTGGGGCATTATACTTGCAAAATTTGCATTCATTATACGTGCAAATAATTTTTTATTCGGTTTTTTAGATACAAGATCTATTATTCCCACTCGGAGTTTTCGGCTCATATTATTCTCTATTTACATTTGGATTAATCATGCTGATAAAAAGAATCCGCAGTTATACTTCCTTTCATCGGCAATAATTTTAATTGTTCATAAAGTATGGAAAATATGTTCAATTAAAAATGACTCTAACGAACGAAAAAAGTATTAATCCTTTTGATCTATATATATTGATTTGGATAACCACTTGGGTAAATCTACCAATCGGTAGACAGGTAAGAATATAAACCGTTAAAACGGTTAATAATTACTTTATTTTTTATTAACCCACGGATTAATCCGTGGGTTAATAAAACCTTAAAACCAGAATCTGTAACTGTTTTAACAGTTTTTCATAGTTGCACTTTTTAATACATATAACAAGTTTAGATTATAAGCTATAAAATTAGTAATTCTTAATTGTGGAGAATAAAATAATTATACATCGATAGATGAAATTGATTTTAGTGTTTCGCTATAATCTTGAGAGGTATGTGCGTATTTTGCAATCTGCACCCTGGTATGTAAAGCAAGTTTTTCCAAAATATTATGGATATGACTCTTTATGGTATATGTTGAGAGATGAAGTTTTTGAGCAATTTCTTTATTAGTGAGCCCATCGGCAACTAAATCAATTACCTGCCTCTCGCGTCTCGTCATTTTTACGGAGCCTATTATTTTTGAAGTGCCTAATTCTCTCACTGCTTTATCAACAATCTGTGAAAAGAGTGATTCGGTTAAACGCGGAGGCAACACTTTGGCACCGCCGGCCACCGACCTGATTGTATGAAGAAAATCGTTGACAGTAGCATCTTTTAAGATAAATCCCGAAACCCCTGCCTGAACAAAAACCAATACGTCCTCCTGCAACGGAACAAGGTCCATTACAATTACTTTTATTTTTTGAAAATCCTTTTTTAATATTTTAACCAACTGCAGGCTGTTTTGATTCCGCAATCCGAGATCCAGAATCACTATACCGGGCTGGAATTTGCGTATAGATTGCAGCGCTTTTGTGCAGTCTCCAAAAGCAGCTAAAACCTTTAAATCTTTTTGTTCCTCTATCATCGCTGATAATCCTTCACGAAGAAGACGATTATCTTCAATTACTAATATTGAGATTTTTTTCATCTATCTATTCATTTTCGATGAACCGGATATATTCAAATTAGGAAGTAATTTTTTGGGATTTAAATTTATATTCTAAATTAATTGTTTCATTTTTCTTTTGCAATAAAAATCACACATGTTTATAATGTTCGCATAAAAATATTGAAGGATAAATAAATTAATAAAATGTTAGGCGGCAATTATTTAAGATATTGTCATGAGGCCGGAAAGGTATTTATAATTCTATGCGAAATGAAATTTCTCACTGTATATGGATTTAAACAAGTTCAAGATTTAATTGAACTTTATCCATACATTCATGCAGGCCGGCATGATCAACGGGTTTTTTTATTACGGCAACAGGATTCAGATAATAAGAACTAATAAGACTGCTTAAGTCGTCAAAGGCAGTAATAAAAATATACGGAATATTATAGATGCCCTCCAACCGGGCAATGGCTTCAACACCATCCAGTTGACCATCAAGATTGAAATCGGTAATAATTAACGAAGGGTTTAAAAGTTTCACCTGTTCCATTAAATTTTCCCCGGTAGCTACTGCCGGATAAACCGTATGACCTAAAGGGAGAAGATAGTATTCAAGCTGGCTTACAATTTTTGCATCTGCTTCTGCAATTAAAATATTCATCGGCTCGTTCATAATGCACTTCCTTTACTTTGGAATAAGCTAGGTATAAATAAATGAAGATACAAGTGTATTACATTTGCTTGTCCCTTAATAAATTAGCTCAATAGAAATGTCATAGTTTCGAAAAATAAAGAAATGCCTGTAAAATCAGCTAAGTAACTTTGTATAGATTTCCTCAGGCTGATTTTTCAGAAAGGTAAACCCGCTTTCATTTACAATGTTTCTTCTTAAAGCATATCAGGCAATATTTGAAAGTTATTCCGTGTATAATATGTATACCGCAATAGTAACAATCGATGCGGGCAACAACGCAGTTAACTACTAATCTACAATCTGTTTAGAGTAGTGAACTAAAATGGCGCCGGAAGACGCCAATGAATAAAATTAGTAAATTTTAAACCTTACAATTGAATATTTAACTCTCTAAGCAATTGTATTGTATTTATATATTTTATATTAAACACGCTGCAGACATCGGGGATTTTAATTTTGCTCCTACTTAGCGGTGCGCTTACTTCTTGCGTTACTATCGTATCGCCGGTATGCATACAATAAGCAATTAACCATGCATCGGCATTCGTACTATCCAGAAATTCATTTATTGCTCTCATCTGGATTTGACTGGAACGCGAAGCAGTCCAAACGCTCAATTTACGGTATTCATCCAGGATTTCATTTGTTTGTGAATCATGAAAAATAGTTTCATTAAGGTTTGTTTCTATCCATACCTTTAACGAATCATCATTCTTATATATTTCATCTTTTACTTTATCAATACTGATTATTTTATTGTTTTCGAAAAGTTGTTTTAATTTATTCCAGAAACTCGGAATTACATCGATGGGATAATGTGCTCTGTAAGCCTGTATAAACGTATTAGTGTCTAAAACATATAAAGGCATTTTATAATTGGTTAATAAATTTATCGAAAGTCTTCCCGTTTAAGCCTGTCAGCTGCCATGCATCTCTATAAAGAATGCTATTTCCCTTAATGGCACTTCTAACATAATTTGCAAACTGAGTTCCGATTCGCCTGTTTTGGGTTTTATAAAAATCTCCGCCGCTGCTTTTCTTACTTTCTTTTCTCTCTTTAATTCTTTTCAAATAACCGGAGTAAAAACTAATAAAATCATCTTTCCTTATGTAGGCAAGGTCCATTAAACGGCGGGCAATTACCAATTGGCTTACCTTAAAATAATGGGCGAGTTTTTTTATTTCGATATTCTTGTTGTCCCATTGTGTTTTCAGTTCTTCTTCCGGGACTAAGAATTCTGCCGCAATCTTATCGCAAAATTTTTCTACCGGATCATCTGCCGCACTTAACTCTCTTAAGTCAAAGCCGGCGCTCCTTCCTATCCATATATGTGCAAGCTCATGTAAAACAGTAAACATCTGTGCAGCTTTGGAATCGGCGGAATTAATAAACATGAAAGGCGCGTATTCATCCGTAAGTACAAATCCCCTGCATTCATCCACATTTATCGTCCTATGAGTATTATTGCCGACAACGCTGTTGAAAACTATATTTATCCCCGCATCTTCCACTCTAATAGTTAAATTCTTTAATGCTTCTTCCCAGCTAGCAAACTCTCTTGCCCAGGTCTTTTCTAGTCCAAGGATTGTTCTTATACTTTGTACAACCTCATTTACATTTCTATTTTGTGTCATAGAACCGACATAAGGCAGTGCAGGCTCGTCAAGGTTTTGCAAATATTCATGCAGCCACTGCATACGCTGCTGCAATATCAATACCGAATCATAAACATTTAGGCTAACTTTGTTATTATCATTACGTCTGAAATAAGGTATAGGAATAGTTTCGGCTGGAATTGTTTTTAGGAATAAATACCCGAACGGGACATGAACCTTTTGAGAAAATTTTTCCAGTTGTTTAATAGTCGGTTTTTTATCGCCGCTAAGCCAGGCAGAAAAATTAGGTATCTTCTCAGCAATATAGTCTACATTAAATCCGGCTCTTTCTACAGCCCAAATCAAAATGTTATTATTTATGTCTACTTCGTTTTTCATTTTCAGAATTTATTACTTCTTGATATATAAACTAAAATATAACATCATAAATTATAATTTTAGTTTATTTCACTTTACTTTAAAATATCAATAATATAACTTATCAAAAAATATGTTATACTAAAATTATAAATCAAAAACCAATAATTCGTTAATTATTTATCTTTTATTAAAGTCGATTAGATAATTGAGCTCAGTATCAATTTTCCTTAACCAATATTTTCCGACATTTCCAATTTCATGACCAAATGAAAAACTATTATTTGCTATCCAGAAAAGATCTTTAATTTTATAATCATCTCTAACTTCAATATTTAAATAACAGCAACTTAATGGTAACTCAAAGGAATTACATTTTCGATTAGGTTGAACCTCTAATTTTACTACTTCACCTAGGTAAAAATTAATGTGCTTAACGATTCTGAATATATTTGAATTATCTAATACACTTAATTTTTCATTTTTAGCTGCTTGATATATTAATTGGTTGAACACTTGAGTTGAAATTTTTAAACAGGCTAAAGCTCGAATAACTCTATTTATATTTTCAGCTAAATGCCCTATTGGCAACATGTGATTCATTTTTCTAATTGTTTCAGGGACTTCGAAAAAGTCACCCTGATTTATTTCTTTTAGTAATAAATCAACTCCCATTATTAACTGTTCTTTAGGAATTTCTTTTATTTTGGGTAATTGATCGATTGAGTTCCTAATAACATTAAAAGAAGAATGAGTTAAAAATTGTTGAGTTATTTCATCAATATAAGAGATTGGTAAATCGATTATATCGTTTGAATTAATCAAAACATTCACTTTTTGATAAACTTCTAATATACTGGCCGCATTTGGTAATATTTTGAACAACTCATCCTTAAAAATCTTATTTATTTTAAGTAATAAATTATGACCTTTTTCGAAAATATTAATTTCTTTTTCGTTCAAAGGGGTCAAATTAAAAGGAGCCATAAGTTGATTCATTTTTAAATAATTTTGATTTACATATAGATAACTTAAAAATTGCAAGGTATGGTGTCTTGCAACATAACCGAAATGTCCGCTATTTATATTTTCGTTATTAGATTTATTTAATTTATCTATAACATTTTTGAGTTCAACACTATAAATTGATCTCCTTAAATAATTGCATAATTTATATGTAGAATCTCTTAAACTCATTTTATTTTTAAAATTTTATTAATCTCTTTTCTTATTAGTTCTTTTAATTCTTTTTCTTCATCATTCCTTTTAATAATAATTTCCTCTTCAAAAGACCTTATAAATATTAAAATTTTATTATTCAAAACATTTAGCAATAAATTTGGCAAATATCTCTTGCTAATATGTAAGAATTTTTCAATTATTTGTCTTTCCCCAGTTGAATCATTATTAATGAATGGATTCCAAAACTTGGGATAATATCTAGCTAAATTTGATAGTGAATATAAACAAATTAGAAAAAGTATAGGCTGAGGTAAATGAATTATCCTTTTGCTTTTATTTATTCCTAACTGAAAATATTTTTTCCCAAATTCATCAAATATTCCAATTTCTTTAGATTTTATTTTTTTTCTTAAAACGAAATAATTATTTGTAATTTGAGGTTCTAAGTAATTATCTTCAAAATTTTTTATATTTCTAAATATTTCAATATTTTTATTTTCAAATCTAGTTAATTCATTAAATGAAATCCTTTCTATATCAGAATCATTGATTTTTACTTTTTCAACAGGGATACAATTTGGCTTTAATTCCTCATAGCAATTTTCAAAATCATATTTTAAACTAGGAATTGAACCTAACAGTTCTGCAAAGGAAAATACTTGTCCATCAATATTTTGAGTATTTGGATCTATTTTATTTAGAAAATTTGATAATGCACCATTATTTGGATTTAAGATTTGAATTTTTAATGGACCAATTCCTTTTTTTTCATTTTCAGTCATTATTAATTTCAAACCATGAGTTTTTATAGGTAATTCTTTACCACTAATAAGCGTTAATAAACCATTAAATAAATTTGTTGCACCATAATAAAGAACCATAGGCAGAATATTCAGCGATACTTCATTTGATACCTGGAAAAATTCGTTTGCCTGAAGCAAAGAATTCACAACTATATCAATAATATCAATTTCATATTCCCTTTTATTTTGCTTATAGTATTTTATTATATTGTTTGGATATGAATAATGAAGAATCATTTGCCATATATCAAAGATAGGGTTTTCAGAAATTATTTTTTTAATCATTCACCTTCCACCATCCTTATCTGCTCTTCCGTCAATCCATAAAGTTTGTAAACCATCTGGTCTATTTCATTTTCCAAGGCGCTTGTGTCTGAACTTATATTGAGTTGTTTTTGGTTCAAAATTTTATCAGTAATGGTTGTTAATTTATATGAAAAACTTTTATCAATTTTAGGGATAGGAATTTGTTCAAAATATTGCGGTTTTACTTCTATATATCCCCCTCTTCTTACAACACAAATTGATCTTAAAAAATACCAAATTAATTTTGAGTTTAAAATCGCGATTAAATATTTGTCCTCTGTTGGCAAAAAGACTGCCGGTGCATTTATATAATTTTTGCTATTATCCCATGAAAATTTGTTCTCATTCTGTAAATTAGGAAAAATTATTTTAGATTTTTTAAATAAACTATAATATGCGCAATTTCTTAACTCCCACCAATATTCACCTTTATCATATCTTTTCTTAGCTTTATTTTCAAATTTTAATAAATGAGAAAATATTTCCGGATATAATTCCTTCATCTTGACCAATGCTGTTTTCTCATCCAATTTACCTAATTTATTTTGTGTTGAACCATTTTCAAAAACAATAACCGCTTTATTTATTTTAGGAGTATACCATTTCTTTATATCTTTCCCCTCAAATATTTTTTTTATAAAGCCATAATTCAACAAAGAAGAATTATTTATTATAAAGGCTTCATTCAGTGCAGTTTTAATCCCATAATAAGTTTTACCATATAAATCTCTAATAGTCTTATTCCTTTTAATTTTTTCTAATAATTCATTCCCACTATTTTTATCAAAGCTCCAAATATCATCATTAAGTATATTTTGCTTAATAAGAATGTATTCAGCATTTTCATAGTATCCGTTATTAAATTTCAATTCTTCATCATAAATTTTCAAATATTCAAATTCCGATCTGTCATTAGATCTTTCAGCTAAGAATATAATTGGATATGTAGTTGCTTCTTCAAAGATATTTACTAATGTATAATTCAAATATTTTATAATACAAAAATTACTTAGAACATATTTTCTTAAGGACTTACCAGCAGTAGTTTTTTCGTATGAATTATTTATAAAACATATAAATCCATAATTCCTAAGTATTTCCCACGCTCTTTCATAAAAATAAAAATAGATATCTGCGGCACGAGTATAAACACTATAATTGTTATAGAAATGATTAGCAAATGGTTTAATCTCTTCAGCTCTTATATACGGCGGATTCCCAATCACCACATCAAAACCTACAAATTTGCCGTTTTCATCAAGCACTTCGGGAAATTCAAATCTCCACTCAAATGCGTTGCCGTATATTGTCTTTAATTTTTCGTCATACTTTTTTCTTAATTCTTTTACTTCAGCTTCAAGCTTAATAACCTTCTTTTCATATTCTTCCTTTTCTTTCCGGTCAAACAGCAGTGGTATTTCTCCAAGTTCCGTTTCTTTCTTTCTGAGCTGTATATAATCTTTGTCGGTAGGGTTAACAATTTCGGAAAAGTATTTTTTGAGGCTTTTAATTTCTTCTAAAGATTTATTCCTTGTCGTTTTATCATTTGTATTTTTATAAATAAATACTTGGTCTTTATATTTTTGTACTGCCAGTTTCATCTTCTGCTGTACCTGCATAGGCAGCTTACTGTAATCATCGCTTAGATCAAAACGGCTTATAAGAGAATTACCCTGCTTTATGTTTATATCAATATTCGGCAGTGTTACAAGTTCCGGTTTAACAGTTCCTCTGCTGTAATAAGCATTTTTAAGCAGTTCAATCCATAATCTCAGTCTGCATATATTAACAGAGTTAGGATTTATATCCACACCAAATAGGCAGTTCTCAATAATTGTTTCCTTTTCATGGAATAGCGCTTCCTGGAGTTTCTGTTTTTCTTCCGGAGGAATCCCCTTTTCATTTACGGTATATTCAAAAAACTCACCTGCTTCCTCGTCATAGACACTAAGTTCATCGTTTGCTACTTCAACTTTATAGTATTTAACTCTTGTTCCATCTCTGTAGCATAGTACATCAAGATCAGATTTTATTGCAAGCAGTTCATTTAATGCAGAAACCAAAAAGTGACCGGAGCCTACTGCCGGATCGCATATCTTTAACGAGTTTATTATTTCGTTGGCTTCTTTTCTGTCGGTAATTTTATTTTTTATTTCGTCAAAAGAACTGCATTTCCATTCTTTAACATCATTAAATTTTTGAAGCACTGCACGCCTTAAAGTTTCTTTAGCCATATACATGGTTATAAACCCGGGCGTGAAAAATGAACCGTCTTTGTAACCGTTTATCTTTTCGAATATTCTTCCCAGCACGGAAGCGTTAATTAAATTTTTATTTTCTTCCTGTATATCTCCCGCATTATCAGACGCAAAATCAAATGCATCGAGAAACAATAAGAGATATTCTAATGTGTGCAGTTTTTCCGGCGGCTTTTTAGAATTATTTTTTAATACCGAATGATTATAAGGAGCAACCTCGAATCTATCTTTTAAGCTGCTAATCCTAATAGATTTTTTCTCTAAATCGCTTTGTTCAAATAACGAGCTGTTTAAATAAGGTATATTTTTAAACTTATCAATTATATCATTGCTTCTATCATCTACCTTTACGGCAAGTACTTCGTGAAATAATTCATAAAGGTCATCATATTCTTTAATTGTTTTTGTATCGAGAAATCTATAATTGATATCTCCTTTGTGATAATTTATAAGCTGTGCTTCCAGCAGTTTTAAAAAAAGTATCCTGTTTATCCAGGTTATATTAAGCTCAAGAGCAATATTAAAAATACGTTCGTCCTTTGTTTCTCCGAATCTTTCAGGATTATCAATTGAATTCAATATATCATCGTTTTCCAGCATCCTTATAGTATTCTCGATTAAAGTTCCGTTTTCTCTCTTCCCTTCAGGTTTTCTACCGATTATTTTTTTGTTTTTTGCTTTTGTTTCTTCAAGGCCTATTATATATAAAAGCTCCTGGTAAAATTGTTTATTTAGGGAATTGCTGTCGTTAAGAAATGATTCTTTTAGGAGATGTACCGCAGAAAATACTTTGAATAACAAAATAAGCTTTTTGTCGTTTCCGCTTTCTAGGATTTTTATATAATCCCTTAAATCGAAATAAACGAAATGAATTTCCCTATCATTTTCTTCCAAATATTTGCTTGCAATCTCATTGTAAAAATGATCGGTTAAGTGACTTACTTTTTTATTAGTCTTCCATTTATTATAGTCATTTACAAAATTTTTATTTTTATAAAATAAATTTTCAAATTCGCTAGCATTAAAAATATACCACTCAAATGCATTGGTAATGATGATATACTTTATCTCGTCATTCTTTTCTTCAATTCTTTCCCGCAGGTAATAAAGAATAACTTCCTGCATTGCCTTGACATTTAGATTGCCCTTAGTAACCATATCATGTTTGTTTACTGGGCTTTTAGCTTCTATAATAATTCCTGTTTTGCTTTTGGCGGTTTTTCCCAAATAAACAGCAAGGTCGGTCTTGTTTTTAGTATTTACATAATAGTCTTTATAAAAAGTATTTTTTAGAAAATCTCTTATAAGGTTCTTATTATGCTCTTCTCCCTCTTTTTCATTTATATTTTTTAATAGAACATTTAAATGAAATTTAAAATTATCAAACTCTGTACGGTTAGGTTTGGATTTATAATAAGCTTTATCTACAGCTTTGAAAGGCGAAATGGAAATAGGTATCATAGCCCCCGTAAAAATTATTGTTGATTTCGGAATTCAAAATAATAAATTAAATTATTACTTACTTAAAATAAAAAACTTTTTTAGAGAATGAGTTAAACGGCATTAAATAAACCGGCTGCACTCTTAATGTGAATCGTACCCGCAGAAAATGTTTGAACTTGGCTTAAGTTTAATTTTTTGTTAAAAGTTAAACTTGAAGCCTACGTTAAAAAATCTTGGTGATAGAATGTTGGCAACAGGCACAGGCTGTGTTACCTGCGGAAGAACATGATACCATGAATATGAGGTAATGTTATAGTTATTAAATATGTTAAGTACATCAGCAGTAAGAATAATTTCCTTTTGTTTGAATATATTAAACTTAAAAGTGAGTCCCATATCCACTCTCATGAAAAACGGGTATACTTCCGTTACATTATAATCTGGAACGATTTGGTACGACCCCGGAGTCGGGCCGGGTATGCTTTGCATCGGGTTATAGAAATATCCCGTACCAAAAAGAAATAATACGTGAACTTGAAAATTTTTGTGTTTCTTTGCCCCATCCTGAAGAAATATCCTAATTGTATGCGACTGCCCAAACGGGCTTTTTACATAAGGAAAATTCCCAGGTGTCTCTTTTTCTTCCGCATTCAAATAACTATAACCGATCCATGTTTCCAAATTCTGACTTAACTCGCCTTCATACTGGAGGTCAAATCCGTATGCGAATCCTTTATAGTTATTTTTATCCCCGTAAACCAAATTTAAATCTTTAATATAGTACGGTATCATGTGTCTTATATCTTTATAAAATAATTCTACCGTGAATTTGGCATTCTTTCTAAAATGATTTTCCCAGTTTAGATTATATTGAATATCTTCCTGTGCAAGCAGAGATTTTGCCGTATTTATGTTCTTATCCCAGGTTTCATAAAAGTACGGCGGCTGGAAATAATATCCCCAGGCAAAATAAAAAGAATTTAACGGGTCCGGCTTGTATGTTATGCTTGCCCTCGGACTGAATAACAACTGATTATTAAAATAATATTTCAGAATCCTTATACCGGCATTTGCATTTAACCGGCTGCTTAAGAAAATATTATCTTCAATATAAGCCGCAATAGAATTAAAATTAACATTCAATTTCTGATTTGAAATACCGGAAAAATTTAAGACCGAGTCGGCGCCGGTAAAATAAGTTGAATCATTGAGCGAACTTTCCATTTTTGAATATCTGAAAGTTGTTCCGACAGAGATATTATGAATATTATATTTTAAATTGTAATCGGCTTTAAACTCCAGCCTTCTCATATTAAGATAATTGTCTGCAAATTCATTTCCTGTCTCAATGTACTGCATATTTTCATAAGGATGATAACCATCATCCGAATAATAAACATCATAAGTTAAATTTTTGCTGTATAATTCTTTGTCGGAGTAATAACTAATTGATGTAGATAGATTGGAATTTTCGCTTAAAGGAGTTAAGAATTTTAATCCTGCCAAATTGGTTTTATAATTATATGTATTTAGCCCGTTAAAATTTAGAGTTACCTGTTTAACAACAAACGGCGCAGTTTGAAAATTTCCAAACCATCTTTGAGGAGTTAAATCAAAATAATTTCTGGCTGTTAAAAACAATAATTGAAGCTGGGATTTATTAGGCAGGTCGTAAGAACCGGTAAATTGGAAATCATCAAAACTCGGTTTATACTGCCCTTTTGTTTGAATTAAAGCTTTGTCAAACAAATAAGGATAAGCATAACGTACGCCTGTTCTCCAATTAAAGTTTCCTGTTTTATCATGAAGAGTCAGGCCCATATTAAACAAGTCGGCATTTATCTCACCTCCGAGTTCCGGACTTTCCTGCGTATAATAATTTATTGCAAGTGCGGAAGACATTTTATCTCCAAAACTAACCGGGAATGCCCCATGGTAGAATTCCATGCTGCTGACCATGTTTTCATTAACAATAGATTGACTTTCCTCAATCCCCTCCTGTATTAAGTAAGGTTGATAAATTTCAAAACCGTTCAGGTAAATAAGATTTTCGTTGTAATTACCACCCCTTACGTTATATGTACTGGACAGTTCGTTATTTGATGTAACACCCGGTAAGAATTTTATGCTGCTTAATATATTTGAAAAAACATTCGGAATGTTTTGCAGATCTTTTGCTTTTAATGTATCAAGAGTTAAGTTATCGGATACTTTATTTGCATTTACGGTTACATCTTTCATTACATAAATATTAGGTTTTAGGGAAACATCCACATTGAAATTAGATTGTCTCCCGTTAATATTTATTTTTTTAGTAATTGTTTTGTAGCCGACACAGCTAAAGGTAATGCTGTATTTCCCGGTATTCAAATTTAAAATATAATTTCCGAGGCTGTCTGTTGTAGTGCCTAAATGTATTTTTAGAACAGAAACATTTACACCCGTTAGATGAATGCCGGAATTGGCATCTTCTACATGCCCTTTTACCGTAACATATTTATTTTGTCCTTTTACGGTTAGAACGAGTATTAATATTAATCCTAAAATGAGTTTAAACCGATTGAATGACAACAAAACATATTTTACGGATTCCATATAAAATGAATTTTTAATTTTGGCCCCTTGTACTGTTTTTAGAAACAAAATTATTTAAGTAGGTAAAAAAGCGACGTTATATTTCCTCTTATTTTGAAGTAATTATTTTCAAATAACGAAAAGAAGCTGTCTCAAAAGTAATTATCTATTTAAAATCCGTGAAAATCAGTTCAAATCTGTGTCATCAGTGTTCCATCATTCAGAAAAATATTACTTTTGAGACTACCTTTATAATAAATAAAACATATTAAATATGATATGAAATTTTAAATACCACATTTCTTCTCTCTTCAAAGCTCGCACCGCTGAAAAAAGCTCCTTTAAGCAAATGCGCATGATCCAATAAATTTGTAATACTAAGAGACGGTTCTAATGAAGCGCCGTTTCCAAGCCGGAATGTGTAACCGCCGGATAAATTAAATATCCAGGCCGGTGTTGTATGCGCTGCCTGGTTGAAATCAAAAAGTCCTGTTTTGAATGCAATATCATTCCCGTTTGATAAACCGGAGCCGTAAATTCCGACAAGATTTAAAAACCAATTTGCCGGCTGATAGTTTAATCCTATAACAACGGAAAGCCGCTGATCGTGGTCAAGATCAAAAGGAGTCGTTGAATAATCAGCGGGAATAAATCCGCCGGAAACAGGACCGGTACCGAATGCATGTATTAAAGAAGCATTCATAAAACCGGAAAATGAGTTAGCGGGATCATTATAATTTAAGCTTAATTCTATTCCCCGCACTATCACTCGATTTATATTTACATTTACTCTAATCGTACTTGAGCCCAACGTTTCATCATCTAAACCCGGGGTAGATTCTTTATAAAAATAATCCAGCTTAGTAGTAAAGCCGTTTAAAAAATTATGAATAATTCCGCCTTCATATAAATTATCTTTTTCCGGAAAGGTAGCGGAAGCAGAATCGCCAATAACCGTCGCTATCGAAGACAATCCTTCAATATTAGTTGGAATAAAGAGTCGATCATAGCTTAAATAAAAAGTCGTAAAGTCATCCGGGAAAAAGCTAATCTTTAATCTGGGTTCTATTTGAGTTTGAAGATTAATTACAGGAGCAATGTGCTGATCATATCTTAACCCGGCTTCAATTCTCGTCCATTCAAACGGATGAATATTTGACTGAGCAAAAAGTGCAAAGTCTGAACCGGTAAAATTATCGTTGTTAACCGGACCGTTATTATTAATATCCAGGAAATTAAATTTTTCTTTCCCGTTGGTTGCGCTTAATTCAAAGCCCAAGGAATAGGCGAAATGATGAGATAATTCATTGTAATATTTAAACCTCGTACCGTAAGTAACAAAGCTTCTGTTTTGATTTACCCTGTAACCGGTAGTTGTATCACCCCCAAGATATTGTAATGTTTGATCAAGCGGACTTGTATTGAACTTTAATCCTCCTTCTCTAACATATAAACCGGCAAATATATTACTTGAATTATCCGTTACATTTGAAATTGTATGATAATATGAAAGAGTCTGAAAAGAATTATAGCTGCCCTGAGTATCAAAATTAATCCCTTCCGCAGGGTCAAAGGGAATTTGAGTTTGTGTAGAACTATAATTTAGGTTGGCAGTAAGAAAATCATTATCGCTCAAAAAATAATCCAGTTTGCCGTAAGCAAAATAATCGAAACCATGATCGTTAAATAACTTTGTAACCGGCTGATCAACCCTTCGATCGGTTTCATCCCTTGAACCGGAAAAGAAATAACCGAAGTTATCAATATGATTGCTTAGTGAGATACTTTGTCCGTTAGAATTCAGGGCTTTAAAGGTTCCGACTTTTGAACCTAAACCTTCACTATTTGATGTAAGATAGCTTCCGCCGTAAGTCGAAAGATTTAAATGAAATTTACCCGGCGGGACTTGAGTTCTAACATCAATAATTGCGGCTATTTGCCCGCCGTACTCGGCAGGAAATCCGCCGGTATAAAAAGAAATACTTTTTATTATGCTGGGATCTACAACTTCGTTCAATCCGCCGAAAACTCCCAGTGGTATCGGTATACCATCAATTAAGTAAGAGTATTCTCCGTGCTGCCCGCGAATATGCACTTCACCGGTAGGAGCTCTTACTGCACCTACTAAGTTTTCCTGAATTACACTTGTCATTCTGGCTTCGGGGGTAGGATGAAAAGTCTGCAATTCGAATGTTTTTACTCCGGTTCTTATATCTAAATAATTTGATACTTGTTTTACCTTTTTACCTGTTACTACCACTTCATTCAAACTAATTGCACTTTGCTGCAATTTGATTTTTATATTATTATGCCGCCTGTCTATAATTACCGGAATATCCGCAGTTTTGTAACCGATATACTGCGCATGTACAATATAATTCCCCGCTTCAATATCGCTGAATACCGCAACCCCGAAATAATTTGTTTCGCGAATGTTTATTGTTTTATCTTCCTGCTTTAATATTAATGTAACTAATTCCAGCGGTGTATTTTGCGCCGAATCTATTACCGTAACTTTATAATTGATTGTGTTTTCTTTTTTCTTTTCATTTTTCTTCATATTTGAAGCAAAGCTGTTAAATGCAAAACCAAGCATTAGAACTATCAAGCTTACTTTAAATAATATTTTTTTCAAATTAAAAATTGATAGCATTAATAAAACTCCTACTTTATTTATTATTAATTATAAAACGGTCATGCGGAAATAACTTTTTAACCATAATGTAGTAATCACATAAAATGTGAAATACTTTTATGCCATTTTTGGGAATCTGTATATTAAAAACTCACTAATTCGGTTTTAGAGTTATTTAGACTACAGTACAATACACCGGCAGCTTGTAAGTTCAGAATAAAATTATTTCCGTAATTTTATTTTTTATTAAAATGTTTAAGGAACCTTTTGCAAGGATTTAGATTAAGGGGGGACCTCTATGGGGATTACTATCGTAATTAGAATCTAAAAGATGCTGATTTTCTTCTCTAATAGATAATTCTTGTTCGCCTGTATTTTGAACAAAGTTAAATACTTTTATGTGATTATAATCTAGTACAGAATGAGCAAACAGCTGGATTGTACATTCATGTGTGGAATCTATCAGCTTATCGAAAGGATTTGAACCGGTTTCCGGACCGCTGCTTTCTAAAGTATAATTACCCTCTACAATATCGACATGATGATAATGAAGAATAGAAAGGGAAACTAAAAATATATAAGAAAGCAGCATTATGGCTGCAAATTCTTTATGGTATTTGTGATATTTAAACTTCATGTTTGAGTTACAAATATTGGTAATAAATTATCTTAACACAAGTTAAAATTTTATTAAATGATATTTTGCACATGAAAACCATATCTGTCCAAAATAAATAAAAAAGAATCCCTCTAGTAAAGTTGGTAAA
>CAZCFZ010000079.1:0-3443 GCA_964498065.1 uncultured Ignavibacteriaceae bacterium
CTAATGGGGGAAACCTTCATAGGTTCTCCTTCCAATTTTTTGAATAATCTCTTTCACCGAAAATTGCCGAGCCGATCCTTAGCATAGTGGCTCCTTCTTCAATTGCAATTTCAAAATCGGACGTCATTCCCATAGACAGTTCATTAATTTTTAAACTTTCGGTATTTAATCGCTCCTTAATTTTACGTAACTGACCGAAACTTTTCTTGATTAAGCTTATATCATCGGTAAAAGGAGCTATCGTCATTAGTCCGATAAGTTCCAGGTTTTTAAAATCTTCACAATAAAAAGCAAGATCCTTTATTTCACTATAATCGGTTAAACCCGATTTTGTTTCTTCATAAGAAGTTTTAATCTGTAAAAGAACTTTTTGAATTTTATTTTTTTTAACAGCGTATTTATTAATTTCAGAAGCTAATAAAAGTGAATCTACAGAGTGAATATATTCTGCGGAATTAACTACGAACCTGACTTTATTTCTTTGCAAATTACCTATAAAGTGCCAGGTTATCTTATCTCCCAGTCTTTCATATTTAATATCTAGCTCTTGAGCCCTGTTTTCACCAAAGTCTTTAATTCCATTACTGAATGCTTCATTTATTTCTTCAATTCCAAAATTTTTCGAAACGGCAATTAATTTTACTTCGGAAGGATCACGATTAACTTCTAAGCATTTCCTTCTTATTTTTTCTTTAACGCTCTGTAAATTTTCAGTTAGCATAATAAAATTAAGATTGTGAATTTATGGGTTTTATCATCAATAATCAACGTTAAATGATAGGTTCCTTCACAAATTTCAGGTTTTATAAGTCTTTAAATTATAATTAAATAATATGGAAAAATACACTAATCAGCAAAAATTTCAAGTAATTTTCTTTTTCATGATCGAATTGGTCATACTACTAAAACTTTCGGAATCAGGAATTTGAACCTTAATAATTAGTTATGCTTGTATGATTTTTATAAAAATTTCCTGCACTCAAATATATCTTCACTAAATTTCTTAATTTTACAATGTAATTTAATTTTATTTATAGGAAATCATAATGGAAAACTCAATCTTAGACAGTATTAAAGAAAAAGTATCTAAAAAGAAAAAAACAATTGTCCTGCCGGAATCTCACGACGAACGGGTATTAAAAGCTGCAGAGATATTAACAAAAGGAAAAATTGCATCGGTAATTACAATAGGCAACGAAGATAAAATAAGAGACAGTGCATCTTCACTTAAAGCTGATTTAGCCGGAGTTAGAATAATTGATCCTTTAAAGTCTGATAAATTAAGCGACTTCACAAACATTTATTTTAACCTAAGAAGGAAAAAAGGCATAAGCATTGAAGAGGCAAAGGAGACTGTTCAAAAAGATCTGTTCTTCGGCGCAATGATGGTTAAGGAAGGGATGGCTGACGGAAGTGTATCAGGTTCGACTGCCGCCACTGCCGATGTACTGCGGGCCGGAATACAATGCATCGGGATGCCCGAAGGAATATCAATAGTTTCAAGTTTTTTCTTAATGGTGTTCCCTGAAAAAACTTACTCTTTTGCAGATTGCGGCGTGGTTCCCAATCCCGATGCGGCTCAATTGGCGGACATCGCAATTTCGACAGCAGAAAATCATGAAAAATTAACAGGAGAAAAACCTTATATAGCAATGTTGTCGTTTTCTACCAAAGGAAGTGCAGAGCATGAAATGGTTGATAAAGTTCGAAGTGCACTCAATACCGTAAAAAGCAAGCGCCCCGATCTTTCAATAGACGGCGAATTGCAGTTTGATGCAGCTATTGTAGATTCTGTTGGAAAGAGAAAAGCACCGGGAAGTGAGGTTGCTGGACGTGCAAATGTCTTAATTTTTCCTGATCTTGATGCAGGCAATATCGGTTATAAAATTGCGCAAAGATTGGGTAAAGGCGAAGCCATAGGACCAATTATTCAAGGATTAAAGAAACCGTTCTTCGATTTAAGCCGTGGCTGCAGTGTTGATGATATTGTCAATACGGCATCAATTGCTGCATTGATGAGCTAAAAGATTCATTACGGATAACATCCGCCGGATCCCGGATACATGATTGTAGATGCTAGATATAGAAAGTTCTGGCAAACCCGATCATCTTAAGTAAAATCTATTAAGAATGGAGTATAATGTCATACTCCATTATTTAATTAACCTCTTGTTCGAATTAGATTTCATAACACGAAAACTGTTAAAACAGTTGCAAAATACAAAGCTGTTTTTATTAACGTCGGTATTAATCCCGGCGTTAACTATATAAGATCTTACATTGTAACCGTCTAAACGGTTTTTATATTAGTTTCGAACGAGGGGTTTCATTATTACAATCATCCAAAAAATTAATAAGAACTAACGATAAGAAGTTATTTTCATCGCCTATAAAAAAAATTCCGAAATTTTCGATAATAAAAGAAAAATTTCTATTTATATGTTAAGCAACGAAGAAAAAATAAAATGGTTTGATCAGGCAGTAAAATTTCAATTAGACGGAATGATTTTTCTGACTATGAAATCCAGGAAAAACGGCGCCGGCGCATGGGCGATAGAAGATGCACAGACAAATAAAGTATTAAACTCCAACATGGAATGGGAAGACGAGCTTCCCCTCGATCAAAGGGATGAATCATACCTTATTAGAACACGCTTTGAATTTGACGCTGCTCTTGCAATGTTTGAACAGTTTAAAACATTTGCGGAATAGTATAGACACCCAATGTTTTGAAACATGGAATGACTTTTTGAAACATTGGGTGTCTTTCTGAAACGTTGGGTGTTTTGGTAATTGCCTACTTTCATCTAAACAATAAATCTTTTATATAACAAAACTGATCTTCCCGGTAGTCTTTTATAAATTGAATATAATCTCCAATTGTCTTAAACTGTTCACGTACTATATTCATTTTTAGGCTATCATTGTTTCTTAAACTAACATAATCCATATAACTTGAAAATTCCCATTCTTCTGGTTTCTTTACTAAGTTTTTTCTAATAGGATTTAAATGGATATAACGGGAAAGATGTACAAGATAATTATTATCTAGAATATGTTTTGATTTATACCTGCCTTGAAATAAATGACCTACTCGATTTAAACTTTTATTCACAGCTTTTGTATAGCTATTGGAAATTCTTTGCATTGCTTTCTCAAGTACATAATTATCGTTAGTTTTTACGATAAGATGATAATGGTTGGGCATTAAGCAGTAACAAATTAAATCAATATCATTTTTAAAAATCCAAGCTATTTTTGATAAGAAAAAAGAATAATTCCTTTCCTCAAAGAAAATATCTTCATAATTGTTTCCACGATTATAAACATGATAATAGCTATTTTTAAATGATTTATTTATTCTATATGGCATTTCTTTATAATCATTCTTAAACACCCAACTTTTTTGAATGTTAGACACCCAATGTTTCCAAAACATTGGG
>CAZCFZ010000079.1:3543-17231 GCA_964498065.1 uncultured Ignavibacteriaceae bacterium
GTATAACCTGCGCGGCTGCCCATCGCTTTATAAGCTGGCTGGCCGATATAAGGTGTTGTTTGTGCAACACCGCCGCAGAGTCCTGCAATCAAAGTTGATATAGCTTCTGTTAAAAGAATATTTTTAGTATTGAAATCATCACCGGCTACTTTTGCGCTTTCCGTAACATTTATTCCGCCCACAATAGTAAGAATTGCAAAAGGCAAGGCTATGGGTAAATATTTTAATGCTTCCACAAAACCGTGAACAAAACCCAAAGTAGGTACCGGCGCTCCAAGATGAAGCTGCATTGAAGGTGCGGTAAAGCTGGTTCCGAGAAGTCCTAACGGACCTAATATGTAGTAAACAACAGACCCTATGAAAATAGCAGCGAATACACCGGGAAAATTTTTGGGCAAATTAATTTTTGCAACGAGCGTGTAAAGAATTAATCCGAGTGAAATCATTCCGATTACAGGCAGACCGAAAATATCCAGCAGCGGAACAAAGCCGATCAAAGCTAAACCGATTCCGGCAAGACTTCCTAATAATCCTGCTTGCGGTACAATCTTTTGAATCCATTCTCCGATAAAAGAGAATATTACCTTTACAACTCCGATAATTATCATCGTTGCCATTCCTATATACCATGTCATCATGGCTGCCTCTTCAACCGCCATTCCCTGCTGCTTTAAATACATGAATGCGGGGCCTAACACGGTAAGCACAATACCGATTGTAGAAGGAGTATCCAAACCTAACGGCATTGCGGTTACTTTAGGATTTTTAGTTTTCTTGGCAAGACGAAATGCCATCCAGGTATAAACTATGTCGCCGAATAAAACTCCGAGCGCAGTTCCCGGGAACATTCTGCCGTAAACAATATCAGCAGGGTATTTAAACACGAGAATTAAAATTCCGGCAAGGAAAGATAACACTGTAAGATTATCGAACATTAGTCCGAAAAAGCCGTTAATATCTCCAACGACAAACCAGCGATATTTAAAATCGGATTGTTTCATGTGAACTCCAATTTTTTAAAAGGAATAGTAGATATGAATTATCGGATTGTACAATCTGAATTATTCTCCCGTCTTTTTTAACAAAATAAGAAATAACCAATTATTCAGATCAAAAAACTTTGGTAAGTTATTTACAATCGAAACTATTATTGTAAATACTATTACTAAAATTTCATTCGAGTGTAAAAATAAAGATTAATTGAAAAAAAATCATAATTATTAATTCAGCTTTTAAAAAATTAACTTTTATAATAAAATCTATTTATTACACGAATTGATTTGAAGAAACAAATTACTTAAGTTCGATTCAATCTATTAAATAAAATAACTTTTCACTTAATGACCGATAAGAATAAAGATCCGGCGGATGGATCTAATCTGAAAAAAATTCTCGGAGTAGGTTTCGGAATAGCCGTTACAATCGGCGGAACTATCGGTGTCGGAATTTTACGAACACCGGGAATGGTTGCAGCTCAATTAGGCAGCGGATGGCTTATAATTTCCGCATGGGTTATCGGCGGAATATATGCACTGCTCGGAACAATTTCAGTAATCGAACTGGGCACTATGATTCCAAAAGCCGGCGGCTGGTATGTTTTCGTAAGACGGGCTTTCGGTGATTACGGCGGGTTTATTATCGGCTGGAGCGACTGAATTGCAACATGCGCTTCTCTTGCTTCAATCGCAATTGCAATAGGAGAATTCTTTGTAATCTTATTTCCGGAATTATCTGTTTTTATTAAAACGATAGCTATTCTTATTATTTTGCTTTTTTCTTTTATTCAATGGATAGGATTAAGATCAAGCAGCGGGACTCAACAATTGACAACCTTAATAAAAGCAATTGCTTTTTTAGTTCTTGTTGCTGCTTGCTTTATCTGGGGCGGGAAAATTTCAACCGGAGTAATTTCAACCGTAAAGACACCTTCAACAATAACTGCTGTTTTCTTTGCATTTGTAATTGCTCTTCAATCAATAATATTTACGTACGACGGGTGGTACAGTGCAGTTTATTTTACTGAAGAAGATAAAAATCCGGGAAAGAATCTTCCCCTTTCCGCATTGGGAGGAGTTCTGGCAACTATTGTAATTTACCTGCTTGTAAATACCGGCCTGCTTTACGTACTACCGGTTTCAAAGTTAGCCAAATCTGTTGCGCCGGCTACAGATGCGGCAATAATCTTATTCGGAACAAAGGGAGGGCGGATAATTACCGTTCTTTCTATAGCGGCGCTTATAAGTATATTAAATGCGGTTTTATTAATTGCAACAAGAATTATTTACGGACTCGGCCGCGACAAACTTTTTACAACTAAAATCACTTCCGTCAGTAAAAGCGGAACCCCAAGGACTGCTTTATTATTATGCACTATCTTCGTCATAATTTTAATTGCAACGGGAACATTTGAAATATTAATTGCAATTTCCGTGTTCTTTTATGTGGCAAATTATTTTGCAGGATTTTCCGCACTTTTTATTTTAAGGAAAAAAGAACCTCAACTACCAAGACCATTCAAAACATGGGGATATCCGTGGACGACTTTAATATTTTTAATCGGCTCATTTATATTTCTAATCGGAGACATAATTGGGGACCCCTTAAATGCTTTATTCGCTTTAGCATATGTAATTTTAAGTATCCCTGCATTTATTTGGATTAGAAAATTGAATTTATCATAATATTGGAATTTTACATCTCAAAATTTCAATTAAGTCATCTTACACAAAACCTTGAAGGATAATGCGCAAGGTTAACTATTAACATAGAATTTTAATTAAGAAATTTATAAAACACAGATTTATTGAGACAAATCACTTCTAATTAAAATTTTATACCGGGCAACTACTTTATATTTTTATAATCAATAAGTTTAAATAACAGTTTCAAACGTTCAGAATTAACGGTGAAAAAATGGATGATAAAATAAATGATATTACGGTAAAGGATATTTTCAAGAAAGATGTCTCTTTATCGGATTACAATGGAAAGGTTTTATTAATTGTAAATGTGGCCAGCGAATGCGGATATACACCTCAATATAAAGGGCTGGAAGAAATTTACCAAAAATATAAAGATAAGGGATTTGAAATTTTAGCTTTCCCGTGCAATGATTTCGGCGCACAAGAGCCGGGTACAAATGAACAAATACAACAATTTTGTTCAAATAATTACGGAGTAACTTTCAAACTTTTTGATAAATTGAAAATTCTCGGTCCGGAAAAATCACAGCTTTACAAAAGATTAACAAATAATAAAGTTACACCCAAATCAGATATAAGATGGAACTTCGAAAAATTTATTATCTCAAAAGACGGGTCTATAGTCAGCAGATTTTCAAGCAGTGTAACACCTAAAAGTGAGAAGATTACTTCGACTATTGAACGGGAATTAAAGAAATAGAATTATGTAATAGAATGCAATTATAATTTTAATTCTTCTTTTACATAAAGTTTAGCATTTATAATTGCCTGGTTGTCAACATCCAGCAAACCGCCGATCTTTTTGACCATACTCTCTTCGTAGATATCCATTTTATTATCGGCATAGGCCAGGCGCCATAAGTCTCTTAATAATTCATACTTGTTTTCATTAGAAAAGTTATTGTTTATAATAACAGTATATTCATAAATGCTGTCTTCACGTCTAAAATATTCTTCCGCAGCTTGAATTAAAGTTTTAATGCCTTCATCCTCAATATTAAAATATTTTTTCATTAGAGAAATTATAACCGAACTTTCATTTTCGGTGAACTCATCATCGGCTCGAGCTATATCAACAAGTAAAATACATAAGGCATTTTCTATAGGCGAATATTTATTGCTTTGAAAATTATTATAGCTTTCATTGTTCTGTAAATTCATCTTGCTTTTAAGAAATTCAAACATTTCAATTACCTTAGTTTAGTTATTTATCAAATTAACGTGTTATTATAAGCAGCTAAACAAAGCTCTATTAATACAACTACACAGCTGCATGATTGCATGAGTTCACATTAAAATATCTTCCATGCAAAAATGCAAACATACATTCATGCTGTCCGACTTTTATTCTTCCGTTTCTATTTCAACATCTTTTTCCGGTTCCGGCGGTCTCTCATACAATTCCGCAAGGTCTTTGTAATTCTGCGCCAAATGCTGCGGGATCTGTTCCCATGTAAATCTCCATGACCAGTTGCCGCCGAGAGTCCCCGGGAAATTCATTCGTGCTTCCCCGCCCAGGTTCAAGATATCCTGCATCGGTACAACAACAATATCGGCTACAGAAGCATAGGCCGCTCTAATTAATTGCCCGACCATATCATCGCCGTAATAATTTAAATATTTCTGGGCGTGATCGTAAATATCACTATCCTCAAATTTTACTTTTTCAAAATATGCTCTTGTTGTATCGTTATCATGAGAGCCGGTATAAACCATACAATTCTGAACAAAATTATGTGGTAAAAACTTTCTCTCCATATCTTCACCAAAAGCAAACTGTAGAATTTTCATCCCGGGAAAATTTAATTTTTCCCTTAATTCAGTTACCGATTTTGTAATAACTCCGAGATCTTCGGCTATTATTGGAAGTTCACCCAAATATTTTTTTACAGTATTAAATAATTTTTCACCGGGAGCTTTTACCCATCTGCCGTTTATTGCAGTTTCGGCTCCGCCGGGAATTTCCCAATAAGCATCAAATCCGCGAAAATGATCTATTCTAATTATATCAATCATTTCAAATAGCTGAGAAAATCTTTTTCTCCACCAAAGAAAATCATCCTTCTCCATTACTTTCCATCTATACAAAGGATTACCCCATAATTGCCCTGTTTCACTGAAATAATCCGGAGGCACACCGGCAACCGTTTCAAGTTTACCTTCATTATCAACGGTAAAAAGATTTTTATTAGCCCACAAGTCGGCGCTGTCATAGGCAATAAAAATAGGCATATCACCTATAATTTTTATTCCTTTACTATTTGCATATGACCGCAGTTCTTTCCACTGATTGAAAAATTGAAATTGAATAAATTTATGATACTGAATTTCATCATATAATTTTTCTTTCCATTTTTTCATTGCAGATTCATCTCGATGAACAAGCCCCTTGTCCCAGTTTGACCAAACAACTCCGTTGTGGAAATCCTTTGCAGCCATAAATAAAGCAAAATCCTCCAGCCATTCTTCATTAGTCTTACAAAACTCATTAAAGGCTATTTTAATTCCGTTTTGATTTTTTTTATAGTTTTCAAAAGCCTTTCTAAGAAGGACCTTTTTATAATTTATTACCCTGCCAAAATCTATTTTAACGGGATCTGAAGAAGGAATATCATTTAACTCTTCTTTTTTTAGGAAGCCTTTTTCCAAAAGTTTTTCCGGACTAACCAGTAAAGGATTGCCGGCAAAAGCGGAAAAGCACTGATACGGAGAATCCCCGTAGCCTGTCGGGCCTAAAGGAAAAACCTGCCAGAGTTTCTGACCGGCAGATTCAAGAAAATCGACAAAGTAATAAGCTTCGTTGCCTAAATCCCCAATTCCAAATTTGCCCGGTAAGGAAGTAGGGTGAAGAAGTATTCCCGCCGCTCGTTCAAATCTCATATTCACCTCTTAATATTTGGGTGTTAAAAATAAGAAATGGCCGGTTAAAATAAAAAATCAAAGTGAGTAGTTTTACAGATACAATCGTAAATACAGAACTAAAGATAAAAGCTCAAACCTGCATTAATGGAATAATAAGAAACTATAGAATTTCCGAGCTGCAGATATGCCGTATTTCCAACACCTAGAGTCGGTAGCTGACCGGTTTTTTCATTTATATAATTAAGTTTTGCGCAGATATTTATGTTAAGATTTTCAAGAAGCACATATGCAACTCCAATTCCGGCGGCAAGTGTAATTTGAACAGAGGAATGGTCATTTATACTTACAACTCCGGCACTGATACTGTTCGGTGTTTGAAATTTTAAAAAACTTACTCCCCCCTCTAATGTAACGAATGGCTTAAATAGTTTTCCGGGTATAAAAAGTTTCGCACCTATTAATAACGGTATAGCTCTATAATTAATATTAAAATTTACCGGATTAAAGTTAGGATTAATTGCCTTTAAACTTTGATTATATTTCCCGTTATCAAACGGGAAATTGATATAGCCTACGGATAACATTAAATCTATTTTTTCCATATAATGATAAAGAACTGCTGCATTCTCGCCTATATTTGATTTATAAGAATTTGAAAAGACTCCGCTGGGAAGTCCGTAAAAGCCATTAACTTCAGCTCCGAATTTCGTTTGTCCGAATAAATAAATTGAAGACAATAAGAATAAAAGAGTAAAAATATAAATCTTTTTCATATTAAAATATAAAAATTAGTTTTCAATCCACTAAAAATATCGGCAGTGTTTTAATTTACCGAAACTATTATCAACTAATAAATCATCCCTCGACTCCGCCCGGGATGACAATTTAAGTACTTTTATTATGCTGAGCGGAGTCGAACCATGACTTTTATAAGTAAATTAGTAAACAACTAAAATATTCATGAATAAATTATATAAATTGATTAAATGTATTGGAGATAGGAATCACCTATAGTACTTGAGTCAATCTAGTTATTTAGATTTGAGCGGAAAAATTGAATAAAGAGTTTTGAATATTTATGTCTTAAACAATATAAAAACGGCAAAGAAATATTATAAATACCTTTGCCGTCAAATTAAGCATAATATTTTTGTCAATAATCTATTGATATCTATATTGACTAAATTAAAATAGAAAATATAAATTAAGAATGTTCAACCTCAGCTGATTGTAATTCTTTAACTTTTTCCAGAGCATTTGCCAGATCATTAACAATATCTTCAGCTTTTTCTATCCCAACCGATAAACGAACCAACCCATCCGATATACCTGCAGCCAATCTTGCCTCTCTACCCATTGAAAAATGCGTCATGCTGGCCGGATGTTGAATAAGAGATTCCACACCGCCGAGACTTACAGCAAGCTGGCAGAGTTTAACAGAGTTCATCATGACCTGGCCTGCTTCAAATCCGCCTTCAAGCTCAAATGTTATCATTCCGCCGGGACCTTTATGCTGTCTTTGCCCCAATTCATACTGAGGATGACTTTTTAATCCGGGATAAGAAACTGATTTTATCAATGGATGCTTCTCAAGGTATTCAGCAATTTTCATTGCATTCTCACAATGCCTTTCCATCCTTAATGAAAGGGTTTTTATTCCGCGATGAACAAGAAATGAATTAAACGGATCTATTACTCCGCCGATCTGATTTAAAGTTTTTCTAAAATGCTTATAAGCATCTTCATCTTTTACAACCACAATTCCGCCAACAACATCTGCATGTCCATTTAAAAATTTTGTAAGACTATGAAGGACAACATCTGCTCCCAACATTAAGGGCTGCTGGAGCGCGGGACTCATAAAAGTATTATCAACAACTAATAATGCATTATTAGAATGAGCAATTTTTGAAATAGCATTTAAATCGGAAATTGCAAGCGTCGGATTTCCCGGGGTTTCTACATAAACAACTTTTGTGTTTGGCTTAATCGAATTTTTTACTAGTTCAGCATTGGAAGTATCTACAAACGTTGTTTCAACTCCGTAATTTTTCATTATAGTACTTAATAGAGTTGTCGTTGGCCCGTAAACAGCGGCTGAGGATACGACATGATCGCCTGCTTTTGTTAAGCTTGCAAAGACGGTATGAACGGCAGCCATTCCGCTTGCACAGCCAAGTCCTTTATATCCCCCTTCCAGTTCTGCAATCCCGTTTTCAAGAGCTTCAACCGTAGGATTTAACATCCTTGTATAAATGTATCCTTTCTCTTCGCCTGCAAATAACGCAGCACCATGTTGTGAAGATTTAAACTTAAACGTAGAAGTTTGATAAATCGGAGGTACTACTGAGCCGAATTCATATTCGCTAATTCCGGAGTGAACACATTTGGTTTCAAAATCAATTTTGTCTTTTTTCATAATAGGTCCCTGTACTTTTTGAGTAGGTTAATAAATTCCCGCTTTTCTTTTGGAATAGCGGGATTTGATATAAAAGTAATTTATTAGAAAATAATTTCCCATTAATTATAAACTATTTTCAATTTATATTTTAAAAAATACGCCTTATCTCTTAGAAAAGCCAACAGTAAAGAAATAAAAGGAAGGGTGAGTTTAATTAATTAAAAAGGATAAAATTGTAAAAGGAAGTCGGCTTGTAATATATATTTAGAACATTAAAGCCGGCTTTTATAAAAAATTATTTTTTTAGGATTTTATCCCAAAATGCAAAAATATTTTTCCAGTTTTTTTTGCAGTTTATTCAGACTTTTTAACATAATTAGGTATAACAGCTTTATCTTCGATTTAATAAACACTTAAGACTGAACAATGAATATTTTTCAATTCGTCTACATTGTCCGGTAAAGCTTCGTAATTAAGAGCGCAAACGATTTATTTAAAACATCTATTCAATAACGGGTGTTTCTAATTTTTTCAGATCGGAATACAATTCTTCTTCGGTTAAATGATGCTCTACTAATTTTCCGGAAAAATATGCATCATAAGCACTCATATCAAAATAACCATGACCGCTGAGATTAAATAAAATTGTTTTGGGAGTTCCCTCTTCATCAGCTTTTAAAGCCTCTTTAATTACGCAGGCAATTGCATGTGTAGATTCAGGTGCCGGAATTATTCCCTCGCTTCTTGAAAACTTTACTCCTGCATCAAAACATTCAAGCTGATGAAAAGCCTGAGCTTCAATTAATTTATCTCTTAACAATTGGCTGATTAATACACCCGCGCCGTGATAACGTAATCCTCCTGCATGAATTGGAGCCGGAATAAAAGTATGGCCTAATGTATACATGGGCAAAAGCGGAGTTAAACCGACGGTATCCCCGAAATCATAACGAAATTCACCTTTAGTAAGCTTAGGACAAGAAGCAGGTTCCGCAGCAATACAGCGTATTTTTTTACCTTCTTTAAAATTCAATCTAAGGAAAGGAAATGAAACTCCCCCAAAATTTGAACCGCCGCCGAAACAACCGACAACCATATCGGGGAAATCGTCTGTTTTTTCAAATTGTTTGATTGCTTCTAATCCTATAATAGATTGATGCATCAACACATGATTTAGAACACTGCCTAAAGAGTATTTTGTCCCTTCGCTGGTTGCAGCTCTCTCAACAGCTTCGGAAATAGCAATTCCAAGACTTCCGGGAGAATCCGGATCTTCCGCTAAAACTTTTTTACCCGATTCGGTTAAATTTGTAGGTGAGGAAAAAACTTTTGCACCCCAGGTATTCATCATGGATTTTCTATAAGGCTTCTGTTCAAAACTTACTCTAACCATATACACTTCAAGATCAATTCCGAAAATCTGACATGCAAAACTTAAAGCGCTTCCCCACTGTCCCGCACCAGTTTCCGTTGTAAGCTTTTGTACTCCTTCTTTTTTATTATAATAAGCCTGTGCAACAGCTGTATTGGGCTTATGAGAGCCGGCCGGGCTTACTCCTTCATACTTATAATATATTTTTGAAGATGTGCCTATTAATTTTTCCAGACTGTACGCTCTATAAAGAGGAGAAGGCCGCCACATTTTATAAATGTCTTGAACTTCCTCCGGGATATCAATCCATCTTTCTTTTGAGACTTCCTGTTTAATTAATTCCATAGGGAATAAAGGTGCTAAATCTTCAGGGCCGATAGGCTGCTTTGTCCCCGGATGTAAAGGCGGCAATGTAGGATTAGGCATATCGGCTTGGATGTTGTACCATTGAGAAGGCATTTCTTTTTCTGCGAGTAAAATTTTTTTAGTCTTTTCCATGATGTTAAAGCTTTTGTTTGTAGTTAAAGTTATTTGTTTAAATTAATTCTTAAAACAATTCAAGTTGCAGAATTAATCTTTTACTTTTAAATTCTTATTGTTTCAGATGTTAGTTGAACCGGTAGGCAAACTTTTGCATCTGGGAATAGGATAACCGTATTTTTGTACAGTTTCCTAAAAGCAAAATGTAATTTAATTTAAATATATCTTAAACAAAAAGTATATTCAAGGATTAAAAATTATTTCCAGTCATTTTTTAACTTGGAAAACACAAGCAGGTCATGAAATCTGCCGTAAAGATATTGCCCTTCTCTTTCTATCCCTTCCAGTTTAAAATTTAGCTTTATGGGAATAGCCTGGCTCTTTTTATTATCGGCAGCGCATTTTATTGTAATACGATTTAATCCGGCTTTTTTGAAACCGTAATCAATCAAAGCAACACAGGCTTTTGTCATTATTCCCTTACCCTGAAAATTTTCTGCTAGCCAGTACCCGATTTCTGCTTTTAAATTCACACTATCGCCTTTATGATAATCAATTAAACCGGCAAGTTCGTTATTATATCTAACTTCAAAAACATATCTATCGCTGAAAATATCCTGATTATATAATGTTTGAATATAAAGAATTGTATCATCAATTGTCGTTGTATTATCTACCCAGCTCAGCCATTCCCTTAAATATTCCCTGTTTGTATCAATCAGGTTAAAAAGCCTTTCCGCTGTTTCTATCTCCAATTCTTTTAACGTTATTTCATAATCAACTTTTAGAGTAAGCAAGTTCGAACCTATATTTATATAAAGTATTAATATCCTTAAAAAGTCATTTTCGATTATTAGTATCAAAAATAAGTAAAAGTTTAAACATTTATATAGATGTTTGCGATATTAAATAAAATGTATATCCATTCATAATAACTCCTCTGTTACCCAAATACATAAGTGTCACGCTGTATTTTAAGCGTGCGGCAACTCAATATTTCGACAATTAAAATTAATTATACTTATAACAGTTCCAATATTATTTTAAATTTATAATAGATGCACTATGAAAGCACATTTTAAAAAGATTTTTAATTATAACGCTTGGGCTAATACCAAATTATTTAACTGTATAAAAGACCAGCAAATTACCGAAACAGTTGTCTTAAAATTGCTTTCTCATATTGTCCTTGCGGAACAAACCTGGATGCTGAGATTAAAAAACGGAGATTATCAAAATAAAAATTTTTGGCAGGAACTTAATATTACGGAATGCGAAAAGATTTCAAATAAAAATTATCTAGATTACATTGAGTTTATTAATGTAAAAAACGACGAGTCAGAATTTACAAATACCGTTACATACAAGAACAGCAAAGGAATAGAATTTACCACTACAATCGAGGATGTTTTAACCCATGTTGCTTTTCACTCGGCTTACCATCGCGGACAAATAGCCAGAGAAATTCGTAAACTTGACAAAGTACCTGTTCTTACGGATTACATTGCATATGTAAGAGAAAATTTAAATCATTAATTTACCTTACGCATTATCCTTCAATGTCACCGTTTTAGATCTTGAAGGATGCCCAAATTATGCAGACATGAATGTTTTTAAATGCGATCTTCAAGGTTTGCATAAGATGATTCATTAAAAAGGCATTGAGGAAATTTGTTACCCAAAGAAAACAAAAATAATTCTTCAGACAAGCAGGTAATTTCATATGACCTCGGATCGGATGAGGATCTGCCTGCATCTATACTAAAAAATCAAAATTCCAAAGAAAATTTATTTCACCATTCATTTCATATTCAGTTTAAAAAACATAAAAGCATAATCTGGATAAACAACCCGCAGTACCGGTTTGACCTAGTGCCGCTTGAAGATTATAATAAATTATTCCTAAAAGATTTGCCTATTTTTATTACAAGCTGTAATAATGAGCTTGCGCAATTCTTTTCACAAAATAAATTCGAATCATTAAAGGCAGGCAAGGAAGCAGTGCTGAATTTGTCCGGAGATCATTTTTCAAAAAAATCGCTGAAAGAATTAATTCGAACGGGTTTTAGAAACGGCGATATTGAAGAAATATTTTATTCGGAAGAGAACAGTAAAAAATTGGATGAATTTAAACTACAATGTGTTCACGGTAAAGAGCCTCAATTAAAACATTTTTTTAATGATAAATTCCTCCCTATATCAAGGCTTTTTATTTATAAAGATAAAAATGAGAATTGGTTTGGCGGCATTTTAATTACTCCCAAAGGGAAAGGAAAAGTAATTACCGATTTGATATTAAGAAGAGAACACTCGCCCAGAGGAACAATGGAATCTTTAATTTATTTTATCGCCAATTTATTAAAGGACGAAGGGAATGATACATGGAGTCTCGGTGAAGTCCCGTACGTAGTCAGCAACAGCAGAATTTTTTCCAAAGAATTTTTTATAAATTTTATGGGAAGAAGACTGCGATATGCCTATAATTATTTAGGGCTTTACAACTTCAAAAATAAATTCAATCCCGATTGGGAAGATATTTATATCTGCTGCAAACCAAAGCTTACATTAATTACGTTATTAAAAATTTCCTGGTTGAGCAATCTGGCCGAATTAATATTGGAAAAGACTTATAAGCGTGTTCTCTTACTTTACGGAAAATGAATTTTATTTCTCATATCATTTCGGAAAGCAGTTCCTGGCGGGGATTTGCAATAACAACTTTGTTTACAAGAAGACCTTTATCCCCCACTACTTTTGCACCCGCTTCTACCGCACTTGTAACTGCGGCAACTTCGCCTGTAACCGTAAAAAACGCTTTCCCTCCAAGAGCCATCGCCAGACGGACTTCAATTAATTTTACGTTTGCTGCTTTAACTGCTGCATCGGCACCTTCAATTAATGAAGCTACGGAATATGATTCGACTATTCCCAAAGACTCAAGCATCTGCACATTATTATGACCTGAAATTGCAGGGAAAATTGTCCGGTGAACATTTGGAATGACAAAGCTATCAATAACTCCGAATCCAATCGTTTCAACAGCATTATTAACTGCGGAATTAACAGCAGCCACATCTCCGCCGATTAAAGTCATATACTTACCAGAACAAATAGTTCTGGATAAAATTAATTCAACTTCAGAAGTTTTAAGCATAATATCCGCAGCCTGCATACCGGAAGCAATGCTTCCCATTTCTATTAAACCGATTGAATTCATTTCCATCATTTTAATTTCCTACTTATTTATTCTTATATATTCACTTGTAACTTGCGAAACCATTCCATCAATTGAAGAATGAATATTTGCACTTAATTTACCGTTCTTCGCTTCCGCAATTAAAGCACCTTTCGAAACTTTTTCACCGATTTTAACTTTGGCAGCTGCAGGTTCGCCAAGATGCTGCTTTAATAATATTTTAACGCCGGATGTTTCCAATTTACTTTTATTGAAAGGAGTTGGAACGTCATAACTCCGGACATTCAATTTTTTAATTAATTGTTTAAGCGGAACTCTTCTTCCTTCTTTTATCGGATGAACTTTAACCGGCTTTGTCTGAACGAAATTAATACCTTCGGCCCGCATTTCGACTTTAGCCTTATCGCATGCTTCTTTCGGATATAAATCTTCCGGACATGAATATAAAGTACAAAGTCCGCATGAGCAGCAAAGCTCCGCCATTTGGTTCCATACATTTGCACCAGTCTTTGTAAATCCTAACGACCGCATAACTTTGTGCGGCTGAACTTCATAGCCGAGCAAATATCTTGGACAAAATTCGGTGCAGTAGCTGCATTGATCGCATGCGGATTTACCTATCCTATGCCAATTTTGCGGCGGCTGATTTTTTCTTTTAATTAAATAATGATCTTT
>CAZCFZ010000080.1:0-17226 GCA_964498065.1 uncultured Ignavibacteriaceae bacterium
GGCCTTGCGCATAACCCGCCGCACATAATTAACGGGCAGCAATGAAAAAACCAAGCCGAAGATTAAGCCGCAGGTGCGTAAATCCTGTCCCGACGAAAGTCGGGATCTCGTACGCACCGGAGGCAAGTTTAATAATTTTGTACGAACACTTTGAATGAGTTTACCGAAACGGAACGACTAACATTAAAATTACAAAAACGCCGAGTACGAGTTTGCGGTCGGGTTGATGCGCTGGTTAGCCAGCTTTTTATTACTATTTTATTATATAATTTAACTTAGTCTTTCAAAATGTTTCTCGATTTTATATAACCACTTTTTCCTTTTTTTATCTGAAACGAACTTAACCATACTGAGGTTTATCCATTTTCTATGTTTATATCCTGTTTTCCAAAATGTCCCAAGTAGAACAGCTTTCTTTATAGCATTACCAAATAATATCCGGTAAAAAAAAGATGCACTATTCATTGTAGTTATCAATGTTACTCCATTCAGTTTATGAAAATTCTTTTTCATAAAACCTTTCTGAGTATAATTATATGCTACTCCGGGAAATATTACTTTATCGATAAATCCTTTTGTCATTGCCGGCATTAATTCCCACCAAATAGGAAATATTAAAATCATATGTTCTGACTCTTGAATACGTCTCTTATATTCTAAAACCTTGTGATCAACTGCTTTTTTTTCTTTGAAACCCTTTAAATCTGCCGCTGACATTACAGGATTGAAGCCTTCTTTGTCAAGATGAATTAAATCGATCTTGTGATTCCCTTTTTTTAATCCTTGTGTAACTGAACTTAAAATTGCATTACAAAAACTTCCTTCATACGGATGATTAAATATTATTACTGTTTTCATTTTCGTGCCATTATTTTATTTGCACGAAAATTATTATTTCAATTTCAATTGTACGATAACAATTGTTAATAAATACAGATACTAAATCTTATTTCTAATTCTACTTAGTGAAACAGAAGTAATTCCCAAATAAGAAGCAATATAATGTTGTGGTATACGTTGTATAATATGTGGCTTTTCTTTTAAGAGTTTCAGGTATCTTTCTTTAGGCTTGTCTTTAATTAATGAAAGGAATTGCTCCATATAATAAATCTGACGTTCAAGTGTTGCTTCGAATATAATGTTTTTAAAAACCGGAAACTTTTTCATCAACATTTCAAAGTCTTTCTTCATTATATAATAAAGGATTGATGGTTCAATGGTTTCAAGATAAAAAGGACTCGGTAGATTTTTACTAAAACTTTCAATTGATGAAACACCTTCATTCTCAAAAAAGAATTGAAAAGTAATATCTTTCCCATTATTATTAAACCATAGTCTCAAACAACCTTTCTCAATCCAATAAGCTCTTTTCGATATTTCTCCCTCTTTCAACAGAACTGTTTTAGTAGGAACATCCAAACGTTTCCATAAATGTTTGTATTTGTCCCAATTTATTTGAGTGCTTATTTTATTTAGATTTTCAATAATCATATTTTAAATATGCTAGCTAAAGGCCTTGCGCCTAACCCGCCGCTCAATAAAGCTTCGCACCATTAGTCACAACTGCTAATAATTAAGTTGAAGGTCAGTATTCGGTGGCTGAATGCTCTTCCATTTTTTAACAATTGTTAGATTTACAATATCCCTATATATAGCTTTCTAATTCTTCCTTAACCTTCAACTCATTTTTATAAAATGTCTGTTTTATTTTTTCTCTTAGATTATTATTCAATTCCGGTTTGTCTCCCATAGTTGTCATAATGTAGTTGTAAAGTCCTCACCCTAATTATCTTGGCTAATTATGTGTGAATAAAGTTAAGAATAATATTTATTAAATGCAGAAAAAAGTTTCAAATTCACTTTTGCCATAAAAGAATTGTTAATAGATCCCCACTAGTTCCCATATCTGCCCCAAAGTGTTGGTAATAATTTTCAAACCAGATAAAGGATTCAATTTAATTCTATATAGAAAATCAGATTGTAAAATTTTTTTTATAATTTTTTATTTTACTTTATAAAAGGAATTTTTATTAAAGCTCAAGCCGGATTATTCATCCGGCTTAAGCCCTAAGAGTTCATTTACACGTTCATCATCAAATTGAGTCTCCGGCCAGCTTAGTTCGGTTATTGAGTCTTCACCAATTCTCTGGCAGTCAAGATCAACAACAATTATTCTTTGATTTGCATTGTCTGAATACGCTTCCGTTATTATATCTTTATCTATAACTATTACTACAACATCATTCATTTCTTCATCCATACTTCTTTTCTCCGAGATATAACTGAATTGATGTCTTTATTGTTTCCCAAGTTATTCCGTACTCCGAATCAATATGTGAATCATTGTTATCGATTATTTCAATTGCATCTGCAGTAGTTAATTTTTCTACTATTTTCCTAAAAGGAAAAAGTATAGGGAGATTGCCTCCATGAAGATCTTGTTCCGGTCCCCAGAAATAGAATATTGGTAGTAAAGGAACTTATAGGACACGAACATGGAAACACTACCAACCGGTATTATAACCAAACCAGTATAAACAAAATGAAAAAGAACTATTAAAGTTTAAACGGCCACAACCATAGAAAATAAATCCTACAAAAAACTAACAAAACACTTTAAATCTACCAGCTTTATCCTTAGTAATTCAAAATCATTTACTTATAAAAATGGCATAGTAATTGGCATATTAAATGGGAAAAAACTAGTAAAATTGAGGTCAATTTAGGTCAGCTTGTAGCTAAACTCACAATTCTTACAAATAAAAAAGTGCGATATTCAATTGAATTCGCACTTTTGGAGCTGGCGGACGGATTTGAACCGCCGACCGGCTGATTACAAATCAGCTGCTCTACCAGCTGAGCTACGCCAGCAAATTTGCGGAACAAAACTAATACAATTTAAAATTCTTTGCAAGCATTCAATATGTATGCTGAAAATATTTTTAACTTTCTTTTTTATCACCATTCTCAAAAAAATTGTCGCTCTTTGAATATACTCTGAACTGAACCATCTTCTGCCTGATTTTTTTTATCAATTCAAAAACCAGGTCGTCATATTCGAATACTTCACCGTTGTTTAAAATCTTACCCGATTTATCTGCTATAAAACCGGCTAATGTATTATATTCATCGGAAACCGGAATTTTAGCATTAAACGAATCATTAAAATCATCTATTGTGATAGAACCGAGTATATAATATTTACCATCCTGCAGTTTACTGAAATCTTTTACTTCCACTTTTGTATTATCCCATATGTCCCCTACAATTTCCTCAAGAATATCTTCAATGGTAATTATTCCTTCGGTTCCGCCGTATTCATCGGTTACTATAGCAAGTCTCTCGCCGCGATTCTGCATTTCTTTTAAAATTCCGGATATCAACTTTGTTTCCGGGACAAAATATGCAGGTCTAATTAAACTTTTAACAACAACCGGCTTCTCGGTAATATACAATTTCATAAAATCTTTTGAATGAAGAACTCCTATTATATTATCTATAGAATCTTTATAAATGGGAATAAGTGAATGATTTATTTTAACAATTTCTTTAACAAGCACATCAATATCTTCCGTCATTTCAATTGCTACCATTTCAGTCCGTGGAATCATTACTTCATTTGCATGCAAATCATTAAACTCAAAAATATTTTCAATTATCTCATGTTCGGTTTCATCTATGGCGCCGGATTTTACTCCTTCCGAAATAATAATTCTTATTTCATCCTCAGAAAACCTGGTTTGAGAAAAATCTGTCTTTTCCTTTATCGGCTTTATTAAATAATTGCTCACATTAGTTACAATTCTAACAGGTATTTTAAATATTGAAGTTATTAATAATGCAAATTTAATCGATGCCTTGCCTAATCTTTCCGAATATTTAAACCCGATGGCTTTAGGGACTAAAATTCCCAGGACCAATGTTAAAAATGCAACTATGAATAAGCCGAGTACAAAACTTATATAAAGCGAATATCTGCTAATTATAACTAACCTCGAATCGCCGAGATAAGGATTTAATAAATTGATAAAAATAAGTAATGTTAACATTGCCGAAGCAAACAAGCATAATGTTGTAATTATTTGTACGGTACCGAAAAAAAGGTTTGGTTCTTTTTGTATAGTTTCAAATGCCCTGGCTGTTTTATCATTATGCTCCTTTAATTCTTCAATTTTATTTTTACCGAAAGAAGCAATCGCTATCTCAATAGCGGAAGTATATCCGGAGATTAAGATTAGTATAAATGCTATAATAGCTTCAAACAACATAATTTTTAATTTAGAATTTTTCTTGTAAAAACTATCAAATTATAACAAATTTTCGGCTTATATAATAAAAATGCGTTGAAAAATTATTTTTAACCAAATTGATTTAATATCCAATAATAATTTTATTAACCGATTATATATTAAATCTTATATTTAAATTTACAAAATATTTAAATTTCTTTTGTAAAAATGTATTGTTATTTACAATTTGAACAACGTTCGAAATTATTTTACTATTTTTAAGTTTTTTTAAATCTATTTAATTATTTAATAATGGTACCAAAACAAATTAAAATTGTTGAGAAAGAAAATCTTCTTTTAAAATGGAATGATGATTCCGAAAGCATAATTAGTCTAAAATACTTACGGGATGAGTGTCCTTGTGCAGGATGTAAGGGTGAAACAGTGTTGTTAAAAACTTACAGACCGCCTAAACCTGCAAGTAAACATCCTGAAATGTATAAAATTAAGGATATTAAAACTGTCGGCGGTTATGCCATACAAATAATTTGGAAAGACGGACACGATACGGGAATTTATACATGGGATTATCTAAAACAGCTTTCACTGGATCAAGATGATAATGAAAAACATAATTACGATAAATTGATTTAATGATTTCGTCAAATCAATTAAAATATTATTCTTCGCTGCTTTATAAGAAATACCGGAATGAAGAAAATAAATTTATTATCGAAGGTAAAAAAATTATTCTTGAAGGAATTAATAGCTCTTTTAAATGTGAAGTAATATTAACTACTAACCGGTTTATTGAGAACAATAGAGATTTCTTTAATAAAATAGATTCCGGGTCAAACCGGGTTGAAGTTATTAAAGACAGTGATTTAAAAAGAATAAGCAATACTGTAAATCCGCAAGGTATTACAGCGGTGTTTTTAAAAGGAGATAGAAAGAGCGCCAATGTTTCGTTTGAATCTAATTCTATTGTATATCTGGATAATATATCAGAACCCGGAAATTTAGGAACTATTATTAGAAACTGCGATTGGTTTGGAATACCGGAAATTATTTTAAGTCCTGATTGCGCAGAATTGTTTAGTCCGAAAACAATAAGAGCAAGTATGGGATCGTTATTTCATTTAAATATTATTGAAAATACGTCACTGAAATCTTTATATAAAAGGATAAAAGAGAACGGATATAAAGTTTTATGCGCTGATACAAAAGGCATAAATATTTTCAAATTTAACGCAAGTTCAAAAATAATTGTTATATTTTCAAATGAAGCGAAGGGACCAAGCGATGAAATTTTAAAACTTTCAGATGAAATTATAACTGTTCCCAAAATAGGAGGCGCCGAATCATTAAATGTTGCAAGTGCTTCGGCAATTATTTTAGCAAAGTTGACAAATTGATTCAAAAGGCTTAAATCGCATAAAATTAAAAAAAATACTTGAAAAAAAGGAAAAAATAAGCTTAATTAGACTTTAAGATAAATATATTATTATTATTTATTCAGTATTTAAATCTAATTTTTTTTGACAAATATTTTTTGATTGACAATTCTTGAAAAGAGGCGGTGTAAGTCTTTCATTCTAAATGCTTAAAGTTTTACGATACTTATAATTTCATACTTGCAAGTAACGTAAAATACTACCTATTTTTAGTAAGAAATTTATTTGATAGTAAATTAATAATCACAAGGAGTGTATTATGGCCTTATCTAAAATTGCATTTTTAGAAACTTATGCTCTTGAAAATAACGAAGGCATAATGGGTGCAATACTTGTAACTGATTCCGATACTAAACCAATAGAATTTAGGGTGACCGCACCCATAAAACCTACAAACTTTCAAAAAACTTTGTATGGCGACGTTTTAATGGAACATGTTCTTGTCGAACTGGTTTCTGTTCCATTACTGAGTGCAATTTCTCAGGAAATTGATTTGATCCTCGTAAGAGATCCTTTTTTCCTGGGTGCAAATAATAAACAAGGCGTCAGAGTGGTTAGAGTATACAGTCAAAATGATCACCCTTCCAGAGAAGGAGCCGCTAAGGAAGAAATAAATTCACCTGCCGGAGATAATACAAAAACTTTTATAGAAACTTCCAAAAAATTTGAAGCCGAACTCCCGGAAATTAAAAAGGAAATAAATTCCGTATCTGAAAATCGTAATTTCCTGGAACCTTTCGAAAGGCTTAAAGTTGCATGTGAACAGGTCCACCTGCAAAAAACCGGTGAATAATGTCCATTTACAAAAAAATAAGAAAAAGTACTGCTGCAAAGATTTCCAATCTTGAAGCCGGCGAAACTTTTTTATGGGATAAATGGATTCGGCAACCGCTAACCGAAGGAAGAGAGTTAGAACCTTTTCATAAACGTTTGTGGGACACAGGCAAAATTGTTTTGAGTATAGATAGTCCCGGTTTAGATAAATATACTTTTAAGTTTAAAAAAATAAAACTTTACAAATCGGCACAAAGACTGCTGGAGTTAAAATCCAAAACTAACCCTGTTTTCTTCGGATTCGGAACTTTTCAAACTACAGACATAAGTATTTCCTTTAAGCAGGAATTAAAGCAATTTTTTTCAACTATTGTAGAAAATGAAGGTGCTGCATTAGCTTTTAAAATTAAAGATCAGCGGAAGAAAGAATATACCAACCAGCTTACTCCTTATACAAAAGATATTTCTATTTCTTTTTACAAATCTACCGAAAGCAGTGAAGATGAAATAATCCCCGTTAAAGAGATAGAAATTAAGGAAAAAAAGACAACCACTAAAAAAATCGAAAGTGAATTTGAAACTTATAAAGCCATAAATATAAATTATGATTTCACTATACCTGAAATTATTGATTATTTATCGGAGTTAGTTCCAAAAGTTTTTAACATTGATCTGTTAAATTCTTTTGAAGATTTGAATTCCAAAGGGAAAATATACCAGACTAAAATAGATCTGCTGGACAGTAAGGCAACCATAATTGATAAGAAGCTGACGGAATTGTTAACCAAACCGGAAATAAATTCGAAAAAAGTAAATCAAGATTTCAAAATCAAAATAGATCAGAAAAAATATTTTAACGAATTGTTTCCGTGGGATATAATTGATAAAAAGATTACTTTAAAAAAATTAACTAAAATACCAAACAAATCAGCAGAATTTATTTACGATTCGAATTCCGCAAATCCATTTAATTTTGAAACTGCTTCGGTACAAATATCCGAAGAAAATATTGATAAATTACTTCAGCCTAATATTGATTTAAATGAAGAAGATAAAGAAGATTTATTAAATGTTTTGTTCCCTTATCAAAGAGACGGAGTAACGTTTTTAATTGAAAACCATGTTGCACTTTTATGTGATGAACTAGGCTTGGGTAAAAAAGTTCAGTCTATTATTGCTCTTAAATATTTATTTAAAAGAAGGGATATTAAATCTGCTCTTGTAATAACGAATGATTATTCAATCGGAGACAAAAAATTTAATGAAGAAACCGGCAATTCATACGGCTGGGAGGGACAACTAAATAAATTTGCCCCGGACTTAACACATTCAATTATTAATTCCGAAAGCAAGGAAATAGATTCGGAACTCAAGGGAACTTCTCAAATCTTTTTAGGATCATATGATACTTTTATTAAAGCAGCCGATGAAAATTTAATAGGCAAAGATACTCTTAAGATCTTCAACTGTGTTATTTTTGAAAGTCCCGAAGTCCTGAACACTTATAAAAAAAGAGTTCAAAAACTGGTCAAATCAATTCAGCCTAAGTTTTTGTGGATGTTGTCTAATTTTGAAAACATGGAATTTAAAGAAAAAGTACTGGATGAATTAAAGCCAAAAGCAATTTTAAAAAGGACAAAAGAAGAAATAAGAAATCAACTTCCCGACCCGATTAGACAAGAATATTGGGTTGAGATGGATAAGGACCAGAAAAATGAATATGACCAAGCGCTATCTTACACACAAAACCAAATTACAGAAGTTATGCAGACAGGGAATCCTTATAGATTTCAATCAAAGGTATTTTTGTCTTTACACCAGTTGAAACAAGTTACAAATTTTTCTTTACAAAAGAATATTAGCAGCAAGGGAAATTTAATAGTTTCCCAAATAAAATCTATTGCAAATAATAATAAGCAAGCGGTTGTATTTTCACAATACGATAAATACGGAATGCATAAATTAATTGAGCTTTTTACTGAGCAAGGGATTAAATTTGTAAAATTCCTTCCCGGTATGCCTCCGAATGAACTGGAAAATTCCGTAAAAAAATTTGAAAAAGATAAATCGATAACCGTATTGCTGGCGGGGTTACAGGCAACTGTAACTAAGGTCCATGTAGCATTTGCTCCTTATATAATTCATTTCGATCAATGGTGGGTACCTATTACTCAATGGCAGCTTGAAGAAAAGATTTCAGGCAACGATAATAAATTACCGGTAACGGTTATAAGCTACCTGACGAGAAACTCCGTTGATGAAAAAATAAGGAAAAAATTATTTGAAAAAGAATTATTGAATAAAAACCTAATTGATACATTCGGTCCAGAGGTTTTTTCCAAATTAATTTCTGAGAATGAGTGGACGGACATTTTTAATATGCCCCAGGATAAAAACGCAAAACAGGAATCACCCGATACTTATTATCAAAATTTAATCCAGTTGACTCCTGAAAAAATAATGGATAAAATCCGTTTACTTTTTGTTAATCTCGGTTATTCCGGTATAAAAACAAAAGATGAATCCTTAAAAACAAGATATTCGATATCCGGGACATTTTCAAAAAATTGGCGGCAAACAGGATTTGCAGCGCAATGTTATCTGATCTTCAAAGAACCTGATACCGAAGCAGTGAAATATTATATTGAATCTCACAAAAAAATTAAAGGCATTGGTAAAATATTTATCATAACTTTAAACCCCTCTTATGTCGGCAGTGAAATCCCAAAATTTGAAAATATAACAATTATAAACGGCATTACATTGAGCAGATATTTAAGAATGTTAGAACTTATCTAATCAGTTTAGATTAATATTCCGATTTCTTAATCTTGAAATTTTTCTCAAAGTTCCGTTTTATAAAGCTGCCCGCTAACTTAAATAAGATCTATCGATTAGCCTTTTTAATATTTTTAGTTTCGTTTTAAAAATTCAAATAAATAACTTTATTCATTACTCTGATTAAATTTTATTAATTAAAAAAGCTTCCTCTTTTGAGGAAGCTGAATATACCCCCATATATTTACCCCCAATTTCAATTTTGCCTTTTAATATTCAAACCTAATAAAGCAGGTACAATTTCCTGCTTATTTATCTTAACTGAAATAATTAATCAATAAGCATGCCTTAATATTTTACCTTTTTTCATCTATTTTTTAATACTTGTATAAATTTTTGAAGCATTTTTTGCATAATATAGTTTGTAATATTGAACAATTTTACTTTTTATTAAAATAGAATATATATTCTTAATCACTTTTTATGGTATAGATTTTTTTCTAATTTTTTCATAATTAAATAACTTTCTATTCTCATTTAACAAAATATTTATAAATTAGAGTAAACCCGTTGTGTGAATTAAAAAATACAATTTTGAAAAACTGTTGAAACAGTTTCTAACCTCAGTTTTAAGACTCCATTAACCCACGGATTAATCCGTGGGTTAATAATAAACAAAGTATTTTTTAACCGTTTTAACGGTTTTAAATCCTAATTCACACAACTGGTTAGAGTAAGTCAACAATTAGATTGCATATATCTAGTTTCTATTAAATTTATATTAATTTGAAAGTATTTATTATAGGTTAAGAACTTATCTTATTTGCTATTTTAGTATTCGTAATTTATATTAAGTCTAAATTAGTTTAGATAGAAACATACGGTTTATATGATTGAAAAGAGGAATAAATTATTAATATTAAAAGTAATTCATTTTTTAATTTTGGTTAGTACAATAACAAATGCACAAAGTATTTGGAAAAGAGAACATTTATCGGGGAACTGGAACGGGGAACGAATTAAACTAGCCGAAAATGGAATAAACTTTGACGCTGTTTATACCGGTGATGTTTTTTCAAATTTATCAGGCGGTATAGATAGGCAAACCGTTTATCTTGATAATATAGACTTAAAATTAAATCTTAATACAGAAAAGTTATTTAACTGGAAAGGTGGTTCTATATTTATTTATGGATTAGGAAACCAGGGAAAAAATCCTAGTAAATATATAGGAGATATACAAACAATAGATAATATTGCAGCCTTCAATACCTGGAAAATATATGAAGCTTGGATACAGCAATATTTTTTGAAAGGTAAAGTATCCTTACTTGCCGGACTTTACAATTTAAATTCGGAATTTCAGTCTCTGGAATCATCATCATTATTTTTAAATTCTTCACACGGAATTGGAAAAGCGTTTTCCCAAAGCGGAAGAAACGGTCCTTCTATTTTTCCTACTACAACTTTAGCATTTAGAATCCAGTGGGACCTGAACGACCTTTTACAAATACGAAGTGCAGTTTTAAATGGTACATCTGGAAATCCTGACGACCCATACGGCACAAAGATAATCTTCCCCCCACACGACGGAATTCTTTCCGTCACTGAAATTCAATATTTTTTAAAAACCGGAAACAATACTATCGGACCAAGTGATGATACAATAAAAAGCACACAAAATAATATTAAAGGAAAAATTTCAGCCGGATTCTGGATATACCCGGCGAAATTCCCGGTAGTCGGGACAACATATTCAGACAATAAATTAGTAAATGGGAATTACGGATTTTATTTAATGGGCGAATATAAAATCTTCGGGTACAACGGAATAGACGAAAAGGGATTAGCGGTCTTTACAAGACTCGGTTTCAGCAATCCTAAAATAAACCGTTTTGTTTCATACACAGGATTCGGTGCAGTTTATAAGGGATTAATACCCGGGCGGGATAACGACCAGTTTGGAATTGCTTTTGCCGGTGTTCACAATGGTAAAGAATATTTGTCATTACAAAAATCCAAAAATATAATAACTGCTCCTTCCGAATTGAATATTGAGTTAACATACCTATGCCGCATATCTCCGTGGTTAAGACTTCAGCCTGATATTCAATATATAATACACCCCGATACAAATCCGAAAATTAAAAATGCATTGGCAGTTGGTATCAGGACCTGTATAAATTTCTAAAGCCGGCACATAAATAAGATTGGAAAAATTATTCTATTATTTTAAAAGAATAAAAACCTATAAACCTTAAAACTATACTTGTAAGTACTTATGACAATTACATTTTCAAAAGTTTGGAATATGTTTCGGATAATTATTCGTTTTGAGTTTACCGCATACTTTTAATTTAGGATTGTTTATTCTTAAGCGGGCGTTTTCAATATAAAAGCCTAAATTTCCCTTTTCGTATTGATCGTCGGCTAAAGTTAAAAGTATGTATCCATTTAAAGAAAATTCCAGGTATTGATCATATGCTATAAGACAAAAAGGATGAGGCCCTTCCTTAGGAATATAATTGGCAACCTGCAGCTGCCGATAAGTGAAAGCTTCTTCAACTTCTCCATGCGGATTTCTCCCCCACGCCCTTAATTGAACTATTCCTTTGAAGAAATCTAGGCTTAGATAATAGCCGTCCCCTTCCCTATTTATGCGAAATACCAATCCATATTTACCTCTGTCTTCAGTTATCAATTCACCTGTAAGAATAAAATTCTTGTAAATACCTTTGAGTAAAAATGCCTCAAAACCGCTTGAGCAATCAATTACAAAATTTAAGTTCTTAATTTTGGATGAAGCATTCGAATTATTATATAAAGTTTTTAAAGGTGTTATTTTAGAAAATTCTTGCACATGGGAAACCAAATTATCAAATCCTTTGTAAGTTTTTAAGCGAAGCTCGCTATTTTCATCTACAACCAATTCTTTTGGCGGCGCCATTAAGTGCTTGCCTTTTGTAGTTCTTCCTTTGAAAAAGAAATTCCATATTAAATAACTTTCACCTTCCTTCGATATTCGTGCTGCATAATTCCCTTGAGGAAGCAAAACATTATCGGCAAAATTTTGATATGGACCTTTAAATTTATCCGACCACCAATAATGAACTTTAACATCTTCCCGGATAGAACCGATCAAATAATATCTGCCGTTTAGCTTGAATAAATTAGGTACTTCCACATCATCATAATGCATAGGTTGAAATAGAGGAGGCTTGAATTCAAATTTATTTTCATTTTTTTCTTCTACTAATGCGACACACCCTCTTCTTATTACCGGACCCTTGTTAACTCGTCCAGCAGCAAGAAGAAAAACCTTTTCATCCTCACAATAACAGAATGGATCTCTAAAACTCACCCAATGTCTGCCTTGTTTAATACTGCTTTCATAAATCATACCTTTTACTTCAACCGGATATGAATCTGATTTACTTTTTTCCCAATTATAAAGATCGTCGCTTAATGCCAAACCAATCCTCTGAATTCTGCTTCGGTCACCCATACAAAGTCCGGTATAAAACATTCGCCAGGACCCGGGCTTATAAGGATTCGGTGAAACATGCATTGTCCAGAGCATATCATCATCCCATGTTGGAGGATCACTAATAAAAACAGCATTTTTAACCCTTTTCCATTTAAATCCGTCTTTACTAACTGCATGCGCGATATATGCATGATTTGGTAAAGTAAGATGAAATAAATGAAACAAACCATTAAATTTTATTACGTCAACATCACCAATTTCGAAATCTCTAAAACCATAACCTGAATACATAATAAACCTGTTTTTATTAATAAGATAATTTTTACAGTGATAAAATTAATAATTTAATTAAACGATTATAAACCGGGACTTGCCTGCATAATACCGCCGTCTACAAAGAAAGTCGCGGCTGTTACATAACTAGAATCATCAGATGCAATCCAGACAACCAAGGAAGCAATTTCATCAGGTTTTGCCATTCTTCCAACAGGAATAAATGAATCCAATTTTTGTAATTTTTCAGGATTAGACATTGTAGAAGTATTTATAGGTGTAGCAACAGCACCCGGTCCTATTCCAACAACATTTATTCCGTATTTAGCTAATTCCACACCTGTGGTTCTTGTCAGCATTCTCATTCCGCCTTTTGAGCAGCAATACGGAGTATTACCGGGCATAGGCCAGTCTTCATGAACAGAAGATATATTTATAATACGGCCTCCTTTACCTTGTTTAATCATTTGTTTCGCAGCAATCTGGGTACTGAAAAAAGCACTTTTTAAATTTACAGCCATTACTTTATCATATTGTTCTTCCGATGAGTCCAATACAGAGGTTCTTGTTTCTATTCCAGCATTATTTACAAGGATATCTATTTTACCAAAGGATTTGATAGTCTTATCCACAAGTTTTTGTAAATCAGAAATTTTACTAACATCCGCATCAACCATTATAGCTTTATCTCCCATCTTTATTATTTCTTTTTCAAGTTCTTCAGCTGATTCTTCATTTACAACATAGTCTATTGTTACCGAAGCCCCCTTCTTCGCTAAAGCAAGAGTAATAGCACGCCCAATACCGCTGTTCGCACCGGTAATAACAGCAACTTTATTTGTAAGTTCCATTCATTAACTCCTTATTAAATAATAACTTATCAATTTAAATTTATTAGATGAATCCTACTATTCAATTCGGTGTATAATATATAATATTAATTTCTTCCGATTTGTGATAAAAATGGGAAATGTTATTGAAAAGAAATTCAATTTGGGAAACTCAATTACCATTCATCAGTTGAGCAGAAGGTTTTGATTTTATTTTTAATGTCATTATTGATGCAGTGGAACCCAAAACAAATGTTGCTATCCATAATGTAGAAGAACCGAAGGTGCTCATTACAACGGTTCCAAACCATGGGCCGAAAGCAAATGCAAGGTTAAATGTGGTTTGGTATGCTCCCATATATTCTCCTTTTCTATTTTCCGGCGATATTTCACTCATGTACGCAGAACTTGAAGGAAAAAATATCATCTCACCGAATGTCCAAATTATAATAGTTGCTACCAAGCCGTAAATATCTTTGATAAATGCCATACCTCCAAAGCCTATGGCGCAAAGTAAAGCACCGATTGATAGCATTTTTCTATCTGACCAATGATTCAGCATATTTGTAAGCGGGACTTCAACTAATATTATAAGAACAGTATTTATTGTAAAAACAATTCCGTAAATAGTTTCACTGAAGTGCAGGTCCCTCACTAAATATATAGGCATAGAGGCATTAACTTGAAAATAAATCAAAGGTATCGGTAGTAATGCAATTAAAAAATATATCAGCCTTTTATCGGAAAAAATGTTTTCAATCTTTTTAATTTCCGAATGTGCCGAGTCGGTATTAATACTATTGCTTACAATAGTTTTATACTGCCAGGGGGAAAATATCAAAAATAATCCTGCCAGTAAGGTTGTTATTCCGTCTACTATGAAAATTAAATTAAAATTTATCAGGACTAAAAGTCCTCCGACAACTGGTCCAATACTCATACCCAGATTTGCAGCTAGTCTGATAACAGCATATGCCGATCGTTTTTGTTCTGAAGAAACTACTTCCGATACCAAAGACAAAATTGCCGGCCGAAAGGCTTCATTAATAACAGACCACACAAGAGTATAAATTAAGATATTTGTAATACCATTTATAAAAGGAAATACAAATAAAAATATGCTTGACACAATAAGCGATACTTTCATTAATTTTAGTGCGCCAACCCTATCGCTAATTTTACCTAAAAATGGTGAAGTTAAAAGGGCTCCAATCCCATAAAAGGTTAATACCAACCCGGCTTTAGTAAGCGAAACCCCGATTTTTTGTGTTAAATAAAGCGCAAGGAACGGAAGTACCATCGTACCGATACGGTTTATCAACATGGTAAAAAAAAGCATCCATAAATTACGAGGTAAATTTTTAAGACCTCGCCAGGGATTCATATATCCGCCTTAAAGAGTTTTGTAAGAAATGATTATGTTAATATAAGCAATATTCGGCTTTTCAAAAATAACTTTATTAACTTTTTAAGTGATTTAATAATATTAATAAGATTATTCTCCCCAGTTTTGAATCTCAATAAAATTTCCTTCGGGATCTTCGGCATACACCACAGTTAGATTGCCTATCCCTTCAAAATGCTTTTGTTCTATTGATCCCAGCTTTGCTCCGCCGTTTTTTATCACTTTATTTAATATATTTTCAACATTATCGACATGGAAAGCAATATGACCGAAACCTCTCTGATTAATTGAGTTATTATAATTTAAGTTTTCGTAATTATATTGAAATATTTCCAGTGTCGGTCCATTATTAAACCCGGGTAATTTTAAGTGTATTCCGTCAATTGATACATTTTCTATATTTGTTAAATTTTCTATCCATTCTCCGGATAGATGACGTTCCGGTAAAACCGGTTCACAGCCGAAGACATCGATATAAAACTTGGAAAGTTTTTTCCAATCCTTGGCAATTATATTAGTATGAACGTACTTAACCGGCATCTTTTTATTTGATTAGATGAAGTTTCTTAAGTTCAGTATTTATTAAATTAATTTCTTCCTTACTTAATTTAACATCCGCAGCTTTTGCGTTTTCTTCGGCTTGTTTTGGATTACGTGCACCGACAAGCGCAATAGTTATACCAGGCTGCTCTAAAGTCCACCGGATGACCAACTGCCCGAAAGTAATTTTTTTATTATCGGCCAAAGATTTAATCTCTTCAAGAAAAGCATTTGTTCTTTTGATATTCTCATCTCTAAAATAGTGTAAACCGCTCCTATGATCTCCACTAGCAAATTTATATCCGGGTTTCATTTTACCTGTAAGTAAGCCGAGCTGCAGCGGACTATATGCAAGAATAGATTTTTTATTTTTTATTGCATAGGGTATTAAATCATTTTCAATATTTCTTCTAACCATACTGTAAGGCACTTGATCGGATACGAGTGAAATATAATTTTCGGCTTCCTCTAATTGAGAAACATTATAATTGCACACTCCGGCATAACGAACCTTACCTTCTTTTATTAATTGATTTACCGCCTCCATTGTTTCTTGTATCGGCGTTGTAGGATCTGCCCAATGTATTTGGTAAAGATCGATATAATCGGTTCTAATCCGGCGCAGGCTTTCTTCGCATTCATGAATTACACTTTCTTTAGACGCGTATTTATACATCTCTATTGGATTACCTTTGTTATCGACACTTTTAAAGAAAAACTCTCCTAATTTAGAATCCCATCGCAAACCATATTTAGTTAATATCTGAACTTTATCACGTGGGATATCTTTTATTGCTTTACCTACAATTTCTTCGCTGGCCCCCTGCCCATATGCAGGAGCTGTGTCGATTGAAGTAACACCTGAATTGTACGCAGCCTTAATTGCATTTACTGCTTCTGTTCTTTCGGTTCCTCCCCACATCCAGCCTCCGGCAGCCCAGGCACCAAATGTAACTGCGGAAATATTTAAATCCGAACTGCTTAATTTTCTATATTCCATTTATTTTAACCCTAAAATTATAATTTTAAACTTAAGTTATATTTTGGTGAACTAAATTAAAAATTATGTGCTTCACCATATTTTATTTTACTTTTTAAAATTAATAAAAAGCATGAAAAATAAGGTGATAAAAATCCTAGACAGCAAATCATTACAATGTAAACAATTATTAAGGAAAGGTAAAAATTTAGAATTAGGCTTTACTTTTAATTTGTTAACTCGTTTTCGAAATAGATTTCAATACTTTTAAACTGTCTGCCAATCGGTAGATAAATTAAAACAGTTGAAATATGTATAATTTTTTTTTAAGAGGTTGTCTCAAAACTGTCATTCCGGGCTTGACCCGGAATCTAAATACTCGAATAACAACTAAAAAGAGATGCTGAATCAAGCCTGCCTGCCGGACGGGCAGGTTCAGCATGACAAATACCCTCTTTTGAGACAGCCACTAACGAT
>CAZCFZ010000081.1:0-17214 GCA_964498065.1 uncultured Ignavibacteriaceae bacterium
TACCCGGTACAGATTTTCAAAAAAATGTCTGGAAACATCTTCAGAAAATTCCATTGGGGAAAACAGTTTCATATGAATATTTAGCAGAGCAGATTGGTAAACCTGCAGCAGTAAGAGCAGTTGGAAAAGCAAACGGAGATAACAGAATTGCTATTGTAATACCTTGTCATCGTGTAATAGGAAAGGACGGGAACTTAACCGGATACGGCGGCGGGTTATGGAGGAAAAAATATTTGCTTGATCTGGAAAGGGAGAGTGCTTAAGAGTAAAATTGAATTTGGGATGTAATTTTTAATCAATTTTCTATAAGAATTGAGTTAAGCAAAAAATTTTTCAATTGCTAAATTGTTATATTGTTTTTTTACAAAACATGAATAACAATACAACAATTAAACAATATACCAATGTATTCCAGGCTCATTCTACCAAACACCAAAGGTCTCTAAATTCAAAACTTCTAATTCGCTTTTGATATTGACGGCGGAACACTTTCCTTGCCTATTCCCCAGTTTTTATTTGGCTCACCGCCCATAACAAAAACCAGTTTGCCGCCGTTTGCTACTTCTTCATATGGTATATAAGTTTTATCCCATTTCTTACCGTTCAAAGTAACTGATTGAATATATTTATTTTCGGCTGAAAAATTTTCTGCATTCATTGTAAATGTTTTTCCGTTTCCCATGTGAATGCTGGCCTCCTTAATATTGGGCGTACCTATTACATAATAATTATCGGAAGGACACACAGGGTAAAATCCGATCGTACTGAAAATATACCAAGCGGACATTTGTCCGCAGTCGTCATTGCCGCATAAGCCGTCGGGTTTATTGTAATAAAATTTTGTACATATTTCATGAATTAATGCCTGCGTTTTCCACGGCTTTCCTGCATAATCATATAAATAAGCTATGTGATGAGAAGGCTCATTGCCGTGCCAGTAGCCGCCAATCTGACCTGAATTTCCCACAAGTGTTTCATCCTGTTTGTTTTTCATAAAAAGAGAATCCAGCTTGGCAGCGAAGTATTCTTTTCCGCCCATCAAATTAATTAAACCTTGTACATCCTGCGGTACGAACCATGTATACTGCCAATTGGTACCTTCCGTAATTGTAGGATTATATTTATAAGGATCAAACGGAGTTCTCCAGCGTCCTTTCGAATCTTTTCCTCTCATTAATTTCCATGAGGGATCAAATAAATTTTTATAAGACACCGCTCTTTTCATAAAGTATTTGTAATCGCCTTCTTTGCCGAGTTTTTTTGCAGCTTCCGCAATGCAGTAATCATCATATGCATATTCCAGAGTTTTTGAAACAGATTCATTTTCTTTATCGAAAGGAACATAACCCAACTTTGCGTATTCCATTACATTATCATAATGAGGATTCATAGCGGTTGTTTTCATAGCTTTATATGCACGTTCGTAATTAAATCCTTTAACTCCTTTCATAATTGCATCGGCTATGACAGGAACGGCATGATAGCCGATCATGCACCAAGTTTCATTATTATAAAGAGACCAGATAGGCAAAAGATGTTCAACACTTTGATCATAATGCGCAAGCATGGATTTTATCATGTCGGCATCTTCGTGGGGATGTATTAAAATCATAAGCGGATGTTCTGCTCTGAAAGTATCCCATAATGAAAAGATAGAATATTTTGTAAAACCTTTTGCTTTGTGAATGTTTTGATCCAGTCCCCTGTAATCACCGTTTACGTCTTCATAAATAGTAGGATCGAGCTGTGTATGGTATAATGCAGTATAAAAGGTTTGCTTCTCGGCAGTAGTTCCTTCAATTGTTATCTTATTAAGCTCTTTATTCCAATCAGCCTGACAGTCTTTAACAACTTTATTAAAATCCCATCCGGGTATTTCCTCTTTAAGGTTCATCAGTGCGTCTTCCGAACTCACGGCAGAAATACCAACCTTTACCATTACTACAGGATTCTTCTTAGTTGAATACGTCGTATAGTATTGCAAATCGGGGCCTGCAGCTTCATACTTGCTTCTAAATCTGTAAGTATTATAAATAACTTTTTTCCCATCCATCATAATCCCGAAATTATCATAAGGTCTTGAATATTCGGCAGCAAAATAAAGATATCTTTCCTTTGCCCATCCGTTAACAAGGTGAAATCCGGTTACCAGAGTTTTGCTCAATCTTCTAACTCTTGACCAGATTACTTTCCATTGCATAACATGTGTAAGGTCCACTATAACATTTGCACTGTCGGTTTTAGGAAATGTAAATTTCATGATACCTGCATGCGGAGTAGCAGCCAATTCAACAAGAACATTATATTCGGGAAGCTTTACGGAATAATACCCTGCTTTAGCAACTTCATCTTTATGGAAAAACGGCTGACAGTATCCGGAATCGGGGTTGAATGAAAAATGCGTATGACCGTCTTTTGTTTTTTCTTCCATCATTCCAGGTTTAAATTTCATATGACCTACGGAAGGTACGAAAGCAAAATCTCCAAGGTCGGGGATACCGGTACCGCTTAAGTGCTGAAGGCTAAAGCCGATAATTACGCTGTCGCCGTAATCATAGCCGTCCGACCAGTTTCTCATATCCGTATCGGGTCCAAGCTGAACCATTCCGTGCGGAGTAGTTGGTCCGGGATAAACATTCCCGCCGCCAGCTGTTCCTATAAGCGGATTGATATATTCAACAAGGTCTTTTTGGTTATCAATGCTCTGGGCAACGCAGGTAAAGTTGAAGACTAATAATAGAAAAAGAGAGAAAATAACTGCCGAAATATTTTTAATATTCATAACTGCTTCCCGGTAATTAATAATTTAATAATCGAATATAAGAATTGAATTTATAAACTAATATTTGTATTTAAATTGTTTTTTTTGATTTGTTAAACAGCGCATATTTTAATCCGCTAAATTTTCCTTTTCCATATAGTATAAATAGAAAACCAGATTAACAGCATACCCGGCACAAAAATATTCCAAGGAAAATAAGTGGGAATATTGTTAGTGGTAAGACTTCCGAAATTATCTGGATTAAGCGTAATAATATGCTCAAACAGATACTTGGAAATTATTATACTTGTATAATTCCATATAAATGAAATAAATATCAGTAATGCACCTAAGCAGAGAAAAATCCACTCAGTAATTTTTATTTTAAAATCCCTATTATTTTTCCCCTTAAATATCAGCAGGAGTGAAAAAACAATCATGAATATAGAAGAAATTATAGGGACAAGTACAGGGCTTATCCACGGTACAGGAATGAGGAATAAAATGTCCCAGGTGAGGAACGAGGCAGGCCAATTTAGCATCAGCTTTAAACCTATGTAATAAAAAATATCCCAAACCGCGAAACAAAAAAGAAAATACGCAAACACCTGCAGCCTGTTTTTACCAGCAATAAAAGCTACGGATAAAATCATAATGAGAGTACAAAATTCACGGAGGACTTCAATTTTTAGAATCGGGCCCGGAATAATCTCCAAAGGGAATTTAAATCCCGTTGAGTAAAATATCTTTCTTAAATACACGACCACAATTGCTTCAAGAAGACCCATTGCAATTCCGAAAATTATAATAAGAGGCAGTGTTTTATTTTGATTATTTAATGTTCCTAATTTCAATTTTATAGTATATTAAACAATGGATATGTAAATATATCATTTTAAAGATTTTCGTGCTCTTAAAAACACAAATATTAAAAATGAAAAGATTTGGTTTTGATAAAATATTTTTCAGGCTGATTCGTCATCATAAACAAGGAAATCAATACAATTTGGATTGAATTGAAAAGATAATTTACCGGCGGATTGATGCATTTCACCGATATATATTAAACTTAGAGAAAAAATTTGGTTATTTTTGCCATTCAAAACAGAAACTATGCAAATGAAAAGCAGAAAAAAGTTTAATAAAGAATATTCAAAGCCAAAGCTTACATCATTGTTAAAGCCTTACAAGAAAATGATTATGCTTCTACTCTTTTTTGTACTTGTAAGCAACGGAATGAATTTAATAATACCCAAAATCATTTCACACGGAATAGATTCTTTTACTGCAGGAAATTACAATTTAAAGTCAATAGTCATTGAGTTCTTCGGAGCCTCGTTAATAATATTTATTTTTTCGTATCTTCAAAGTATTGTTCAAACTTTTGCATCTGAAAAAGTTGCAAAGGATCTTAGGGAAAAACTTTCAAATAAAATTTCCTTACAAAGCTATGATTTTATTGAAGAAGCCAATCCGTCTAAATTATTAACTAACCTAACATCCGACATAGATTCGGTTAAGATGTTTGTAGCCCAGGCTGTAGCCTCAATTATATCTTCACTTTTTATAATCGCCGGGACCGTAATTCTTCTTCTAACAATCGATTGGAAACTTGCGTTAACTGTTATTGCTATTATCCCGATTATCGGAGGGACGTTTTTTATCGTTCTAAAAAAAGTCCGTTTGCTATTCAAGAAAGCACGGGAGGTTATAGACCGGCTCAACAAAATTATAAATGAAAGTATATTGGGAGCGGCAATTATTCGCGTAATAAATTCACAAAATCTTGAGTATGGAAAATTTCTAGATTCCAGTACCGAAGCAAAAGATATAGGAATTTCAATTGTTAAATTATTTGCCATATTAATACCGATAATCGGGTTTGTTTCTAATCTTGCTCTAATTTCCGTGCTTGCTTTAGGCGGACATTTTGTAATTATGGGAAGCATGACTCTCGGCAATTTTGCTGCGTTTAACAGTTATATAGCTATTCTAGTTTTCCCTATTATAATAATAGGATTTATGAGCAATATAATTGCACGGGCTTCCGTCTCTTATCAAAGAATTGAAGGAATACTTAATTCTCCCGATAAAAAATATACCGGTACACTCGATGCGCAGTTAAACGGTAATATTCAACTTGATAATGTTAATGTATCGTACAATGATAAACCCGTACTTAATAATGCTTCAATTGAAATTAAAGGAGGTTCGCAGACGGCAATCATTGGTCCTACCGCAGCAGGCAAAACACAGCTGCTATATCTTTTAACCGGGCTTATAAAACCTAATTCCGGAGAGGTTAAGTTTGAAGGAAGAAATATCGAGGAATACATTAAAGAATCATTTCATAAGCAAATCGGGATTGTATTCCAGGACAGTATAATTTTTAATATAAGTTTAAAGGAAAACATAGCATTTAATACATCGGTTTCTGATGAAGCTATTGAAAAGGCAATAGAAACTGCAGAGTTAAAAGAATTTATCGAAACACTTCCTGATAAGCTTGATACAATAGTTTCAGAGAGAGGAACGAGTCTTTCAGGCGGGCAAAAGCAGCGTATTATGCTTGCACGTGCACTGGCATTAGAGCCTAAAATATTATTGCTAGATGATTTTACATCGCGGGTTGATTTTCAAACAGAACAAAAAATTTTATCGAATGTTATGAATAATTACAAAGGCATAACTTTAATTTCGATCACTCAAAAAATTGCTCCGGTAGAAAACTTCGATCAGATTATTCTTCTTATGGAAGGTGAAGTTATCGCTTCGGGAAAGCATGAGAAATTATTGGAAGAATGCCCGGAATATATTCAGATTTATAATTCTCAAAGAAGCACGAGTCACTATGAATTACAATCTTAATTCTTTATTTGAAAATAAGGATAAAAAGAAATCCGCATTAAACGCCGTAAAAAGTCTTCTTAAATATGCCGCGGAAGATAAAAAAATTTTAATCGCGGCTTTTATCTCCATGATAATCTCAGCGGTGCTTCTTCTTCTCGGTCCGTACTTAATCGGTTATACAATTGATAATTATGTCCGCACAAAACTATTCCACGGAGTTATTTTATTCAGCGGAATTTTATTAGTTATGTATATACTGACTTTTATTACCTCGTACGTACAAACCAATTTGATGGGAAAATTCGGGCAGCACATGCTTTTTACTCTCCGTAATTTATTATTCAGTAAAATCCAGGAACTTCCGGTTGATTTTTTCAATCAAAATAAAGCAGGCGATTTGATATCGAGAATAAATAACGATACCGATAAGATAAACCAGTTTTTCTCTCAATCACTAATGCAGTTCTCACGTTCAATACTTATAATGATCGGTTCCGGAATTTTTCTTCTTTCTATAAATCTTAAATTAGGCGCGGCAACACTTTCACCCGCTTTATTTATCGGTATATTTACATATTTCATTTCGCCATGGGTAAAAAAGAAAAATGATGTAAGCTTAAAAAGTGTAGGGCTATTAAGTTCCGCAGTTCAGGAAAGCTTAAATAATTTTAAAGTGATTGTTGCTTTTAACAGGAGAGATTACTTTAGAGAAAAGTTTAATCAATCCAACCTGGAAAATTATAAAAACGCTGTTTCCGCGGGCCTTTCAAATAATTTATTAATGCCAGTATATACTTTTTTATCAAATATAGGACAAATGATTGTTCTTGTTTTCGGAATTTATTTTATCTCTGTTCATGAATTTACAATCGGTTTACTAATCAGTTTTCTGGCTTATATCACCACTTTCTACAGCCCGTTAAGGCAGTTAGCGGCATTGTGGGCAAACTTCCAGGTTGCTCTTGCCGGCTGGGATAGAATTTCACTTATAATGAATCTTGATAACGATATGCCTGTTATTGAAGGTAAAAGCCTTCATATTGTTGATCCGTCTTCGATTGTTTCTTTTAATAATGTTTCGTTTAAGTATCCAAACGGAGCGGATGTTTTACACAACATTAATTTTAATCTTCAAAAAGGAAAAACATATGCATTCGTCGGTCCTACAGGCGGAGGCAAAACTACAACTGCTTCTTTAATATCAAGATTATACGATCCGACATCCGGGATAGTAACTCTTGACGGAAAAGATATTCGCTCTTACACACCGGCAGAGAGAACAAAGAAAATAGGATTCATTTTACAGGAACCTTTTTTATTTACGGGAACCATCCGTGATAATATTTTATACGGAAATGAAAATTATAAGAGTTTTACAAATGGTAGACTGACAGAAGCTTTAACAAAAGCAGGATTGGAAACTTTAATTGAAAGATTCGATTCGGGTCTTGAAACAAAAGTCCAGACTTCAGGCGATGGAATAAGTTTAGGACAAAAGCAATTGATAGCATTTATAAGAACGATCCTAAGAAAACCCGAACTTCTTATTTTAGATGAAGCAACTGCTAACATCGATACAGTAACTGAACAACTGTTAGAAGATATTTTACAAAAGCTTCCCGAGACAAGCACAAAAGTAATTATCGCACATCGCTTGAACACAATAGAGAACGCGGATGAAATTTATTTTGTCAATGCGGGTGAGGTAACTCCGGCCGGTTCCCTTGAAGATGCAATGAATATGCTGATGAAGAAGAAGAGAGTTAGTTAAATGGTCATTAGTCAATTGTCATTGGTTGCTTTGTAAACTGATACTTGGTCATTGGGTCATTTATAGGCATCGAGACATTGCATTTGTTAATACATGAAAAACCGGGAATCTTAATTGAGATATTTTTAGACAACAAATCATGGCAATTATTAAAGTGATTGATTAGGATAAACAGAATTGAAAAATAAAGTGTTAAAAAGTATAATATGAAAACAGAATCGATTGCAAATAGGTTAATTGAACTATGCAAAAAAGGTAAATTCCTTGAAGCACAACGTGAATTGTACGATGAAAATATTATCAGCGTGGAAACAGACGGTACTAAAACAATTTCCGCGGCTAAGATGCACGAAAAGGAACAAAAAATTTTAAATAATGTCGTAAAATTTCATAATATAGAATTTTCAGAGCCGTTAATCGCAGGAAATTATTTTTCAGTTGTGCTCAAAATGGAAGTTGAATTGAAAAATATAGGTTTGAAAAAAATGGAAGAGATATGTGTATATCGCGTTAAAGACGATAAAATAATTTTCGAGCAATTTTTTAGAGATTAGAAATAATTCGCAAATATAATTTATTTACAATTTGAATTTTGCGTAAAAATCTTTATCATTAAATAGTTTATTATTTTAATAAATCTTTTTACTTTCAATGAATAAAGATTTCATTAAAATATATCATAGGGAACCGACAGAGGGACTTAAACCATTTATTAAAAAGATATCGGTGTTCGAAAGCAGGGGTAGAATTGACTTTACCCAGAAGTTAACTCCAAGTCCATATAATTACATTTCCTATAATCATAAAGATATTCCGACCTCGCTTTTTGCTAATAGAACTATAACTCCAAAATCACGATTGATGATTGCAGGTATAAAAACCGAAGAAATATACGTTAAATATGGGGGTGAACTCTTACAGATACTTTTTGAATTTTCAGCTTCAGGATTTTATTACCTATTTCATCAGTCTCCTTTTAAGTACAACAATAAACTTGCTGAATTCAATAGAATATTTTCATCTCAGGAAATAATAGAGCTCACCGCCAGGTTATCAAAGACAGATGATGTCGATAAGCAGATAATGTTCATAGAAAATTTACTTTTTTCAAAAGTAGCAGAAGCTAAAATACCTAATCTATATTTAGAGAAAAGTATTGATTTGATTGAGAAAAGTCATGGTATAATTCATGTAAAGGATATAGCAGATCAGGTAGAGGTCTGCGAAAGGCAATTAAACAGGAAATTCAAGGAAGCAGTCGGAATTTCGCCAAAAAAGTTTTCACAAATTTTACAACTCCATTATTTAATATATCTTATTCAAAGAAAGAATTATCCTCTGCAAGAGATAGTTTTTAAAGGATCATTTTACGACCGCCCTCATTTTACACACACATTTAAAGAATTAACCGGGATGACACCGGTTGAATTCATAAATAGCAGAAGACATATAGCTTTTAAATATTTCACTTCACTTTAAAAATTCGACCAGAAATAAAAAAGTCCGTTTTTTACAACGCTTTTTTTATAAGTGATTATTATTATAAAAACGGTTCTGATATAAAAAATCCATTTTTCATTAACAAAACAAAAAGGAGTTAAGATGAACTCGTTGAAAAAAATATTTTATTTGATTCTTCCGACTTTAATAGCGTTCTTCTTTTTAGCAGGGTGCCAGCAGCAAAAAACTTCTCCTTCTGAACAATTGAAGCCAATTACCGATAAGTATGTAGCAGTTTGGAATGGCGCAAACGTGGCAGAATTGGATGCCATATTAGATTCAAATTTTATTTATCATTCCAACAACTTGCCGGAAGTTAAAGGCTTAGACGGAATAAAGAAAGTAATAACATCCACAAGAACAGCGTATCCCGATCTGAAATTAAATGTTGAAGACAGGCTCTTTTCAGAAAATAAAGCTGCCTCCCGCTGGCATATTACCGGAACTAATACCGGTCCTGGAGATATACCTCCTACAGGAAAACAGGTTGATTTTTGGGGAATCTCAATAATAAACGTTTCTAATGGAAAACTCACAGAAGAGTGGGTTGCATATGACAACCAGTCTATATTGAAACAGCTTGGCTTTACATTGGTACCGCCGTCAGAAAAAAAGATGAAATAATTTGTTTTATAATTATGTGAATAAATAATATTAAGTGATTCGACTTCAAAAATAAAGAGGGAAATTAAATGCCGGTCATTTGTTTACCCAATTGCGCATTTCTATCCGAGACTTCCCGGATGATAGCCGTATATAAAAAGCTGTGCGAAATTGACGTACCGGTAATAATGGCTGCTCACGGAGGTACATACGAATTCGCTTTAAAAGATGAGAAAATACCTTACCAGAAAATTGAACCGTTCATGTCTCATGAAGATTGTCTTCAATATCTTAATTCAGTCAATAAACCCTGGAAAAGTGTTTATAGTAAATCTTCGCTGATTAAACATGTAAAATCAGAAATTGAGTTATTTAAATCAAATAAAGCAGATGCTATAATTACAGGATTTAATCTGCCTTCGGCATTATCAGCCAGATACTTAAATATTCCATTAATAGTTACTCATCTGGGTTCATATGTACCGCCGGCTTTGGAAAAAGGGATGTTTTCTTTTAGCGAATGCTTTGATAATTTATTTACACACTTCATTCCCTATGAATGGATAGATAAATTTTTTACAAAATTATTTCCGCACTTACCGTTTCAACTTAAGCTTTTTAACAGCGTTGCCGATGAAATAGGAATAAAACCAATACACAGCTTTTTTGATTTAATGATGGGAGATCTTACCCTGGTTACAGATGTGCCGGAAATTCTAGGAATTTCAGAAAAAGAAATGGAAGAATGGAAACCTTCCAATAATAAGTTTTTCCGGCCATCTGCAAGGCTTAAATATGCAGGACCTATTTTCGCAAGATTATTCGGTGAAATACCTGCAGAAGTATATAAATTCCTCAATACGGAAAAACCTAAAATATATGTTGCGATGGCTTCCGGGAATAAAAAAGATTTACAGAAGGTTTATGATATATTATCTGAAATGGATGTTCGCGCAGTGTTTTGTTCTTTAGTATATAATAATAACTATTCTTCATCGGATAAAATATTGGTTGTTGATTTTCTACCTTCTCAATTAGTTATGCCGTTATGTGATATTGCTGTTATCCATGGGGGTCAGGGAAGTATTCAGGCTGCTGTTTCTGCAGGAACTCCAATAATAGGATTTCCAATTCAGCCGGAACAAAATTTTAATTTAAAGTTGATTGAACGTCATGGTGCAGGTATATGCTTATCACTTCGAAGTCTTCACAAAGGATTGCTTAAGCAAGAAATAGAAAAAATAATAAAAGATAATAATTACAAAAAATCTATGGAAAAACTGCAACTCTGGCAGTCGCGGAAAGATGGGGCTTTAGAAGCGGCTAAAATTATTTCTGATTTAATTTATAAGAAGACCGGATATGAAAAATTTTAAAATAATTTTCTTTTATGTTTAATTTAAATACCTAATAAGGGAGAAAAAAATGAACAATTTAAAAGTCCTTTACATAAGCGGTTCTCTTGGTCTTGGTCATATTACAAGGGATCTTGCAATTGCAAACGAACTAAGGGAAAAAATTCCGGGAATTGATATTACATGGCTGGCTGTTCATCCGGCAAGTTTGGCATTGGAGGATGCAGGTGAAACAATAATTCCCGAAGCGTCCAGGTATTCAAATGAAAATGAGTTTGCCGAAGAAAGCAGTAATGGTGCCGGATTAAATTTACTTAACTACCTTATGAAAGCAAAAAATGCATGGAAGAATAATGTCAGTATTTTTGCAGAAATAGTAAGTAAACAGCATTTTGATCTTATTATTGGAGATGAAACGTATGAAATCAGCCTTACACTCAGAGAACAGAAAGACCTGAAGAAATTTCCTTTTGTTATGATTTATGATTTCGTAGGACTTGATGCGACGACCACTAATCCGCTTGAAAAATTAGGTGTTTATTTCTGGAATCTTAAATGGACTCATGATTATAGAAAAAAGATAAACCCTTCGTTTGACCTGGGATTATTTATTGGATTGCCTGAAGATGTTCCGAATAATTCATTTGGCCTGATGCTTCCAAACCGCCGCAAATTTGCCGAGGAAATGTATAAGTTTGCTGGCTATATCCTACCATTTAATCCGAAAGAACTAATAAATGACACTGATTTAAGAAAAAATCTCGGCTATGGTTCCGAACCGGTTATTATAGTCTCGGTTGGAGGTACTTCAATAGGTAAAGAACTTCTGGAATTATGCGGAAAGGCTTACACTCTTTTAAAGAAAACAATCTCTTCGGTTCGTATGATACTTGTAGCTGGTCCCAGAATACCATTGAATTCAATTACAGTTCCGGGAGGTGTTGAAATAAGAGAATATGTTCCAAAATTATATGAGCATTTTGCTACGTGTGATCTTGCAATTGTACAAGGCGGTGCGACATCTGTTATTGAGTTAACTGCATTAAAACGTCCGTTCATTTTCTTTCCTCTTGAAGGACATTTTGAGCAAGCAAATGTCGCCAGGATATTGAAAAGACGTTCCGTCGGTGTTGAAATGAATCTAACAAAAACAACACCACAAACTTTAGTGACTAAAATATCGAGTTTAATCGGTAAAAAAGTTACATATCCGGATATACCGACAGATGGAGCAAAGAAAGCAGCGGATTTAATATCTGATTTATTAAAACCGGTCGAAGGAACAGTCATCCAAAATAGTTTTATTTAAATGAGGAGTAGAAATGAAAGCTAATCTGAAAAGATTTGTTTTAGTTCAACTACCATTCTTATTGCTCATATTTTTCCTTTCATGTTCAACCAGGCATATAGATCGAGCAAAAGTAATAGAGCAGGCTTTTAACATTAATAATATCGATAGTGCGCTTTCTCATTATACCGATAATGTAGTTTTCATTATAGATGCTTTTAACGGAAGCGGAAAACAAGTACTTCGTCACGGTGCTGAATGGGACAGTATTGTAAATACTCACTTGTCTTTCAGCGACATTAAAATAATCGGAGATTCTGTCATCTGTAAGTGTACCGAAGAAAATGATCTCAGTAAACTGCTGGGCATCAACAAAGGATTCTATGATCCTGTAATATTTGTCTTTAAGGACGGACTGATACGATATATGAAATTTGAAAGGACATCCGAAAGCCAGAATACCAGCGATTCAGCATTTGGGACTCTGATTAAATGGGCGTCAGGAGAACGAAGCAACCAACTTAAAAAGTTGATGCCTGAGGGTAAATTCATAATAAATGCAGAAAGTGCAAATGGCTGGTTGGTTTTAGCCCGGGAGTGGCAGGAGGCAAAAAACAAAAATAGATGATCATGATGGCTGTAAGGTAGTCGCAGTGAAATGAATTATACAATTTTACTCAAAGAATATTTAAATAAAATTAAAAATATAAAAGGGACGAAATCATGAAAAAATTATTTTTATTTCTATTTTTATCTTTTTTAACAATAAATTCCGTTAAATTAAAAGCGGATCTAACAAAACAGAAAAAAGTTATTACAGACGAATGGCTTAAACTCTGGAACACCGGTAAATTATCTATTGCAGATGAAATTTTTACTAAAGATTTTGTCAGTCATATTCCTCAATTCACAAATGTAAAAGATCTGGTCAGCTACAAAGATGAGATTAAAAGGACACCAAATGAAATACAGGATTTTCATGCCGAAGTTAATGACCTGATTGGAAAAGGGGATAAAATTGCGGCCCGCTTTTCCGCCGCCGGTGTATATATAGGTAAGATCGGGGAAAAACAGATTGACCATATAAATTATACTAATACATGGATTATTATATTTCGTTTTAAAGGAAATAAAATTGCCGAGGAATGGTGGCAATTTGACATACTTGGAGTTATGCAGCAGGTTGGAATTATTCCGCCGAGCAAAGAAGGACTTCCCGCTTTGATGAGATCAAAACCGGAGGATTTTATTTGGGGCAATTCTTCTAACGTAACAGGTGATCCGGGTAATTCGGCATCTAATAAAGCAATAGTTATGCATGAATATAAAGCCTGGAATCAAAAGAATGCCGATACGCTGAAAAAAGTATTGGATGAAGTTTACTCTTCTGAATTTGTATACCATGATCCCGCACGTCCTCATGTTACGGATTTGGATAGTTACAAAAAGTGGGCTGTTGAAGAATGTCTTGTTCCTTTCCCTGATCTGTATATGGGTGCTGAGGATGTAATTTCCGAAGGTAATAAAGTGGCAGTGCGATGGACATTTACCGGCACGCATAAGGCTTTCGGCAAACAGATTAAGCAGGACGGAATCAGTATATACCGAATTGCCGGCGGGAAAATAGTAGAAGCATGGTGTGCATGCGATATGCTTGGAACTGTGCAGCAGTTTCAGGCGGCAAATAAAGAATAAAAAAGTGAATTGCTGTCAAAAATATATTTCCATAAATCCGGTTTGGTAAACTATGTATTAACTGTAAGCTCATTACCATCACAGATACTTTGCGACGGCTTAATTCAGATATATAGCATTTGAGGAAATCATTCAAGATTAATCTGAACTTACAACCGTACATATTCTATCTGCACTTGTTTTTGCAGGATATCGTGAGCAACACTCGAAATTTTTGAATCATAAGTGAAACTGTCGCCGGGTGCAAATCCTTCATGGCGCTTAACAAATTATGCCCCATGTGTATTAAGCGGCTAGAAATTTATAATTAGCTTTACCTTTTAGGACTAGTATTTTATTATAAAATAGTATTTCTGCATTATTAAATAAATAACAACTCTTTTTTTTATATTTTCGGCGGAAGCAGTTTATACACAACCGGCGTAACTAGTCTGGATAATAAAGTTGAACTAATCAATCCTCCGATAATAACTATAGCCAAAGGAGAAATTAATGGATTATCGGAAAGTGCTATCGGCATCATGCCTCCTATTGCAGTGAGCGATGTAAGAATTATAGGCAGAAATCTTAATTCCCCTGCTTCTCTAATTGCCTCATCAAGCGTTTTTCCTTCCTTTCTTAATTGATTAGTAAAATCAACGAGAAGAATCGTATTCTTCACTTCGATTCCGGCTAATGCTATAAGACCGATGGTTGCTACAAAAGAGAGTGAATTGCCGGTAAATAAAAGAGCAAGTGCAGCTCCAACTATGCCCAGGGGAATAACGGATAGTACTATTAATATACTTTTGTAGGTTTTAAATTCAAAAAGCAAAACCGCTATGAATAAAAATATCGTAATAAATATTACATTAGATATTCCGCCAAAGGATTCTTCCCGTTGTTCTATTTCACCTCCCATTTCAAAAGAATAGCCCCGCGGAAGTTTTATCTCTTCCATTTTCTTCTTTACAACTTGTATAACGTTATCATTTAAGTATCCTTCTTTAACAAATGAGCTTACCGATACGGTTCTAATTTTATCCCGGTGGTTTATTACTGCAGGTGTTGTAACAAATTTTAATGTTGAAATCTGGTTTAAGGGAATTGCAGTTCCCTTATAATTATTTACATAAAGATTCTTAAATGCATCCATTGATTGAAGATCGCTCTTTTCTTTTGTTACCAAAATATCGTAGCTGTCTCCTTCATCATCGGTCATCTTGCCGACATCAAGGCCCGCTACGGCTAAACGAACATCTTTATCAATATCGGCCGTTGGAACACCGAGCATTCCTGCCTTTTCTTTGTTTATATCTACCTCTAAATCGGATTTCAAATTTTTTAAAGGATTGTTTATATAAATAGTGCCGTCCGTATTCTGAATAAGATCCTCGACTCTTAATGAATGGGCTCTTAATGTATCCAGGTTATCACCATATAACCGTACCTCAACCGGTGCAACAACAGGCGGCCCCTGTTCAAAGTTTTTCACTTCTATTTTTGCACCCGTATATGGAGTCCATTTTTTCCTTAGCTCTTCAATTAAATCCATTTTTTTAGAACGGGACGTACCTTGCTTTAGCTGGACAAATATCTGCGCAAAGTTAGCCTGTTCGTGCCGCTGAAGAACATTATAATAAATTGAAGGATTTCCTTTGCCGACATTTGTAGAATAATATTTTATCTCGGGATATTTCTTTAACTGCCTCTCAATTTGTTTTGTAATATAATTTGTATAATCAAGATTTGACTGTGACGGCGTATTTATTTCAATTAAAAACTGGGGCTTTTCCGACGCAGGAAAAAGGCTGAAGCCAATGACGGGGATTAATGATATTGCTCCTATAAAAATTGCACTAGCTAAAACTAAAGTTATAAAGGGTTTGTTAAGCGCTTTATCTAAAATAACCGAATAACTTTTCGAGATGACTTTCTTAAGTATTCTTAAAAATATATTTCCTTCGGTCGGCGCCTTGTGTTCTTTTAACAACCTGCTTGAAAGAAAAGGAATAATCGTAAGTGCAACAGCCATAGAGGCAAGTACACTAGTAATTACCGCTGCCGGCAGACTTCTAATAAAATCTCCGGAGCCTCCTGGTAAAAATACCAGCGGCAAAAATGCAACTATCAAAGTCATTGTGCAGCCTACAACCGCAAGTGCAATTTGTTTTACGCCTTTTAAAACCGCATCCATCCTGGAATGTCCTTCTCTAAGCCACCTCTCAATATTTTCCACTACAACAATTGAATCATCAACAAGAAGTCCAAGAGCGACAACAAATCCGACAATACTCAATTGATTCAGGTTGAATCCTAAAAGATTAATTAATGTTACTCCTATTGAAAGTGAAAGCGGAATCGAAATCATTACAATAATTGCTGAACGATATCCTAGCGGAAGGAGCGTTATTGAAACCAGCAAAATTGCAATTAAAAAATCTTCTCCCAGTTCATTAAGCCTGTTATCAACATTTACAGCTTGATCAAAATTCTGAACTAAATCTATATTCGGAGGTAAAGTTGATTTGAATTTTTCAATTGCCGGTTTATATATTTTTTGTGCTGCCGTAATATTTTCATTCGGCTTTAATGCAGCCACAACAAAGACGCACCTGTGAGAATTTAATCGGGTTAAATATACCGGCTTTTGAAAATCAAAAGAAACATTGGCAATATCTTTTAATAAAACGTTTTTCCCGTTTGCCGAATATACAATAGTGTTTTTAACTTCATCAACATTTTTATAGCTGCCGCTTGTCTGAATATTAAACGACTGCGTTCCGGCATCTACACTTCCGCCGGGTATGTTTTCAGATTCACTTTGAATACTGCCAAGCACTGCATTTAACGGAATGTGCATTTGACTCATCTTATCGAGCTTTAGTTCGACTCTTACAACTTTATCCGGCAAACCGTCAATCTTAACATTTTTCAGCATCGGTAATTTCTCAAGCGCATCTTTAAAATTCTTAGAATATTTTTTTAACTCGTTATACGGTGCATTTTCGGAAATCAATGCAGCTTGGATAATATTCACATTAGAAGGAAGCCACTTTAAAACATCAATGCTGTAAATATCCCTGGGAAGTTCGCTGCGCATGTTGTTTACTTCCCTTATTACTTCCTGATATTTTTCATTGATGTCAACTCCGTGTTGATATTCCACCCATATTACCGCCAATCCGTCACTGATACTGGAATGAATATGCTTTATATTTTCCAGCGAAGACATTCTCTGTTCAACAGGTTTAACAACAAGCTCTTCCAAATCTTTCGGGCTTGTACCGGGATAAACAACTACTATTTGAAAACTCGGCTCGCTTACTTCCGGATCTTCCGAACGCGGCATATTTATTATTGTCGATACACCGATGATGATTAGCATTGCTGCAAACAGCATGGTCATCTG
>CAZCFZ010000082.1:0-16883 GCA_964498065.1 uncultured Ignavibacteriaceae bacterium
CAAATGGCTTGAGTGATGGCGAGAATATGCCGTTCGTTAAATGCCCTATCGAAGGCCGAGCCGCGATGGCCTGAAGTTCCGAACATGACGCGCTGAGCCGGTAGCGAAGGATCAGGTACTTCTGTATAATAGGCGGTAACAAGTTTGGGCACGTTAACCAGCATCTCTGGTTCGGCTGGTTTTCCGGCATGAGGGTTTACTTTCATTATCCTTCCTTATGACTATTATTTTAAACCTTTATTTGGTCAATTTTTTATTTCTATAAAGCAGCCAGTATATAGCAGCACCAAAAAAGATTATATCTAAAGTGGAGAACCACCACCAGCTATTGACGCCAAGCCAGACGTTTTCATTCATCTTTACATTCATACTGCTGTTCATTATTTCGCCGCTGCAGAAGTATAAACAGAGCACTACTATAACCATGAACGCAAAGACAAGGAATCTTTTGTTTGTTTTATGCATTAGTTTAGCCTGCTTAAATATTGCTTATGCAATTTCTAATTTTTGATAGAAATCCTACTTGCATTTTATTTTCGGCTTTTACAATTGAACTTAAAGATCAAATTTTTTATGCTTGCGCCTGGTAACTCACATGTTATAGAAGAACCTTCTTCCACTTTTTAATTTATAAAGAGAGCATTCTTAATTCAATCGTTCTAAAGGATGAAAAAGGGACTAAGTCTTTTGGAAGTGAAGTTGCCATCATTTGTTTAAAAACGAGGGAATAAACGGTAAGATGATGTTACCTCGACATCGTGTCATGAAAGTTCACCATCAAAAGAGTTTTTCCAGATGTCACGTTTTATGGGATTTTTCTTTAGAGCGATTACCAGTATCTTGTTAAAATGAATTTCATAATATGAGGGGAAATTTCAACCACTAAAAATTGTGGACGATGAACAGCTTTCTATTAGAATCATTAAGCAGGCTAATTTTGCGGCCATGATAATTTTCTGGACCTGACTCATGTTATATCTTTTCCTTAATGAGAATTTTGACTATTTAATCACTCTTTTTCCAAAATATTGTCCATCCAAGCAAAACGCTTAGCAACATCGCCAGCATGGCGGGTACCAGCATCCAGCTTATGTTGTTCATCATTCCATTCCCATTTATCCCGGCATCATTCAAAGTCGCAGTAATTGCACCGCCTAAAAAAAGGAGGAAAACTATTACAACAATTATAAATGCGAGGATAAGGGGTCTGCTAGTTCTAGTAATCATAACCTTACGCTCCTAACTTATAATCTAAAAGATTTATATTAGCTTTACGTTCTTAAGCTAAACAGTTATACCCGGTAATTCAATCGAGCAAAGGGATGAAAAATGGATTACATCTTTTGAATTAGCGAATAGTTAATCCCAATAATAATTTTATAATCATTAATGGATGGATCTATTTTAACGATATCTTTTAAAAGATTTTGATAGTAAAAATTTAATTACGAGGTATACGGTCAATAGTTATAACAACAATCGAATATTTCTAACTGAATTAACTGAAGTTATGCAAAATAAGAAAAAATCAGATATAGTCATTCCGAACTTGCTTGTCCGTCCTTTGGCGGGATTCGGAATCTGCATATTTAAGTTATTTTCAGATGCTGAATCAATTGCAGATCCCGGGTCAAGCCCGGGATGACATGGTTCAGCATGACAGTTGCATAACTTCAGCGAATTAATATTTATTAAAATCTGCTATGGTAGAAATATCTCACTTTGAATCCAGAATAATAGGCAGCCCATCTTTTCCGCTTCCTATAATAATAACTTTTGTATTATTCGATTCGGCTATTTTCAAGGTTGCTTCAATCCCTTTCCAGCGAAGCAATTGTTCGCTGATGCCGGCTGCAACAATCGTCTGAAAGTCGGCTATGCCTTTAGCTTCAATCCGTTTCCTGTCGGCTTCCTGTTTTTCTTTAGTCAGTATGAATTCCATTCTCTGGCTTTCCTGATCGGCACGCTGTTTTTGTTCTATTGCTTCCGTAAGTTGTACAGGCAGAGCAACATTACGTATCGGAGTGTTCTCAATAGTTACACCCCTGGGAGCAACCGTCCTTGCCAGTTCTTCCTGAATAGAGGTTCCGAGTCTTTCCCTTTCGGTTGAATAAAGCGCGCTAGCCTGAAAGCTTGCCGTTACTGCGCGGCTGATGGAACGGAATTGGGGAATAAGAATAATGGTTTCATAATCACCGCCTGCAACCGTTTTATAAACTCTGGCGGCGGAATCGGGATTAAGCCTGTATAGCGCACTCACTTCCAGCCCGATTGTAAGTCCCTCGCGTGAGAGTACCTGCATGGTTTCCTTATGTTCTTTAGTCTGGATGGAAAATTTAATTACATTGGCAAGCGGATTAACTAGATTGATTCCGGCGGGGAGGGGTTTTTCAGATACAATACCGAAAAAATCTACCACACCTACATGTCCTGCGGGAATTTGCGTAAAGAACTGAAGCAGCGCAAGAATTCCAAAAACGCAAGCAACTAAAATGCTAATTGGCCCGGCAGAACGAAATGCAGAATTATTCTTTGACTTTTTATTTTTTGCTCCCACCCATACAAAAATTGAAATTACGGTAATTAATAGAAATAAAATAAATAGCATAATAAACTCTATGTTTAATGAAAATACATGAAAACTTATATATTAAAGATGCTACTAATTGTAATCCATTGTCAATCGAGCAAAGGGATGAAAAAGGGATTACGTCCTTTGGATGAAATGGTGCAAGCATATGTTTATCAATCAATCAACGATCTTCGAGAACTAAGAGATATTTATATAGTTTAATCGAGACGGAGTATTCTTACTTCTACCGAATGTTCCCGGTGATCATTAACAAGAGAAATAAATTTATTGTCATTCTTAACACCGTTTACGGTTATACCTGTACCGAAATTACCGTCATGCGTTTGATGTATGGTGATATGGTAAAAAGTTTCCCGGAACCTGTAGGACACTTTGTAAGTTTCCCAATCAGCAGGCAAGCACGGTTCAATAAAAAGTTTGTCATCTTCAAGCCTAAGCCCGAGAAGAGATTCGACAATTAGCCTATACATCCATCCGGCGGAACCGGTATACCACGTCCATCCGCCTCTTCCGGTGTGCGGCGACAGAGAATAAACATCGGCGGCTATTACGTAAGGTTCCACTTTATATTTTGTAATTGCTTCATGAGTTTTTGAATGGTTCACCGGATTGATGATTCGGAGCAGTTCCCACGCATTTGTACTGTCGCCTAAAGCGGCAAACGCCATAGCGGCCCATATAGCGGCATGCGTATACTGTCCGCCGTTCTCTCTTACTCCTGGAACGTAGCCCTTAATATAACCGGGATTCAAATCCGATTTATCAAACGGCGGATCCAAAAGTTGAATTAATAAATGATCCCTTCTAACAAGACGTTTATCCAGTTCATTCATAGCCATGTGTAATCGTTCTAAATCCCCGGCACCGGAAAATACGGACCAGCTTTGTACAATAGAATCAATCTTGCATTCCGGATTATTCTCCGACCCGAGCGGTGTACCGTCGTCGAAGTAAGCGCGGCGGTACCATTTACCATCCCATCCGTTCCGTTCTATATTTTCTCGCAGCGCGGAGGCTTCAATTTTGCAGCGTTCAGCGAATGCAAAGTCGCCTTGCATACCGGCAATCTTTGAGAACTTCATCAGCACTTCATAAAGAAAGAATCCCAGCCAGACACTTTCGCCTTTTCCTTGACTACCGACCTTATTCATGCCGTCGTTCCAGTCACCGGTACCCATTAGCGGTAAACCATGAACGCCAAGCCTTAAACCTTTTATTATGGCCCGCACACAATGCTGGTATAAACTGCCGGTTTCTTCAGACCTGTTCGGAAGATCGTAATACGAGTCATCCTCCGTATTTACCTCGCGGCCTTCCAGAAAATTTATTTTTTCATTAAGTACACCGGTGTCGCCGGAGCTAATTACATAACGGCACACAGCTAAAGGCAGCCACAGGTAATCATCCGAACAACGAGTTCTGACGCCCCGTCCTGACGGCGGATGCCACCAATGCTGTACGTCGCCTTCTTTAAATTGACGGCTCGCCGAGAGAAGCAGGTGCTTACGTAAAAGTCCGGGCTCGGAATGAACGAGCGACATAACATCCTGCAGCTGATCCCGGAAACCAAATGCTCCACCGGATTGATAATATCCGCTGCGTGCCCAAATGCGGCATGCTAAGGTCTGGTATAAAAGCCAACCGTTTGTTAGTATATTTAAGGAAGTATCAGGCGTATCAACCTGTACGACGCCCAAGGCGTGCTTCCAATATTGCCATACCTCTTCTAATGCGCTTCGCGCTGCAATTGCTCCCTGGAAACGCCACAGCAGCTTTCCGGCTTCTTCATAATTATTGCCGGCGCCGAGTTTAAAAATTATCTCACGCTCTTGTCCGTCGTCCAGGTCGAAAGGTACCATTATCGCGGCGCATGGATCTAAAGCGGCCCCAATCTTACCTGAAAGATGCATACTGGTCATAGCAGCCGGTTTCTGGATACTGCCGTTACGGCCTAAGAATTCTGCCCGGCTGCAGCTAAATGTACTTTCAGCGGAGTCTGTTTGAAAGAATGCTATTATTTCTGAGAACTCAGAGTTATACGAATTCCGCGCATAAATCGCTCCGTTGATCGGATCAATTTCCGTAATTACATGCATAACCGATTTCGGGGGCAGATCGCCCAATACAAGTTCTACATAACCTGTAGCTGTTAGTTTTCTATGTCTGCCCGACAGGTTACGTACTTTCAACACTGAAAATTTTATTGATGCGTTAAGTGCAACATAAATCCATAGCTCGGAGCGGATGCCGTCTTCGGTATGTTCAAAAACGCTGTAACCGAAACCGTGGCGGCTAACATAAATCCCGGCACCGCGGCTCGGCAGCGGAGAAGGCGACCAGAAATGTCCGGTCTCTTCATCACGAATATAAAAAGCTTCTCCGTTCGAATCGCTCACAGGATCATTATTCCAGGGTGTCAGCCTGTACTCATGTGCGTTTTCGTTCCACGTATAAACCGGTCCGCTTTCGGAGATTATCGTCCCGAAGCCGGGATTTGCTATTACATTTACCCACGGCGCTGGTGTTACCTGTTTTTCTGAAGTAGTTATTATATATTCGCGTCCGTCTTGTGTGAATCCACCGTACCCGTTATAGAATATCAAATCGGCGCGGGCCGACATAGGAACATCCCGGTGGTTTTTATTGAAGATTCGAACCGGTTTTAAAAGCGGCACGTGTACTTCAGTTATACTGCGATGATTTATTTGCGACTCAAGAGTTCCCTGTCTATCCGAAATGATAATGCGGGCGACGGTCTGAATAAGAATGCGGTCTTCATTTGAAATCTGATCGGCCTGCCTAACGAATATTCCGCCGGGCCGGTCAATTATATTGGCTTCTATGCCGGCGGCAATCAATCGCATTATTTGTTCCTGAAGCTGCTGACGGTAACCGGCATGGTCTTCGTTCCAAATTACAAGATCAACCGCAAGTCCTTTTAAGCGCCAGTACGCATGGGCCTGCACTATTTGCTCTACAAGACCAATATTAGCCGGGTCTTCTATTTGCAGAAGTACGATAGGCAAATCACCGGATATAGAATATCCCCATAACCCGGATTGACCTCTTCTATTTTGGATAATAATGCTGGAGTCCGCACGCAGGAAGGAATCAACGTAGATGATTGAGTTTGCGAGGCGTGCGTAAAGCAGTGCGTCGGTTTCCGCGGCATTTATTTGCCGCAGCACTACCTGACTGTGAGTGTATGCTAACTCGAAGACGCGATTGGCGAGACGCCGGTCCTGATACTTATCTATAAGGCTTAAAGCTTTATCCCTGGTTTCGCCGAGACCAAAAATCATATCAATTGTAGCAGTTTCTTCGGGCTCAAGTATTATATGATACCGGATTGCAACAATCGGATCCAGCACCGGACCCTGACTGTTTGAAAGCACAGCCGGCTCTTTCATTGCTTGAGGATCATTAATTGTATTTCCACGTCCGATGAATTGCATTCTGTCGGTTTCGTACGACACTTCTTCTACTTTTGCACCGCGTACAGACATCATATGAAACATCCATAATGTTTGATCTTCGGGGGAGCGTGGTCTGCGAGTGCACAAAATTGCATGTCGCTCACGTTTAATCTCGGATTCAACGAAAAGATTACTGAACGCAGGATGCAGTGCGTCGGATGCTGATGAAGCAAGTACAACTTCCGCATAGCTGGTAATGTCTATTACTCTTCGTGTACGCAAACGGTTAGTAAGATGAACCCGCCGCAGTTCAATGTCATCTTCGGGTGAAACTACAATCTCTGTATGCATATCGAAGTTCTGATCGCTCCGTCGAAATTCAGCATGTCCTTCCGAGAAAATAACTTCATAATTCTTCGATTGCTTTAGTGACGGTTGAAATGCAGTTGACCAAAACTCTCCGTTGTCTGGATCGCGGATAAAACAAAACGTACCCCAGTTGTCGCAAGTACTATCTTCCCGCCAGCGGGTAACGGCAATATCTTTCCATCTGCTATAGCCGCCGCCTGCATTTGTTATCATTACGCTGTACCTGCCGTTCGACAGCAGCTGAACCTCCGGAACCGCGGTACTAGGATTTTTTAATATGCGCACCGGCATTTCTGTAATTCCGGTATTTGCATGAGTATCAGAAAGTCCGGAAGTATGCAAGTAAAGCGACATGGTTCTCGGAATTCTCTCGTGAAGCAGCAGCATTGTAGCTTCGATCAACGGATCCGATTCAAATCGCTTCTGCATAGGGCGATCCAATAAAAGATAAGCAAGCGAAAGCAGACTCATGCCTTGATGATGTGCCATGAAAGATTTGACCACAAAACTCGGCTGATCACGGGGGAGTCGGGAAGACGTATAGTCTACTGCTTCATAGAAACCGAACTTTCCTACTAATCCGTTAGAGGCAAGCTTCTGAAGGTTAACGCATGCCTCTTCGGGTTCTATCATTAGCGCGAGAGCCGATGCGTAAGGCGCAATAACCAGATCTTCCGCCAGTCCGCGTTTAAGCCCCAATCCGGGTACTCCGAATGCACGGTACTGGTAATTGAGATTGACATCGACCGTATTAAAACATGATTCGGAAATACCCCACGGTACGCCGCACTGTTTTCCATATTCAATTTGTCTTTCCACAGCCGCTTTATATGTCTGATCAAGCAGTGTGTTTTCGAATGTCGGCATCACCAGCAGCGGCATCAGGTACTCAAACATTGAACCACTCCATGAAAGGAGAATAGGCTCACCACCGACTGTAGTTAATAATCGCCCTAAAGCAAACCAGCTTTCTTGGGGCAATTGCCCTTGAGCAATAGCAACGAATGTGCTCAATCTTGCTTCCGAAGCCAGAAGATCATAGTAACTTGGATCACGACGTTTTTCGTCGATACTGTAGCCGACAGAAAGTAAGTGACGTGTATTGTCATACATAAAGTCATATTCCATATCGGAAAATTTGCCAGATTGTATAGCAATGCCTTTGATGACTTCAATCCTCTCATCAGCGCGTTTTGCACCTTCTGTTATCTGTTGTCGAAACTTATTTATCCGTTCACTCTTTTCAGCAGTTAAGTCATGAGAAAGCCACCCTATGACAGGCGGCAATTCTCTATCAAGCCTTGCCAGTTCATGCAGTGAAGGAATTTCATCGTAACCGGGAAACAAGTTTTTTATGTCTGGATCCGCCGGATGTACAATCCATGGAACAAGAAACGTCAGTTCATCAAGAGCATTCCGGCATTGTTTGGCTAGCGCGTTAATCCACCATGCAGTTTGATTTTCAGCGCTTGAAATAAATTGTTTTTCTAATTTCTCTACAGATGCCGTTAGAAGTTTAAGACTTTGCCATACCGCCGAAAGTGTAACCGGGGGAGAGTTTAGGTTTAACTCCAAATCTTTTTGAAGCTGAACGAATTGAGCTCGATCATTCTCCTTATCAAGTTCCATAAGAATTTTTAGAGTGTCACTTATACCTTCAAATAATTGCGGTTCCACAATATTATGATCGGGAAGAGCAAGAATACCCTGGCGTAGTGTGAGCAGATGGCCCGCAAGGTTCCCGCTGTCAACCGAAGAAATATAACGAGGCCGCAGAGGCTGTAAAGATTGTGTGTCGTACCAGTTTAAGAAATGCCCCCGGTACCGTTCCAGTTTTTCCATTGTTCGGAATGCGTTCGAGGTACGTTCGATGAGCCGGCCGGCAGTAATATAGCCGAAGTCGTACGCAGATAAATTAGCAAGGAGCGCAAGCCCCATATTAGTAGGAGAAGTGCGATGCGCGACTGCGGCAACGGAATTTTCTTGATAGTTATCCGGCGGCAGCCAGTTATCTTCCGGCCCGACAAATGTCTCGAAGAACGACCATGTTTTCCTTGAAAGGTTCCGTAAAAATAATTTCTGATTAGCTGATAATTTTGCTTCACGTTGTGAGAGAGGCAAACTTATCCACCATGTAATAGCCGGTGATGCAGCCCAAATAATTAGTATCGGTAAGGCAATGACAGGAACAGCTTGTTTTGAAAGCCCGAAATATATGATAGAAAAAATAGCAAAGACGGGAGATATCCACATCGTTCTGTAAGAGCCGAAGAGGTTGATGCGGTTTTTACGCCCTCTAACATTGGATGGATTCCACTCGAGAAGTTTTTTGTGGGAAATAAGCATCCGCCAGGCGGTACGGATAATAGCGTCCATACTGAAAAACGCCTCATAAGGGAGAGTAATCAGCGTAAACGCTGCTTGAGCGAAATTCATACCTGCCGACCTTAGTGTAGCTGCGAAATGCTGACGCATAAGCATCTCAGCCGGTTTCTTTAGAAAATCTAGGACGGAAATGAAAATAGAAGGTATTAGAATAATTCCGATCGCAGACAAGGTCCAGAACCATGCCTGTGATAAAATAGTCCAGCCGAACATAAATAAAAGTGTCAGTGCAAATGGTATTACGCTGCGTCTAAGGTTATCGAAGATCTTCCATCGGGACAGATTCGATAAAGGATTCTTTTTTAAACCGCCGTTGAGACCGGGAATGACTGGAAGCAGCCAGCGAACTAACTGCCAGTCACCGCGAATCCAGCGATGCCTGCGGTTTACGTCCGAATTATAACGGGCGGGATATTCTTCATATAATTGTACATCACTTAAGAGCGCCGAGCGCGCGTAACATCCTTCGATAAGATCGTGACTGAGAATTTTATTTTCGGGAAAGCGTTCTCTGAGGACCCGCTCAAACACATCAACATCATAGATACCTTTACCGATGAATGATCCTTCACCGAACACATCCTGGTATACATCGGAGACGGTGCGTGTATACGGATCGATACCGGGCTGGCTTCCGTATAGCCGAGCATAACGCGAACGGTTCGTTCCAGGAAGGCTAACTGCAACGCGCGGCTGCATAATAGCGTATCCCTCGCATATACGTTGTCTGCTTTCATCATAACGAGGTCGGTTAAGGGGGTGAGCCATAGCGCCGACTAACTGTCTTGCCGAGTCGCGCGGTAATTGCGTATCTGTGTCGAGAGTAATTACATATTTCACAGTCGATAAAATTTCAGTCTTTCCGATTATAAGCGAGAAACGGTTTTTCGAACCGCCGCGAAGCATAGAATTCAATTCTTCAAGTTTCCCTCGTTTGCGTTCGTAACCCATCCATAACCGCTCTTCAGGATTCCATTGCCGAGGCCGGTGAAAAAGGAAGAAAGTATCGTCATGCAATCCTTTGTATTTTTCATTTAGCTCTTCTATTTTCTTGCGCGCCAGAAGTAAAAGCAAGTCATCCTCCGGAAGTGTTTCCTTTGCGGAATCTTGAAAGTCGGTCAACAGACTAAAATGCAGATTGTCGTCACGGTTTGCCAGAAACCGAACTTCCAGGGAGTCAGCCAGTTCCTTAATGTTTTGAGTATTCATTAACATTGCCGGAATGACAACAAGCGTACTGTATTCCGGTGGAATACCTTCGGAGAAATCCATTTTAGGCAAAGGGTTGGGCAATGCCAAAAGTGCAGACAGCCAATTCGTCAATGCCACTGCCAGATGGCTTGTACACAATAAAAAGAGTATGCCCATAAGGCTAAGCCACCAACCGTGTAATCCCAGGTTATAGACTTTCACGAACAGGCCCGAAGAAAAGATCAACGTCATTAGCATTATTGAGCCGGTATAAATCTGTAAAGGAATACGGCAGCCCAATTTTCTTAGAGCCGAGGATGCAGAAAACCGCACCTTAGCCAGATTCTCTAGTTGTTTATGACCCTTATCGATCAGGAAGTATCCGACATGTGCCGTTCTGTCTTCGCTTCCCTTGTCAACAGCGCTTTCTTCAGCCAGGCTTATAGCATGTTGTGCGACTTGTTCTTCGGACAGCGGACTGTTCTTAGCAATCTTTTCCACCGCATGACGGTATCGATCGCGGGTAGTAAAATCCATTTTGCCGTAAACTCCGCAAGGGTCTTTACTCAATATCCCTTCAACAACGCTCATGTTCTCGACAAACCGGCGCCAGTCGGTCGACTCCAGGAACCTTAGGCTGCCTATACTATTGCTGATCGAAACCTGGTCTGCAGCCTGCTGCTGGTTGCCCAATTGTACTAATTTTTCAATTGTTAAACCCGATTCGGAAAGCTGCTGCTCAATCCAATTTAAAGGCGATACAAGGGAATGGCTTAAGCCCTGCAGTCTGCGAGAGAATTCCGAGACAAAGGGCGTACTCATAGGCGGACCTGTTCGAGCCATATCTGCGATTATCAGGATTAAGCTCTTGGGATCTTTTTCAGCAACCTCTAACATCTTATCCGCCCATAAATCTGCCAAATCCCTATCAAATCTTCCGGCAGCAACTCTTACGGCAACGCGTCGGAGATTCTCAATTAACGCCAACCGCAGCATAGTAGGTATTGCCCATAACTCTCCTAATTTTAAGTTTGTGACAGTCTGATAGGAAGCAACAAACCGGCTAAGATTTTCCGGATCAACACGGCCGTCGCCGTGCGCAATAGTTTCCTTAGCTATATCATAAACACGCGGAAGGCCTTTGGACGGACCGTTCAGTAGGCGGGGCAGTTCCCGGCTGTAGCCCTTGGGTAAATGCCTTTTGCCTGTGCGTATCTGTTCTTCGATCAAATAAAAGTTATCAAGCAGCCATTCACCGGCGGGCGTAATCTGATGTTTTGCCTTCACTGTCTTGGTCAGCAAATTGTGGACTTCAAATAAAAATAATTCGTTCTCAGATAATCTGGTCAATAGGTATTGATCAGGATTGTGTTGAGAGCCTAAAGTATGCAAACCCGCAAGAGTCTTGCCGTGCTGCTCCATCTGATCTGCGCTGAATAACTCCGATCGTAACGGCGGTTCTCCGGCTGCAAATTTTTTAGTTAGAAAGTCCTCTTTAAGCTGAACTTTTAGTCGGAACAAAGATCCGTTTATTTTAGGGCTGGTCATCTTCATAATCTTTCCATAGAGGGGAAACAGAAAGCCGAATGTGCTGCGTTACTAATTGATTATACGAAATATTATATAACATAGCCCAAGTGACTAGAGTTAAATCTCAACAATAAACTACAAAAATTGTTTGGTAATTAAATCGTCCAAAGGGATGAAAAGGGAATTACTTCAGGGGTGTGAAGCGGGCATTTATTTACTAACTTCGGTGAGGTTAAACCATAATATTCAATAGAAAACCTGACCTTTCCTGACAATTATTCCTGTTAAACATGCTTTTGGATTTCAAATGAATCGTATTGGTAATAATAATTATTATTAAGAAAATATTTAATTTCTGAAATAACCCATTGACCTGATAATTTATTCCTCAGTACAATCGCTGATATCCACTGAAATTCATTCAGATGCAGAGTATTGTCTACAAAGGCAAATCTGATTGCATCTTTAATGAATGCTTCGGCAATTTCGCGACATGAAAATACGGGCAGTTCTTCAATTATATGTTTACGAACCTTAATCTTAAGAATAGATTCATCAATAAAATTATGATTAAAACCTAATTCACCTGCTATGAAGTGTATTATCTTTTCTTCTAATAATGCTATATTTATGTTTTTACCGGTTAAAAACAGCAGTCACGTTAAATAATTGCTTTTGTCCGATAGTTTTAAAATCATAACATACTCCGTTAAATATTATATTGTAAATTGAATTAGGTTATTGAGAATTCATATATAGTAGAAAAGTTATACGCTTTGAATTCCTTTACAATAATTTTAACAATTTAATTTATCCGTCATTCATACCTAAGAGCATCTATGGGATTTAAATTTGCCGCTTTTCGCGCCGGATAAAATCCGAAAAAGACTCCTATTATACCGGCAAAGCTGAACGCGAGCAAAACAATTTCAGGTTTTATATATGCAGCCTGGCTTGTATAAGCGTTAAGAATGTAAGTAATGCCGAATGATAGAAGAATGCCTATCAAACCGCCCGCTAAACTTAAAACCAATGCTTCGATTAAAAATTGTACAAGTATATCCGAAGTTCTTGCGCCTATAGATAAACGAATCCCGATCTCTCTTGTCCTTTCCGTAACGGATACGAGCATAATATTCATAATACCGATGCCGCCGACAATTAAAGAAACGCCTGCTACCGAACCTAATAGAATTGTAAGCACAGCAGATGTTGCGGTAGCAGCCGCGGTAATATCGGCTTGATTTCTAACCGTGAAGTCGTTGTCGTCTCCGGCTTTTATATGGTGAGCTTGGCGCATAATTGTAGTTAATTGCGCTTGAGCTTGGTTTATTTGATCAACTGAAACAGCGCTTGCCTGAATGTAATTAATGTACCTGCCGCCAACCAGCCTGTCGAGTACGGTTGTGGAAGGTGCCAAAATAACATCATCGTTATCGCTTCCCATTGCGCTTTGACCTTTGGGAGCCAATACTCCGATAACTCTAAAAGGTACATTTCGAATTCTTATCTGCTGTCCGACTGGATCCTGATTTGGAAATAAATTGTTTACTATCGTCTGTCCTAGGACAGCAACCTTAGCTCTTGAAAGAACATTTCTATCGGTAAAAAATGAGCCGGATGATAAAGGCCAGTCCCGGATATTTAAATAGTTTGTTGCGACTCCGAGCACTTGAGTACTCCAGTTGCCGGCACCTCCGATTATTTGCGCGCTTGATCTGATAACAGGGGAAACGTATTGAATAAGAGAAGCGCCATCTTTTATTTTTTGAACGTCATCCATCGTAAACCTGTTTATACTGCCTGCGCCTCTATTTATTCCTCCGGAACTGCTTGAGCCTGGGAAAATAATTATCATATTGGTTCCGAGAGCTGCAATTTGCTGTTCAACTTGCTGCTGTGCGCCGTCTCCTATTGCCACCATTACAACTACCGCAGCAACGCCTATAATAATTCCAAGTGCAGTTAGAAGACTTCTCATGCGGGATTTTAAGATACTCTTAATTGCCGCCTTCAAAATTTTTTTAATTTTCATGATCAGTCCTTCTAAATTCCTATACTTTGCTTAGCTCGGTATTTTTTAATTTCTCAAGTTCTTCTTTTGCGTTTAGACTTGCCTCAATCCGGTAGTCGCGGATAATAGCTCCGTCTTTCAGTTCAATGATTCGTTGAGCAAAATATGCAAAGTCTCTTTCATGTGTTACCAAAACAACCGTAATTCCTTCATTATTTAATTCCTGGAATAACTCAAACACTTCGACTGACGTTTTGCTGTCAAGGTTCCCTGTCGGTTCATCTGCCAAGATTAAAGCTGGTTCGTTTACAAGAGCTCTTGCTATTGCAACTCTTTGCTGCTGACCGCCGGACATCTGGTTAGGCTCATGATACATTCTATCTCTTAATCCCACACGTTCAAGAGATTCGATTGATTTCCTGGTTGGATCTTTTATCCTGTTGCTTCTGTCGTACATTAAAGGAAGCTCTACGTTTTCTAATGCAGTAGTCCGGTGCAGCAAATTAAATCCCTGGAAGACAAACCCGATCTTTTGATTTCGAATTGCCGAGTACTCGTTTTTTGAAAGCTTGTTTGTGTCAACACCATCAAGATAGTACCCGCCGGAAGTGGGACTGTCAAGGCATCCGAGGATGTTCATTAATGTTGATTTGCCCGAGCCGGAAGCCCCCATAATAGCAACGAAATCACCTTCCTCAATGGAAATATTTACAGCATTTAATGCATGTACTTCCACATCACCGACTTTGTATGTTTTTGTCAGATCAACGGTTTTTATTATTGTCCTAACCATTATTATAAGCCTCTTCCAATCCCTCTTGGCATACCCCTGCCGGCTGCGTTCGAATTAACTTTGTTTCCATTTGCAGCGGATGCTGTACCTATAATAACATTCATTCCTTCTTTTAAATCCTTGCTTTTAACTATTTCGGTATTCTTTCCGTCAGTTATGCCAAGAACTAGAAAATTTTGTTTAAGATTTCCTTTCTCATCAAGCGACCAAACTTTCCCGATATTCGAAATTTTGTCTTGCCGTTTTGTTGAATCTTGCCGGAAAGAGCTTCCTTCTTTATTTTGAAGATTAAGGTTGGCAACGCCCGGAGAAATTCCGTTATTTTTTTGCAAGGATACATTATATTTCACAAGCGTTTGTTGATCCGGCAGGAAACCGAGCGCTTCGTTCGGAATTATAAGAACACTATCCTTTTGAGCTATATAAAAATCAACAGTAGCGGTCATACCGGGTAAAAGCAGATTGTTTTTATTGTCGGCATTAATCACTACAGTATATTCAACTACGTTTGAAATAACTTGGGAGTTCAATCTTATCTGTACAACCTTACCCATAAATTTTTTGTCGGGGTAAGCTTGAACAGTAAAATCGGTAGTTTGCCCTACTTTTATTTCTCCGATATCACTCTCATCAACAGAAGCTAAAATCTCCATTTTAGAAAGGTCTTCGGCGATCGAGAACAGCACAGGCGCCTGCAAACTGGCTGCTACGGTATTTCCTTCCAACACGTTTTTATTTATTATAATTCCTTTTATCGGAGAATAGATATATGCATAACCGAGGTTTGTCTTTGTTTGCAATAAGTTGCCTTTAGATAATTCTACATCTGCGGAATCTGAAACCAATGTTGATTTTGAGGTAATACAATCCAAATCGGACAAAAACCCTTTTTGATTTAATGTCACATTCTGTGCATATTGAGCTTTGGCAAGTATAAATTGAGATTCGGCTTTTAGAAGAGATGCTCTGGCATTGTGAACTTGCTGGGATAAAGCGGTTGTATCAATAATGGCTAATAGCTGCCCCTTTCTAACATGGGAATTATAATCTACAAATATCTTTGCAATCTTACCTGAGACTTGTGTACCGATATCAACCGTGGAAACGGCTTCCATAGTCCCCGTGCTTGATATCATATTAATAATATTCCCTCTTTTAATTTGAGCGAATGTAAACTTAACTGTGGGGTTATCACTCCTAATAAATAAGAAATAAATAATAATAAATGAAGCAACGGTGATTAAACCGTAAATGGTTATTTTCTTTTGCATCTTAGTTTTAAAATCCTTATTACGAACTATTGGCTATTTTCCTGAAATGGAAGCCGTAAATAGTAAAAAGTATCGCTAATGAAAAAAGCTGCGGCTTTCGGAATAGCGACCAGATAAATAACTTCCAATAATAAATCCTTTCTTCGCCGATTACACCTAATTTTATTATAGATTTAAACAATGCCAGCACGTAATTAGGATTAAGATGAAATACTTTTTTCTTCTTCGGTTCAAAATCTTTCATGAAACGCATTACACGCTCATAATAATATTTAGGAGAGTAAATGGTGCTTAAAATTTTCTTATATCCATCCATAAGTACTTTGGGATTCATTTGCGGTATAAAATTTATTGAAAAGTCGGTATTATTCCCGGAAAAATCGTTTAACAATCTTCCTTCATTAATCAGTCTTTTCTGAAGCTTCGTTCCTTGAGGCGCATTTAAAAGCCCAACCATAGCTGTTACAATTCCGCTCTCCTGGATAAAGTTTGTAAGCTTATCAAAGATTGTGGGCGGATCATTATCAAACCCGACAATAAAACCTCCCTGAACTTCCAGACCCGATTCTTGAATTTTCCTTACGCTGGAAATAAGATCACGGTTCCTATTCTGAATTTTATTGCACTCAATCAGGCTCTCTTCGTTCGGTGTTTCGATACCGATGAAGACGGCTTCAAATCCGGCTTTAACCATTAGCTGCATAAGTTTATCATCATCGGCAAGATTAATTGATACCTCCGTGTTAAAATAAAACGGACTTTTTCTTTTTTTATTCCACTCCTCAATAGCCGGTAAAATTTCTTTTTTTAATTTTGCTTTGTTGCCGATAAAATTATCATCAACAAAGAAAACCGGCCCTTTCCAGCCGCCAAAATATAATGCGTCCAATTCGGCAATTACTTGATCTTTTGTTTTAGTTCGGGGTTTTCTTCCATATAGGACTGTAATATCGCAGAAGTCACAATCAAAAGGACAGCCGCGTGAATATTGGACATTCATTGAAGTGTAATTATTCATTGATATAAGATCCCAAAGAGGTAGCGGCGTTGTTGTAATCTCCGCCCAATCTTCCGAAGTGTATTTTTGTTTTGCTTTTCCTTCGCTCAAATCGCTGAGAAATTGAGGTAGAGTAATTTCGGCTTCATCAAGAACCAGGTGATCAATGTTTTGGTAATTTTCCGGAATGCTTGTAAACAAAGGTCCGCCGGCTACAATTTTTGCGTTTAACTTTTTGCATCTTTCGATTACTTCATTTGCGGATTCACTTTGGATAGACATTGCACTGATAAAAACAAAATCTGCCCAAAGAATATCATCGTC
>CAZCFZ010000083.1:0-16731 GCA_964498065.1 uncultured Ignavibacteriaceae bacterium
ATTATACAAATAATCCTAAGGAGATTCAAATGAACATTAAATTATTGCATACACGTTTATTTTTCCAGGCTGTTGTTATGTTAGCGTTTTTTACAGGAAGCGTTTTTGCACAATCCAGTGGCTGGGTACAGCAAACGAGCGGAACGAATGTTAATCTTGAAGATATACAATTCATCGATGCCAATACCGGCTGGGCAGTGGGATGGGATAATACTATACTAAAAACTACCGATGGCGGACAAACATGGGTAACTAAACGTTCAATTGCTAAAGGCCCCTTCATTTATGGTGTATACTTTTGGGATGCTAATAAGGGCTGGGCAGCGGAAGATAACGGCTCCATATTAAGTACAACAGACGGTGGTGAAACCTGGTCTGAAAAATCAACCTCAGCCCCATACTTAATTGACTTTGACTTCGTTGATGCGAATAACGGTTGGGCTTTCGGCGGGTTGGGAGCTATACTGCATACAACCGACGGCGGTACCCACTGGACTTCACAAAATACAAAGCAAGGAAATGATTTTTACGCAGGCAAATTTTTTAATGCAGATACAGGTGTTGCTGTAGGTTATCTCGGAAGATGTATTAGAACAACAGATGGAGGTAATACATGGCAGCAAACCTCCAGCTATTTAGCAGGATCTTTCGATGATCTGTCGTTTATTAATAGTACAGAGGGGTGGGCGGTAGGACCTTTGGATACAAATACTGTAATTGCGCACACCACAGATGGCGGACAAAACTGGATTAAACAGAAACAGTTGAATGGTATGAATTTAGACGGAATATTTTTTATCGATTCTCAAAATGGCTGGGCAAGCGGCTGGGCAACCGGCATCAATAGAATACAACATGGAGTTATACTTCATACCACTGATGGAGGCACGAGTTGGGAGCAAAGTAATTTTTATTTTAGTAATTTTTATAACCTTAAAGCATTCTCATTTATTGATGCCCATATCGGATGGGTTGTAGGAGATGCCGGAGTCATTTTGCATACTACAAATGGCGGAGTTACAGCTGTTAAGGAAATAACCGGTAATGCACTTCCGCAGCAATTCATATTAAAGCAAAATTATCCTAACCCATTTAATCCATCAACGACAATAGAATTCAGTATTCCCAAACAGTCATTTGTAACTCTTAAAGTTTATGATCTGCTTGGAAGAGAAATAGCTACGCTTGTAAATAAAGAACTGATGTCCGGTTCATATAAAACTGAATTTAATGCCTCATCCGCCAAAAGTAAATTAGCAAGCGGTATTTATTTATATCGATTGAATGCAGGCGGATATGTTCAGACAAAGAAATTAATGCTGATGAAATAGCGGATTTATAATGGTGAAAAAAATTTTTAACGGCTTTTACAAGGATATCGGTGTAATAGAGCTTGAGAATGGTGAAAAACTGGAAATTCCATTCGGAACATCTTTAAAGATTAATATTGAATACGATGAAATAGATTTTAATAATGGCTCAAGCGGATTCGTTTGGGCCACTCATGATAAAGACCAGGCAGAAACCATTCTAAGCGCTTTGCAGGCACAGGGTATAAATTCGGAAATTAGTCAAGAAAAGCTGGACGGCACCAATTTATATTATTTGAAAATTCCGGATGTATCCCGCATAGAACCCGCTATCGATTTCATTTGGAGAAGCAAGGAAGGCTTGAAACTAAAACCGGATTGGCATTATCCTGCAGGAAAACCTAACGAAAGTTTTGAAAAATGGACAAAAAACTTTTGATGATTTTTAATGATTGATAATATGGAGAAGAGAAGACGAAACAGCGAAAATTCTTTACTTTTATAAATAAAAAGTAAAATGATGAAATAAGTAATAAACCCACCCCTTGCCCCTCCGAAGGAGGGGACAATAATCTCCCTGGAGATGATAACGGAACCTAAAGATAATGCAAAATATAATTCTTCTTATCTAAATATCTTTCGTTTTTAAATGCAGTTTTATTGATAGATAACGAGATAGAACTAATAATAAAATGACATGAATGAATATGAAAGTCTCCTCCTAGGAGGAGATTTAGAGGTGGGTAAAAAAATTTAAACACCCTTCTACTCCAAATTCAAAAATCCAGGATTAAAAAACAGTCAGTTGTGAACTTGATTTAGAAAGTATTTGCAATGTGAGATTCCCGGACTAAGCCCGGCCGCGGTTACGGTGGTGTTATCTACAGCGGCATGGAATGTTTTGGAGAGATTATAAAAGACTGGGGATAAGTTTAATGTAAATTTACTTTTACTTTTTTAAATAAAAAGTCAAAGGATGAAATTAGTAATAAATCCACTCTCCGTCTTCGTCCGGCAACTGCCGGACTATGCCGGACAGGCTTGCCCCTCCAAAGGAGGGGACTACATATTTCTTTGAGATGATAAAGAAGTCCAAAAAATAAGCCGAAAAATAATTTTTCTTAACCAAATATCTTTTGTTTTTATATACAGTTTTATTGACATATAAAAAGATAAAACGGGCATTATATTGATATGAATGAAAATGAAAATCCCCTCCACCGGGGGGGATTTTCATTACCAATTATATCTAGGCATTTCTAATTCTATCTTCTTTGTTAAACATATCAAGATAAGTGTATTATTTTAAGTCAATTTTTTTTTAATGTAAAGTTAATTCTTCAAATGTGCATATCGTCCCCTCCCTGGGAGGGGGTAGGGGTGGGTCAAAGGAACTAATTAACTTTTGTCTATTCCAAATTTAACAATCCAAGATTAAAAAACATTCAGCCGGTTATCTTGATTTAGAAAGTATTTGCAATGTAAAATGCATGGTTAAAGCTCGGCCGCGGTTACGGCGGCGTTATCAACAGCGGACTGGAATGTTTTGAGGAAATTATAAAAAGCCGGAGATTTGCTGTCCTTTACATAAATCATAAACGGACTTATATCAACAAATATTCTTACGTGAAGGAAAGCGAAATAGCAGTAAATTATTAAACTCCTTCTTTATCCTCCCTCCGCCAAGGGCCGGCAAGACTAATAAAGTGAAGGGAGGGTTGGAATCAGCTTTACTTCTTTGAAACAGTAATGCTTCCCCCCGAAGTTTCTGCATAAAGAAGATTGCCCCCTTTATTTAGATCTGCTACAAATTTTGTAGATGAAATTTTCTTAATGTTATTAGCTGTTAAATTACAACTAACTCTGCCGCCGGATGTAGATAATTTTGCAGATGCATTAAAATCTTCCGGGAGATTTATTCGTATACCTCCGCCCGATGTGCTTAAGTAAATGCCCTTATTAACTCCTTCATAATCAAGCGAGATACTTCCGCCGGAAGTTTCTGCTTTTATTTTGGAATCGCGGCCGCTTAAGCTTATGCCTCCTCCTGAAGTCGAAGCATCGAGATCACCTTGAAAATTAATCCCTGTTATACCGCCTCCGGATGTGGATACATTAAATTTACCGCTGACATCTTTAAATGTTATGCCCCCGCCTGATGTTGATAGATATATATTCCCGGAAATACCTTGAATGCTTATGCCCCCGCCGCCGGTTTCTACTTTTGTATTAAAATTTTTAGGTACCGTAATTTCAATTCTCATCTTAATCCCGTTTGAGAACCAATCTGTGAGCCAATGTTTTCTTTTTGCAATTACTTCAACCCTATCATCGTCATTCTTAAATTCGAATTTCATTTTGTCTTTTGTCTTTTCATTTCCCAATATTTTAATATAAACTTCATTTTTATCCCAGGAAGTAATTGATACTCCCCCGCCTGATGCATCAACCTTTAGATTTTTCCCTGGCTGTATCCGGAAAGTTTTCTCTTCAATTACTTTCAAGTTTTGGCTGTAAGAATTAAAGCAGGCCGCTGTTAAGATTAGGATAGATAAGATTAATATATTTTTAAGCATTTTACTCCTCCTGTAAATTAGTACTGTTTTGTAGATTAGACTGCATATTTAAGAAAAAGGTTGCTCCTTAAAAGTTTTTGTCTCCATGCCGGGCAAGAGGAAATAATAATTGACAGTTGTTTACTAAGCCCGGTAGAAGTTACGGCGGTTTTCTCTACAGCGGTCCGAAATGTTTTAACGAGATTATAAAAGGCTGGGGATAAGATAATTGATAATAAATCCGCCCTCCGTCTTCGTCCGGCAACTGTCGGACTACGCCGGACAGGCTAAATCCCCTAAGGTGGAGGGCCTGCCCCTAAACTGTGATTTTGCGCCAGGGGGGACTTCCATTATCATTCATGTCTTCGCATTTCTAGTCCTCTCTTCATTATTAAACATATAAAGACAAGTATATTAATTTAAGTTCAATTTTTTAAAGGTAAAGTAAATTTTTCAAATAAGCATATCGTCCCCTCCCTGAGAGGGGCCGGGGGTGGGTCAAGATATGAAACTACTTCTATAATTAATTCAGTTCATCAGTATTTAAAAAACAATCTTTCAGTTATCTTAATTTAGAAATTATTTGCAATGTCAGAAGTCCGGACTAAATCCATTTACAGTTATGACTATGTTATCTATAGCAGTCCGGAATGTTTTAACGAGATTATACAAGGATGAGGATAAATTTTAGATAAATTTACTTTTGCTTTTATAAATAAAAAGTAAAAGGATGAAATAAGTAAAAAACCCACCCCTCCCCCCTCCGAAGGAGGGGACAATAATCTCCCTGGAGATGATAACGGAACCTAAAGATAATGCAAAATATAATTCTTCTTATCTAAATATCTTTCGTTTTTAAATGCAGTTTTATTGATAGATAACGAGATAGAACTAATAATAAAATGACATGAATGAATATGAAAGTCTCCTCCTAGGAGGAGATTTAGAGGTGGGTAAAAAAATTTAAACACCCTTCTACTCCAAATTCAAAAATCCAGGATTAAAAAACAGTCAGTTGTGAACTTGATTTAGAAAGTATTTGCAATGTCAGATTCCCAGGCTAAGCCCGGCCGCGGTTACGGTGGTGTTATCTACAGCGGCATGGAATGTTTTAGTGAGATTATGAACAAGGGGATAAAATTAAGAGATATAGATTCCCAATAGGATTTGATGACATTATCCTACTGAAAATCGAAAAAAATATTAATCAATTCGCTTTGATTAGATATTATTTTATAAATCAATGTATGTCTATTTATTGTTTTAGAAATCTGTAATTGGTTTAATCCTTTTTTCTGTAAATTAATGTTTAATTTGTTAATAATACTATCATTATTTCCATTTAGTATATAACCACAGACACAACCATTTGAAGGATAGTACCCTGAGAAAAAATTTGAAATTCCAGTATCTATATAACGATTTAATTGATATGATGAACTCACAGTCGCACCAGAATTTTTAATCCAATCTTTTTCACAAATATTTTTTGCTTCTATATGATATAAATCTTCATTCTCGGATTTCGTTTGCCACGAAAGCATTTTTAAATCTATTTTTGCTGCTTCTTTGGGTAATTTCTTACCGTCTATAATTTTATTTGTATAAATTCTTACTTCAGGTTCTACATGAATCTTCCATTTGTTTCTGGATGGAGAATGTTTAATATAGTGTATTAGTTGTGCGGTTATTTGTTCTTCTTCCCAATCAATGGAATATTTATTTGCGGCTTTCATTAGATGATAGCCATCTATAAGAATAAATAGACATTTATACTCAAAGCCGATTTTAGCAAGTTTTACATTTTTTGAAGAAAGGCTCATTCCTCCTCGGAGTTAATAATTTCCAATAAAATAGAGTTACTATCCTGCATTGCCTGTGATCTCGACCAGAATCTTTTCTGATTAGGCTTAATGATATAAATTATATCTCCTTTATAATATTTTATTACTTTTCGGAAGTAAACACTTGAAGAATATTTTTCATAAGAATAGTTGTCTATTGTCCTAATAAGTTTGTTTAGTCCTTCTGAATTTTGAATTGTGTGAATGTGCCCGGCTTTGTACTCATTCGTAAAATGAATTGCTACTAATTGCATTGGAATGTTAACAGGCATTTCCCAAATACTTGCCCATACTCTGGTCTCGGAAAATTCGAAGTGTTCATTAATATCTTCACATAGAATTTTAAGATACGCTTTAAGTTCATTACCGTTGTGATTAATAGGTAATAATGCTTTTGAATTTTCACCTTCCTGAAATAAATCTATATCGTAATTAAATACGTCTTCAATTAAATATTGTTCTCTTTGAGAAAGATTTAAAGCATTATAAATTATTTGATCTATTTCATTTTCTACATATGAAATTCTGTTCTCATCAGGGAAAATATCTTTTTTAAGTTCTTTTGAAATTTCATCAACTTTTTTAGCTAATTCAGTTATTTCATCGTCAGTTAATTCGTAGGGTAAAGCAGGAAGGGATAACATTTCATTTGGACTTACTTCTTCTCTTTCAATTCCCCATGAAATTGTACTCAAAAAAAGGTAATATGAAGCAAATTTAGAATTAAGATATCCTGTTAAAGCTTTTAAAATATTTACTTTGATTTGTTTTTCGTAAGTGCTGAGTCTTTGTTTCTTAAAAGTAACACCATATACAGAATGCTTAAAACAACAATCATAATCAAGAAAAGAAGCACAAAATTGCTTATTTGATTGTCCCCTCTTTATTAATAAGTGTGGGGAGTAATAAGCCTCAATTTTTCCTATTGCCCTAAAAACGGTAATCTTTGGCAATTTTTGAGTTTCGGAAACTTTGTAATGATTGAAATAAAATTGTCTGTTATCATCAGTTAATACAGTTCTTAAATCTCTATTTAACACTCGGGAAGGAGTATAATAACGCTGCAAATCTTTAGATTCAACAATTTGCATATCCGCAATTTGTTCGTTGATGTATCTATTATCTTTAGTAAGAGTTAATAATTTAAATCCTTCACCTTTATACCAACCATTTTCCTCCGTCAAATAATCATTTAATTGTTTCTTTTCCGAGAGTACTTTAATAAGTTCAAAATCATTTTCTGTTCCCCACATTGCGGTTTTCCAGATAATTGTATCCGTCTTTTTACATTCTTGTCTTGGTAAATAATAAAAATCAAGAGAATCAAGAATCAATTCATCGGAATATTGATTTCTTATAGTTGGCTTGGGACAAACATAGGTTATCTTTTGTTCCTGTTTTTCCGGTGTATTATTCATGTAGAAAAGTACACAAGCCGGGCCAACTGCATCGGCAAAAATACTTTTACCCTGACCCTTTCTCGCTTTGCGCAACGCTGAAAAATTAAATACAGCTTCAACATAATTTTCATTAAACAGAAAATGTCTGAACTTTTGGTAACCACCGGATTTGTTAAATAGAATCTTGCTTGTAGATAAAATTGCCACTTGACCTTTTTCATTACAGAAATAACTTGCTCTATCTAAAAAAGGCAGAACCATTTCTTGTGCGTATCCTTTTACTTTGCAATATGTGCTTGCTTCTTTTTCAATAGAACCGGTCTTAGCACTTTTAAAAGGCGGGTTGCCAACAATAAGATCAAACTTAGGTTGTTTTTCTATAGTGTTTGAAAGTGAGCTCTGTCTATATAAATTATAACCTTGTTTTCTCTTGTTTGAATTTCCAGGTTCAAAAATCAAGTATGGAAAACGTATGTATTTCCGACTCCAAATAGTTTTGGGATTCAAATAACTAATCAAAGCAAGATAAAGGCTAAATGAAGCTACCTTTATTGATTCGGGATTTATTTCAAACCCGAATATTGAGTTGAGTAATATTTTTTTTAGATCATTGAATTCCGGTTTCCTTTTATTAGTAAAATGCCAGCGGTCAACTAATCTTCTATAACTTTCTACAAGAAAAATTCCCGATCCGCATGCGATATCCAAAATTTTGAGGTTATAATTTCTGTTCTTATTATCCGCCCAGGGTAATTTTTCATTCAGAATGAAATCAACCAAGCTGTGAGGTGTATAATATTCTCCTTGTTCCGATTTTTCTTTATCGGTTTTGTTTAGGAATATTTCATAGATTTCACTTATTAGCTCAATAGGAATTACACTAAAATCAAATTTCTTCCATAATGTTTGCTGGCCGCTACTAATTTCATCTCCCCGAAAACATGCAGAGATTAAAGATAATTCTTTATCTGTAATCTTTTCTTTTTCAACATCAGTCACCGGAAACAGGTTTCCATTAAATTTTATCTCAAGAAATTTGTAGAAATCGTATGTCGCTTTTTTATATGTTAATAGATCAAAATAACTTTTAGCTCCTTTTTGAAATTGAGCATAAAATTTGTCATCCGATGCTCCTATATCTTCAAGGTAAAACGCAAATAGCGATCTGATTAGAATATCATGGATTACATTTGAAGGTATTTTGCGTTTAAGTAGAACATCTTTTGTTTCCTTTAAGTTTTTAACAAGAACCGCATCTACCCGTTTTTGTGGTTTTAATTTTCGTGAAATTAAGTTGTCTTTCCAAAATTCTGCACTATCGATTGCAACTCTACCAAGAATAGATACAAGATGTTCTAAATGTTCTTGCGTATCCTTAATGGAATAATTTTCAAGTTCTAATTGGCTTAGTTTTTCTAAATTTTGATCGGGATTAATTGGCTCTTCAAAACAATTGTAGATTCGTAATTCAGTGGGAGTAGAAACAAATAAAAGAGGAACTTTCCGTTGATTCCATATAGATTTATGTAATAGACAAATCTTTTTAAGATTATTGTTATTGAATCTTGTTATAGTCTTAAAATAAATTGTCGGAATGTCTCCGGAAAAGTAAATACTGTCAATATTTATTTTCCCCTTAATTTCTTTTCTTATAAAGTCGTATTTTGATTTTGATATATCCCTATCTTTGATATTTACAAGATAATCATCAAAATCAAAAGGACTAAGTATGTTATTCTGCCTATTCAACTTTGGTCATTTCAACTTTTGATAAACTTATTATTTGGGAGTCTGAATTTTTATTTACTAACAACAGGTAGTGAAGGAATTTTGTTATTAGAACATATTTATAACAACTACTTGAAAAATACAAATTTAAGTTAAGCTTGGCAAAGTATACTTATAAATTCTCTCTTATTTTAATAGCAAGCTTGTAACAAAACAATAATTTTCAATTATGGTTTGCATTTTAGTACTTAGAATTTTAGTTATAAACCTATTCCTATAATAATTCCCCATTTTTGTAAAGCTCAATCTGATAGTCAGGTGTATTTCCAGTTGTAAATAATATTAAAATTCCAAGCTGAAAATTTAAGTTTTCACTAACACTTGTAGTGCAAGCTTTTAATTTTGTCCTTGCATACTCGATATCCGTGTCTCTTTGGGAAACTTTTTTAACTTCTATTACGCAAAGATTTTCTGAGTTTATTCCCCTTTCATGAATAATTATATCTGGAATTATATTAATACCGTTTGTTTCTCCAGTCAAATATATTTTTTTTCCGTAAATCTTCACTTTCAACATTTCTATTATATTCACAATCAACATTATATTCTGAGAAACGCGGCTGTATGTACTCGGCTAACTTATGAGAAATAGATAGTTCACTAACATCATTAGTAAATAAAACAGAATCCTGTCCTATAACTCTATTAATAGAACGATTAACTAGTTTTATTATTCTCTCATCTTCCAAGATTTCATCTATTTTTTTTATTTAAATTCAATTATACCCTCCAGCAATGCTTCTCTCAAAAACTCACAGCATTTCCCCACCGGTTTATTGTGGTCTAACGGGGTGTTAAACTATCTCCTAAAACAAACTTAAGTTAAATGATAAATTATTTCAAGAATTTTTTATTAAATCCAAGTTACTTAATACAATCAGCTATTTTCATTTTCCTCTGAAACATTTAAGTAAATGGTTTATGGCAAATTGAGGGTTGAAAGAAAGTATAATAAAAAAGGGAAAGCTGCTGCGCTTTCCCTTAATGAATTTAAATGTAGGACGGGTAGTTACCAAAAAGTTTCATTGTCATTTCGAGGGAGTCTTCTCCAAGGGAGTCCTTTGGACGACCGAGAAATCTGATTATCGAGAATGATTTCTCCCTTCGGTCGAAAAGACACAGTGTTTACATTTTAGTCACTCTAATATTACGCGGAAACATGTTCACTGCTGAATACATGTGCAAAGTCATTAGCAAATTGCTCAAAGGACCTTGCCGGATGCCATGTAAGGTTTTCAACATTTTTTGTTGTGTCGTTTGCAAAGTTCTCACCAAATCCTTCATCCAGTTCAGCATAACCTTCTGCAATCCACTCCGGCATTCCCATTCCCGTCATTGCCTGAATAGAAGCTTCATGGGGAACATTAACGTACTTAACTTCTTTATGCAGCACATCGGAGAAAATTTTTGCCACATCGTTGAATGATATTGCTTCAGGGCCTGTTAAAATATAGCTCTTGCCTTCATGGCCTTTTCCAACAATAACTGCGAAAGCGGCATCGGCAATATCCCGTACATCAATCATCCCGAGCTTGCCGTCTTTCATATCCCAGTATATTACTCCGTCCGAGGAAATTGTCTGTGCCGCCATCATTGTATTCTGCATAAAAAATGTCGGTTTAAGAATGGTCCATTGCAGCCCTGAAGACTTAACCATCTCTTCGATTTCATAACCTTGTTTAATAATACGGCTTTTGTCCGCTCCCCACATAGAATGCCTGATTATATGTGAAACTCCTTCATGCTTGGCAGCGTTAATTACGTTTTCCGCCTGCTTAAGCTGAGTCCGGCCGTTCCAGGTTAAAAGATAAATTTTATCGACATCTTTTACTGCCGGTAAAATGGCTGCCGGATCATCAAGATCACCAATTACTACTTCGGCTCCCAGATCCTTTATCGGTTTTGCTTTTGCTTCATTCCTTGCAAATACGCGGACATCAACGTCTGCTTTCAGCAGTGCAGGCACCAGCAGCGAGCCGGTGTTTCCTGTTGCACCTGTTACAAGTACTTTTAATTTCTTTGACATAGCTGCACCTCATTAATTTTTATTAAATATAAATTCATTATTTTTTATAGGTAGTGTCCTAATTTGTTTATCTAAGTCATGGTTCGACTCCGCTCACCATGATTTATTTAATTTATTATACCGAAAAATAGAGCACTACCTTTTTAGTGAACTGAAATACGTTAAACCTTTCCTTCCGTATATTCTTCAAGGAAATAAATTTCAGGCTGCTCAACAACACCTGCCTTGCCCATAGCTTCTTTCAATTCGGAACTGTTCGTAAACTTTTTTGCATTTTCAAGACTGTCCCATTCAAAATATGCAACAAGATTATTTCTGTCGTTATCCGTATGAAGTATTTGGAATGTTTTTTCCCCGCCTGCTCTCCTTGTATCAATAAACCCATCGAAAACTTTTTGCCATGCATGGTAATCTTTTACTTTGTGCCTGATTAATAAGTGTGCCATTTTAACCTCCGTTAAATTTTGTTGATTGAAATGATATCTTATAATACCGTTGTTACAATGCAAACATAAATTGCTGGAGGGGTCTATTTCCTTGACTTTGGTTAAGAAGTATGAGGATGGATAACAATTCTTTTTCTAATCCGGCTGAGAGATTCAGGTTCAATTCCCAGGTATGATGCTATATAATGTAAAGGAACTCTTTGAAAAATTTGGGGCTGCTTTTCCATTAAATCAAGATATTTTTCTTCGGGAGTGGCGGATTTTGCTTTCGATAATCTTTTTAGAGCACTAAAGTGGTTGCGCCGTGCCTTATCATCATGAAATATCTTAAACTTCGGAATATCATTACAAGCCCGGAAGAAATTTTCCCTTGAAAGCTGAGTCAGTTCACAATCTTCAAGAGTCTGCATATAAAAGTCCGTAGGTTTTTGAAAAACAAAACTTTCAAGATCGCCTACCCAATGATCTTCCATTGCAAAATTCAAAATTATTTCCTTAGAATGTTCATCGATTATGTAGCGTCTCATACAGCCCTTAATAATGTAAGAAACATAGCGGTATATATCCCCGGGCATAAGTAAATAATCTTTTTTTCTTAAGCATTTTTTGGTGAGGAGACTCATGTATAATTCAACTTCCTCATCGTTCATTCCGGCGATTTCTTTTAATTCTTTCTCTAATACCGGCGAGATGATTCTGGTAAGTTTCATTGATTAATCTTATTTACGTGTGAAATTTTTATAATACTAAATAAATTTGATTTTACTATCAAACCATATAGATCACTAAATTTACAATAATTTTTGCAGTCAGAACGGGGTGTTGGAATTTCAGCTGTGAGTAAATATAATTTAAATGATAAAATATTGCAATATTCCTGATACCGGATGTAAAATACCGGATATCTTAAGCTGTCCTCATTTTACTCTGCAACTTTTAAGTAAATTTGATATTTTATATAAGGCATCTAAAGGGATAAAATGAACGTGGAAGAAAATCAAAATCAAATTAGTGTAGCTAAAACAGAACCTGAAAGTGAAGTTAAAATTCAAACAGAACTTAAACCGGATGACTGGTTATGTCTAGCGTGTCATAAAAAAATTACGGAAGATAAAGAACGTTTCCCATACGACGGTGAAACGGAATTCCATTTTACAAATCCGGAAGGATATACTTTCGATATTATTACTTTCCGAACTGCAGAAGGCTGCCGCGAAGAAGGGATTCCAACTTCAGCATTTACCTGGTTTAAAGATCATGCATGGACATATACATTTTGCAGCCGGTGCGGGCTGCAACTCGGATGGAAATATACAGGTAAATTTTCTTTCTATGGCTTAATCAAATCCAGGCTTGTTAAAGGATTGACGCTTTTTAATTGAAGGTTTTTGTTCTTTTCTTAACGTAATCCGCCAGAAGGCGGACAGGAAAAAGAACCAACTTACCAGACGGCAGACAGCCGCGAGAAATCTCTTCTTGCTAAAAAAAAATTACGATAAAATTAAAAATGTGGAGATATTATTGAAAATCCCGAAGGGATCACTCTGCGATAAATCTCTCGGTAGTGTCCTAATTTGTTTAAATCTTGAAAATTATTTTTAATCATCCCGAGCGAAGTCGAGGGATTTAATTAAATTAAAGAGTGTTATGGCTCGACTCCGCTCGCCATGACATCTTTTTGTAAAAATAATAATACAAACTAGGACACTACCAACCTCTCCCTTCGTAAAAAAGTACATAAATATTACTCATAAGCAGTTGTGTGAAATAAAAAATCATTTAAAAATTAGTGTAATAATAGACACCTGTGTCAATCTGGGCGTAGTCTGGAAATCCATCTCTTTGGGAGAAGACTTATATTCACCGTTCGACTCCGCTCACGGTGACAATTTAACGCGTTTTTGAAAATATTTTTATATCGAAAAATTCATTTAATATATATTATTATTCAATTCACAAAACGGGTTACTCATATTGATTTTTTAAACGAATATGTTATATTAAAACCATCTACATGCGGATAATTCCTAAATTCTCATAGTCTAAAGCGGATTAAAACTACTATTTAATAATTCAATAAATGATATAGTATAACTTGTGAATCAGTTTTCACATTTAATTAGAATTTCCATTGCCGAAATTATTTAAGTTTTAATTGCGCTGTATGCTCCAAAATTAAAGAGAATATTTAAAATATTTATTTGAATAAATATAGGAGACAAGAGAAATGACAGCCGGACATTTCGGATTCGCCGCCGCAGTCAAATCAAAAACACCGCTGGTACCGCTATGGGCACTGATGGTAAGTACTTATTTGCTGGATATTGTTTTCATAATACTTGTATCTTCCGGTGTTGAAAGCTTTGCACCGATAAATGCCGCGCACCCTTCTTACGGAGGCGTAATAATACATGCTTATTACAGTCACTCATTAGTTGGTGCGTTAATCATTTCGGCAATTGCCGGGTTGATAGCAAAATGGATTTGGAACAGCAAAGCCGGGCTTGTAATTGGCGCAGTTGCATTTTCACACTGGATACTGGATTTAATAGTTCACCGTCCGGATTTACCTATACTGCCGGGGAACGCAGGCAGCCTGCCTCTTCTCGGATTTGGATTATGGAATATTCCTGCTGCAAGCGCAATACTGGAATTAATATTGGCGGTCGGAGGTGCTTATTTATATTATCAAAGTGCAAAGAATGCACCCGGCGCATCAAAGACAAACGGCGGAAAACCTGTCCGTGCATATTGGGCGGCCGGTATGACTGGCCTTTTAACTGTGCTGCTTTTAGCCTCGGATGTTTCAGGTTTATCATTAAATGCTGGAATTATAATAATGCTTTTATTAATTGTTTATTGCGGATGGCTTGATTCAAAATTAAACTGGAATGAAACAAAACCGGTAGTAAAATTAGAGCCGACTGTTTAATAATTAGGAATTTAATGCAATGCTGGTAAAATTAAAGTGGGTAAATGTAGTGCTGCGCGCAGTAATGGAAACCGGTATAGTATTGGGATTAGGTTACTGGGGATATCAAACCGGCCAAGGTACCGGAATGAAAATATTATTAACTATCGGCCTGCCGTTACTCGGTTTCGGATTCTGGGGCACCGTTGATTTCCACCAAGCCGGTTCTATGGCGGAAACTATTAGACTGTTCCAGGAATTAATTATCTCAGGCCTGGCGGCAGCTGCATTTTATACTTCCGGACTGCATACGGCTGGGTGGATTTTAGCTGTGATCACTGTAATTCACCATTGTTTGGTTTATCTTTTGGGTGAAAGATTAATAAAGAATAAATGATCTGTTAAAAAATTATTATAGACGACAAAATGAGAAACTATATCTGTAAAACCTGCGGTACACAGTACGAAGCATCAACTGCTGCGCCTGAAAAGTGCTTGATATGCGAAGATGAAAGACAATATGTAAATCATAACGGGCAGGAATGGACCAATTTAAAAGAGCTTAGTCGTGATCATAAAAATTGTTTTGAAAAAATAGAAGACGGTTTAATAAGTATAAAAACCGAACCCGGCTTTGCAATAGGGCAGCGAGCATTTTTAGTGCAGTCGAATGAAGGTAATATTTTATGGGACTGCATTACATTGTTGGATGAAGATACCGTAAATGAAATAAAGAAAGCCGGGGGAATATATGCTGTTGCTATTTCCCATCCGCATTATTATTCAGCTATGACAGAATGGAGTACTGCGTTCGGAAACATACCAATCTATATTCATAAAGACGATAAAGAATGGGTAATGAGAAAAAGCGATTCAATCCGTTTCTGGGAAGGGGAAAGTTTATCTTTAAATAATGATTTAACAATTATCCGCTGCGGGGGACATTTTGACGGTGCATCTGTTTTACACCGGCAAAGCGGTGCAAATGGAAAAGGTATATTGCTGTCGGGAGATACAATCCAGGTAGTACCCGACCGTAAGCATGTCAGCTTTATGTACAGTTACCCCAACCAGATACCGCTAAATGAAAAGAAAGTTAGGTATATTGTAAATTCAATTGAGCCGTTTGAATTTGAACGTATATACGGAGCATTTCAATACAGGGAAATATTAAGCAATGCAAAGTCGGCGGTAAGAAAATCTGCCGAGAGATATATTAAGGCGATTCAGTAATCAATGCCGGTGTTTTTTACATAGAGGTATTGATACCGGAAACCATATACCTGTTTTCTATACTACTTCAATAATTCGGTAACGGAACGCAGGCGCTTCACTCCGTGAAATTTTTATACGCAATTCTTTTAATGCGCGTTACTTATTTATTCATCCTCTACGTGGATGTAAGCTAGATTTTATTATTTTTTTTAACAACAATTAAACATCTACGATGTTTTCTGTATATCTGACCTTGTAGAAGTTATATTATTTAAGAAAAAGTAAATAGTAAACTCAAATCCTTGTAAAAGATTAACAAAATTTCATCAAAATAAACTCCATGCAAAAAGCTAACCTGCCTAACGATATACAAACCAAAAGTTCACAGATAAAAACGAATCAGCACCAAAAAATATATTCATTAAAAATTCAGTTTTAACTGCGGATGATTCTTTTGTACCGGAGAGCAAATAAATTCTTGTTTAGAAAAAATATATTTAAAAGAAACAAGTGAAGGTTAAAAGCTATGGCCAAGAAAAAAACAGGAACGGTAGAAGAGAAGAATTACACTTCGAATGATAACATTGGAGCACCAAAGATAGTTGACCGTAAAACCTTCCAAGCGGAACTGGATGTATTGCGTGTCCGGGAGAAAGCCCATACAAGAGAAGGCGATGCAATTGCGGCAGCACGCCGCAGGCTTCCTATGGTTGAGGTAGATGCTGACACACCGCTAATTGGCGAACACGGGAAGGTTACTCTGTTGGATACATTTGAAGATCGCCGGATGCTTATCGCATACTATTTTATGTGGTATCCCGACCGCCCTGCACCGGAACAGTGCGAGGGATGCACCTGGCTTACATCGCAAATAAGTGAGTTATCTTATATTCATTCCCGTAATGTTACTTACGCTGTATTTTGCCAGGGTCCCTACGAAGAAAGTAAGCGGTACCGCGACTTCATGGGGTGGAAGATGCCCTGGTACTCGGCTTATGATTCACGCGAAACTTTATTGGTTGGAAGACACGTGGGAATGTTTCATATCGTTTGCTATCTAAAGCAAGGTTCCAGGGTCTTCGAGACATACTGGACAACCGGACGCGGTGGTGAAGTAATTGACAACAGCTACGATTTGCTGGACTTAACCGTCTACGGAAGGCAGGAGAATTGGGAGGACTCTCCGAAGGGCTGGCCGCAAGGAAACATTATAGACACGCTGCGTTCAAATGGACG
>CAZCFZ010000084.1:0-13913 GCA_964498065.1 uncultured Ignavibacteriaceae bacterium
CAATTTTATTACGAACTTCTTGTTTTGGGGCTTCTATATCGGATTTGAGATTTTATAATGTTATCTCTTTACAAGTATTATTTTATACTGACTTTAATTATAATTAATTTTTATAGTCTGATCACAAATAAACGTTTAAGCCAAAACCTACCGCCGAATTATTTAATTCCCATCCTTTACTTGAAGCGGAATTACTAAGAGCATTGGATATATAACTTGTATTAGACGGTGCATTATAGCTCCTGTTTGATGATGATGAACCCCATACATATTCTATAACCTCGCTGTAATCTGCATGCAATGACAGCCACCTGCAGGCGAACCATTCAACGCCGACAACTTCTGCAGCACCAACTGCCCATTCCGTGCTGACATAATTATAATTTTCTTTAACCCAATACGACTGATCATTGCCGTTATTATATAGATACGGATTATTAAATGAACTATGATAATAATCGTACAAAACAGAAGGTCCGAAACCTGCATATAAATGAACCGGGCCATTTGGATTCATATACCATAAATATTGAATTACGAAAGAAATATTAGCCGATTTGGCAGAAGAGTTTCCCGGCATAGTTCCAGCACTTGAATCACCTATTGATCCTGAATAAGAAGATGGGCCATTGTTTGTATTGCCGTTAAGTGTTATTCCTCCGCGAATTGCTCTGCTTTGAGATAGCTGATATTTGGCACCTATTGTAGAACCCTGGAATGATGTGAGCGTAAAGTTGCTTGATATACCGAATTGCAAAGCCCAAGTGCCGCACTTAAGATTAGTGCTGTCAGGTTTTTGATTTTGAGCTTTGGATGAAAATGAAAGTGCTATTAATGCAATGATAAGAAGAAGAATTTTATTTTTGAGTATAAACATGTTAAGTCTCCTGATGAATGATTATATCCCGTAAGATTTATAATTCAATTATTTTAAAATTATTACTTAAATTTTACGGCAATTCCTTCTGCCAGCGGACCCATTATCTGAAAATTAACTATTGCATCAGCTCCAATTTCAGCTGCACGTTTTTTCAATATTTGTTTCATTAAATCGCCGTTAGGATTATCTGTAATATGAACAGAGACATAGCCTATTTCTATAGTCTTTCTTTCTAATGTCCTTTCGGAATATATTTTAACAGAATCTGCATTTGTCGCAGGATATTTGAGAACTCCTTCATTTAAATAAGCAACCGAAGCCGCACAACCGGCAAGTAAGGCTGCCAGCGTAAATACTAATAATATTTTATAAACTATTTTCATATTATCCTCTCTATAAATATTTAACTATCAATCCACGGCAAATGTAACGATCTACCGGAATAGGTATAAAAATTATATAAATGTATTCTCTTACCACAGTAATCTTAAAATTTAGAATCGCATTTCCGCCCATTTCAGAAGCCCGTTCTCTTAATATAGCTTTCGCCCCATCAATATTTGTTTGAGTGGTTGAAATATAGCCTACTTCTTCGAAGGGTTTTGGCAGGCTGTTTTCAGTAGTTATCGTTATATCCTTTTCATTCGTTTGAGGATAAACTTTCTCAGCATTAGTTGTTGTGTAAAAAGTAGTTGTACACCCGCTGCAAAATAAAAGCATGAGTATCAATACAAGATTAAACGCGAGAATTCTTTTCATGCGATTCACTCCTTCCTTAATTTTCACTAAAGTTTATAATTTATTTCAATACCATGATTATTTTTTAATTCGATTTGCCCCCATAGGTGTCTTAGTGCAGTTACAATTTTCCCTTCATCATTTTATTTGGTTTCGCAATATAAGTATATGTAAAATTATAAATAATTTTATTAAAAAACTTAAAAATTTTTTAACTTTACATGTATGAATTAGGCAGTATAAATTATTAATATTTATTTTAGCAACAACATTTTTCTGCTTTTTACAAAACTCCCCGAAGTTATTTTATATATGTATATGCCACTCGGTAAATTGTGGGAATTAAATCTATAATTGTAAATCCCGGACTTTTGAAATTGATTTACCAAAACAGCTATCTTTTCTCCGAGTATATTATATATCTCCAGCTTAACATTTCCGCTTCTCGGTATTGAATATTTTATTACCGTTGAGGGATTAAACGGATTCGGATAGTTTTGTTCCAAATTAAAGTTGGATAATCGAATATTGTTTTTTGTATTATTAATAACAGTCGGATTATAATTTAATGCCTCCTCCAAAACTTCATCTTTCCCTGCTCGAATACCTTGTATTGTAGGATAAACTACAACATCCGGTACTATACCGATTCTCTGTGTTTGTTTATGATCCGGATAAAACCATCCTAAACCAGTAAACCAAGAGAATATGCCTTCAGGAAGATAAATAAGAGACGCATCTCCGTCTGTTCCCTCGGTCTGACTGCCGATTGTAACTGCTTTTGGATATTGACCCAAACACATTGCTGTATTTTCTGCCTGACTTTCTGTATTTTCATCAACAAGTATAAAGATATTTTTATTATAAGTTTTTGAAAAATCACCAGTATCTAGAACATATGGGGACCATTCTATAGTTCCCGGATAGTTTACATAAGGACTTGTAATATCCGCAAGATGTGTAGGGCCGGTAAAAAGATAATTAACTATACTCCTTAACGTTCCATTAGGATAATTTCTTAGGTCAAAAACAATCGCGTCGGTGTTCCATAAATCATTAAACATTGAATCAACTTGAGATACCTGCAATGTTCCCATGTTAACATATCCGTACTTTTTAGAACCCGGCGCATCTAGAATTTTCCAGGCAGTTCCGGTATTAGAATAAAAATTAAACCATTCACTGCTGCTGAGATTTCTTACAATCGTAACATCTTTTTGACCTTGATTATCTTCAACAGTTAGTTTTACATTTCCTCCAGCCCCCTCTGTCAGGTAAAAGTCAATATTCCAATTCATTGCAGCTTCATTTGAAGCGTACATATATCCTTTTAAACTGTCCCTTATGGTATTTATATCAACACCGTTTATATCTTTTATAACATCTCCAATTTTTAAACCTGTGTTATCTGCATACACATTTATTATTACAGTTTGATTTTCAACATATTTTAACTGTAACGGTAAAAAATAAGAGCCGAAAAAATCATAATAAAAAGGTCCGCTGGTAAGTGCATGGGTATCGTTAAGTTTTGCAGCAAGTTTTAGGAATGCCTCAAAAAACAGCAAGTTGCCAGATACTTTTAACATGACAGGGATAAATTTCGTGAGTGTTGTATCCCAATTTTGGTCCATTAAATACTTATCCGGATAAAAATAATTAATAATGTTCCAGTATCTGAATAAGGCAAGTAGTCGGATATTTTCGCTTGGTTCAATTATATTTCTATCTCCATAAAAATTCGTATCTTTCTTAAAAGAAGGATTTCCAGCTCCCGCAATACTTTGTACATAGTAATTATCTTGCGGCCGGAACCAGTCCCTAACCGTATCCAACCTTGACTTTATTTCATTTGAAAAAATAGGATCATTCAGCCAATTTAGATTAAGGTTATATTTTAAGCTGTCCGGTACATTAGGTAATTGAGTAGTCGGTTGAGCCATTTTTCCGGCACTATTAATCATACTTCCAAGCGTATTATTAAAATCAGTATTGGAAGCGTCGTTCTTAACACCGTCCAATGCTTGAAACAATGCATTATCCCAGTTCTTTGTACCTTTGGCTACTTCCGAATGAAAATACTTTAGGAACCCCCATACTTTACATGTATAATATAATCTCTTATAATACGTGCTGTCCGGTGCAGTTTGAGCTTTTATTATACTAGTAATACTAACGACTATTATAACAAAAGTTAAAAATAATTTCTTCATGATGATTCCCAATATATTTATTGATTTTAATTTTAAAGCATTTTGTATTTACAAATTAATAAAACCATTTTTATTTAATAATATTATTAAAAGTTGTTTTATTATTTAAATAATTAATTGCATACTCCAACTGCTTATCGTGACCGTTGGCCAAATCTTCTGCCGTTTGAGTTACTAAAATATCCGGCAGTACTCCGTTCCACTCTATCATTGTACCATCTAATCTAGTGAAATAACCTACAGCTATTCTTAGTTTCTTCCCGCTAGGCAAAGTAAATATCTCATTAGTTCCGCCTCCACCTCCTGTTGTATCTCCAATTAATGTTACGTTTAATGATTGCCTCAATAATTCAGGAAACATTTCAGCAGCACTAAAACTGGCTCCATTAATAAGAACTGCAACGGACTTGTTAAACCCGGAAGGATTTGCCGGATTAATTACAGAACTTCTCTCCTGTCCATAATAATACCAGGTATCTTTTATAGGTTTTTCAATAAGATATGAAATCATAAAGTCTGCGGAATTTGAATTGCCGCCTTCATTATTCCTAACATCCACAATGACGCCTGTAGTATTACGGAAATAGTACATAATTTTACTAAAATCTTTATACCATAATTTGTCTCCGTCGGAGAATGTAGAAATATAAACATAGCCTATATTATTTTGAGTTATACCGTAATCAAAATTATTTTCGCCTGCAAGTTTTAAAGGAGTATTAAAATAACGGCTTACTACATTTGAACTGAAAGTTTTTCTATCTATATCTCTCGGCCAATCATAAGTTACTACAGGAAATCCACCTTGAGTTATGATTTCGATATGGCCGTCCTTAAGTTGACGAAACATTTGATATAATACATTATATATCTGGTCTCCCTCTGCAGCCTCGGCGTCAAGTTTATACTTTACATATAAACTATCCCAGTTAATATTTTTAAACTTGAAAAAAGGATAATACTTTTCAGCAATTTGCCAGGCTGAATTGAAATCTTCCATATTCAAATTTGAATCCGGTTCATTTACGAGCAATTTGCTGCATCCGGACAAGAAAACAATGGTTAAAAATAAAATAATATAAAGTCGTTTCATTTTAAAAAGAATAAGTTAAAGATAAATTGAAATTGTCTTTTGCCGAAATAAAAAAGTCCCATGCACTAATTCTAACGAAGCCGAATCTATAGCCAGCTTTCAAAGAAATATTGTTAAACAATCTATATCTCACAGCTAAATCTAATTTATAACTAAGGCCGGTAAATGCAGTAAGAATTTTCATTATCGAAGCACTCGTATTTCTAGGATCAATAAGTTTACCTCCCAATGATAAAAGACTGGAATATATATTTCCTTCAAATTGCCATTTTTTACTAAGAGGCATTATCATATCCAACCTTGCCCCTGCTGAAAAGAGAAACGCTGCAGAATATGCATCCATTATTGCACCTCTGGCAATATCCTGGTTTCTAAAGTGAAAAAATAACTCCGGTGCCGGACCCAAATAAAATCTCGCGTTATGATTAAATATTTTCAGATTACCAATTCGATAAACATATGCAAGATCTAAAGCGGCTTCGATAATATTGGCAGATACATTATAGTTTGTAACTTTAGCTGAATTAATTATGCCGAAAGACAAGTGGAAGCCGGATGAATTGTTAATTTTTGTCCAGTCAAACAAAAATGAAGGTGAATATCCGGTGTATCTTTCTTGAGAAATGTATTCATCTTTAATTGCTAACAAATCTACACCTGTATTTAAAGTAAGGCCGTTACCAAAATAATCTTTGAAAGGTGCTGATTCCTGTGCTTTAATGCTGAAGGAGGTTAATAATAATACAAATGCCAAATAAGTAAAATATTTTCTCATTTTAATTCTTTATAGATATTGCCATTAATGTTAAATTTTTATCAGAAGTTACGATTAAAACATCCCTTAACTTTTCATTTTTTAAGATTAAATTATTTTAAGAATTTATAGTTTCAACAATAATTTTATTTGTTATATCTTATTAAGTGCTTATTATAATTTCAATTATTCTACAATTCCGAATTTATCATTCTTTGTATCAATAACTATTACTTTCCCATTAAATAATACATTGCCGGTAATGCCGAAGATATACCAATCGTGGAAATAGTTAAATGCCTTAACGTTTTTTTTGAAGGTGAAATTGATGTAATAAGCAGCATAAAGCTGAAAGACATGAATATTAATTTCATAAATATTCCTAATACTAATTCATATTCAATAACTATTAGCCCGGCTTACAGTTTTCACATAAACGTTTTTAGTATTATCATATTCATTACGATTTGCCCCCATAGGTGTCTTAGTGCAGTTACAAAATTCCCTATATCTTATATAGTAGCTAATTATGTGCGGTTAAATGTAAAAATATTTTTGCTTAAATGCATAATAAATTTCAAATTATTAATTATTCATTGTTAATTTTTAATTTAATTAATGTGGAGTGCTTGAAACAAATTTTAAAATGCTGTTTAGAAAATTTTCTCTTTCCTCATTTGTCATCAAGGCATCATATTGTCCGATTGCTCTTTGCAGACTCATATAACCGATAAACAAATCATACAATGAATTTGCAGAAATCTGCTGGGCATTTAATGCTGCAGATTGAGCATCCAGCAGAGATAAAATAGATACGGCGCCGCTTGAATACGAATTAGAAATTATTTTTAATGTTTTTTCCGAAGCATCTAATTGTATTTTAGATTGATTAATCCCGAAATATTTTGCTTTCAGGTATTCCATTTCACTTCGTATACTCAAGGCTATTTTATCTTCCAATGATTTTTCCTGAAGTTTTATCTGCTGTAGTTCAAGATCGGTCTGTTCAATTTGTGCGGAAGTACCCATTCCGTTAAATAAATTCAACGACAGATTTATCCCGACATTCCAATCAACATCGTTAGGCAGGGGGATAGAGAAACCGGAAAATATTTGGCCGATATAAACTGGAATATCAGGTGATATTGTAGATGGAGGTTGCGGAATATTAATGCTGAAAGGTGATTTAATTTCGGATTTATAAAAAGTTTTTGTTATGCTTCCGAAAGCAGCTGCGTTAGGAATAAAACGGGACAGCTTAATTGAAGTTAAATATCTTTCTTTTGCATTTATAATATTTTTCAGCATTCCTAAGTCTCTTGATTTTTCTATTCCGTAGTTTACAAGAAAATCCGTAAGCAGATCATAGCTTAACGGGTCCTCAAGGAGTTTCTGAAATTTTTCATTACAGATTAATTGTGTTTCATTTTGTAAAGTTACATCCTTTATATTAATCAGGTAAATTAAAGGTATGTTTAACATCTGCTTTAATGCTAACTGGGCTTGATTCATTTGAGCCTGAACATCCATAGCACTTTTTCTTAAACCGGAGAGTTCTGCTTCCCATCGTAAAGCTTCTTCCGGACCGGCTGCTCCTGTAGACTGACGGTTTTGTGCAATCTCGAGATTAACTCTTAATAATTTTAAATTCTCAAGCAGGATATAATAAATTTTATGTACCCGTAAGTAATTAAAAAATAATTTTGTACCATCCAGGATTGTTGATTGTTTGAATGCTTCGGCTTCATTTTTCTTCGATTCATATAAATAATTTTGAATATTCAAATTTGCAAGTACAGGCTCTGAGAAAATAATCTGTGATAATTCGGCCGTTCCGAAAATTTTATTTTCCGGCTGAGATCCCGCAAGTGCACGATCCTCATCTATTTTTAATCCGGTTATCGAGAGATCAATTTTCGGAAACAAATTTGAACGCGCAATAGAAATATTCTGATAGTTTGCCGCCAGCTCTTTTATTTTCGCAAGCACATCAAGATTTTCACTATTAATCTTTTTAATAATATCCTCCAGGGAATAAGTGGGCGCGTTCTTGTATTCGGCCGAATCTTTTTGAATAACGTCTGCTTCAAGCAGCTCACTCCATTTGGGTGAAACACCCACATCAAAAGCAGTTTGAAGATTTATAAACGTTTTTTTAGAAGCTGAAAAATTTACATTGAGACTGCCGGGATCTTCGCCCAGCAGTATTCTTTGAATAATTAGTGCAATACGCCTTGCTAACCTTGGGAAGATATCCGGGTTGGCAGCAGCCATCACACCGTCTTTTACATCTGTTTCTCCTAGAAAAGAAAATGTAGGCAAGCGTTTTTCCGTTAAGCCTTTTACTAGTTCCTTGAACTTTGCACGGTTCATAGGCAGCACTTCAAGATAAACTGCATCTGTATTTTCCGGTATTGAATTTAAAAATTCCTGAACATTATCGGCTATACTCATTCTCCTAACTCTAATTCCGAATTCTTTACTTAATTTCTCGTCTTCCGGAATAAATCCTTTTAATTCAGCCTCGTAATATTTACTGTGAACCATTACAAGATTTTTGAAATTTACAAGATCTTTAAAAATTCTGATATCTCTTTCAAAAGTACCCGGAAAAGTTAAATAACAAAGATTTTTTACTCCGCTTGTTCCGTTTACGCTTTTTATTCTCTGTATTACCGTATCAAGGATAACCGGCGCAATTATAGGTTTAGGCAGGTTTATTCTATGTGCGAGATCGTATGAAGCGAGAACACCGTAACCGATAACAATATCAACCTGATTATCGGCAAGTAATTTGTCATTCAGCTCAGAGACTTTCTTTAAGGTCCAGTCTCCTATTAAGATTTTTTCTTTGGGAATAAGTATTGTAGCCTGTTGTGATAAAGCATCTTTTAATTCTTTTTCAAGATTATTTAAAACCGGAGTATTTAAATCCCATTCACCATCAACAACAATCCCTATCGTTACATTCCCTTTTAAAGAATTGTTTTGAGTAAAGCCTGTACCGCATAATGAAATAAATAAAATGAATATTAAAACTTTCTTTTTCATATTTCATTCCTGGATTTTCATAATTAACGGAAATTATTTGGACAAGATATTGACATCATTATTATAAATACCTGTAGTTCGAAATAAATTTTATAACTTGTAAACTGTTAAAACAGTTGAATTATAAATAATTGTTTTTATTAACGCTGAGATTAATCCCGGCGTTAATGATATAAGAACTTAAATTATAACGGTTTTAATACTAGTTTTGAACAATTGATTATAAATACTTTTTCATCCAATAAAACCATTTTACCGGGAAAGGATTATTGAATAAGCCAGCAAACCCGGTTTTTAATTTTTCCACTTTTAGATAAACTACCGGAACAACAATAAGAGTAAGAAACATAGAACTTGTAAGCCCTCCGATTAATGCCCATGCCAAACCATTCTTCCATTCGGAACCGGCACCGGTTGCTACAGCAATCGGCAGCATGCCGAATACCATCGTAAGCGTAGTCATAAATATCGGCCTGACTCGTGAATTGCCTGCTTCAATTAGCGAATCATGAAGAGACAAACCGTTTAACCTTTGATCGTTGGTTCTATCTACAAGCAAAATAGCATTCTTTGCCACAAGCCCGATCATCATTATAACACCAAGCATTGAAAAAATACTGAGAGCATTTCCCGAAAGTGCAAGTGCAGCAAGTGCACCGATCAAGGCAAGCGGGATTGAAAAAAGCACTACGAACGGGTAGATAAAAGAATCAAACAGCAGAACCATTATAAAATAAACAAATGTAATAGCTGCAAGCAAAGCCAGCATTAAAGAATCCATTCCTTCCGATCTCATTTTCTCATCTCCCTCAAGAGAAATTCTTGTTCCGCCGGCGGTATTGTTATTAAACTCTTTTAAGAACTGCGCAACAACCGTCCCATTCGGTATGGTACCGTCTGTAAAGGCTGAAACAATAGCAGAAGGATTTCTGTTTTGTCTTTCAAGTTTTGTCGGGCCGGTAGTTTGATAAATATCTGCAAATTGATCAAGTTGAATCTGCTTTCCCATTGCATTAGTAAAGAACAGACTCCCGACATCGCTTACATTTGAACGGTTAAATTTATCTATCGCAATTCTGATAGGATATTCGTAAGATCCTTCACGGTATTTCGAATCATCATTTCCGGTAAGAGCAACCTGCAGAGTTGTGCCGATATCCATTACAGTCAAGCCGAGTTCTGCCATTTTCTGACGGTTAATATCTATCCTGGTTTCAGGATTTCCTTTTTCGGATGAAAATTTTATATCCGTTACACTTTCGGTTTTTCTTAATGCAGATGCTACTCTTTCCGATGTCGTTAGAATGGAATCAGTATTTGTTCCGGTTATAAAAACTTGTATAGGAGCTTCGCCTGATTCGCCGGTTATACTAAGTTGACTTACATACAATTTTATTCCGGGAATCAATCTTGTCTTTTCTTTAATTTCCTGGATAACTTCATCTGTCGACTTCTTACGATTATCCTTTGGTATTAAAGTAACGACAAGTTCCGATTCATTGTTAAGAATTTGATTTTGAGGGCCTTTGCCTACATTTGCAAGTATCTTTTTTACTTCCGGAAAATCTGCAATTTTTCTTTCAATTTGTTGTGAAACCTTATTCATTTTCTCAAGTGTTGAACCCGGAGGCAATTGCAGCTCAATTCCAAATTCACCTTGATCCGACTGCTTCATGAACTCGCCGCCAATTAGACCAACAGCTGGAAGCGCTACTGCAGCGAAAAATAAAAGTGTGGCTAATCCTAAAACTTTGCCCTGGTTATTTAAAGACCATTTCAGTAAAACCAGATAATCGGCTACAATTGATTTAAATATCTTTTCGAACCCGAGTCCGATTTTACCGAATAAGTTCTTTGATGAAATATGTTCAAGTTTAGAGAATCTCGAAGCAAGCAGAGGAGTAACAGTAAAGGAAACGAAAAGACTTGTCAGTGTTGAAGCGGTTATAACAATTGCAAATTCCCTCATTATATCCCCGATTAAACCGGAAACCAAAGCAAGGGGAACAAAGACAACAACATCAACAAAAGTAATTGATACTGCGGCAAAACCGATTTCATTTCTTCCGCGAAGTGCTGCAGTGGTTTTATCTTCACCTTTCTCCAAATGATGATGAATATTTTCCAGTACAACTATAGAATCATCTACTAAAATTCCAATTACCAATGACAGTGCCAGAAGTGTCATTATATTTAAAGAAAAATCGAAAACCCACATTGTAACAAACGCAGCTGTTAGAGAAGTCGGTATTGCCACCATAACAATTAAAGAATTTCTGACGCTGTGCAGAAATAGGAACATGACTATTGCGACTAATATTATTGCCATTAAAAGATCTTTTTCAACATCCCGTGCGGCATCGAGTGTAAATAGTGACTGATCATGTGCAATGTCAAATTTCAAATTAATGTTTGAATATTGTTTCTCCAGTCTTTTAAGTTCCTGCCTGACAAGACTGCTGACATTTACCGCATTTCCATCAGCCTGTTTAAGTACTGCAATTCCGATCGATGGAATTCCATTTATTCTGCTGATAGTTTTAATCTCTGCAATACCGTCTTCAACATCGGCCACATCCTTTAAACGAATTCTGCTTCCTTCATGTGAGGAGCCGACGACCAGATTTTTTAATTCCTCTAATGATGAAAATTTACCGGCAACTCTCACAACAAATTGTCGGTTTTCACCTTGAATTTTGCCTGTAGGAAAATCGAGGTTCGATGCGTTAACCGCATAAACAATTTGAGCAATAGAAAGATTATATGCCTCAAGCTTAGCCGCATCCAAGTTGATTTTTATTTCCCTTTCTTCACCGCCGGTTAAGTTAATTAATCCAACTCCGTCAACCCGTGCTATTGCAGGCTGAATTTGATCTTTTATTAATTGATAAAATTCGCGTGAAGGTAAATTTGAAGTTGCGCCTAATTGGAGTACCGGTGTTTCAGCTAAAGAAATTTTCTGGAAAATCGGTGTACGGATACCTTTGGGAAGTAAAAGAGAAATTTGATTAACTCTCCTCTGCGCTTCCTGCAAAGATGCTTCCACATCCGCATTCTTTTTAAATTCTATACTAATTACCGAAACGCCTTCATAGGAAGATGAAATAATTCTTTCAACTTTTTCCAGTCCAGACAGTGCATCTTCCATCGGTTTGGTTACACTGTTCTCAACTTCATTTGGTGAAGCGCCGGGATAAACAGTACTAACGACAACCCATGGAATGCTTATGTTGGGGAGCAGTTCGTATCTCAATAAAGTATAGCCGAATAATGCAAGCAATGCCAGCGCTGAAAATATTACAATAACAAACGAAGGACGTTTTATTGAAAGTTCTGTCAGTGTCATGGCTCATCCCGCCTTATTTAATTATAACTACTTTCGAATTATCGGATAAATTATTCTGACCATTTGTCACTACAATTTCATTTTCATTTAGCCCGGATAATATTTCAAGAAATTCGCCCGATGATCTTCCTACAACAACACTTTTTAATTTTGCCGTTTTATTTTCAACTGTATAAACACGCGCATCTTTAATACTGCCGATTAAAGATTCTCTCGGTACAACCAGGCATTCAGCCGTATTTTCGGAAGTGAAATTCACTCGGGCAAACATTCCTGCCTTTAGAGGATGCTGATCGCTGTTTGGAAGCTTGATTTCTACCGGGTATGTATGAGCTTCGTCCGCTTTGGAAGCAATATTATCTACTCTTCCATAAAAAGTTACTCCCGGATAAATATCCGTTGTTATTTCTACTTGCTTTCCGGTCTTAATTTGAAATGCATCTTTCTCGGAAACATTTAATGCAACCTTCAGTGTTGAAATATCAACAATATTAGCAACGGGAGTTCCGATGTTTACCATTGCTCCTTCATTTACCATTCTTTTATTTATCGTACCGGAAATGGGCGCTTTTATTTTTGTATCGTTTAATTGTTTCCTTGCTAATGTAAGCTGACTTTCAGCTGCTTTCATTCCCAGTCTTGCCAGGTCGAGCTGTGCTGCAGAAATAGAATTTTCCTGGTAAAGGGTTTCGCTTCGTTCAAAATCCCTTTTCGATTTTAGGAAATTGATTTCCGCCGAAGCAAGATTTGACTGCATAAGCACATCGTCTATCTGGAAAAGAACGGTGCCGCTTTTAACATAATCTCCTACTTTAATTTTTACTTCTGTTACAAGTCCCTGTGCTTCTGAAATTACATTAACATCGTTGCTGGCATTTACAACTCCTATTAATGAAATTGTATTGACAAGCTGCATTTTTTTAACAGCGGTAGTTGCTACAGGTGTGTCGCCGTACGCCTGCTTTTCATCGGACTGATTTTTCTCGCTTTTATTTAAAAGGAGAAACAGCACGGCAATTATAATAACCATTATTATTATCGTTACAAATGATCTTTTCATAAAGTCACCTCATTGTAAGATTAAAGAATAACCTGCAGATTTTACAGTTGCGTCCTAATATGCTCACCTGCGTCATGGTTCGACTTCGCTCACCATGACAAATGTGATTGAATTGTCATCCCGAGCGGAGTCGAGGGATGATTTATAATTCAATAAATTCAGTAAATTAGGAAACAACCAGATATTTATTTGAACATCAAGTTTGCTGTACGAATACTTTTTTGAGAGATTTTAGAGCCCCTTTTTACAGCATCCCGACTTATTTTATTGGTTAAACTAAATTTAAAATATCATTTTTTCAACAGGAATTTGAAATAATGTAGGATTATATAGTTAGGTTAATTTGAAACAATCCAATAGTGAAGATTTTGAACGAGCGTGGCGGAACCGTCAAATATATAAAAATGTCTGAAAAACTAAACGCTATTTGGTTATTCTCACTTGCACATTTTAGTGCGACAGAATATTTATTTTCTCAATTTTTTAATACATAAGATATGGAATAACAGTAGCTATCACAAAAATGAATTATTGTGAAATCATAAATCCCGTTAGGGATGGGATTATTTTAACTAATATGAAAAAATAAAAAAGAAAAATCCCGTAGGGATGAGATTATCTACTGGTTTTTATTTCTCTTCCTAAATGTCTTACCTAAAAAGACACAATAATTTTCTTCTTTCCCATTCTTTTCATTTTATCCATTTAAATAGAAATTTTTCGTTGTATTCAACCTCAAAGTTTTTCAATAATTTTAAATATTCTTCTTTAAATGTTT
>CAZCFZ010000084.1:14013-16728 GCA_964498065.1 uncultured Ignavibacteriaceae bacterium
TTGTATTCAACCTCAAAGTTTTTCAATAATTTTAAATATTCTTCTTTAAATGTTTTTTTCTTATGAAGTTCTTCTTGATTCATAATATATTTTATTACTTTATCTATCTGTGAATAAGAATATGAAAACGCGCCGAATCCGGATTGCCAATTGAAATGACCGGGAAGAAACTTTTTATCATTTATCTAGCCAGAAGAATATGCTTTTACATCTTGCAACAAATCGGATACTGATTGAGAAGGTTTCATACCAACAAATATATGTATATGGTCTTCAATACCGTTGACAGCTAAAGGCTTGTGATTATTATTTTTAATTATACCGGAAATATATTTACATAATTCGTCTTTCCAGCTTTTTGAAATAAGACAGGTGCGATTTTGAACAACGAATACTCCCTGAATAAATATTTGTGTATATGTATTTGCCAATTTCTGCCTCTTTACTATTAATTATTATTACATCCCTAAAGGGATTCGATTTTGTTTTCTTTTTATCTTTTTAAAATAATCATCGCCCCTATAGGGGCTTGCATGGATTATATATAAATAAAACTCAGCATAATGTGGGTAACCTGTTAATGCGAGAATTTATGAGAGATATAATAGCCCCTATTTGCAGCATCCCGATTTATTTATTGGTTAAACTAAATTTAAAAAATCATAATTTCAACAGGAATTTCTTATAATGCAGGATTATGTAGTTAGCACAATTTGAAGTGATTTCCAGGTTAGAAGGTTTTAGACGAGTAAACCGAACAGTCAAATATGCGAAGACACCTGAAAAACTAAAAGCATGGATGAATAATTGCATGAATACATGAATTATTATTTTCTCAGGCTGTCATGAACCATTTTGTAACAGCGGTGTTTCTCAGCCACTGATGAATTAAATGATTATACTAAGCTAAAAATTTTCTTGTTTGTTATAATTCTTTAAATAATCAATAAGGCTGTTTTTTATTTTACTATAATAATTAAAGATTTGGTCTAAATTATTTACTATCGGAGGCTGATCCGAATCAACAATGTTTTTTGTAATGAATTCTATTTTAATTTTTTGGTCTTTTACGCTAATAGAAAGGATATAATGAAAATCGATAACTAAAGGATCTTTACGGACAGCCTGGTAAATTATTATTCCTTTTCCTTTGTCCTTCACCTGATTAGAGTTGTCCTGACTAATAATATTTTTAGCTGCCCATTCTAAAACTGCGTCATAAGCCTTATCTTTTTTTAACGGCTGCGATTCTATGAATGTTTTTGTACCCTGCTTTTGTGTTATGTATTGGTATCCGGAGCATGAAATTAAAGCAAGCGACATCAATAGATACGGCAAATACTTTTTCATTTTTTTACACCTCACTTTACTTATAGAACATAAAACTTATGTTTTTATTTTATAGAATTATTATCTCAAACAGATAAATATACAAGCATCCAATTAATTGTCTAATCGTCAAGGTATGATCCCATAGATGTTTTTGTGTAACTATAATTTCCCTGCCCTCTATCATGGTATTTAATCATACACAAATAAATGTAAATATATTTTAAGTTAAATGCACAGTTACAAATAGAAATAAGATAAACTTTGAGGGATTACATTATTTATTAGATTTAAGATATTAGAAATATAAGATTTTTATTGACATTATAAAAACAATAGCGTATTATTCAATATCTTTATAAACATTATAAATGCGGCGGATTCCACTCCACAGATATTCATTCATCTTATAACGGCAAAAAAATAATTTAAATATTCTGCAGTTGTATACGGTATTAATTTATTTCCACTGGACTGATAATTCAAGTTTTCGGTTCGTTGTAGTGTCTTATTTAAAAACTAAATTAAAGGAGAGGTTATGCTTAAAAAACTTTCACAATGGCTTCTGGGCATATTGCTGGTTTCTGCTCTTTCATTACCAATCAGCAATACAGTATTTGCTCAAGAAAATGCAAAAGATCAACTCTGGCTGATACATGAAGAAACTGCAAAAGTAGATATGATTTCGCAGTATATAAAAACTTCAAAAGATTGGGCTGCTATAATGCACGAAGGAGAATTGCCCATTAACTTTTTCGCCTTCCAGCGAAGTGATTTACATTTCTATTATGTCAGTCCATTATCAAGTTATGCTGCCATTGACTCTATGCCGATTGTATTTCAAGATGCTATTAAAAAAATAGGCAAAGATAAATGGTCAAAATTGATGGATGAAAATAATGCAAGTATACTTTCAAATAAGGATTTTATAATTGAGCGTTCTTCTGCTTTATCTTATGTGCCTAAAACTCCGAGGATTACACTTGATAAGGCAGGATTTGTGCACTGGGGATTTATTCATTATAAACTTGATAAAAGACAGGAAGTGATGAAAGTACTAAAAGATTGGAAGGCACTATATGAAAAGTATAATTTCCCGGATGCGTATGATATCTTTTTGATGGGCGTAGGTGGTGATAATAATGAGATAATAGTATTTGACTATGCGAATAATGCCTCTGATTATTACAAAAATGATTCTGATAAAAGCAAAGAAATGAAGGAAGAAGAGGGAAAACTTTTTGGTGAAATTACTCCATACTTAATTAACATGGAAGATTATTCCGGGAGGCCAAGACATGATTTAAACTATGTCGCAAATTGAGGTTCAATAAATCTTAATTAAACCAGAAGAAACTCTGTTCAGGCCTGCCGGTATGCCTTCCG
>CAZCFZ010000085.1:0-16275 GCA_964498065.1 uncultured Ignavibacteriaceae bacterium
TAGTTAAAAATAACTATTCTTCCTTTAGGTATCATATGATACTAACTATAAGTAGGAGATTTCTCCAACCTTTGGTTGTCGAAATGACAAATCGTCTTTTCATTCCGTTCTTTGAGTCGGAATCTGTATTCAAGGATGCCTTAGGAAGAACCTGACTTTCGTCAGAATGACAAGTGCGGTCTAAATTTTTTATTAATTATATTGATTCCTTTCAATTCCCTTTCCATATTATATTATGAAAATATTAAAATACTATACTTTCTTACTCCTATTTTTAATGCAAGCGGTTGATCTTATTGCACAAAAAAAATTAAGCTTTGAATTATTCACGGGTTTGCCTTACAATGTTCCCCTGCCGCTTAATATTTATCAAACTGGTAAAAGCGATTTACATTTAACCGCCAGGTTTAATTCCGAGCCTTTTACAATTCCAATTTTCTGGGTCTGGCGGATAAGTTATTGGAATGAAAACACAGCATGGGAATTTGAAGCTGTTCATCATAAGATTTTTCTTCTAAACAAACCACCAGAAATTCAGGAGTTTTCAATATCGCATGGACTTAATCTTATCACAATTAATAGAGGCTGGAAATATTCCGGATTTATTTTCCGAATCGGCGCGGGAATTGCGATTGCACATCCGGAAACTATAGTAAGAAATAAAAAATCACCCGAAGACGGCGGAATTTTTCATTGGGGATATTATTTATCCGGTCCCGCACTACTTATTTCTGCCGGAAAAGATTTTTCAATCACTAATGATCTTTATGTGACATGCGAGGTTAGGATTAATTCAACTTATGCATATATTCCAATCCAAAACGGCAATGCGGATTTATATAATGTTTCCGCACAATTTATTTTCGGCGCCGGATTTAATTTTTTAAAACTATAAATTTTGGGAGATGAAACTATGAATGATAATTTAATGAGAAAAAATTTAGTAGAATTATTAAAGGGCGGTCATGCACATGCCTCTCTTAAAAATTCAATTGATGGTTTGGATCCTAAAAATAGAAATAAAAGACCCAATAAAGATTTGCATTCGGTTTGGGAACTTCTAGAACATATTAGAATCGGGCAGGAAGATATACTAAGATATACACTGGACCCGAATTGGAAATCTCCCAAATGGCCGGATGAATATTGGCCAAAGGGAACTGAAAAAGTAACAGACGAAATGTGGAATCATTCAATTAAAAAGCTCAATTCCGATCTCAACGAATTAATTGAGCTGGCTCAAAATACTAAGATTGACATTACTTCCGAAATTCCTCATGGTGAAGGCAGAACTTATCTTAGAGAATTAACAATGGCTGCTAATCATAATTCTTATCATATTGGGCAGATTGTTTCGGTTAGAAAATTGCTTGACGACTGGAAATAATATGAAGAAGTTTTTCGCTGTTATTCTTCTTTCTTTTATAACAATTTCGCAGGCTTTTGCTGATCACTACCCTAGGAATCCGGATATTGATATTCAGCATTATACTTTTAATATAATCTTAAGTGATACTACAAATGAGATTTTCGGCAGAACATCAGTTGAAGTAAAATTCTTAACGAAAAATGTAAAGGAATTTGCTTTGGATCTGGTAGAAAAATCACCTTCATCAGAAACCGGGATGTTGGTTCATTCGATTACAGCAAATAATTTAAAAGTTAATTATGAACAGAAAAATAATAGAGTAATTATTCATCTAATTACCCCTTCAAAAAAAGACGGGATCAGGAAGTATGATATTTCGTATTCCGGAATTCCTGCGGACGGATTAATCATTTCAAAAAATAAATACGGCGACAGAACATTTTTCGGGGATAACTGGCCGGACAGAGCGCATAATTGGCTCCCGGTCATTGATCACCCGTCCGATAAAGCAACATGCGATTTTATAATTACTGCTCCTGTAAAATACCAGGTAATTGCCAACGGATCTTTAGTAGAAGAAACCGATTTACCAGATGGAATGAGGCTGACTCATTGGAAAGAAAATGTTCCTATTCCGACAAAAGTAATGGTTTTCGGCGCTGCCCGTTTTGCTGTTCAATACCTTAAAGATTTTGGATGTATCCCGATCGAGACATGGGTTTATCCTCAGGATAGAAAAGCAGGCTTTTATGATTTTGAACCGGCAGAAAAAATTATTAAGCTGTTTACAAAACTTATCGGACCTTTTCCGTATGAAAAGCTAGCCAACGTAGAATCAAAAACAAAGTACGGCGGAATGGAAAATGCAAGTAATATTTTTTATTCTGAGCATGAAGTTACAGGGACAAGAGAAAGTGAAGTAACTGTTGCTCATGAAATTGCACATCAGTGGTTTGGTGATGCTGTTTCTGAGGAAGACTGGGATCATATCTGGTTAAGCGAAGGTTTTGCTACTTTCTTTCAAAATGTATTTACCGGATACGAATTCGGGCAGGATAGTCTAATTAATGCTTTAAAAAGAGAAAGGTTACAAGTAATTAGGTATGATGAAGTATTTCCAAATTCTCCGATTGTTGATACTACAGTAACTAATTTAAATCGCTTATTGAATATAAATTCCTATCAAAAAGGCGCATGGGTTTTAAGGATGCTGCATCATTTACTAGGTGATTCGACTTTCTGGCATGGTATTCAGCTTTATTATAAAACTTATCGGAATAAAAATGCTTTAACAAAAGATTTTGAAAAAATAATGGAAAATGTTTCGGGTAAGGATTTGTCGTGGTTTTTTAATGAATGGCTTTATAAACCGGGACTTCCCTATCTTGACGGCAAATGGAGTTATGATTCAAAAGACAAGTTTCTGAAAATAAAAATTAAGCAGACTCAATCTGATGATAATGTATTCAAAATGCCGGTTGATATAGCGATATATTCTAAAGATAATTCAGAGCCAAAAATTGAAACTATTGAAATTGATAAAAGAGAAAACTCGTTTAATTTAAAATTGGATTCTGTTCCGGTTAAAGTAATTCTTGATCCCGGAACATGGGTACTAATGAAAGCAAACATGGAAGAGCAATGAAGAAAGAATTATTAAAAGAAGAAAAAGAAGCTTTGGCTGAATTTGTCCGCAACGAATGTGTAAAAAACGCTTTGGAAGCCTATGAGGAAGCTTCTATTAGAGGTTTGTGCCACGAAGGTGCCTGGGAATATGCAATTGATTCTACAAGGAATTTAAAATCCGAAGAATTAGTTAAGAGATTTTCAGAAAATAAATCTCCCGGGTTATAAAGCTCTCTCATTTCTTCATTGAAATCCTAACGGAGTTAGATTTTTTGTTTTCGCTCTGTAAGTGCGATACGTTTATAAATGTAAAAAATTCTTATCATATCTCATTTCGTTTCCTTCCCTTCTATAATTTGATTCTATCAACATTTAATATTTAATATTTTTATTATTTTGGGATGCGGATTCTTTCTAAAATTAAAAAATCTACGAAGGTACAATTTATGTTCACAGGTTTACTGGCAGGAGTAATTGTCGGTTTCGTAATTGGATTTTTTGGTGCCGGTTCTGCTGTTGTCGGGCTTCCAATTATTTTAATGTTCTCTAATCTCGATGGTCATCTTGCGTTAGGGACAAACGTACTCGGCATTTCTATGATCGCCCTCTTTATTTTTCTTTATAGAACTTATAAAGGTGATATACTTTTTCGTGAAGCCGCTGCTTTTACAATACCGGGCGTTATAGGAAATTACGGCGTAATTCAAATGGGATTACTTTTTCCCGGGCATAAACTTCTTTTTCTTTTAGGCTTTATATTATTTCTTATTGCAGGATGGATGTACTATTCAAGCAGTAAAAATGTAAAAAGTAATTTAACCCCCAATAACCAGATAATTAATAAAGACCAAACAAAAGACAGCAGACGAATAATTTTAATCGGATTTTCAGCTTTAATAATCGGGGCAGCCGCTGGATTTTTTGCAATCAGCGGAGGGTTTATGATTGTACCAGCATTAATTCTTGTCGGCAAACTTGATATTACTGAAGCTGCCGGCACAGCAATAATTCCTATTGTGGTTTTTACTGGCCTTGCAGGAATAGAATATTGGTTTGCCGGATCAGTAGATTTTAATATAACCTATGCAATGGTTCTTCCCGGCATTTTATTCGGAATATGGCTTTCAAAGCGTCTGCCGAAGCCGAAAATGCAGAAGATGTTCGCAGGTTTTTTGGTTTTAATTGGCGTATACATGATCTTTAGATAATCAAGAATAAAAAGCCAAAATTGCCTATCCATATCAAATAAATCCTTTTTCAAATTTATTCATCTTATTTTAGTAAGATAGATAAAATTATTCCATCAAATAAAAAATTAGATGTCAAAAAAGAAATCAGCAAAAAGAAATATAATTGAATGGTTAATTATTTTAGGAACAATTGCCATATTGTATTTCACCGGATTGTATTCTGCAGTTATCGGGAAAGTGCAGGAAGGAATTTTATTAACCGGTATTATGCAGCCGGATATAAACATACCATTAAACAAACAGCAGAATGCAGATTATAATTTAAACCTAATTAGTTTTAATAACGCTGAACTCAGTCTGGAAGAGTTAAAAGGGAAAGTAATATTTTTAAATTTTTGGGCTTCATGGTGTCCGCCCTGCAGGGCAGAAATGCCTACAATTCAAAGTCTTTACAATAAGATGAAAAACCGGGATGATATAGTATTTGTTATGGTTTCTTTGGATAATGACTCTTCTAAAGCAAAAGCATTTATCAAAAGCAGCAATTTTGATTTTCCGGTTTATTTCTTAAATGGATATTTACCGAAAATTTATGATAGCGGAACTATTCCTTCAACATATGTAATTTCTAAACAAGGAAAAATTGTTGCAAAGGAAGTGGGAATGGCAGATTATAATACGAGTAAATTTATAGACTTTTTGAATAATCAATTATTATAATGTTTTAATGTTGCGGAGATTTTCTAATTAAAAAATTTTAATATTTAACCTTATTTTTTATTAACAATCTTAGTAACTGACTTTCCAAAATCCATTATAACCTTATTACCTTATTTATTCGAATTTAAAGTCATTTGATAAAATCTCATAAATGAATCGTATTCTTCTTTAAAAGTAACCTTATGATGATGTTTTGGCTGATTAAGTATGTATTTACACACTTTGTTTACATCCGATTTTGATACTGAAAATGCAGCGGCAGACTTTTGCCATAAAAATTTCCCAGTACATAATTTATTTTCGTTGATAAAACGTTCCGAACTTTCTGCAATTATTGTTGAAATGTATTCTTCAGATAATTTCGGCGATCTTGAAAGGATAAAATGTACATGTTCTGGGTTGGCATAAATTGCGTATAATTTAGAATCATTATTATTGACAATACCAGCTATATATTTTTCAATTCTATTTCTGTGTTTTTCTTGAATGACGGGTACTCGATTTAATGTAATAAAAACAAAGTGTGTATACAGATTATTGTATTCTATTTTCATTTTACTAACTGATAATAAGGTAATAAGCTTAAGAAAATTTTAATTTATTGATGTTACTAAGGTTAATTTATTTAATAAGGTTATTCCCGTTTATGTCTATAATATATTTCAACCTTAATTAATATACTCCCATAAACATTTAAAATTAACTATGATGAGGCCCCAATGTCAATTTTAGTAAAAATTAAGCTTATTATTTTTTGGGTTTCTCTCTCTTCTCTTCAAAAACACTATTGGGAATTCCTTTGTTCACTTTGTAGTCATAATATTTTATGGTTACTTTTCCTGAAATATCCTTAAACGCTCTCCTTCTCCTCCCTTGATTTTCTTCCTGTCCCATCATATCGGGAGTATTTAATTTACCCGCATTAAATGAAAATAGCATAGAATCAGGCAAAGGATATTTCATATCTTTATTATAGTCCAGAATTAAAGAGAATGTACCGTTTGTTTTGGTTGAGGATTCAACTTTTCTAATTACATTTTTTGTTTGATCTACCCAAAGTGTAGTTAAGAGCAAATTTCCTTTATCATTAAGCGGAATAATTTTTATAACAGAGGTAATGTGACCATCTATGGTATCCGTTTTTGCAAAAATTGCCGTATAATCCCCCTTTAAAAAAGATAAAGGAGATGTGTACAAACCGTTTTTCGGAAGCATTGCAAAGCCTTTCGATTCGATATGAATTTTGTCCGGAGCTTTAAAAAAAAGTTTTGCTTTCATTTCAGGGACTTTAATAACATTCACATCTACTTTAATATCAACATTTGCTGTGTAATCCTTAACCTTATTAAATGCTTCTTTTAGGTTTTTTATTATTACATCGGGATTTTTGGTTTGACTAAATCCCAAAGAAGAAATTAATAAGAATATTAAAAATGATTTTTTCACAAAATCTCCTAATTAAAATTTATTAGGCATTTTTCATACCCAATTATAACTTTTAAATAAGTTAAGTAAGAATATCCTTCTTCTGGAAAATGATCAGGGCGGCTGAATAAAACACAACAACGTGTGCGAATAAAATTAAACTGGATTTTACAACTTCGTATGTATCCATTGGATTATCGAAAAATGCTCGCCAGGCTCCCATATAGTTAGTAAATAGATACGGCCTTATATCCTGGAAAATACCGATATTTATTGCAGAAATGATTATAAAAATAATGATTATTGCCATTGTAGTAATTATCGGCCCAATGGCATTTTCTACGAGAGCAGAGAATAAAAATGCTAGCGACGCAACAACTCCCATGCTGAGAGTAGCAAACAAATATGCCAATAAAAATCTCCAAAGAATATCATTTTTTGCTAAAACAATAATACTGCCGTTGCTGAAATTTAATAGATCGCCGGTTCCAAAAATTAAAGATCCCAGCCCGAGACTTAATATTGCCAAGAAAAGAATTAAAAGGAAAGTATAGATTATACCGGCTGCGAATTTTGAAGTGACAATGCTGAATCTGGAAACCGGCCTGGTAATTAATATTCTATAAGTTCCGGCAGTTGCCTCTCCTGCTAATAAATCTCCGGCTACCAGTGTAATTAGGAAAGGAATATGAACCGCCAGACTATTTAATATTAAATATGAAACGAAATAAGAGTTCAGCAGATTTCCGACAAATATAAAAGACTGCTGTAAATCCCGGGTCATAAAATTTATTGATCGCTGCCCTTCCATCTTTAAGGCAAATTCAATAATAGGAATAAGAACCAGAATGGCAATAAATCCGATATAAGTACGCCACTTCTTAAAAATCTTATATAATTCTATGTTAATCAATGTAAGCATTAAGCTTCCTTTTGGGTAATGCTAAGAAAATATTCCTCCAAAGATCTGGTTGGAATAACAGCATTAACCGCAATATTATTTTGTACCAAATACTTATTCAGCTCAGAAATTTCTTCAGGTGTTAATAAAAAAGTGAGTTTTCCATTAATCGCCATTTCGAGTTTTTTTACCCAGGCTGTATTATCAATGAGTATTTTCGCATTTTCCCAGTCGCCGACCTCAAATGTTACTTTAAGATTGTTTGCGTTTAGTAATTCTTCAACTTTTCCTTCAACTTTTGCCGAACCTTTGTTAATAATTATCATCCGGTTTGCCACAAGCTCTACTTCGTATAAAATGTGTGAAGAAAGAAAAATAGTCTTTTGCTTTTCTTTGCTTAAAAAAATAATTAAATCTCTAATTTCCTTCATACCCTGAGGATCTAAACCTGTCGTCGGCTCATCCAAAATTATCAGTTCGGGATCATGCAAAAGCGCTTGAGCAATCCCCAGTCTTTGTTTCATACCATGAGAAAAAGTTTTTACTTTACTTTTATATCTCTTGCTTAATCCGACTAGCTCAAGCACTTCCATTATTCTTTTTTTTGAATAATTTCCGGCTGAAATTTTTCCTAAAATCTCAAGATTTTTATAGGCCGATAGATAGCCGTAAAAATCCGGTTTTTCAACAATTGCACCGATCTTTTTTAATATTTCTTTACGATGACCTTGAAGAGATTTACCGAAAATCCTTATTTCGCCTTCGTTTGGTGTAATAAGCGATAGAAGCATACGGATTGTAGTGCTTTTACCGGCACCATTCGGTCCTAAAAATCCGAAAACGTCTCCCTTATAGACATTTATATTAAGGCCGTCTACCGCTTTTAATTCTTTGAAATGCTTTGAAAGATTTACAACTTCTATAATTTTCTCTGGATCCAAACTATATCCTAATTATTTAATTAATTTCTAATGTTAATAATTAGCTTATCTCACTAAAAAGGAAAAACCACGCCACGGTACTTAAGAATATCGGATTATTTATTCCAGGTTATTTATATGAGCGGTAAAATAATGTTATTGAATTTTAATCCGGTAAAAATAAATTGAAAGTATCTTGATTTTAAATATACATAAAACATACGTTTTTCTTTTTTTTGAAGAAAATTATTTTAAAAAATCATTTTCATGACACTAAAAAATAAATTTGTAAAATTTAATTTGGTTTTTTAAAAAATTATTCCAAAGTTTGCCGTAAATCTTTCCGCGCGAAACTTTTTTCTGAAAAAAATTTTTTGTTCCTATTTCCTTTTAATTCAATTTTAGTTAGTTTGAATTCGCCGGTAAAAAAATTCAAGCACGTTAATTTTTGTAATGAAAAAAGAAACAAAACTGTTAGAACTTATCAAAATTATTTTAACCCCAAACGATAAATTTGATTAATTTAAGATTTAAACTTTGCTGGAAGGGAGTTTGTTGATGCACATTAAGAGGATGTTCACGAAAGAAGGTAAAGACCCTCTTTCGTCGATTGAGTTTACTAAACGGATTTCGGAAATTAGAAACCCAGATGGTTCAATTGTATTTAGAATGGAGGATGTTACTGTCCCAAATAGCTGGTCGCAGGTAGCAACCGACATAATTGCACAAAAATATTTTAGAAAAGCCGGGGTTCCTAAGCTATTAAAGAAAGTTAATGAAAAAGGAGTACCATCCTGGATCCAACCCTCAACAGCAGATACAGAGAGACTTGAACAATTACCGGAAAAAGAAAGATATTCCTCGGAAACAGATGCACGCCAGGTTTTCCATAGATTAGCCGGATGCTGGACGTACTGGGGATGGCAGGCAAAATACTTCGACAGCGAAGCAGATGCCAAGACATTTTACGACGAATTAATTTATATGCTCGCCAATCAAATGACTGCACCAAACAGTCCGCAATGGTTTAACACCGGACTTCATTGGGCATATGGAATATCCGGTCCTTCACAAGGGCATTATTATGTTGATTATAAAACAGGTAAATTAACAGCATCAAGCGATGCATATACACATCCGCAGCCCCATGCATGTTTTATTCAATCCGTAAAAGATGATCTTGTTAATGGAGGCGGAATAATGGATTTATGGGTCCGTGAAGCAAGGTTATTCAAATACGGTTCGGGAACAGGATCGAATTTCTCGGAAATTAGAGGAGCAAATGAATCTTTAAGCGGTGGAGGTAAATCCTCCGGTCTTATGTCTTTCTTAAGAATCGGCGACCGTTCAGCCGGAGCTATTAAATCCGGCGGAACAACAAGACGTGCGGCTAAAATGGTAACTCTCGATCTCGATCACCCGGATATTGAAGAATATATAAATTGGAAAGTTGTTGAAGAGCAAAAAGTAGCAGCTTTAGTTGCAGGATCAAAATTGTGCAATTATCATTTAAATGCGATTATGAAAGCCTGCTATGATGAACATCCCGAAAATGACCGTTTTAACAAAACATTAAATAAAAATTTAAAACATGCGGTTATAGAAGCTAGAAAAGCTCAAATTCCCAACAATTATATAGAAAGAGTTATTCAATTAGCAAAGCTTGGATTTAAATCAATAGAATTCCCCGCATATGATACAGATTGGAACTCAGACGCTTACTCAACAGTTTCAGGACAGAACTCTAATAATTCTATCCGTGTTACAAATGAGTTTATGAATGCTGTAATAAATGATGGTGATTGGAATTTATACTGGAGAACTGAAAAGAAGAAAGCAAAAGATGAAAAACGATCTCCTAAGGCATGCAAAACATTAAAAGCAAAAGATCTATGGGATCAAATATCTTATGCAGCATGGTCATGTGCTGATCCGGGTATCCAATATCATACAACAATTAATGACTGGCATACTTGCCCTGAAGACGGAGAAATTAAAGCTTCAAATCCTTGTAGCGAGTATATGTTCTTGGATGACACTGCATGCAATTTAGCTTCAATAAATGTTGTAAAATTTCATGACTTAAATACGCATAAGTTTAACATAGATGCCTATAGACACACTACAAAGCTTTGGACAATTGTTTTGGAAATAAGCGTATTAATGGCTCAATTTCCAAGCAAAGAAATTGCACAGTTAAGCTACGATTTTAGAACTCTGGGATTAGGTTATGCTAATCTCGGTTCTTTATTAATGCAGCAGGGAATTCCTTACGATAGTAATGAAGCATTTGCAATATGCGGGGCATTAACTGCAATTATGCACATGACTGCTTATGCAACTTCTGCTGAAATGGCCAAAGAACTAGGTACATTCCCTAATTATGAAAAAAACCGAGATCATATGCTTCGTGTAATAAGAAATCACCGCAGAGCGGCTTATAACGTGCCTCACGAAGAATATGAGGGCCTATCAATATTTCCCGTCGGTATCGATCCAAAATTCTGTCCATCGGATTTATTGAAAGCAGCAAGAGAAGATTCCGATAAAGCTCTTGAATTAGGGACACAATATGGATACAGAAATGCTCAAGTAACTGTGATTGCACCTACAGGTACTATCGGTTTAGTAATGGACTGCGATACTACAGGCGTTGAACCGGATTATGCTTTGGTTAAATTCAAAAAACTTGCAGGCGGCGGTTATTTCAAGATTATCAATCAATCTATTCCGCCGGCGCTTGAGAGATTAGGCTATAATAAAGATCAGATAAATGAAATTGTAAAATATGCAAAAGGTTCAGGATCTTTGAACGGATGTCCGTATATAAATCCCGAATCCTTAAAAGCTAAAGGATTTACCGATACAATTATTTCAAAAATTGAAAAATCACTACCTTCGGTGTTCGATCTTAGTTTTGCTTTTAACAAATTTACTATTGGCGGAGAATTTCTGACCAAAAAACTAGGTTTCTCGGAAGATCAGATAAACTCATTTGATTTTAATCTGCTGACGGCTATCGGATTCTCCAAACAGGAAATTGCTTCTGCGAATGATTATGTATGCGGAACCATGACAATTGAAGGCGCACCCTTTCTTAAACATGAACACTATCCGGTATTTGATTGTGCAAATAAATGCGGCAAGAAAGGCACACGTTTTATTCGACCTAAGGCACATATTAAAATGATGGGCGCAGCTCAGCCGTTTATTTCGGGTGCAATTTCAAAAACCATTAACCTCCCAAACCAGGCCACCATTGAAGATGTGAAAGTAGCTTATATGGATTCTTGGAAATTGGGAATAAAAGCAAACGCTCTTTATAGAGATGGATCTAAACTTTCACAACCTTTGAATTCCATAAGCGAAGAGGAACTTGAAGCAATTATTGAAGATAAAGAAGATAACGACATTGTAAAAATTGCTGAAAAAATAATTCACAGGTATATTGCTAAAAGAAGAAGGTTACCGGATAGAAGAACCGGCTACACACAAAAAGCTAAAATAAACGGACAATCTGTTTATATAAGAACTGGTGAATATGAAAACGGACAGTTAGGAGAAATCTTCATAGACATGCACCGGGAAGGTGCAGCTTTTAGAAGCTTATTGAACTGTTTTGCCATTTCTATTTCTTTAGGATTGCAGCACGGTGTTCCTTTGGAAGAATTTGTAGATGCTTTTGTATTCACACGGTTTGAACCGAGCGGAATTGTTTCTGGTAACGACAAAATTAAAATGTCTACATCGGTTATCGATTACATCTTCAGAGAGCTTGCAGTTACTTATCTCGGAAGAAACGATCTTGCTCATGTTGATCCTGATGAATCGAAATCAAAAGTTTCACCCGGAATTGTGAAGAAATTTGTAGAACCTGAATTTGTAAGTGAGGAAGTCGTTAGTGAACGTGTGGTTGAACTCGATAAAGAGCATGCTAAATCGTACAACTATTCACTTTCGTCAAATGAAGCAAAATATCACCGACTAACAGCTCAGCCTAAATCTTCAATACATACAAAAGTAAAGCAGGCTATTGAGAAGGGTTATACAGGGGATGTTTGTACCGAATGCCAGAGTATGACTATGGTTAGAAACGGTACATGCTTAAAGTGCATGACCTGCGGTGCAACTTCCGGCTGCAGTTAAATTTTTAGAATAAAATCATTTTAAAAGCCGTTCAAAAATGAACGGCTTTTTTTATTGTAATTACCCAGAAAATTATAAAATTATTTGACTAAGATATTACGATTTATTTTCATACCTTTGTAGTAATAATCTATTAATTAATAATCAGATAATCGATTATTTAACTAAATAAGCTAATTTTAAACTTCCTCTGTTAAAGCGGAAATTAATTTTCCACATCTCTTAGGAAAGGAATTTAACCAGCCGGATATTTCACCAAATATTCTTGCCAGTCATATTTCCTCAATAAGTAAAATATACATCGCTTAGACAGTATTTAAATTAGGAAAATTCTATGGTGAATGCTTCTGACAATCATAAATTTCACATACCTGTCTTAGGAACCGGTTTTTCACTTGATGCACCTTTAAAGGTATCAAGATACGGCATCTCCTCCGTAGTTTCTTTGGCAGATGATACTTTAATGGAAAAGTTGCGAGCTCATTACAGTAAAAAATATAATCTATATTATACCAGTATCGGTGATAAGGAAATAGATTCCCGGGCAAAAAGGATAACGGCATATTTAAATTTGATGAACAATCTTGTTAAAGAACAATTTCAAAAATTAAAACACTCGGCTTTTGAAAGCGGAAGTGAAATAAGCAAATATTTTGAAATGCTTCCCGATTTATCAGAATTGAAGATTAAGTATAAGGAAATGCTCGGCACTAAAGACCATAATATGATGACAAAGCTGCAGAATTGGCTTAGGGAAAATATAAATTCAGGTTCAATTGATGTGAATATAATGACTAAACTGGATAAATCTAATTACAATACAAAAGGGATTCCTCTTCCTATAGAATATAATGATGCTCATGCTGCATTAAGAGGTTATGCAAACAGCGAACTTGAAAGTTCAATTGTTTTTTCCGCGGGAATTAACACACGATTATTCAGCTACCTGGAAACTTTCAAAGATTTTTTCCCGAAAAGAGACGGTGGTTTTAAAAAGAAAATTATAATAAAAGTAAGCGATTTCCGTTCTGCTCTTATCCAAGGTAAGTTTTTAGCAAATAAAGGTTTATGGGTCTCCGAATACCGTATTGAATCCGGATTAAACTGCGGCGGACATGCATTTGCAACTAACGGATATTTATTAGGACCGATTCTTGAAGAATTTGCAATTAAAAAGAATGAATTACTTCAATCATTACGCGAATTACTTAAAAAATCTTTATCAAGAAAAAATATTACTATTGATGATTCCAAACTCGGCATCGATATAACCGTTCAAGGTGGAGTCGGCAAATCAAACGAACAAAATTTTCTTATCAGAAAATACGGAGTGAAATCTGTCGGCTGGGGAAGCCCTTTCCTCCTTGTTCCTGAAGTTATGAATGTAGATGACGATACACTGGAAAAACTTAGTAATGCAGGCGAAGATGAAATTTATTTAAGTAATGCCTCCCCTCTTGGAGTCCCTTTCAATAATCTTAAAACCAGCGGGATAGAATCTGAAAAAGCAGAGAGAATTAAAGAAGGTAAACCAGGTGCGCCTTGCGTTAAAAAATTTCTGGTTTCAAATAAAGATTATTCCGATAAGCCTGCTTGCACGGCATCAATTACTTACATAAATAAAAAGATAAACGATATAAAATCATCAAGCAGTGACTTTGAGGAAAATCAAAAAGAATTTGACAAAACGACTGAGAAAGTTTGCCTCTGTGTAGGACTTGGCGCTTCACTGCTCAAAGTGAATAATATCGATAATCCTAAAATTAGTAAAGCTGTTTCTGTTTGTCCCGGACCTAATCTTGCATATTTCTCAAAGACTGCAACATTGAAGGAAATGCTCGATCATATTTATGGAAGAATAAATCTTATTACTAATAGCGACAGACCAAACATGTTTATAAAAGAGCTTAACTTGTATAAAAACTATTTTTTAAAAAAAGTAGAAGAAAACTTAAATCCGCTTTCAGTACAAGCAGAAGAATATTTAAATACATTTCATACAAATCTTATGGAGGGGATAAAATATTATAAAAAAATTATCCCGGAAATATTAGAAGAAACTGAAAAAGTAAGACAGAAAATAAAAGAAGATTTAATTGATCTTGAAAACAGTTTGAGTACTTATGCTAATCAATATGCTTGATTTTTCTTGTCTGTATTAAATTTTACATGACAAATTTGAAACAGCATATCAACAAACAAATAAAATATAATAGGGAACAAAATATACAATGGCTACATTTGAGGAAATTGGCATTGAAGCGAAGATAGTTCGTGCAATTGAAGAAGCAGGATTTGAGAAACCAATGCCGATTCAAGAAGAAGTAATTCCGCATTTAATGAAGGAGAACAGACCTGATATTCTGGCGCTTGCACAAACAGGAACAGGCAAAACTGCAGCTTTTGGGCTTCCGCTTATTCAAAAAACCGATACAGCTAAAAAGCATATTCAGCATTTAATACTTTCGCCGACAAGAGAATTATGCCTGCAGATTACAAACGATCTTAAAGACTTTTCAAAGTATAAAGGTGAAATAAAGATTACAGCTGTATTTGGCGGAGCCTCTATTGATCAGCAGATTAGATCGATTAAAAAAGGCACTCATATTGTTTCTGCTACACCGGGAAGGCTGCTCGATTTAATTGAAAGAAGAGTAGTTGATCTGTCATTCGTTAAAACTGTTGTTCTTGATGAAGCTGATGAAATGCTGAATATGGGTTTCCGTGAAGAGTTAAAATTAATACTAGAGAAAACGCCTGAAGACAAAAACACGTTATTATTTTCAGCAACAATGCCCAAAGAACTTCTTGCCATTACAAATAAGTACATGAATAACCCGATTGAAATTACAATTGGGAAACGCAATTCCGGTGCTGAAAATATTGATCATGTATGCTACATGGTGCATGAAAAGGACAGATACTTGGCGTTAAAAAGAATCGCCGATTTTTATCCCGATATTTACGGAATAATATTCTGCCGTACCCGGAGAGAAACACAGGAGGTTGCAGATAAACTCTTAAAAGACGGTTATAATGCCGATGCTTTACACGGTGATCTCTCTCAGATTCAGAGAGATGCAGTTATGAATAAATTTAGACTTAAGAATGTCCAGCTTTTAGTTGCCACTGATGTTGCAGCTCGCGGACTTGACGTAGATAATTTGACTCACATTATTAATTATAACCTACCGGATGAAATTAATTTATATACTCATCGCAGCGGAAGAACCGGCCGCGCAGGTAGAAATGGTATTTCCATCATAATTTCCAATCTTAAAGAAAAACACAAACTTAAGCAGATTGAAAAACAAATCAATAAAAAGATTACAAATCTTCAGGTCCCAAACGGTAAAGAAATTTGTAAGAAACAGTTGTTCCACCTAATTGATAAGATGGAGAATGTTGAGGTAAATCATCGCGAAATTGATTCGTTTCTGCCTGAGATTTACAAAAAGTTAGAAACGTTTGAGAGAGAAGAATTAATTAAAAAATTTGTGTCGGTCGAATTCAACAGATTTCTGGAATATTACAAAAACTCTTCGGATTTAAGCCATCCGGAAAATGAACGAGGAAGCGGAAATAAACATTCAGCTGTTTCCGGTTTTACAAGATTCTTTATCAATCTGGGAAAAACCGATAATCTTAAGCCTGCCGCACTTATAGGAATGATTAACGATTACACAAATATCAGAGATATAGAAATTGGCGAAATTGAAATACTAAATAATTTTTCGTTTTTTGAAACCGACAGTAATTATGCTGAAGTTGTGCTTCAATCATTTTTAAATAAGAAATTTAGAAACCGTCAGGTAGCTGTTGAAATTGCTTCACAAAAACGCAGTAAAGGTAATCAAGAAAAAAGGAAGAGAAAGAGCAAACCGGCTCAAAATAAAAGATTTAAGAAAGCAGGGACAAAAAAGAAAAAATCAAAGGCTAATAAATATTAAAAAACTTTGATGTTAAATTTAAACCATA
>CAZCFZ010000086.1:0-15856 GCA_964498065.1 uncultured Ignavibacteriaceae bacterium
CGGAGAGATGGCAGAGTGGTTGAATGCGGCGGTCTTGAAAACCGTTAAGGATGCAAGTCCTTCCGGGGTTCGAATCCCTGTCTCTCCGCAAAACAATGATAAAACCTTTGAATACTGAATGTATTTGAAGGTTTTATTATTTATGTATGGAAAGTTAAAAGGGGTTCGAATTCCAATAATTAGAAATTGATGACTATTTGATTACTTTAAATTTAGAGTAGAGTAATCAAATGAGTAATCAATTTTAAAACTAACCTACATTCTTTCAAAGAGCTTAATTATTCGTTAAACATCTACTTAAAGTAATCAAGATCCATTCTAGCTATAAATTTGAGTAATCAATAAATCATCAAAGCTTTAAATACTTATATTTTTTTGCTTCAGCATAAGTTCTAAAATCTGTAAGCTTTTATAGAATTTATCAATTTCTTTTGTAATTTAAAAGTATTTATTTAGCTGAATTAAATTGAAATTATGTCACTTTTACAAATATTCATAAGTTATTCATCAACAAACAAAAAAACTTTAAATAAGTAAGTAGGATGAGAAAGAAAAATTTTAATGAGTTGAGTTGGCTTAGAAAACATAGATATAATATTAAAATGAGTAAAAGGAAACTAAATACTATAATGTCTTTTTCTCTAATATGGAATGTCTTTGAGCACTATTATTTTGATCGTTCAAACGAATTGAATCCTGATCGCTTAATAGAGCTTGCTAAGTTATCATATGAATTCATTAATTCAGAACAGTATTTGCAATTTATACATCATTTCAGAAATAGATATATTGAAGATAAGGAAAATGGGGAAAAAAGATTTGATAAACTTCAATTAAGAGAAATCGATAAAACTTTAGTAATTAATACTCTAACAGATTGTTCTCCCCCAGAGAATTATTTAACAGCGTTGTTCTTGATTTCTCACAGATTTAGAAATAATTTATTTCATGGGAATAAAGCACCAATTACACTTCATATATATGAAAAACAGTTTAAAACTATAAATAAATTCCTAACTAAATTTATTGATGATACTATTAATAATAGCGATATTATTAGGGATAGATTTCATTAGCGGAATTATACTTAAATGTTAGAGGCAAACTTTTATCAAATATATCATTCATCTTTAATGAAAGATTTAAAAATTTTTCTTTTGACGTTTTTTCTTGTTAATAAATACATAGTGAACATTCTCACCAAGAGAAATCTTGACAAAAATCTTTTTATTAATCTGCAGACAATTAATTTTATATTGAGCTAATAGTTACTTCTAAAAGAGAGGAATCTTATTATGGAGTTTGAAGGCTTAGAATTAGAAAAATATAGGTTAAAAGGAAATAGTATTGATGATATTGAAATATGTATTGAGGGAATATGGTTGAAAAAGGATATTATTGAAAATGCAGAAGAAACTAAGCACGAATTCTTTTATTTCTCACCAATTGATCCGACATTGCCCGAAGCTAAAAAGTATATAAATCATATTGTTAAATTACCAATTGAAGCGGTTAAGTTTTTATATAAAATACGAGACGTATCAAATTATTATAAAGATTTGGTAAACGAAGGGAAGATACTTCGTTCCCATGGAGAAATTAAAAAAGCGATAAATAATTTTAAAATAGCGATAAATATTGAACCCCAAGTAGAGGAAGCATACATAAATTTAGGAAATGCATATGATGATTTAGAAGATTATGAAAATGCAATTTTAACTTTTGAAAAAGCTTTAGAAGAATATAGAATATCTTTGGAAACTTTTCCTTCACGTCTTGTATTACATAAAACATCAAATTTTACTGACGATGAAATAGAAGGCTTTAATAAAGCCATAAAAGAAAATAAAATATCAAATGCTGATTTTATTACTGTTCTAAAATCTAATATTAGATTACTTAGAGATGGAAATTATCCTCCGCGTAGAGGTACATTATTAACTATTTCAGAGAAACAATATATTTTTTATACTAGAGGTGCAGTAGAATATTTTAAAACATATGCAGGAAAATATGTTCCCCAACCTTTAGATATAAGAATATTTAGGTGTGATAGTTCCATTGATTTAATAATAAGTGAAATCTTGGCTCTAACTAAAATGAATTGGAATAATACTCAATTTGATAGAAAATATCCTATTACTATTGAATCAGCAAAAAAGGTTGGCGACATAATGAAGTATATACCCAAAGATAAAACTCCTGAAATTAGATATAGCTTTTATATGTAAATAATATCTTATATTATCTCTGCTATTTTAAATATTTAAAAGGTACCGTTTTTATTTAACTCTTCAAAAATTGAATCCTATTATTTCCTTCGGCACTTATATAGTGCTTCTAATCTTCCTGTCCTTTTCCTTTCCCTTCAAAAGAAATCATTATGCAAACACTTCTAGAAATATTTTCCTAGGAAGAAAGCCTTTAATATTTTATAGTTTTTTTTGTCATATTTATCCACCAGCTGGTAGTAGTTAAGTTTTGGCTCCCCAAAAATAGTATGATATATAAATGGCGCCTTGCGGCGCCATTTTAGGCATACTTACTCTAAGCAGATTGTAGATGAGAAGTTAACCGGGTTGTTGTCCGCATCGAGTGTTACTATTGCGGCATATACCTTATGGTCTGTATAGCTTTCAAATATTACCTGGTCTGCTTTAAGCAGGGCCCTGGTAAATGAAAGCGGGTTATCGTATAATGGTACCTCCTTTTTATTTATAAAATTGTAAATAAATAAAAAAACCCATGGTGGAGGCAACCATGGGTTATGGAGTAAAGTGAGTATGTGGGGAATTTCATTAATTAAACTTAAATAGAGTTTATATTAATAAATTTTTAATAATATCAATTTTTTAGTAATTAGTTCCTTTGGATGGAATTGTAATCATTAACAACGTTTTGTTTTCATTTATCACAAAAAATAAATAGTGCTCAAAAGTAAATCAATTGTTTTTTAATGTGGCTTAATCTTACCTTATTTCTGTTTAATCAAATTTATTTTCTTTTCCTTATTTAAAAAATTGAATCTCTAATGTATTCCCTCTTTAGAATGTCACTAAAGCATTTAATGTAAACACTTTTAATTTTATGTTTTGCTGGAATATGAATTATTTCTTACTTTTCTTCTGAGACAATAGAACAAAAATGGCCGCCATGATCCGTTGCTCGTATGAAAATATCATTTGCAAACAAATCAAGTTTTTTTTACTTGCTTGCCATGAATGTTGTAACTAATGGCAAAGTTCCGTATGTCCACTAGCCCTGCTTTCTCATCTCAAGTGATATAACTTTTGCAGCAATGGAGAGGTCTGAAAGGAGTCTTGATAATTCTCCAGTAACTTCTGGAGGTCTTTTTTCACATTCAATTATATGACGAGCAAGGTCATAAAACGTGTTTTGTCAATTTATATCTCTTATACTCCAAATGCATGTTCTAACTCACCTATTTCTGTTTCCCCTATTGGTACTACTCTTCCTATAGCTTTTGACGCTATAATAGATTTAGCTGAATATTCAGCAACTTCTAATCTGTCATAACTTTGTAATAAAGAATTACCGGTAACTATAAGACAGTTATTTTCACATAAAACTATTGGAGTTTTTTCAGAAATAATATCGATAATTTTAAGTGAACTTTCACCCTTTTTCCCGAACTCTGAACCATATAGCAGTTTAGGAATTTCTCCTAAAACAATATAGCTTTCTGGAATGGTCTTGCTATCAAATTTAGCATTACTAACCCCGAATGCAAGTATGTTGGGTGGATGAGCAATTAAGATTGCGTTTATTTTCGGATAAGTTTTATAAATTTCAACATGTAGATTAACGCTTCTGCTTGGTTTTTTACCGCGTTCTTTCTTACCGTCTTTAATCAATACAAGATCACTTTCCGTTAGATACTTCCTGTCTCTTCCCCATGGTGTTATTATAAAACTGTCTTCTGTTATTCTCGCTGAAAAAGTCCCTTCCATGCTCGTCATTAATTTCTGATTGTAACTTCTATGAATTAGCCTGATCATACTTTTCCGTATTACCTTTTCATATGAAGAATGATTTACTGGATCAAATTCATCTAATAAAAATTCTTTTCTAGAAAGTTCAAGCTCTTCATTATTAAGTACTCTTACTTTGCCAATAATATTTGCTTTGAGTGTTAATCTAGCACAAAAATCCAATGTCTCTAATCTCTGGAAAGCATGTATTAATCCTGTTCCTACGGTTACGATCCCATGATTTTCCATTAATACGGTATTGTGTCCACGATTGAAAATATCCGCTATGACATCTCCTAGTCTTTCGCTGCCTGGCAATGCATATTTTGCATATCCAACCTTCCCGCAAATTTCACTAGCTTTAGGTACTATTCTGGTATCCGGAATTTTTCTTGCAATCGCAAAAGAAACTAAAGCCGGAGGATGAGCATGGACTATAGCTTTTATATCTGGTCTGGTATTATAAATAGCTTTGTGAAATGGCAATTCCGATGAAGGTTCATGAATACCTTCGATGTGTCCATTGGCAAATATTCTTACAATATCATCAGGAATTAAGGAACCTTTATCCACTCCTTTTGGGGTAATCCAGATTGATCCATCATCATCTAGAATCGATAGGTTACCGCCTGATGTTGTTGTCATTCCATTTTGATATATCCTATTAATGATTTCTATAATCTCATCGCGAGGATGAAGAAATTTAAACATCGAGCACTTATCTTTCTAATTATTACTAATCTTAATCCATGTGAAAAACTATTTCGAGAGGTAAGGATAAGGGTGAAAAATCCGAATTGGTTTCCATTATGTCGGCCATATACTTCCACCATTTTATTACAACCGGATTTGTACTTAAATCCTGCGATGAAATATCTTGTTCCATAAATTGAACCGCAAAAAGAATATTCGTTTCTTCATCTATAAATATTGTATAGTCATGTATCCCGCTTTTAGATAGCAGTTCTTTTAACTCGGGCCATATCTCATTATGCCTTCGCTTATATTCTTCTTTACATCCGGGCTTTAGTTTCATCTTAAAAGCATATTTTCGCATTACGTCAAATGATTTTTAGTGAGTAATTTCTTAGAGTTCTATAAACCTTCAAGTAAATTTAATAAGCTAAATTATTTTACTTTTAGTGTTTTTAAGTGAGAGGGTATGTGTCCCTGAAATCCGAAATATGCAATGTAAATATAACATAAAACAGGTATTATGAATGCATGATGAATCCCGATAGTATCAGCAATTACACCTTGAAGAACTGGAATTAACGCCCCGCCAACTATTGCCATAATTAATATTCCGGAAGCTTGACCAGTATGTTTTCCTAAACCAGCTATTCCAAGCGTAAATATTGTTGGGAACATAATTGAATTAAATAATCCGACTAAAAGAATTGCCCACATTGCAATATGGCCGGTAAGCAGCATAGTAAGGATCACAAGAAACGCTGCAACAATTGCATTAAAGGTAAGCACTTTGCCGGGAACAATTTTACGCAATACTGCAGAGCCGATGAAACGTCCAACCATTGCACCACCCCAATAAAAGGATACATATTTTCCGGCTTGAGTTGCCGTTAAACCTCCTATATTTTTATCACCAAGATAATTCACTAAAAAACTTCCAATTGCTACTTCTGCTCCGACATAAACAAAAATACCAATTGCACCTAAAATAACATGTTTATACTTCCAGGCACTATCATGAAGATAATCGAATGTTCTGTTTGATTCTCCGTTATTGTTAGACTCAGCCTTTATAGAAGGTAATTTTATCACACCGATTACAGCGGCTAATATAAATAATGCTGCTGCTAAGCCAAGATAAGGTACTTGAACTGCCGAAGCTTCGGCTAATTTATACGCAGATAGTTGTGAAGGTGAAAGTTTTACTATTTCTGCAGCACTTTTTACAGCTACGGCAAGAATTATAATTGAACCGAAAAAAGGCGCAACAGTTGTACCAAGTGAGTTAAATGCTTGGGTTAAATTTAATCTGCTAGAGGCTGTTTCAGGTTTTCCAAGAATAGCTACATAAGGATTCGCCGCTACTTGTAAAAGTGTAATTCCGGTTGCAAGCGCAAAAAATGCAGATAAGAACAAAGGGTACGATTGAATTGCGGCAGCAGGATAAAATGCCAAACAGCCAACTCCAGCAATAATTAATCCAATAACAATCCCGAGTTTATAACCTATTTTTTCTACTATATACCCTGAAGGCAACGACATAATAAAATATGCAGCAAAAAATACAAATTGAACAAGCATTGCCTGTGCATAGTTCAAGCTGAAAATTGCTTTTAAGTGTGGAATTAAAATATCGTTTAATGCGGTTAAGAAACCCCACATAAAAAATAGTGAGGTAAGGGTTACTAGCTCAGTAGTATAATTTTTATTAGTTTGATTTATTAATTTTGAAGTTGTCAGTGCCGGACTAGATATAGCCATTAATGTTCCTATGGAGTAATAAGGGAAAAATTAATTATATAATAACTGTAACTATTTGACATTATTTTCGGTGCAATAAGGCTAATCAATTAAAATTCATTGATCACATTATCATTTTCTAACCAAGCCAGCATATTTAGAACCAAGTAATTCCAATCCTGAAAATCGGGATGTAAAATTGGTTGCCCGTTATCTGGATCATAGTATTCGTGAAGTGTCCCTGTCTTTTCCAAATCGCGTCCGAATAAGATCACAGTCTTTTCGGCCAGTCTCTTGGCATATTTGATATATCCATATTTAACCAGCCCACGCCATACGAGGTAATTCGAAATCCCCCAAATAGGGCCCTCCCAATTTGAAGGATTGCTACTCGCTCTTAAACTGTACATCTTCTCAAGTCTTGACAAGGTCCTGATTCCATACGCTGCATTGAATGTTCCAACGTTCTCGTAATGTTCCTTAACGATTCGTTTGACTTGCTCTGGTGTTGCTATTCCTGCCCACATTGGAAGAAAATTTGTCCAAACATCGAATCTTTGAATTAAGCAATTGTAGTCTCTCGGTGCTCCACTCTGAAGTCCCCATCTCTCGTTCTGTATCGGTAGAAGATCTAAATCAACACTGTAGAAGGAACCATCCCTGGGATCCCAGCAGTTCTTCTGAATTGACTTCCGTAGGTCGTTTGCATCTCTTTTGTATTCGCATGCCTGTTCTTGAAAGCCTAGTCTCTCGCTGAGATAAACCATAGCTTTGAATTCCTTATACATAAAGCAATTGAGAAGAATCGAACCTGAACTTCTGGGCGGCCGATAGAAAGTATATGGATTATTGTCAACACCAATGTAGTGGTCGTTCTGCCAGAAGTATAGACCGGTGGCTGAGTTCCTGTAGTGCGCCTTATAATTCTCTATGAAGAACTGGAGTTTATAGAATTGGCTTCTCAGCCAATTAGCATTTCCACTATTCATTTTAGTTAGGAAAGCTGCTTGCTGGGCCAAGCAGGGTTTATGCATATTCTCTTTGTAAATATTCTTAGGTTTTAGAAAGCCCTTCATAAGGTCCTGATAAACGGAGTCTCTTTGGATTACGATAGGCACCCAACCATCAGAGTGGCAGTAGTGCAAGAAATTCAAAACACAACCCCGTTCGTATTTTACCGCTTGTCTACCGTCCTCCGCAGTACCATGATCCAATAATATTTGTCTTAAAGCTACATCGCTGAAATATGAATCCCAATCCCACAACTGGTCTGTGTACGCACTACCTGGAGTCAAAAACGGGTATTTGAAATTCCCTCCTTTCTCTCTGTACATTTTTTTGTAATCTCGGTAGAGATGGCTCTTTATGATGGCACTGTAGCGTCTCCATTGCGAAAGTACCGAATCATTCATGCTGTCATTAGCGGTGTCACTACAGCTAATGGTATCAGACTCAACGTTCGAAACTACAGTACCATAATTGTCGTCGTTCTTCACTTGAGGTTGCATCGCATAAATCAATGTAGCTGGACCTAAGCACAATAAAGCAAAAAAAACGAACCGGACACTCAATACTCTTTTTAACATTCTATTAACTCCTTTTCAGAATGACGAATCTTGCGTGAAGAAACTCAAAAAATGCAACTAGTTGACCCAATAGTTCGCGACTAAGAGCATTCCCATACTGTACTTCTCGCCGTTTACTGCGCGCCGTCAAGTTGCCAGATACCGAGACCAGAAAGCAACTGAAGTTTTATGAAGCAGTCTTCATCTTGCAACAAGTCGATAGGCTTCACGGATTCGACGAACGTATTTCTTATACATTTTTAAGACAACCATCACGGCATCCCCGTGAGGTATAGTAGGATAAGCCGAGTGGCTATTTACCCAAGACCACTCCCACTTCTTTATTTGTTTATCAAACTTTTTGGCATCAAATCTTTTGTCTCCTTTCATCGAATTGAATACAGCAAAAAAGAAGCGCCTCCAACGTGATGCATAGAATCCATCCAATAATCCAGACCACTGTTTACAAGCATAATCTAACAGGCCATTGTCCTGACTGCCGTTTCCCCAAAGAGTGATAAGGTCACGAGCGTTTTTTTCGTATTGGTTCTTTTCACTCCTAGTCGTCCCCCAACTTCTTGCTTTCTTGAGCCACCTCCCTAGCAGGAACTCCTTTCTGGTCGCCAATAAGGTATCCAAATCCTCAATCAAGTTGATGAACTGCTGGGTGTGCCTCTTAAAAGAAAGTAAATTACCTTTTTTATAGTCTATCGTGAATCTCTGTTGGATAACAGATGCATAGTTAGCTAACACCTGACGAGTTAGATCTACGAGATCAAATCGATAGCCATCACTATTGCACAACCTGGGTGCAGCATCGATCAAATAATCCCAAGCTTTTAACAGCTCGACTGGCTTATACGGCAGTTTAACTGTTCTATCACCGCTACGAACCTTACCGAGAGCTGGCAAACAAGTAATAACAGAGACAGGTCCCCCCGCGGTAAGGCTATCAGCATATACGGTATTCTTCAATATACTCCAAGCTTTTGCAGCGTCTCTATCCCTTTTACCATATCGACGCAATAGATAGTTTCCTAGCCATGCACTCAAGTTAATCGGAGTGTTCCTCCAAGCGTTTTCCATCATAAGTTCATACATAACCGGGTTTTGCCCTAGGCTTTCCATCGTCAAACCAATTCCGACCATCTTACCTGATTTTGGATCGTTGAACGCAACCGAGGGATTGTTGGCAACATTCTTCATCAACCCATAAAGGCTTATGCGACCACCAAAATTGTCAAGCATGTCCCATATCCAAGGTTTACTGTAGTAGGCTTTAGTTCTGTTCCATATCGGGAACCTTTCACTATATAAGTCCAGTATAATTAATTGGCCATCAGGAACAGCGTTGAGCACAGCTTTCATCTGTACAGGTTGCCAGAATCGGGACGCATAAAAAAACATCCAGCCCTGCATGATCCATACCGCTTTTGGATCGGCACTTGTCATAGACTGGTAAACCTTCTTGCTTACTTCACTCAGATAAGTGGAATCGTTTGTTGGGGGAGTATTCTCATTAAACACATCCGCAGAATAGAGGTGGTCAGTCCCATATATCTTTATTTCTTCTCGCAAAAACTTCCCACCGATTTTGGTGAACATGGGTTCCGTTGGATCCAGTAAGTAGACTCTAGGGAAACCTTCCCATCTCGTTTTCTCCAATCTTGCGCCAGGGAATTTCTTCGCAAAAGATGGTGGTACATGTCCTGTGAAAGCCGGAAGGACAGGAGTCATACCCAAGCTTCTTTCTCTTTTCAAGATTCTCTTCTCTAGAATTTCATGTTTTATCATCCAGCTTTTAGGCAAAGGCCCATCCCATCCATCCAAGTTACCCATCCAAAACCAGGGTCGGTACGCGGGTCCACTGAAAAAGCCATTTAATTCTTTATCAGTAAAACCCAGATTCCTGTATAACCTATACCAAATTATGTTTTGACCGTTGAGGGCCAAAGGCATGTTTATTCCTTTCATGGCCATCCAGTCTATCTCATGTTCCCAATCCCTCCAGTTCCACCAAGCCATGGTGTAGCTAAATGTGCAATAATTTAGGCAGTAGCGGTACCGATAAGGAGATACTTTTCTTATCGGTTTCCTCGGCAAGGGCAACGGCCTTGGAAGGCAAGTCTTCAAATCTTCTGGCGTGACATCACAATGGGCAACATTTTCTAGGTAGAAATTCAGAGCGCTGGCTATTGACACTCCATTGTTACCACGAAGAACCACGCGATTACCGTCCTTGTCTATTTCGAAAACATCTTTGCCGTTTTCAGCAGATATAAGACTTATCTCGAAATCGATTGCCCTCTCATTAAGGATTCGCCCCAATAGACCCCGAGCTGCATCCAATTCTTGTTTCGGCTGATGTGCAAATGAATCGTTCTTCTTCTCAGTTTTGCAGGGTAGAGTGAATAAAAGCATCAAGCAAAAACTAAATATCCACATGCTATTTGTCAAATTTTTCTCCTTTCTCAGAATCTCTACTACCAGCCGAGAGCAGAAATAGACAATACAAACAAGCCTGATTTTTCGAGAGACCACAATGTCCTACAAGTGGGCTTTAGATAGTGTATATCTGTTGGAACTTGTTTTATTCTCAGCTGTAAGTTCTAACAGCTCTGCATGGATTATTGTTGATAAAATTCTTTTTCCACTTGGAGCATGGCACACATACTATTTCAATAGTAGCATCTTCTTGACAGCAAAGAAGTTCCCAGCATCCAGTCTGTAAAAATAGATACCGCTTGTTAGCCCGTCACCATTGAACTTAGCTATATGTCTTCCCGCAGTCTGCATACCTGAATAGAGCGTCGCCACGCCTTGCCCAAGAACGTTATAAACTCTTAGAGAAACGTTTGCTCTCGAAGGCAGAGAGTAGACGATTTCAGTCGTTGGATTAAATGGATTCGGGTAATTCTGAGACAATGTAAATTCATCAGGCGTTGTGCTGTTGTCATTCTTCTGTTTAATTCCAGCCGGAATTTCAGAAACTGCCTTTGTCAATCCTTGTAGAAGTGAATCACCTAAAGGAATTGAAGGAGTTAGCCACCCTCCCTCACCATATTCATTCCAAGCATAGAGTATCCCGATATGCTCATTAGTTGTAATATAAGGATTGCTATTAATCCATTCGTACAGAGAAGATACTGTGTTATACACTGAATTCCCAGAGTATCCTACATAGTATTGGAATCCTGGTGGTTCATAGATACTCCAAGGTCTAGGATCCCAATTCAACGTCCCTACTGGGATTATTGGCAAAGTCGAATTCTTAAACTGATTCCATATTTTAACTTCTCCAGTAAGCAAATTCTCGATTGGATTTGCAGTATCACCAGCGGTGAAACCGGAACCAGCATAGTTATAGCCAGTGATTACATCAAATCCGCAGGAACTCACTAGTCCCATAGATTGGGGCAAGGCGCATGCGGCAATCGTGACTCCATTTAGCCCCTCTCGAACAGCCGCCGCTCTAAGCGAATCAAACGCTTCACTCACGGCCTCGTTTGAACCGAAAGCTGTGACTAAATCAGCAGGACTGAAAAAAATTAGAAGCGGTTTTCCATCCGCCTTTTCATATGATGAGTCTTCAAATAGATTGAGCCATAACTTTGAAACAGCCTTCCAGTCGTATGGGCTTATGTCAAATGTTGAGTTGTCATTTGCGACCATCAGACAGAACTTTAAAATGTCCTTATGAGGTGAATTCAAGTACAAGCTCAAAGCATGATTCAAAGGAATATTAGATGTGTAATCTTTATAGTAATACCAGTCAAAAGCGAAGAAGTTGATCCCCGATTTGGCCGCTACAACAATCTGCGAGTCTACTATTGATTGTGTGCTCGTAATCCAGCCCCAGATCGGTTCTCGTACAGAATCTTTCAGTAATGCGGGCGTAAGATATACGTAGTTGTTCGTGGTAGTACTAGTCCAGCCATCGAAGTAGTATACACCTAAATCAAATGGTTTATCGCTCGTATTTTGAGCAAAAACATTCGTAGAAAAAATAAGAATAAATAGAGTTACAATAAGTTTGCTCATAGTGCATCTCCTTTTCCATGGGCACTTTCTCATTATGATGATTTCTAGCCCTCATAGGTATTTCGGCCAATACAACACTTCGAAACAAATAGGCTTTAACTATAATTGCCACAGTTTTTGTATTCGTTAGATTAAAAGTCACTTAGCGTGATCTGATTGAATTTCCGAAAGAGCCCTCTTTACTCCAATCAAGAGAGAATCCCTTAGTCCTTTGGAAGGAGTAAGCCAGCCGCCTTCACCATATTCATTCCAAGCATACAATAAAGCTACGTGTTCCTTTGTTGTGTGAGAGGGATTGTCTTTGATCCAACGATACAAAGACGAAATTGTTCTATATACAGAGTTCTCGGAGTATCCGACATAATAATGTATATTCGGAGGTTCATGCACTTTCCAAGGCCTCGGGTCCCAGTTCAATGTCCCAACAGGAATATAAGGCAGTCCACTGCTCCTAAATTTATTCCATACTCCAACTTCGTCCGTCACCAAATCCTGGATAGGCATTTCGAGATGGTTGCCCCTAAAAGCGACACCAGCATAGTTATAACCAGTCAGAGCGTCGAATCCGCAACGGCTGGCGATACTTATTGTTCGTTTAGGAGTATAGCTTGTATCCCACCATGTAATAGTATCTGGAAAAGCGCAGCCTGCAATGGTAACTCCCTTAAAACCTTCCTCTTTTGCTTTTGACCTGAGCGAATCAAATGCTTTCTTGACAGCTTCACCTGAGCCAAAAGCCTTTAGTAAGCCGTGAACGTCGAAAAAAACCAAAAGCGGCTTCCCGTTGACCATCAAATAAGAAGGATTCTTGAACATAACAAGCCACTTTCTAGTGACCGCATCCCAGTTATTTGGTCCGACCGCAAACATGCCACCACTTACAATGTTGAGACAGAATTTTAGGCGATTTCTATACCTAGACTTCAAGTAAAGGCCTAGAGCATGATTCAGTGGAATCTTGCTTGTTCCATCAAGGTAATACCAGTCAAAACAAAAGAAGTCAAGACCGTATCTAGCCGCGACAACTATCTGCGAGTCCACTATTGATTGTGTGCTTGTAATCCAGCCCCAAATCGGCTCTCGGACAGAGTCCCTCAACAACTCTGGAGTAAGGTAAACGAAATTTTGGGTTGTCGTATTAGTCCATCCGTCAAAATAATATGCTCCTATTCTTATTTTTTTATTAACATTACCTTGAGCAAATATTTCAGCAGTTATAAGAAGCGCAGAAAAAAATAAAGTTAATCTTTTCATAATATGTTCCAATTTTAAAATTTTTTCTTACAATAAAAATGCATTATTTATGTAATTGTATATAACACTATTACACATACTTCTTTTGGAAATATGTTGATACCCGTGTTTTGGAAGTTTTTTTAATATATTTATGTTATTGTATATCCTTAATTATTTACATGAAATTAATTTTCATCTACTCTAATATCCTCTTTTACTTATAATCATTCTTATATAGTTTATGTCTTGCTTATTTTGAGACTTCGAATAAGTTCAATATTTATTTGACACAGTGTTTACCTCTTAAGCTATGTTAATCATCAGGAATTTTGTATCTACTTTTGTTCCCAGGAATAGACATCAACCTCCACGTATTTAGTGGATACATATAGTTCATGTCCATAGGCTGAGGAATCCAAACTCGGTATGTATTGCTCTCGCTCCACTGGTTCCCCGCAGATGCAAAGTCACACATCCTTAAATACTTTGTACGGCCATTTAAAAAATGTTGGGGCTGATTTAGAAACGGGACTTTGAATTCCATCAATATATTATCAGGTTTGGATTTCACTGGAACGAGTTTAACATATTCCTTGACACCGCCAAGTGTTGGAATTCTTATAATCTTATATCCTTCCGAATTCATTCCCTTCTGAGAAGGCTGAATATAACCTTTAGGTTCCGAGACCAACCACACAGAAGTATTCTGAGGTTGAGTAAAACGATTATCAAGTGCCAGCAAAATTGGGCCACGCATTATTGCTACCTCAGGGGCTCCGCTTGGGGCTGGTATTACACGTCCACGAAAATCAAGTTTCAAAATGACTTTATCACCAGCGTGCCATGTCCTAGTTATATTTGCAAATGTACCGGGATTACATTTCATGGACTTTCCATTCACAAGCAACTCGTTCCTCTTGCTCCACTCGGGGATTCTAAGTCTTAGCGTGAAGTTACAGATATTAGAAGGAAATATCGTCATCTTTATTATATTGTTCACTGGGTAGCTGGTTTCTTGGAAAACTTTAAGATCGGTTCCGTCAGAGAGCTTGGTATCATAGGTTCCTTTCGCATAGAGATTGACTACCAATCCATACTTTGATCTCATTATCGCCCATCGAGGTGTTAGCAGTAACGCTCTGGGACCGTTAGCTACACAACAACTCAAGCCGACATCTTGTTGCTGAATCAGACTGGGAAGGCGTTCTCCTATAAGAGGTGAAAAGTACGCCCACCAATTCCCTTTTGGTGTCAAAGCACCTAGCAAAGCATTGTAAAGGGATATTTCTAACTGATCAGCCCAAATGGGATTACCAGTTAATCGCAAGAGTTCGTAACAGTATCTCATCCAAAGTACAGTGACACACGTTTCTTGCGGGTTAGCTAATACTTCGGTTTGTTCTCTAACTCCGTCACACCATAACTCTCCATTTGAACCTGAACCATCAACCATGAGTTCATATTTGTGAATAAGTTTAGCATATCTAATTCCTGCCTCAAGATATTTTTTTTGCCCAGTGACTCTATATATATCAAGAAGACCTTCAAAACAAGAGGTCATTTCATAAGCTTTCGGGACACCACCTAGTTTGATGGGCAAAACCCCAGCAATTGCGCCTTGTATAAGATGCAAGCCTTTAGAGGTTAACTTATTAGGAATGTTCCACTGATGCACTATATACTCTGCAAAATTAAGATATTTTTTGTCTCCAGTTTGTTCATATAAGAGCACCATCGGTTCAAGTATTGAACTTGATGGCAATCCTTTCAGTGGTGGAATACCTGTGTCCGAGATATTTACCTTCCCCGGTCCAACTCGTGCTAAGAGCCAATTAGCAAGCTTACATGCTGCATTAAGCACTTTGTATTCTTTGGTTTTGTTATAATAAGCGATTAAGCCCAGGAGCGTGTATTTTATGCCCCAGATGTCCCAACCTTGTAGCCTATGATGTCTTTCATAAGTACCTATATAACCGTCAGGACTTTGATTCTTAAGCAGATCAGCTATGCCCCTCTCTATAACAGAACGATGTTCAGCAGTGTTTTGATAAGAATAAGCCATCATGGCGGAAGTAAACCACTTCCCCCAAAATTCACACCGCCAGTCCCAAAAATCAACATTATTTTCGAAACGTAAACGAAACGGTCGTACTAGTCTTTCAATATTTTGATTCATTACGGAGTTCTTAATGCAAGAATCAATTCTTTCTCCTAAATATCCTTGAATTTCAACTTTTTGTGGAAAGGAAGAACTTAAAATATCATTAACTTTTAAATTTACTACCCTGTATTTGGGTTGTGCGAATATAATCCCGGGAATACTAAATAATATCACTACTGTTGTTAGTATAATACCACAATTCTTTTTCACATTCATGAATCCCTCAAACTCTTAACAAATTGGTTTCTTTATTGAAATTGATGTTCTTGTATTTAGCAGAAATATATATAAAATGTTCTTTTTATCTAAAAAATTTTAACTTTAAATGATAGAAATAAAAAAAATTAAAGTTTTTTCTTTTTTAATTATCAATAATTTATAAGTTATACGAGCCCCTAATTCCTAAATAAAGTACTCTTCCTAACTTT
>CAZCFZ010000087.1:0-15480 GCA_964498065.1 uncultured Ignavibacteriaceae bacterium
TACGGATGAGGACATCAATGCCCTTGCTTTGTTTGATGGAGTTGTTATTGCAGGTAATAGTAATCATGTAAATGTCAGCCAATCCGGTAATGGAAATAGTTCCATAAATAATGTAACTGGTTCAGGAAACCTGATTAATGTAATTCAACATTAATTTGTAAAATTCAGAGGGAAGAATCTCTTCCCTCTGAATATTTATTGAATATGTATGAATTATTTGAACATAAAATGAAAAATTTATCTATGAGGGTATCATGCACAAAATAAAACAACTTATTTTGGCATTAATTATTATGGTTCTAATTCCTCTTTTCATAAAGCAGGGAACCAATATATTTGCTCAGGATATTTCGAGCAGCCTAAGTATTTATCTTACTTTGCAGCAAATGCAAAGCAGTACATTATCAGATTTATATTTACCTTCAAATGGGAATTCTGCTTCAATAAATCAAATCGGAAATTCAAATTCAGCTTATATAAATCAGGTAAGTTCAAATTCTGTTTCCAATGGAAATGTAGGGTTAATATATCAGTACTTGCAGAATAACTCTGCAAGCATTAATCAGACTGGAAGTAATAACAAAAGCTACATAGGACAAAAAGGAATTGGTAACCAGGCATCTACCACTGTCAACGGGAATAATAATAATACCGGGATCCTCCAGTTAGGCGATAACAATAATGCTTCACAGGATATTACCGGGAATTCAAAAGGATATTTGATCCTGCAGATGGGAAATAATAATACATTTTCTCAAATAGGCACCAATGAAACCATAAGCGGTTATAAAATTTACCAGACAGGCACAGGTATGAATTTAAAAATATTAAACGGCAGGTATTAAGAATATAAATTTATTATTAACAGCAATGGCTTTAATTAGCCGCGACTTATTAATATGAGGTTGACCTAAAAGTAAAATTTATGTCAGTCTGAGCGAAGTCGAAGACGAAATATTCGCAAAATTCATGGTTCGACTCCGCTCACCATGAAAGAGAAATTAGCTTTCGGTCAGCCTCATGATTAAAAAACCAGGATGAATTAGGGCTTTAGCCCAAATGATTAATAACCACGACTTTTAGGTCGTGGTATACATAAAGGAACAGAGGACAGAAGGGCTTTAGCCCAAATAATATAAATGGAAAAATAATATTTAGATGAAACGTTTACTTACAATATTGATATTGTTTTTATTTATCGGAATTACAAAAGGATTTAGCCGTAACCTTTTTGAATCCGGGCAAAGCAATAGATACAAATGTTCCATCATTACTGTAAAAAATAATTCTCAAATAACCTTTACCGGGATTTTTAAGAATAATACAAATAAGCTTGTAAAAATAACTTATAAACTAGAAGCCGTTAAAAAAGGAGTTTCCGGAAACTCCAATAATAATCAATCCGGTGAAGTTATTGCCAAAGCGAATGGTGAAGTAGTTCTGTCAAAGGTAAGTTTTAATTTATTAAAAAACGATAATTATTCTGTCCGGTTAAAGATATTAAAGAATGACTCTGTAATTTCAGAAGATAGTTCAAATTTTACTGCAAATTAAATTTATGAAAATAAATATGTTGGAAGTAAGCGAGTGAATTAATATTTAAACCCTTAAAACGGTTTAATCAGGTTGTTCTTTTCTTATTAAGAGGGTGACATAAAAGTAAAATTTATGTTAGTCTGAGGGAAGTCGAAGACGGAATATACTCAAAATTCATGGTTCGACTCCGCTCACCATGAAAGATAAATTAGTTTTCGGTAAGCCTCTTAATGAGACTATATTGTAGAAATTGAAAACTGTCCGTCAGTTGACGGATAACGGTTTATAGTTGAAGTCTTTTTTACACGATTAACAATGTGAAAACGAATTATAAATATTTAGGAGATCTATTAAATGCGGAAGTATGCTGAAATATTAAAGATAATTTTTCCGTTGCTTTTAATATTGTTTTTAAGTTCATGCAAGGAAAATACAGTTGAGCCGGTTACTTACGGCAGCATCCAGGGTATCGTTTATCAAGCAGACGGTAAAACCCCAGTTGCCGATGCTCAAATTACTACTAACCCTGCGTCGGTTTCAATTGTAACAGATAATACCGGCAAATTCACAATTTCCAATGTGCCCACAGGCGATTATACGGTAACGGTATCTAAAACAAATTATAACACAACTACTGTTTCAGTTTCTGTTCAATCCGGAACAACAGCCCAGGCAAATATTATACTAAGCTACAGCACTTCCGGTACACCCGGTATGGCTGTCGATCCTTCACCTAAAAATCAGTCCGCGAATCAGCCGGTATCATTAAAATTATCATGGCAGCCTCCTGCAAAAAATTTCAGCATAGATACTGTTAAATACAATGTTTATCTTTTTAACTCTGAAAATTCAACACCGCAGAAAATAGCAAGCGCAATTACTGATACAACGGTTTCAGTAACAAACTTAAAATTTAATACAACTTATTTCTGGCAGGTAGTTACAAAGGGGAAAGATACAAATTCAACATATGGTTCTATCTGGAGTTTTACTACTCAATCATTCCCGAACAATCCGTATGTGTTTGCAAGAATAGTGAATGGAAATTACCAGATATTTTCTTCAGACAGTACAATTGCAAATACTATTCAGTTAACGGATGATAATAATCGTGACTGGTACCCGCGTTTTAATCCTATACATGATCAAATAGCTTTCACTTCAGATGCTTCAGTTATGCCGCAAATTTATACAATGAATTTAGATGGGACTAATATAAAACAAGTTACAACAACCGGTGTTACCGGTTATGGTAATTATGGAATTGGTTTTTGCTGGTCACCAAACGGATCTAATTTACTTTATGCTTACAACGATAAATTATACAAAATAAATTCTGACGGTTCTAATTTAACCTTAATTGCAACAGCTCCCGCCGGAAGAAATTTCCGTGATTGCAGTTATTCACCAGACGGAAGTAAAATTGTCGTTCTGACAGTAGGATCAAATATTTACGATTCGGAAATCTACATGATGAATTCCGACGGAAGTAATATGAGTTTAGTAATAGACAACTCACCCGGAGCTACTTCAAGCCCTTCTTTTTCTGTTGATGGACAAAAAATATTATTTACCCATGATATATCAGGATATCAGGATAATTCAGGCAGACAGTTAGACTCTCATATATTTGAATATAATATTTCCACCAAAGATACTGTCGATTTATCATATTATAAACCAGACGGAACGAACGATCTCAATCCTAGATATTCACCCAATGGAGCATATGTTATTTTTGACAATGGCTCAAATACCTTAAACTCACAAAAAGATATTTGGATTCTTAGTGATAAAGGAATTTTTACGAATGGAACTAACAGACAGAAAATTATATCCAACGGAATTATGCCTGACTGGAAATAAAATTATTATTAATTTTGATGATAGGTTCATAAGTCTTTTTAAAATGATGCGTAGATATTTACAGGCCCTTAATAGAACCAACTAATATTAAATAACAACTGACCTAATTGAATCATTGATCATCAAGGGAGCAAACTTAATTTATTTTTGTAAAATAAAAACACTTCCAATTTAAAAAACGAATGTTTATTTTAATACTTAGTTAAATGATTACCTGTTGAATTATATTTGTTTTTAACGGTTAGCAGAAATGGAAAAAGAATTATTGATCTTCGGCGCGAACGGTGCTTTAGGAAAGGGAATTGCCAAAACATTTTTAGAGAAGGATTATGATAAGATATATCTTTTTGCCTCTGCGTTTGATAATGCCGATTATAAAAGTGCTGTGAAAGTAATAATTAAGGATTTATCGGTTGAAGAGAATGTTGCTGCGGCATTTAAAAATGTAAAAAGCGGAAAAGATAAACTGCTTTTTCTTTATAATGCAATTGGAGGTTATTTTGGAGGTAAAACTATTTGGGAAACCGATGTTATAAATTGGGATAATATATTAAAAATTAATTTAAAAACCAGTTTTTTAATTGCAAAATATTTTGCTAAATTTGTAGCAGAATCTTATGGGGGAGCGATTTGTTTTACGGCAGCTGAAACCGGGATACATGCCGAATCAAAAAAAGCTGCTTACGGTGTTTCAAAAAGCGCTTTAATTCATTTGGTAAAATCATTGGCGCTGGAAGGGGTAAAAATAAATTTAAGCGTTAATGCAATTGCTCCTTTTATTATTGATACACCTGCTAATAGGGAATGGATGACGGATGCCGACTATAATACTTGGACTAAGCCGGAAGAAATCGGCGAGTTGGCTTTAAGCTTATTTAATAATTTTAATTTCGTTACGGGAAATATAATCGAATTAAAAGAAAGATTTGAAATAAGTAAAAAATAAAAGAGGATACAGGGAGTCTCCCAGAAAATATTGTTATCGAGTTTAATTTTTAATGTAAACCAGTAAGCAAATATTTAATTAAGAAAAATTTTCTCATTTTGAACATTATATAATCATTAGGAGGTTATGCTATATGCAAGTACTAGCAGCATTCACATCAATTACTGCCCTAATAGCACAGGCTACTAGCGGCACAAGTCCATTAAATTGGTTAGCAGAAAAATATGCCGCCGGTGGTATTTTCATGCACCCGATCTTAGCCTGCCTGGTTTTAGGTCTGGCTTTTTCCATCGAAAGATTCTGGACTTTATCCAGGGCTAGAGTTAACACCAAAGAATTTCTTGTTAAAGTTACAAGAGCACTTGAAAACGGCGGCGTTGAAGAAGCCAAAGAAGTATGTGCAAATACCAGAGGTCCGGTAGCTTCGGTTTTTCATGCAGGCCTTTTGAGGGCTGATGAAGGTTTGGAAGCCGCTGAAAAAGCTATTATAGCTTACGGCGGAATAGAAATGGGATTCCTTGAAAAGGGGATGATCTGGATTTCTACTTTTATTACTCTTGCACCTATGCTCGGATTTACAGGAACAGTTCAAGGTATGATAACGGCATTTGATGCAATTAAAGAAGCGGCTCAGATTTCGCCGGCTATTGTTGCAAATGGTATTGCAATAGCATTATTAACCACTCTGTTCGGCCTTGTTGTAGCTATGATACTGCAGGTGTTTTATAATTATTTTGTATCAAGAATCGACAGGCTGGTCGGAGATATGGAAGAAAGTTCCGTGGAACTGATAGATGCCTTGTATGAAATAAGAACTAAAAAATAATATTTAGTACGAAAATAATTTAAAATAAAAGTCAGAAGTAAAATGATAAAGAAGAAAAAAATTGCCGAAGCCTCAATTCCTACAAGTTCAATGGCCGATATTGCATTTTTGCTTTTGTTATTCTTTCTTGTCGCCACAACTATTGACGTTGATACCGGTATAGGTCTTACCTTACCTGAATATGTAACCGATATTAAAAATGTTAAAGTTCCCAAAGACAGAATGGCAGCCATCCTGATAAATGAAAACGGAGATGTACTTCTGGACGAGAAGCCGATTCCGATTATTCAAATTAAAAATCAATTAAAGCCGAGAATAATTTCAAAAATTGACTTGCCGAATGATAAAAAGCTGATCGTTTCGGTTAAAACAGACCGGAAAACAAATTACAATGTATATATTCAGGCATTAGACCAGATTAAACAGGCATATTTTGAAGTTAGGGATGAGTATTCTTATTCTCATTACGGGAAAAAATACGGAGACCTTGGTTCGGATGAACAAACTGTAGTGAAAGACAAAGTACCGATTATTATTTCACTTGCAGAACCTGAATCAATTAAAAAATAAGTTTGAGGAATAAATAATGAAATTTGAAAAAAGAAGAGCCAATACCAAGCAGGAAATCCCTACCGCATCCATGCCGGATATTGTCTTTATGCTTCTGCTTTTCTTTATGGTTACTACTACTCTAAGGGAAGTAGATGTGCATGTTCAATTCACCTTACCTTCCGCTAAGGCTATTGAGAAGATTGAAAACAAGAGACTGGTTTCATATATATGGGTTGGAAAGTCAGGCAACATTCAAATAAACGACTCAATAGTAAAGCTCAAAGATATTGAGCCTATAATGTACGCGAAGAGAAAAGCATTGCCGAATGTTATAGTATCCTTAAGAATCGATAAGAACACGGATATGGGTCAGGTAACCGATATACAGCAGGAACTTAGAAAAGCATCCTGTTTGCGTATTAATTATTCGACTAATGTGAAATTATAGATAGACAGTAAATATTTTTTATATTAAATTTCAAGGCAGGTTTGTAATTACTAACCTGCCTTTTTTAATTTATGAGGGATATATGGCTTTAAGAGAAAAAATTAATGAAGATTTAAAGACTGCGATGAAATCGGGAGATAAACTCCGTCTTGAAACAATAAGATCAATAAGGGCTTTAATCCTGGAATTTGAAAAAAGCGGCAGCGGGAAAGAATTAAATGAGGAAGAAGAAATTAAGCTTTTAAGTTCCGCTGCCAAGAAAAGGAAAGATTCCATAGAACAATATAGAAATGCCGGTCGTGAAGACCTGGCTGTAAAAGAAGAAAATGAATTGGCGGTAATTCAGGAATATCTGCCAAAGCAGTTAACGCAGGAAGAAATTCAAAACGAGGTTAAGAAGATTGCAGAAAGTATCGGTGCAGGAACGAAGGATGACTTCCCGAAGCTTATGCCCCAGGTAATGAAAGCGCTTAAAGGTAAAGCAGACGGAAAAATTGTTAAATCTGTTGTTGAACATTTTTTGGGGATTAATTGAATATACTGGACATAATAATTTTTGTCGTTGTTGTTGCCGGATTTATTTTAGGTTATAAAGACGGCTTTGTAAGAAAAGTAATAGGGTTGATAGGATTTGGCCTGGCAGTATTTTTAGCTATTAAATTTTCAGACCTGTCGGGCAGGTATATCGAAAATTTGTTCGGAATAGAATTTTACCTTTCCGAAATTATCGGCGGTATTTTGATATTTTTATTAATTATTTTCGCTACATCCGTATTGAAGAGAATTGTCCATCCGTTTGATAAAATAAATAATCTGCTTAATCAAATAATAGGAGGCGTTGTAGGCATAATTCAAATTTTATATTTCCTTAGCGCTGTTTTATTCCTGCTTAATATTTTTAATTTTCCTTCACAAAAGGTTACCGATAGTTCTCTCTTTTACAAACCGGTTTACAGTATTATACCGGCAACAATCGAAATCATAAAAAATTATACTCCTGAAACAAAAAAAATAATAAAAGAATATATTAATGATAAAGACTCGGTAAAATGATTTTAGGTTCGGTGCTTGAAAAATTAGAATACCATAAAGTTCTTCAATACGTTTCCAGGTATTGTATTACCGAAAAAGGCAGAAGCCAATTATTATCAATTACGCCGATTGATAGTCTTGCGGAAATAAAATACGAAGGGGAACTAGTAAATGAAGCAAAAGATATTCTAATTAGAAATATTCCTCCTCCCCTTGAATACTTACAGGATCTAAACGAAACAATTTCAATGGGTAATATAGAAGGGGCGGTAATTGACGGCAAAAAAATTCTTGAAATATTAAAATTGGCCGTAGTTTCCAGAAATTTAGCGCATCACCTAAAACAAAATGCCCAAACTGCACCGGTTCTTTTCGAATTAAACACGCGTTTATTTGCTGATAAATTATTCGAGCATTATATACAAAAGATAATCAATGAAAACGGTGAGGTCCGGGATAATGCCAGCGCCAAATTAGCTGAAATCAGAAGAGAAATAAGAGACAAAAGGGATGATCTGGTAAAGTCCGTAAACAGGTTAATTAAATCTCTTACCGATAAAGATATAGTCCGTGAAGAATATCTTACGCTTAGAGACGGACGAATTGTAATTCCGGTAAAAGCCGAGCATAAAAGACATATCCGGGGCTTTATTCATTCCGAGTCATCTACCGGACAAACCGTTTACATAGAACCTGAAGAAACTCTGGAATTAAATAATGATATTGTTTCGCTTTCGTTTGCAGAGAAAAGAGAAATCGAAAGATTATTAAAAGAAATTACAAAAAGAATTGGAGATGTAAGCGGCGAGCTTAAAGAATCACTGAATGCAGTTGCATACATCGATACGATTTTTGCCAGAGCAAATTATTCATTGGAAGTTGTAGGTTCCTTTCCGGAAATAAATAATGAAAAGCCGTTTAGTGTTAACGATGCCCGGCACCCGATTCTGCTTAAGAAATTCGGTAAAAGCGGAACAGTACCGTTAAATTTTTCAATTGAAAATAAAAAAGTTGTTTTAATTACCGGTCCCAATGCCGGGGGAAAAACTGTTGTCTTAAAAACCATAGGATTGTTGACTCTGATGGTACAATCCGGCATACATATACCGGCAGGCCCGGATTCAAATTTTAATTTCTTCAGTAAGGTTTTATTGGATGTTGGCGATTCCCAGTCGATTGAAGATGACCTTTCTACTTTTAGTTCCCATCTTTCAAATATTAAAAATATTTTGGAGGAAGCAGATGATAGTTCTTTAATACTTCTGGATGAGATCGGCACGGGAACAGACCCTTCCGAAGGTTCCGCACTGGCTTCTGCAGTGTTAATTATGTTGAAAGACAAAAACAGTATTGTGTTTGCTACAACCCATCACGGCAGCTTAAAATTAATTGCAAATGACCTGGAAGGTTTTGAGAATGCAGCAATGGAATTCGATACTCAAAATTTAAAGCCGACTTATGTATTTAAGCAGGGAATACCGGGCTCCAGCTACGCATTTGAAGTTGCAAAAAGAATCGGCTTGCCGGATGATTTTTTATTTCTAGCTTCGAAACATCTGGATACCGATAAGCATAAAATAGAAAATTTTCTGGTAGACATAGAACAAAAATCCCAGGAACTGGAAGCTAAATTAAAAAGTATGGAAATTGAAAATACCAGACTGAAGGGATTATCAAACCTGTATTCGCAGAAAATTGAAAAATTGGATAAAGAAAAAAAGGAAATACTTAAAAGAACAAAATCGGAAGCGGAAGATTATTTAAAAGGGATTAATAAAAAAATTGAATTGGTAATTAAGGAATTAAAAGAATCAAATGCCGAAAGGGAAGTAATTAAGAAAGCGCGCAGTATTATTAGTGAAGTTAAGCAAGAGAATAAAAATCTTTTTAGCGACAATGTTGATTTATACCGGGAAAACCCTAACTTTGATATCGGAAATTTTGTCGGTATTAAGAACACAGAAACTGTCGGCGAAATTATAGATATTTTAAAAGAAAAAAATAAAGCTACAATTAAAATAGGCTCCGTAAAAATGCAGGTAGCGTTAAATGATTTAATTCATGCAAAGCAACAGAAAGAAAAGCCTGTAAATCTTAATTATAATCATTTTACTTTAGCGCCGGCAGATTACAGAATAGATATTAGAGGTAAAAAACCGGAAGAAGTTGAATTTGAAATATTAAAATTCATAGACAGCGCATATTCAACAGGTTTGGAAAGAGTAGAAATCTTGCATGGTAAAGGCACAGGTGCATTAAAGAAAACTGTTCATGATATACTTAAGAGACATGATAAAGTAAAAAATTATTATTTTGCCCCAATAGAATTCGGCGGCGAAGGAATAACTATAGCAGAATTAAATTAGGTCTGTTTTGTTAAAAAAAATTTTAATAGCCAACAGGGGAGAAATTGCAGTTCGAATAATTAGAGCATGCAGAGAACTAGATATAAAATCGGTTGCGGTTTATTCGGATGCTGATAGAAAATCATTACATACCCGCCTTGCAGATGAATCATATAATATAGGCGAACCGGCTTCATCCCAATCATATTTGAATAAAACAAAAATTATTGATTTAGCGAAAAAGTTAAAAGTAGATGCAATACATCCCGGCTACGGATTCTTCTCCGAGAATTCCGAATTTATAAAACTGTGTGAAGATGAAAAAATTACCTTTATCGGACCGTCTTCAAAATCAGTAGCAATGATGGGAAGTAAGACTGCAGCGCGTCATTTAATGGAAAAGAGCGGCGTTCCAATTGTTCCCGGAACTACAAAACCGATAGATTCTTTAAACGAGGGAATTAAATCTGCCGAGAAAATCGGATTCCCGGTTTTGTTAAAAGCTTCTGCAGGCGGCGGCGGAAAAGGGATGAGACGAATTTCTTCTAAAAGTGAATTTGAAGATGCGTTTGAAGCAACTAAAAGAGTGGCTTTAAAGGCATTCGGTGATGACTCGATTTACATTGAAAAATTTATCGAAAATCCAAAGCATATTGAAGTACAGATCATCGGCGATATGCATGGAAATTATGCGCATCTTTTCGAACGGGAATGTTCCGTTCAAAGAAGGCATCAAAAAATTATTGAGGAAGCTCCTTCTTCCTTTGTTGATGAAACCACAAGAGCCAAAATTACTAGCGCTGCGGTAAATGCCGCAAAAGCCTGCGGTTATTATAATGCGGGAACTATAGAATTTTTAATGGATGCAAATAAGGATTTTTACTTTCTTGAGATGAATACCAGGCTTCAGGTTGAACATCCCGTTACCGAATTAATTTCCGGAATCGACCTTGTTAAGGAGCAAATATCAATTGCATCAGGCAATAAATTATCATTCGGCCAGGATGATTTGAAAATAAATGGCCATGCTATGGAAAGCCGTATTTATGCTGAAGATGCAGATAATAATTTTTTACCGTCAACAGGCATAATCTATGAATATAAACCGCCGACTGGGCCGGGTGTAAGGGTGGATGACGGATTTAGTGCCGGATCGGAAATTTCCGTTTATTATGACCCTTTGATTGCGAAGCTTGTATGCTGGTCGGATAATAGGACAAATGCTATTAAAAGAATGAAAAGAGCGTTAGATGAATATAAAATAGCCGGTATAACGACGAATATTTCCTTTTTAAAATCCGTTTATAATAATAATAATTTCATAAACGGTAAATTTGATATCAACTTTCTGGAAAAAGAATCCGGCGCTTTACATAAATTTCTTGAAAAGGAAAATAATAAAGTTAATCTGGAAAATGCCGCTGCAATTTTTACGGCAATGGTAAAAGAAAATTCCGCCGTTCGAAAAGGAAATGAAAACGCGAATAATTCCAAACCGGAGAATAAATGGATCGATTTAATGTATGAGTGATTTTGTTGTAACTTTAAATGATAAAAAGAAAACGGTTTCGTTTTCAAATAACTCGCATTTATCATTAGATAATCAAAAATACGAATGCGATTTAATTCTGTTAAACGCGCATACTTATTTATTGAAAATTAATGAGCGGTTCTTTGAAGTATCCGTGGATAAAACTGGCAACGGAAAATATTCGCTTTTAATAGACGGACATCAATATGAAACCGTAATACGTTCCGCTTTACAGGAAAAAGTAAGTGAACTGCTGCGGCAAAAAAGTACGGCACATAAAAAGACCGAAGTAAAAGCGCCGATGCCGGGCATGATACTTAAAATAAAGAAGAGCCTTAACGATAAAATTGTGAAGGGAGAAACAATATTAATACTTGAAGCAATGAAAATGGAAAATGATTTGCGCTCGCCCTGTTCCGGCGTATTAAGTGAAATACCGGTTAAAGAAGGAAGTGCGGTAGAAAAGGGCGCTGTTTTATTTACAATTGAATAATCAATTTATGGTAATAAAATAATTAACTTTATTAATAACATTATGGAGGTCTCGTGAAGGTCAAGTTCTTTGCTTTTATTGTTTCTATTATTATAGTAGCAAGCGAAACTTTCGCAGGCGGTTTTCAGCTCAATGAACATGGAGCTAGAGCGATGGCAATGGGTGGTGCGTTTACTGCAATCTCCAATGATCCATCTGCAATATATTTCAACGGTGCCGGCTTAACTCAATTATCAGGCATCCACTTAATGCTTGGTACCACTATGATAGCACCTACTTTTTCTTTTAGAGGTGTAAGCCCGAATATTACCGAATACGATGCGGCAAAACAAACATTCTTTCCGACTCATTTTTTTGCAACTTACAGATTCGATAAAGATTTGGCCTTCGGGTTAGGATTTTTTAGTCCGTTCGGATTAGCTTCCAAATGGGATCCTAATTGGGTAGGAAAATATTTAGCTATTGAAACTAAGCTGCAGACTTTTGTAATTACACCGGAGGTTGCATATAATTTAATGGACAATCTTACGGTAAGTGCAGGATTGGAATATAGTTTTGCTAATGTTACCATTTCTCAAAAAACACCTTTTGCTCCATTTGCCGGTGATGCCTTTACTACTCTTACCGGCAAAGATAATTCTGCATGGGGCTTTAATCTGGGTGCACTTTATAAACCGATCGATGACCTTTCAATAGGAGTTTCGTTCCATAGTCAGGTCAAATACAACTTTACCGGAACAGCAACAACTACCGGTCCGTCTCAATTAGCATCCGAGTTTCCAAACGGCGGCGCATCTGCAGATTTGACAACCCCGATTAATTTAGCAGTTGGTGTTGCATACCGCTTTATGCCTGAACTCCTAGTTAGTTTTGATTTTCAATATGTCGGCTGGTCAAGCTATGATAGCTTAACTGTAGATTTTTCTTCACCTAAATCGGTTAAATCAAGCCCAAGACTTTACGATAATTCATATATTCTTCGTCTTGGGGCACAATATACGCTGCTGCAGGATTTGCAGGTTCGTGCGGGAATTTATTATGATAAGGATCCTGTAAAGCCCGAATATTTAAATCCGTCATTACCGGATGCAAACCGTCTGGGATTTAGCGTTGGAGTAGGTTATAAGATAACCAATAACATTAATTTGGATGCAGCATACTTGTTTATCAGAGGCAGCCAGTTAACAGTGACTGATTCACAAGAAAATTATGCTCAAGGTATTTCTCCTTTCAACGGTACATATAATACAGCCGCTAATTTAGTATCATTAACTCTATCGTATGGTTTATAAAAAAGAAAGGATGAAAAAAATGAAAAAGATTATGAGTTTAATTTTTACTGTGTTTCTGACTGTAGTTGTTTTTTGGGGATGTCAGGATAAAACAAATTTAACAGCCCCGGTATTAAATCCTAAAAGCGGTAATGCTGACTTAACTAGATTTGTTGCTATTGGGAATAGTTTAACTGCTGGTTGGCAAAACGGTGCGCTTTATGCAAGTTCTCAAAATTATTCTTTTGGTAATCAAATTGCTAAACAAGTAGGTACAACTTTTGAACAGCCGTTAGTCAGCGATCCGGGAACGGGGGGCAGAATGGAGATCAAAACTTTAGATATCGCAAAAGGAGAAATTGATATATACTATGATCCTAAAACAGGAAGTCCTGAAAATTCAACCTACGCAAAACCATATAATAATCTTGGAATACCCGGAGCATTATTATATGATGTTTTATATGCAACAAGTTCTACTACTTGTGCATCGGCATTATTCTCAAGTTCGCATACTCCCAATCCGATGTTCGATTTAATATTACGCGGCCAGGGTTCACAATTTGCACAAGCTAAAGCATTGCATCCAACCTTTGTAACTTTGTGGATTGGAAACAATGATGTATTGGGATTTGCCACAAGCGGCGGTTTTTCACCTTCAGCTCCTACTCCTGTCTCCGGCGGTCTCTATAATTTTCAAAGTGCGTTTACTCAATTAGCAGATAGTATTGCTTCGCTCGGTGCTAAAGTTGTAGTAGCTAATATTCCTGATGTCGATGCTATTCCATATTTTACAACAGTAGGACCAGTGGTTGCTATGGAAACTCCTTGGGGTGCTTTAAAATTATTAGGCGCACCAGGAATAATTTATCAAAAACACGGAGAAATAGTTGGATCGGGTGTTGCCGATTCTTTAAGTCTTTTAACCGGACAATTATTGATGACTTTACCGGCAATAAATTATGCAACATTAATTGGTAAACCTACCGGCCAATATTATAGAGATAATAATTATCCTGCTCTTCCTCCGGGTATAGATACAACAAAACCGTTTGGTTTGCACCCTCAAAATCCTTGGCCGGATGCATTAATTTTAGATGCCTCGGAAATTGCTACAACAGAAAATACTATAGCAAGTTATAATTCAATTATTTCTTCATTAGCAAATGCAAAAGGCTTTGGACTAGTAGATATCAATGGTTTCTTCAACTCTATTAGACAAAAAGATTTTACCGGCGGTGTTTATTTTAATGGAGTAAATTTTTCAACTGCATATATCACCGGCGGCATTTTTGGATTAGATGGTATTCATCCAACAAATCAAGGTCAGGCAATTGAGGCAAATGAGTTTATTAAAGTTATAAATTCTAAATTCGGGGCAAATATACCATTGATAAATGTTGCAACAATTCCTGGAAGCTTAATTCTTGCTAAAAAAGCTTTTCTAAAAGAAAAGTTGATGCCGCATTTTGAACCCGGATCATTTAAACATTTGCTTTATTAAAAAGTTAGGGATGGGCAGCCATCCCTTTTTTAATTCAATCCTGGAAATAGGTAGCAACCTAATTTGCTTATCTAAGTCATGGTTCGACCCCGTTCACCATGACAAATGTATTTAATTTGTCATCCCGAGCGAAGTCGAGGGACGAACGGACTTGTCTGCCTCAGGCACATAGGCGTCAACCTAATTTTAATATTAACTACTGTAGAATGTTACACATAAACGAATTACAGATATTTCAATTCAAACTTTTTAAACATAGAACTCCTAACGGAGTTCCTCTCAAGCTGGTTTGTTAATTGTTACAGACATATGACTCCTATCGGAGTCAATTAAAAACTCAAAAGGAGTTTTATGCATGTAAAAAAAGCAAATTATAAAGGGACCTTCACTCCATTCCGTCAAGGCTTGGCTTAGTATGCTTAAATGAAAAATGATAAAATATTAATTAACTTTTTCAAAACAAAGGATTGATGCCTTGCCGAGACTGATAGGAGTGCAATGTTAAGCAGATTAGTATCAATTACAATATAATTTTATACAATAGTACTTATATTTTTAAATGTTAAGTTGACGGCTACGTGCCTCAGGCAGAGTCGAGGGATGATTTATTCGTTAAAAATTTTAACAAATTAAGACACTATCGTAAATATTGATTTGTATCAATAGGGTGAGAAATTTTTTATGGCAATAAAATATATCTTTTTTTAATATCATATTTTTTATTTAATTACGGTCACAGATTAAATATTTATTTATTATAAATAACCTATTGTTGGAAACCATAATTTAAACCGTTGTCCAAAGGACTCTGCCATCGGCATTGAGACTGTGTAATAAGTGGTTCTGTCATTTCGACTCCCATAAAAGGGATAAACTCCGGGAGAAATCTTTAATTTTAATGAGATTTCTCACTCGAAGACTCGTTCGAAATGACAATTCAGATGTTTTTACACTGTCTCCATTCCTTTGGAACTTCGGAGAAACTGTACAATGTAAGTTATTAGATTATTAAAAGATTGTCTCAAAACTGTCATTCCGGGCTTGACCCGGAATCTAAACACTCTAATTTCTCTTTAAAGAGATGCTGAATCGAGTTCAGCATGACAAATTCCTTCTTTGGAGACAGTCTC
>CAZCFZ010000088.1:0-15267 GCA_964498065.1 uncultured Ignavibacteriaceae bacterium
CAATTTTATTACGAACTTCTTGTTTTGGGGCTTCTATATCGGATTTGAGATTTTAATCATTGTATTTTAAACTTAAAACAGTGTTTTATAAGGTTAAACTATAACTTTTAAGTTATTTATAAATAGCTGGAAAGAACTTAGATTGATAAAAGTGTGTTCTTTCCAATATAAAAAAAATTCAAATTTTATAAATTTCTTATGTAATACTTCTGATGGGAATGTAATATCGTAAAGTACAATTAACTTAAAATTGATCAGGGTTTTCATTTTCGGTTGAACTAATGCATTAATAATTAAGTCAAAAAAATGAACTTTTTTAAAAATTTTGAAAACGGCTAAACGTGAACCGCTTCAATAATAATATTATTTTTTAAATCAATACTACTACGTTTCTTTTCTTATAAATAATTTTTCTGCTTCATAATTGTTATTTTACTTTTTAGATCAAATATCAAAATTGAGGATAAGATGATTTATAACATTTGGAAATTGCTGCATGTTTTATCAGCTATCATTTTTTTAGGGAATATAACAATTGGTATCTTTTGGAAAATACAGGCAGATAAATCAAAAGATAGATTAAAAATTGCCGACACATTTAAAAACATAATTAAAGCTGATAAGATATTTACAATGCCTTCTGTTACTGCATTAATTGTTTTCGGACTTGGTACTGCTATGCAGGGAAATTATTCGTTGATTGAAACGCCCTGGATATTCTGGTCCATAATAATGATTATTATTTCAGCTTATGCTTTTATGGCAAAAGTAGTTCCTCTCCAAAAGGAGATTTATTCACTTGCTAATGATCCGGAGAAATTTTCATTTGAAAACTATTCAAGATTTTCTAAAAAATGGAATTTTTGGGGAACTATTGCTGTAATTACTCCATACATAGCTGTAATTTTAATGGTTTTAAAACCATAAATATTGAGAAATTTATAATCTATTCATCTTTAATTATTTTTCAATATATTATATAAAATCGATCCAATCTGCTTTGTTGTTTTTAAAAGAGGGAGACCATTTTAAAATAACTCAAAAATGTTTGAGGTTTATATGTTAAAATATTTTAAACATATACTGGTACTAATTTCAATTACAATTTTGTTAAATTCTTGCAGTAAGGTTCCGCTAACAGGGAGAAGTCAATTAGATTTAATCCCTGATAACGAGATGTTATCTATGAGCTTTCAGCAGTATGATCAATTTTTAAATGACAACAAAGAAAGCACCAATCAACAGGAAATAGCTCTTGTAAAAAAAGTGGGTGAAAGAGTAGCGAAGGCCGTTGATCAATATTTTGTTCAAAATAATCTTTCGCAGCAATTGCAGGGATATAAATGGGAATTTCACCTAATCGACAGTAAAGAAGTTAATGCTTGGTGCATGCCGGGAGGAAAGGTTGTTGTCTATACCGGAATTCTTCCAATAACGCAAACCGAAGCAGGCTTAGCAGTTGTACTTGGACATGAAATAGCCCATGCGGTTGCAAAACACGGTAATGAAAGAATGAGCCAAGCAATGGTTGCTCAACTCGGAGGTGTTGCACTTTCCCAAGCTTTAAAAGAAAAACCGGCTTTAACTCAAAATATTTTTATGGCCGCTTTTGGTATTGGCACACAGGTAGGGGTTCTGCTTCCTTTCAGCAGACTGCAGGAAAGCGAAGCCGATCATTTAGGATTAATATTTATGGCTATGGCCGGATATGATCCTCATGAAGCTTTAGACTTTTGGCAAAGAATGGCTAGTATGCAAAACGGACAGGCACCGCCTGAGTTTTTAAGCGATCACCCTTCGGATCAAACTAGAATTGAAAAAATAAAAAGTGAAATTCCTGAAGCAATGAAATATTATAAAGAATAGATAGGAATGGAAACTGAAGACAAGGGACTGAAAACCGCAATCGGAAGAATGTTAAAGGACCAAAGAGGAAAGAGCAAAGATAAGGGTAAAGGATAACGAACAACTAACAGTGATAGCAGACTCAAGATGGGAAACCGGATTATTGAATTATTTATTATTGATGTAAATTAATAAGACCGGATATAAATTTTTTCCATTTCAAATAAATATATTTCTTAGGCGATTGAATATTCTTAAAAAAATAATTGAGAAGAGATTTAAATTATATATAAGTTTAACTTTTATTTTTTTAATTCTTCTTGCCTGGGCAAACAGATTTATCCAAGATGATACATTTATCTCCTTCCGTTATGCTGAAAATTTTGTAAAAGGATTCGGCTTAGTATTTAATAAAGGTGTAAGGTTAGAAGGTTATACAAACTTTCTTTGGACAATAATAATTGCCCTTCCAATAAAATTTAATTTAAATCCAATAAATTTTGTTTATTATTCCGGTATTGTATTTTTTATTATCACCCTTTTCTTTACATATAAGCTATCCTTCCGGATTTTGGAATCGAAAACATTGGCCTTCATAACTCTTATTCTTTTGGGTACAAATTATACTATGAGTTGTTATGCAACCGGCGGATTAGAGACACAAATGCAGACTGCTATTATAACAGCTTGCTATTTTTTATTCTTTAGATTTATTTTGGAAACCAATAGAGAAATTAAGAATTTATATTATTTATCAATTTTATCGGCAGTTTCTATTTTAACAAGGCCTGATTCAATTATTTTTGCCGTTATCATTTTTTCTGCAATAGTTTTTATCGGAAAAAAAGAAAAGCTTTCAAAAGTTACCATTTTTAAAAATATCCTGACTTTATTAATTCCATTCCTTATAATTTTAATTCCATATCTTGTTTGGAAATTAAATTACTACGGAAATATATTGCCTAATACTTATTACGTTAAAGCAGGCAGCCAAACATCTATTGTTTCCGGTCTAAAATACGTAGGTTGGTTTTTAACTTCTTATTGGTTGATTATTTTCCCCATAATTTTATTAGTCCTTTTAAAAGAATTTCTTAATGAAGTTAATTTAAAAATTAGCTTGTTGTTAATAACAATTTTAGTTTGGACACTCTATCTGATAAAAATAGGCGGAGGCTTTATGGAATTCAGATTTTTTGTCCCTATTTTGCCTTTTATTTTTATTGTAATAGTCTGGATAATTAATAAGTTAATTCAGCCTGAAAAACTAAAGGTTGTCTTTTTAGTAATTATTATTACCGGCTCAATTTTCCACGCTGTTACATTTCATTATAATTCAGGAATTGAGGGAATAAGAGTGCTGGAATCACATCTGACTAATCCTAATCAGAATTGGATAGGAGTTGGCAAAAAACTGAAAACAATATTTGGCGGCAGTGATGTTGAGATAGCCGTTACGGCTGCAGGCGCTGTCCCATATTATTCCGAACTTAAAACTTTAGACATGCTGGGATTAAATGATAAGTATATTGCTAGAGAACAAAATATCATAAGTAATAGACCGGGGCATCAAAAATTAGCATCTATAGATTACCTAAAAAGAAAAGGAGTTAATCTTCTAATTGGCGATCCTTTTGTTGCTAGTAAGTCATTTAAAATCTCTGAAATTTCCAATCTAATATTTAAAGAGCATTTTATGTATGATATAAATGATTTTAAAAAAATTAGTCCCCGGATTTTAATTGAGGAACTTGATAACAAGCATAATTTAATTATGCTTTATTTAAATGAAAATAATTATATAGAAAATGCAATTAGTAAAAAGAAGTTGGAGTCTATTCCTTATTCTGAAATTATTAATAACGGTTAAAGCATTTTTAATTATAACATAATTTTAATTATGCCTAATAGAAATTATATCCCCGTCTTTTACAATATATTCCTTTCCCTCTAATCTCCATACCCCATGTTCTTTTGCATGAGCAAATGATCCGTGCGTAATAAAATCATCATAATGAACAACTTCGGCACGTATGAATCTATTATAAAAATCGGTATGAATTACTCCTGCCGCTTCTTGAGCATTCATACCTTTATGAATTGTCCATGCACGGCATTCATCTTCTCCTACTGTAAAGAATGACTGCAGACCGAGCAAATTATATGCTTCCCGAATTATGCTTTCGAGTGCAGATTCTTCAATTTCATATTCTTTCATGAATAAAGCAGCGTCTTCTTCATTAAGTTCCGACATTTCCAATTCTAATTGGCCAAAAAATACAATCGCTTTTGTATTCTTTCCGATTTTAGTTTTAACAAGAGAATCTAAATATTGCTCCGTATTGTTTATTTGGCTTTCATCCAGGTTTAATGCTATCAGCATTGGTTTTGCGGAAAGTAATTGATATGTTTTTAATATTTGTAGTTCGTCACCTGAAAGATCCGAATCTCGAAGCGGTTTTTCTGACTGCAAAATTTCATCACATTTTTCCAAAACAGTAAGTTCCCTCTTTAGATCATCATCTTGCGTTTTTAAGATTTGCTTTTTTATACTGTCGATTCTCTTCTCTACAATAGCTAAATCTGAAAGTATAAACTCAGTTTCAAAAGTATTAACATCTCTCATCATGTTAACGGTTCCTTCAGGATGAATTACAAGCTCGTTATTAAATAACCTGACAACTTGAATTAGAGCATCATTAGTTTTAACCTTTGAGAGAAAATTACCTGTAAATTGTGTTGAACCCGAATCCCCTTTTTGTAATCCCACAACATCAACAAATTCAATTGAAGTATGAGTTGTTTTTTGAGGTTTAAACATTTCTGACAGATTATCTAACCGTTCATCAGGGATTTTTATTACAGCCTGATGCGATTCTATTTTTGCAAGCTGCGACTGATCAAGATGAGTTTTAGTAATCGTTTGAAATAATGTTGATTTACCTGAAAACGGCAAACCGACAATTCCTATCTGCATAATTCCTCCCCGGATAGATTTGAAATATTACAAATATAATAAAAGATATAAATAATAGTGCAAATTGTATCTTCAATTATATATAAAGGAATTTGTTGTGAACATTTTTCCATGTATCCGTTAAAATATTTTTGGTTATATTTAAATAAACAATAAACATGTCTATGAAAAAGTGGCTTAAAATTTTAATCGGAGTTATAGCGACTGTAATAATTATAGGTGTTGTTGGAGGCTTTATTTTTTACAGTATGTTAAAATCTACAATACCGAAATATTCCGGCTTAGTACTTACTAACGAAATTGGAAATAATATTAGAATTTATAGAGATAGTACGGCTATTCCTTATATTATTGCGAATTCGGATGAAGATGCAGCTTTTGCATTGGGTTATGTTCATGCACAGGATAGACTGTTTACAATGGATTTAATACGAAGAGCTGCAGAAGGAAGGCTTAGCGAAATTCTAGGAACAAAAACGATACCATTTGATGAGATGTTTAGAACTATAGGGATAAAAAAAACAGCAGAAAAAATATTGGCTCAATTAGATCCGGAATCTTTAAGACTATTAAAAGCTTATTCGAAGGGTGTAAATCTTTATATTAAAGATGCAAAGGGAAAATATCCCGTTGAATTTGATGTCTTGGATTATAATCCGGAAAAGTGGACGCCTATAAATTGCTTGGAAATAGGGAGGATGATGGCATGGGAATTAAATATAAGCTGGTGGACTGACTTTGCCTATATTGATTTAATCCAGAAGTTTGGTACAGATAAAGTGAAAGATATAATTCCTCAGTACCCTGAAAACGGACCATTCATTATACCGTCATACTTGAAAAAATTTAATAAAATAAGTTCTTCGTTTATGCAGACGGATAAAGCATTCAGACAATTTATGGGCTGGACCGGTACGCATATCGGATCAAACAACTGGGTAGTAAACGATAAATTATCTGCAAGCGGCAGGCCGATTATTGCTAATGATACTCATCTTGCTTTTAGTGCACCCGGCAGGTGGTATGTTGCATCAATTTATACTAACGACATGAATGTAACCGGATTTACATTACCCGGGGTACCAGGCGTAATTATCGGCAAAAATAATTATGTTGCCTGGGCGCTTACCAATATAATGGAAGATGATGCGGATTTTTATTTAGAGAAACTTGATTCAACAGGGACTAAATATTTTTATGATAACAAGTGGAACAATTTAAAAATTATTAAAGATACAATAAGGGTAAAAGATTCTTCGGATGTTATTTACAAAATCAGGTATACGGATCACGGTCCAATAGTTTCTAATATTCATACATATTCGATATTATTCCCTCAAAAGCATAAAAATAAAGCAACAATTAGTATGCACTGGCTGGGTAATCTGGTTAGCAATGAAGTCCTTTCATTTTATAAAATTGATAAAGCAAAGAATTGGAATGAATTTAAAGATGCTTTATCAACTTACAGCGTACCCGGGCAGAATTTCGTTTATGCAGATAAATACGGGAATATAGGATATCTTTTCGGAGCCAGGCTCCCAATTAGAAATAATAATACTCCTTCATTTATATATGACGGAACTACTGATAAATACGACTGGAAAGGATTTGTCCCGCAAAATGAATTGCCAAGTCTTTTTAATTCTCCGGATAATTATATAGCTTCGGCCAATAATAAAACTGTAAAAAGTTTTAAATATTATATTACAAATTTATGGGAACCGGCTTCCAGGATTGAACGGATTAATGAGCTTATAGAATCGAAAAAGAAACACTCTGTAAGTGATTTTGAAAGATACCAGATGGATTTTGTATCTCCTTACGCAAAAAATTTGACAAAATATATCTTAGGAGCATTTAAAGGTATTGATGTTACCGATACTAATTTAAAGATTTCTTTGAAGCTTTTAAAAGATTGGGATTTTAAACTTGATCAATACAGCCAGGCAGCAGCAATTTATTCCGAATTTTTAAAACATTTATTTCAAAATATCTTTCTTACTAAAATGGGTCTTGAATTATATGATGAATATGTTTTTGTGCAGAACATACCTTTAAGGACTATAATGCAATTAATGGATAATCCAAACAGCAGCTGGTTTGATGATCCTTCAACTTCTCAGATAGAAAATAGAGATGAAACAATTAGAAAAAGTCTGGTAGATGCTATAACAGAGTTAGAAAAAAAACTAGGTAAGGATCCGACTTACTGGCAATGGGGAGATCTTCATTATGTTATATTTAAGCATGCGTTCAGCGGGTATTCTACCATAGTTGATAAGGTAGTAAACATTGGCCCATTTGAAATTGGCGGAGACGGAACGACTATATTTAATACCGAATATCCGTTTACAATTGGTCTGGATAAATTTCCTAATTTTAAAAACGGAGAATTTGAAAATAATCTGGGACCTGTGATGAGATATATTTACGATTTCTCAAAACCGGATGAATTGGAACTTATTCTAACAACAGGTGAATCGGGAAACATAATGAGCAAGCATTATAAGGATATGACAAGATTATGGTTAAAAGGGAAATACTTGAAGGTGAGAACCGATATACGGTCAATCGAAAGCTCGAAGAATAAACTATTAACTATTGAGAAAAGATAAAATAAAATCAATTGTACCCAATTTGGTATGTAGATTTATATTTAATATGTTAAATTTGAAAGTTCAAATTAAAATTATTGTAGAATGAAAGTAATTGACCATTTAACAAACACACAAGAACCTAAAATTAGTTTTGAACTAATACCTCCAAAACGCGGCGGAGATATAAAAAGTCTTTTAGCTGTAATTGATGATATCTCTAAATATAAGCCTCCTTTCATTGATATCACAAGTCACTCTGCCGAAGTTGTTTACGAGGAAACTAATCATGGAATTCAGAAGAAAGTTAAAAGAAAAAGGCCGGGTACTCTTGGTATTTGCGCACTCATTCAAAATAAATATAATATTGATGCAGTACCACATATTTTAACGCATGGATTTACCCGGGAAGAAACGGAAGATTTTCTTATTGAATTAGGTTACCTTGGAATAGAAAATGTGCTTGCAATTAGAGGAGACGATAACGGTTATCAGAAACCGATCCCTGAAGGCAAAAGTGTTAACAAATATGCTGTCGACCTTGTTAAGCAAATTGTGGGTATGAACAATGGTAAGTACCTTGAAGAAAATTTACTGGATGCAAAGCCTTCAAATTTCTGCATCGGAGTAAGCGGGTACCCTGAAAAGCATTTTGAGGCGCCGAATTTAATGACGGATATTCGGCATATTAAGGCAAAAGTAGATGCGGGAGCAGATTACATTGTAACACAAATGTTTTTCGATAATAAAGTTTATTTTAATTATGTTGATCTTTGCAGGAAGGAAGGAATAAATGTTCCGATAATACCTGGTTTAAAGATATTAACAAATAAAACTCATCTTATCAATGTTCCCAAGAATTTTTATATAAATCTTCCGGCGGAATTTGTTGATGAAGTTTATGACGCGAAACCGGAACAGGTTCTTGATATTGGAGTTGAGTGGGCAGCTAAACAGGTCGAAGAATTGATTAATAATAATGTTCCCAGCATTCATTTTTATATTATGCAGAATTCATCGCCGGTAGTAAAATTAATGAAGCGCTTAAAGGAAATGAAAATAGTTACAGCCTAGTTATCATGTTTTGAATTTTTACCGGTTATAAATTTTAAAGATTCTTTAATTAATTACATAAAAAATGACAGCAATTAAAAAGCCAGGATTGAAAAAATTAAAATGGGGAGTAGCAGGGTGCGGCAGGTTCACTGAATTTTCCTTTATTCCCACAATACACTTACTGCGGAAAAGTACCCTTAACTCTGCATTCAGCAATAGTGAGAAAAGGGTAAAATTTATAAGTGAAAAGTTCGGCATTCCGAATAAGTTTTCTAATTATGACGATTTTTTAAAATCCGATATTGATGCAGTTTATATTGCAAGTGCGAATGTCGATCATTATGAACAGGTAATAAAAGCCGCTAAAGCAGGAAAACATATTCTTTGTGAAAAGCCTTTATCCATTACTTCTTCCCAGGCGGAAGAAATGGTTAACGCGTGCAAAGAGAATAATGTTTTACTTTCAGTTAATTATGTCCACAGGTTTCACCCTTTAATAATTAAAGCAAAAGAATTAATTGATGCACAAATGCTTGGAAAATTAGTGTCCATAAGTTTAAACTTTAATGTTGATTTTACCCCCGGGAACAATTTTAGATTCAATAAACAGTTAAGCGGCGGAGGTGCACTTCGGGATTTAGGAACTCATATGATCGATTTGCTGAGATATTTCGGAGGCGAAATTATATTCATTAACGGTGTAGTTGATGACATTATTTATAAAAGCGAAGTGGATGACTTTGCCGCAGCAATAGTAAAATTTGAAAACAACGGCTATGGTTACTTTAATGTTTCGTTCAATAACAAGAAGGCATTTAATAGAATTGAAATTTTAGGACACAAAGGTGCGATTAGTATTGAGAAATTAATAGCCGTAAAAAATATTCCTTCTAAATTAACAATTCTTCTTGAGGGTGAAGCAAAGAAAGCCTTTAGAAAAAGAGGAAATAAATTTTTGAATCTTTTAAAGTCCGTTCAAAAATCTTTCTTAAAGAATGAAACACCGCTGGTAACCGGATACGACGGTTATATAAATATGAAGTTAATGGAAGAATTAGAGGCTCGATGGCAGGCAGAAAAGATTTAGTGGATATTTGCCACAGGGTATTTGAGAAAGGTTTTGTCTCCGCATATGATGGAAACATTTCCATGGTAACTTCCGAAAATACTTTTTTGATTACTAGGTCAGCTGTACGTAAAGGTGATGTTACGGAAGATGATATTTTAGAGATTGATTCATCAGGCAGAATCTTGAATGGAAGGGGCAAAATTTCCACAGAATATAAAATCCATTTGTATGCTTATTCAAAAAGACCGGAAGTAAATGCCGTTGTCCATTGTCATCCGGTTTATGCAACAGCCTTTGCCTCTTTGGGCCAGGGATTAACCGGAAATTATTTCCCTGAAGTTATTTTAACGCTTGGTAAAGTTCCGCTTTGTAAATATGCAACACCTTCAACCGATGATCTGCCTTTAAGTATGGAGCCGTATATTGATCACTCATGGGCATTCCTGTTTCAAAACCACGGTGCCGTTACTTTGGGAAAAACTTTGAAAGATGCATATAATAAAATGGAAAAGCTCGAACATACAGCACAAATTCTTTTTACTGCAAAATTGTTGGGCGGAGCAAAGGAATTACCTTACGAAAAAATAAAAGAACTTATTGGCCTGTCAAAACAAAATTACGGGCTTGATATCGATGAAAGAAATATTTTTTAATTAAAGTTTAAATGATAGAAAGAAAATATACATGCCGTCTAAACCGAAATTGAAAGTTGCTCTGCTCCTCGGTGGTACGTCTCCCGAAAGACAAGTTTCTAAATCATCCGGGATTTCTATTTACAAAGCTCTAAAAACTTTGGATTATGAGATTATTTTAATTGACCCGGCTTACGGTGTAAATCAGCCGACTAAAGAAGACGATTTTTTTTCGGATGAAGATTTTACTCAAATATCAAATAGAAATTATGTCGAGGCAATTAACTCAAAATTATTTGATGATGTTGATATTGCCTTCCTTGCTTTGCATGGTAAATGGGGAGAAGACGGAACGATTCAGTCGCTGCTTGAGTTACGCGGTATTAAATATACCGGCTCTAATGTAATCTCCAGCGCAATTTCAATGGACAAAATTATGTCGAAGATTTTATTTCAGCATTATGAAATAAAAACGCCTAAATGGATTTCTGTTGAAAACACCGACGACGAGAGCGGCATAAAAAAAAGATTAAAAAACAATTTCGGTTATCCATGTGTTGTTAAACCTAATGATCAAGGCTCTACCGTTGGTTTAACTATTTGTAAAAGTGAATCCGAATTGAAAAATGCGGTTAAGTTGGCAAGGGAATTTTCTAATAAAGTTCTAATAGAAGAATATGTCGCCGGACATGAAGTAACTGTAGGAATTCTTGAAGATAAAGCTCTCCCGGTTCTGGAGATAAAACCTAAACATGGAATTTATGATTATGAATGCAAATATACTTCAGGCATGAGCCAATATGAAGTTCCTGCAAAATTACCTGATTGGATCAAAACAGAACTGCAGTCGGAATCTGTAAAAGCTTTTAAAGCATTGGGCTGCACGGTTTACGGCAGACTTGATTTTAGGGTAAGCAATGATTATAAAACTTATTGCCTGGAAGTTAATACTTTACCCGGAATGACATCGACAAGCCTTGTCCCTAAAATGGCAAAAGCTGTCGGCATTTCATTTGAGGAATTGGTAGATAGAATTATAAAACTAAGTCTTTAAATGGCAATTATAAAAAATAAAAAAATAAAATATTATATTTTTTTTATCTTTGTTCTAATCGGGTTGTTATATCTTTTATTTAATGATTCGGGAGTTGTAAAGTATCTTAAATTGAAATCTCAACTGAAAAACTTGAACGAACAAATATCAAATGTCAAAAAAGATAATAAAAAAATCCAAGCGGATATAGATTCACTCCGGGAAAAAATTCCTGCCAAAATTGAAAAAACTGCCCGTGAAAAATACGGTATGATTAGAAAAGGTGAAAAAACCATCAAGATTATACAGAAATAATTTTAAAATTTTTTAGATTATTTATTAACTCGTATGAGCAAATTTAATTTTCCTCAAATTCCGTTAGCCGAAAGAGTAAGGCCTAAAAGTATAGATGAATTCAGCGGGCAGGAAGCGTTATTGGGAAAAGGTAAGCCTATAAGATTGATGATAGAGAATGATACATTAAGTTCATTTATCTTATGGGGTCCTCCCGGAACTGGGAAAACGACAATAGCAAAAATAATTGCAGAACACACTAAAGCCGAATTTCATCAAATAAATGCTGTCTCATCGGGTGTTAAAGATATTAGAGGGATAATTGATATAGCTTCTTATAACAAATCATTGGAAAAAAGGACTATATTATTCATTGATGAAATTCATCGGTTCAACAAAGCACAGCAGGATGCTCTTCTAAATTCGGTGGAATCAGGACTAATTACTTTAATAGGGGCAACTACGGAAAATCCTTCATTTGAAGTTATCCCCGCATTACGATCCAGGGCAAGAGTTTATATCCTTGAAGATTTATCAAAAAGTGATTTGACTGCAATTCTTAATTCGGCATTAAAAAACGACGAACTGCTGTCATCTCTTAATATTGAAAAAATAGATGTTGATTTTTTGATTTACCTATCAGGCGGAGATGCAAGATCGTTGTTAAGTATATTAGAAGCAGCTGTAATTCAAGAAATAAATTCTGATCCTATTTTAATTAGTAAGGAAGTTCTGGAAAATGTTGTTCAAAAGAAAAATATAATATATGACAAAGGCGGTGAGGAGCATTATAATGTTATATCAGCCTTTATAAAAAGCGTTAGAGGAAGCGATCCCGATGCTGCTTTATACTGGCTGGCGAGAATGCTCGAAGGCGGGGAAGATCCGTTATTCATTGCAAGGCGACTGGTTATTCTTGCCTCTGAAGATATAGGTAATGCATCGCCCAATGGCTTAGTACTGGCGGAAGCTGCGTTTGGTGCCGTGGATAAAATCGGTATGCCGGAAGCTAGAATAATTTTAGCACAATGTACTACTTATCTAGCATCTTCACCTAAAAGCAATGCGGCCTATATGGGATTGGAAATGGCAGCTGGAGATGTTAAGAAAAAACCGTTATTTCCGGTACCTATTCATCTGAGAAATGCACCCACTAAATTGATGAAAGAAATAGGCTATGGTAAAGAATATAAATACCCCCATGATTTTGAAAATCATTTTATTTTAGAAAATTATTTACCTGATGAATTAAAGAACTCACAATATTATTATCCAACTGAAAACGGTCAGGAGAAAAATTTAAAAGATAGGTTGAAATTTCTCTGGAAGAATAGGAAAAAATATTAAAGGAGAGCGAACATTTTACCGGGGAGCTGCTTTACCATTCCTTTAAATTCTAGTGATAGTAAATGAACTAAACAATCCGACGTCGACAAGTTTGTTAATGTAGAGATTTTATCTATTTGTAAGGCTTCATTTGTCAAAGCGTCAATTATCTTTTCTTCAAACAAATTTAACTCCACATTTTGTTTGGGAATATTTTTACCTATAACCGGTTTAAGTTTTAATTCCAGCTCAACAAGTATATCTTCAGCCGTTCTTACAAGTTTGGCCTCACCTTTCTGTATTAATAAATTTGTTCCCTCGGATTGTCTAATTCCAACATTACCGGGAACCGCAAATGTCTCACGATTTTGATCCAATGCAAAAGCCGCAGTCTGCATTGCACCGCCGTTTATGCCGGTTTCAATTACAAGACATCCCATACTAAGACCTGAAATTATTCTATTTCTCTTAGGAAAATTTTGAGCGTCCGGTTTAGTACCTAACCGGTATTCTGATACGATTACTCCTCTTTCGGAAATTTCTTCGAACATACGCTTGTTTTCAGGCGGATAAATTATATCCAGCCCGGAGCCAATAACTGCAATTGTCCTGCTGTTATTTCTTAAAGCGGATGAATGTGCAATTGAATCAATTCCTCTTGCTAAACCGCTTGTTATTGTTATCCCTTGACTGGCTAAATCAGAAGCAAATTTTTCAGCCTGCACCTTACCGTAATTTGTCGGTTGTCTTGTACCCACAATAGCTATTGAATAATTGTCTTTCTCAATAAATTCTCCTTTAATATATAAGATTATAGGCGGGTCATAGATATTTTTTAATAAAGGCGGGAATTCTTTATCCCATATGGTAATTATTTGCGCATTAATTTTATCTAACTTTTCTAGTTCCTTTTCAACCGATTGTTTTGTTTGGTTAAATAATAAATTACTTTTTTGAATCCGATTAGCCAGATTTGTACTGATGCCGTCAACTTGAAGCAGCGATTTATATTCTGCGGAAAGAATTTTTTGGGTTGACCGGAATTTTGATAAAAGATTTCTCAATTTCCCCGGGCCAATACCTTCGACGGAAAGAAGCAAAGTTAAATTAGTTAGTTCTTCTAAATTAAGTTTAGTCAAAATATCTAAAAATCATTGATGAAAACTTTTAAACTACTTCTAGTTCATCAACAACGGCTACTATCATTGTATGCACAGGGGCTTTCCTATGCCCGAGAATTTGTTTAACAGCAGCACCCTCTTGAACTACCAGTACAGTATCCCCGACTCCCGCATCAATTAAATCCAAGGCAATTATATCTTTTTTCCCTATAAAATTTCCTTTGAGATCAATTTGATGAACTACCAATAGTTTGTGGCCAACCAAGTTTGTATTTTTCTGAGTGGAAACAATGTTCCCCTTAACTTTTGCCAGAAGCAATTTCTTGTTCCTCTTTCTTTTCAGGCTGTTCTTTCTTCATATAAAGAATAGATGCCGGGAGGATAAACAAATAACCTATTATTAATAAAATCGGAGAAATAAATAAAGAAGGAAAGCTGTTCCAAGAACCCATGGACATAAAATAGAAGCCGATAATAATAACAGCGATACCCAGCATTAGCAGCATATAATTTTTTTTATCCCAATAAATACTGAAATCCGGCAGGGCAGTTTTTTTAGCTTTTTTTATATTTCTTCTATTAACCTTTTTTGCCATTATTTACTCCGAAAATTAAAAAATGAAGCCCGGTAATGGGGGTACTACCGGGCTCGACTCGTTTTACATCAAAGGGCAGGGGAGAACCCTCTGAAAGAGTCATCGGAAATATAACCCGATAACTTCTTTTTGTCAAGGAAAATTATTTACTAATCTGATAAACAATTTTTCTTATTGTATCAAACTGTAGATAAGGGTATTCTTCCCTTATGGAATCTATGGCATCTCCTGCACTTATCTTACTAGCTCTTAATTGTTTAAATTTCTTCCTTATTTGATAATCTCTTACGGATTTTTCGTCAATTAGCCCTTGTGAACTTAATAGTTCATATATATCGTCACTAATAAGATCGGATAGAGGATTGTCTATTTTAGCTTTTACTGTTTTCATCTCTGCCTTCCTTTTTTGTTGATATTAGTCGCTAGCCTTAAAAATATGTATCAAATAATATTTACCATCTCCTCCTTAAAAAGTTCCAGTAAAAAACAAAAAACCGACCAGAGTAAATCCCTAAATCGGCACACCATTGCTACTCCGGTTATAAAAATTAATTAAAAATATTCCTCAGTAGCAAGTCGACGCTAAAAAAGCTCCATTTTTGTGAGTAAAGATACAGAAAAAATTTTAAAAGTCAAGCGTTTGGTAATTATTTAATCTTTTTCACATATCTCAAATCCGATATAGAAGCCCCAAAACAAGAAGTTCGTAATAAAATTGTTC
>CAZCFZ010000089.1:0-15157 GCA_964498065.1 uncultured Ignavibacteriaceae bacterium
AAAGGACAAAATATTTTACAAACTCTTTTGAAGTGGGCGTATGCGACACCCACCGAAGGGATGAAATTATTTCTAAGTGGGATTGTTTTGTTTTCAGGTCATCTATAAAACAAATTTCTTAATCCCGATTTATTTTGGAAAGCAATGATTTTTTGAGGTATAACATCTATCTTTCAGAAGATTTCATTTAATTTTATTTTAGTATAAGACTATATAAATGCGAGATAAAAATTATGCAGGGTAAAAAATTCAAGGCAATGATAGTTAAGGAAAAGGATGGAAAATTCATTCGTGAATTAGGAGAAAAATCTATTGACGATCTTCCCAAAGGAGAAGTTTTAATTAGAGTAAAATATTCATCGTTAAATTATAAGGATGCATTATCTGCAATCGGCAATAAGGGAGTAACAAGACATTACCCTCACACTCCGGGTATTGATGCTGCCGGGATTGTGGAAGAGTCCTTGAATGATAATTTTAAAGTTGGGGAAGAGGTAATTGTAACCAGCTTTGATTTGGGAATGAATACTTCAGGCGGATTTGGACAATATATTCGCGTTCCTTCGGATTGGATTGTAAAACTGCCGGAAGGAATGACCCTGAAAGAAAGCATGATTTTCGGAACAGCAGGTTTTACTGCCGGATTGTCTTTAATAAGATTAGAAGAAAAAGGACTTAAACCTTCCGAAGAAGAAATTCTGGTTACGGGCGCTACGGGCGGAGTCGGATCGCTTGCGGTTGCGATTCTTAAAAAAGCAGGATATAAGGTTACGGCTGCAACAGGTAAAAATGAGCAGCATGAATTTTTGAAAAAACTTGGTGCACGGACAGTATTAAAAAGAGAAGAAGTTGATGATTCTTCAAATCATGCATTGCTTCAAACTAAATGGGGAGGTGTTATAGACACCGTCGGCGGGAATATTTTAGCTGCTGCGATAAAATCCACAAAATACAATTGCAGTGTAACTACTTGCGGTTTAACGCAGTCGCCGAATTTAAATACAACAGTTTATCCTTTTATACTAAGAGGTGTAAATTTGTTGGGGATAGATTCAATTCATTGTCCGATGGATTTAAGAGTAAAAATCTGGAACACGCTGGCAAAGGAATGGAAACCGGATAATTTGGAAATTATTTATAGTGAATGCTCACTTTCAGAATTGAATAAAAAAATAAACTTAATCCTTGAAGGAAAAATTACCGGCAGAGTTGTAGTTGCTCTGTAAAGTAGAATAATTTTTTCTAAAAATTATATTAAATTAAATTTCCATATATTAACACCGGATTTTATAGACACAAAGAGCATTAATTAAAAATTGGGAATTGCATTATATTTGTGTAATTAAAAACAAATATAATGATGTCATTAAATCTTTTCGAAAACATAGACCGATTCCGGGAAATGATAACCATTATTCAATTACTCTTTTTATATAACAATAAAATTTATATTTAAAAAGAATTTATTATGCTTACAAGAGATTATTTAATGCGGATGATCGAAACCTTAACAAGGGTTCTTGCAAAGCTTATCTTTTTAAAAGATGCAAAGAACTATCCGGAAGCATTAAAAGAACTCGATTTGGTTACTAAGAAACTCCTAGGTATTGATAGGACGTTTATTAATAATTTATCAAATGATCAATTATTTAATATTATTGATCCCAACAAGAAATTAATTGCTCCAAAATCATATCTTCTTGGTGTTGTTTTAATGGAAGAAGCTGAAATTTATAAACTTCAGGGAAATACAGACACCAGCGTTAAACTATATTTACGTTCTTTAAACTTATTTTTGATGGGAATTCAGTTATCTAATTCATTTATTGAAGAAGATCATCTTAATAAAATTGAAACCGTTATTGATAAGTTAAAAGATTATGAATTGCCTCAAGATCTTCTTGGTAGACTCTTTTTATTTTATGAATTCTGCGGCAAATATGATAAAGCTGAAAATATACTTTATGAGTTAATTGAAAGCGACTCAAAATATATTGCTGAGGGAATTCAATTTTATAAAAGACTTTTGAATAAACCTATAAATGAACTTGAAAAAGGCAATCTTCCAAAAAGTGAAATCGAAGAAGGTCTTATAATTCTTAATGAAAAGCTGGGCAGCACAATTTAAAATGTGTGCTGTAAATTGATTGAGTGGTGAAAATAACTTGTATTTTAACAGAAGTTTCATATTTTTTATGGTGAATAAGACATTAAACAAAATTTAATTTTCAGTGCAAAGCGGATAACTCATATATAAAATTTTTATAACATATTTAGCCATGAAAAAAATTATTTTTATCATTATATTAATATTTTCATCTATTTCTTTACTTGCCGAATTAACACCGGGAACACCGGCTCCTAAATTTCCTAAAAATGCAATTTGGCTCGGCGGCGGAAGCCACTCTTTTAGCACAGACCTAAAAGGAAAAGTTGTTCTTGTAGATTTTTGGGAATATACATGTATCAATTGTATAAGAACTTTTCCGCATTTAAAAGAATTATATAAACGATATCATAAATACGGATTTGAAATAATCGGAGTGCATAAAGGAGAATTTGCTTTTGCTTCAAAAGTCGCAAATGTTGAAGCGGCATATAAGAGATTTAAACTCCCTTATCCGGCAATTGCAGATATTAATGATGTTGTGTGGAATGAATATAACTGCAATACGTGGCCGGATTCTTTTTTAATTGATCGGAATGGAATAATCAGGCTGGTACATCAGGGAGAAGGTAATTATGCGGAACTTGAAAAGGAAATTCGGAAACTCCTTAGACAAAATCATCCGGAATTGAATTTCTCGGATATTAAAATTACACCTGATAAACCAATGTTCGGTCCTAAATGCGGACCGGAATCTGATGAAATTTATGTAGGCTATGAACGAGGCGATTTATGGGGAGGTAAATTTGCTAATCCGCAGGGCTACCATGAAGATAAAACTATAAATTATAAACCGACAAAAATAAGAGTTGAACGCGGATTTTTTGTCCAAGGCAAATGGCATAACGGCCCTGACGCTTTTACTTCGGTTTCGTCTTCAACACCGAAAAATATAGTTTCACTGGGAATTACTTATTACGGAAGCGATGTTTATTCGGTTCTGGGAAGAAATTCTAAAAATCCTGTTAATGTAATTGTTACAAGAGATGGTAAACCTGTGCCTCCTTCCAAACGGGGGCAGGATGTAAAAGTCAACAAAAACGGAGAAACTTATATTACCATCAATCAGCCGAGAATGTACTATGTTATCACCAAGGAGAATGAAAATAAACATGAATTGAAATTTTATCCCGAAGATTCCGGTATAAGTATTTACTCTTTTACATTTGGAAATAAATGCCAGCAAAATTTTGATAGGCTTTAACAATAAAATTATTAGAACTAATTGAATCCGAACAAATTTCTAAATTTGTTAGCGGTTCTAAATAAAAACCGATATATTATAATAAGCAAAATTCATTTGTATTATTTAACAATTGAAATTTTTAAATCATGAAAAAATTATTTTATATACTAATTTCATTATCATTTGTTTTTTGGAGCGGGTGCACAGTAATAACCCAGACTTCTTCTAATAATCAACAGTACTCAGATCCTACTTTCAATGTTTTGAATAATTATGGTCAATGGATGGATGTTCCGGGATTGGGAACTGTCTGGAGACCATACGACGAAAACAATTGGCAGCCTTATTATAACGGTCAATGGGTTTGGACGGATCAAGGATGGATGTGGGAAAGTGACGAACCATATGGATGGGTAGTTTATCATTATGGAAATTGGGATTATACAATTGACTACGGATGGGTATGGCTGCCAAATTATGTTTGGAGACCGGCTCGAGTTAGATGGTATCACTCAGATGGTTATGTGGGTTGGGCGCCTATGCCGCCCCCGGGAGTTTCATCGGCAGCTGTTATTTATAATTCCGGATATGTCAATAGAGTATGGGTGTTTGTTCCTGAGCAGCATTTCTATAACAAACAAGTTGGTCATTATAGAACGCGTGAAATGTCCCCTAATATGAGAGTTTTAAGATCGGCAAATGGTGAGCGCGGACCGGAATTGAGAAATGTTGAAAGGTTCACACATAGGCGCATTGAACCGGTTAGGCCTGTTAGAGATGAAATGAATGCCGGTAATAGGAAATTAATTAGGGTAAGGGTACCCAATGACACTGAACTAAGAGATAGAACTTTAAATAATGCCAATCGTGAAGAACGCAGGCAAATAAATCCCCCAGCAAGAAATGAAGGGCAGCCTGAACCGGGAAATAAAACTCGAACCCGAGATCAAAATCCGGCAGCCCCTACGCAGCCTCAAATTCCCCCGAACAGGGAAAGGGAAAGAAACAATAGTAATTTAAGAAACAATAATGGTCGAAATGAGAATAATAATAGAAATGATCAGAATAACTTTAATAATAAGGATCGAAATATAAAGCCACCTGCTAAACCGGTAGAAACTCAAAAACCGATTCCTCAAATACCCGCAACGAGGGAAAGAAATAATAACGATTTAAGAAATAATAATGGTCGAAATAATTTTGATAGGGAAAGAAACTTAAATATTAAGCCGCTTTCAAATCCTCCCACACCTCCAAAACCGGTTGAACCACCAAAAGATATTAGACCTCCAAAACCTGTTGGGCCGCCGAAAAGTGTTGAACCTCCAAAACATAATACTATACCAAGAGAGCGTTTTAATGATAGTGTAAAATCCAGAAATACTAATGGCAGAAATGTAGATAATCCTAGACCTGAGCCTAAAAAAAGTGAAACAAAAAAAGTAAAGAAAAGAAAACCTGAACCAAAACAGTCAAGTAAAAAAGTGAAGCAGGAACAAAAGAAAAAAGAAGAAAAATCATCTAAACAGGAAAGAGTTAAGAAAGAAAAAGAACAGAAGGATAAAATAAGAAGATAAATACATTAATAATTTTTTCAATTTAAGTATTATTTAAGCAGTTTGTCGGAAAAGTATTAGTTCAAGGCTGCTAAAATTTATACTAATTTGGTTTTTCCGTTTTATAATTTTTATTAGATAGGTGTATTTAAAAAATTTTCTATTTGCTATGAGTTATAATCTCTTAAATCCGGTTAAAATCAAATCCAAATAATTGGGGATTATTTAAGGAAATATAAAAAATTTAAATAGGGGCCCACATGAATAAACTTTTATTATTTGTCTTTTTTACCATTTGTATTTTTTCTGCAGAAATAAATGCGCAGGATTTTAGCATATGGGGAAAATCAGATTCATTGGAGAAATGCAGTGATTGGCATTTTGATTTAGGAGAAAATCATAATGGAATAAGTATAGGGAATTCTAAAACATTCAATGGTTTAAGATTTAATACGGTCGACTGTGGAATTGAAAGAATTAATGGAATTAATGTTACATTTTGGACACCTAAACGCAATCCTAATTCAATCCTAAACGGAATTGCTCTCGGTATAGCACCGGAAGCAGGCAATTTAAATGGAATCGGATTAGGCTTAGCAGCTTTAGTTTTAGAAAAGAACAGCCATGCATTTAGTTTCGGAGGTTTGGCAGTTGTATCTCAAGGTTCCTTGAACGGAATGCAGTTAGGTACCCTTGCCGTGGTTGCACAAAAAGATTTAAACGGAATTAATATTGGAGGTCTTGCTGTAGTAACAAAAGGTGTATCTAAAGGGATAAATTTCGGCGGATTAGCAGCGGTTGCAAATGGCGGAATATCGGGATTAAATATTGGCGGATTAGCCCTTGTTTCCCAAAGTTATATAAAAGGAATAAATATAGGAGGTTTGGCGAACGTTGCTTCAACAGGAAAGATGGAGGGGATTAACTTAAGCGGACTGGCACTTGTGGGAAACGGCGGCATAAGCGGTATTAGTTTAAGCGGTTTGGCGTTAGTTTCGGGTAAATCTATTAATGGAATTAATATAAGCGGTTTAGCTGTGGTTTCAGGAAGGGAAAATGGGATAGCCGGAATCTCATGTACTCTTGGCGTTATTGAAAATGAAGGCTATGTAAGAGGAATTAATTTTGCCGGTTATAAATTAAAAACTAATAATTTATACGGCTTAAATTCGTCGATAGTTATGTGCCTTGCAGAAAATATGAACGGAATTTCAATTGCAGGTTATAATCAATTTGATAATCAATATGGAATATCCATCGGCCTGTTGAATTTTTCCGATAATTTGAAAGGGATTCAAATCGGCTTATTAAATTTTGCAGGTAACAATTCATCAATATTTAAATTTATGCCGATAATAAATTTTCATTATTAAAATAATAAAAAGATAAAATGTATTATGGAAATTGATAAAATTATTGAGGGACTACAAAAACAGAAATTATTAATTCTTCCTAAAGAAAATCTGGATGAGATTTTAAACAACGGGACAGTGTTGGAAGATAAAGATACTTTAATGAGCGATCATATTAGAATAATTAAATTGAATGAAATTATTCTTATTCAGGAAATTACCTCAAAAAATGAACTGGCTGTAAGAATTGCAGAATCGATTGAACAGGCAAAACATTTTGTAAATGAAAGAATGGAAACTTATGAGAGGATGTGGGACGGGTGCGGATGCAAGGTAAACTATTATGAGTAAATTTTGTTAAAAAGTAAAAGCTATGCAGGAAAATCTTTTAAACATATCCCACCGGCTAGAAACCGAAAGAATGATTATTAAGCAGTACAAAGAAGGTGACGGCCCGGTGTTTTTTGAATTAGTTCAGGAAAATATGGATCGGCTTCTTGACAGTTTCCCTCTTACCCTTGCCAATACCAACGATGAAGTAAATTCCGAACTTTATATCCAATCTAAAATTGCCGAATGGTATGAACAAAAATCATTTTCCTTCGGTATCTGGACAAAAGAAGAATCCAAATATATTGGGCACATAAGTATAAAGAACATCGATTGGGTTATACCGAAAGCAGAACTTGCTTACTTTATTACAAAGGATTTCGAAGGAAAGGGATTGATGAGTGAAGCTCTTAATGTTATTATTAAATTTTGCTTCGAAGAGTTAAAAATGAACCGTCTTTTTTTAAGAATAATGACCGATAATTTAAGAAGTTATAAGCTTGCGGAAAAATTTGGATTTAAAAAAGAGGGGAATCTCAGAGACGATCATAGAACTTATAATGGTATACTGGTCGATTTGTTTATATACGGACTTACCTTGGAAGATTATAAAACCCGCCAATAATTAATTTCTTGTTAAAAATAAAAAAGCCCTGTAACCGGGCGATTACTGGGCTTTAGCTCCTTAACTTCAAAAGGCAGGGGAGAACCTTTTGAAAGAGCCGATCTAAATATAAGAGACCGGAATTAATTTTGCCAGTGACAAAAATTATAAGTGCGGAAAATCACCAATATCCTTTAATTCGTTTTTTTATTTTAAATAATAATCATAATGACTTTTCTTTAATATTTAATATATAATTAAATTTATTCTTCATATTTAAATTGATAAATATAAATTCAAATAAAATGATGAATTTCTATCTATTTACGCATAATGAAAATTGGAAATGATAGTTTATAGTATTACAACAATAGTTAAAAAAGAAGTTGAATCGGAATGGTTTAAATGGATGAAGGATACACATATTCCGGATATTTTACATACGGGTTATTTTAATAATCATAGAATGTTTAAAATAAAAATTCCAACAAGTCTTGAAGGCGAAGCTACCTATGTTATACAATATGAATGTTCTTCGATTGATGACTATTTAACTTATGCCGAACATGAAGCTCCGAGATTACAGGCGGATTATTCTTCTAAATTTATAGGTAAGGTTACCGCCGCAAGAACAGTATTAGAAACAATTTAGTTGTTTTTCAAATTTAACTTATTGAATCCATTTGATTAACCGGTAAACGGGGTCATTTTTATTTATTTGTTGAAAAAAATATATTCGAGAGAATACCTCATTTAAATACTTGTCAACAAAATCAAATAATTATTCATCTTTAGATTAATATTTTATAAATTAAAACATCTTTTTAAAACATTTTAGCGAAATATCCAGGAAACTGTCCGCCTATGCCTTTATTTAGAAATACTATCGGAAAATTATTTTCTGTAACCGAACAAGCAGTTTTACCCGCCAGGAACGAAATAGAAGAAAATTATAAATGGGATCTTTCTTCGATTTATGAAAGCGATGAGTTGTGGGAATCTGATTTTAAATGGGTTGAAAACAATATTAGTAATTATAAAAAATTTGAGAGCCTGCTATCAAAAGATACCCAGATCCTTCTAGAATGTTTTCAATTTGATGATTCAATGGGAATTAAATTGGAAAGATTGTATTTATTTTCCTCGCTTTCTTATGACAGCGATATGAGATTACAAAAATACCAGGCAATGCATGATAGGATAAGTAATCTGTTTTCCAAAGTATCTTCAGCCGCTTCTTTTATTAAACCCGAATTGCTTTCAATACCCGATGATAAACTTATCCAAATGATTGATTCAAAAGATGAATTAAAAATTTATAGACATCATATAGACGATATCCTTAGAACTAAAACCCATACATTAAGCAAAGAACAGGAGGAACTTCTCGCCCTTTCCTCCGAAATAAATCAAATACCTTACAATACTTTTTCTATTTTCACTAATGCCGAATTAAAGTTTCCTTTAACCAAGGATGAAAATGGAAATGACTATGAGGTTTCCCATGCCAGGTATTATGCCGCTATGTATTCAAAAGACAGGGGTTTCAGAGAAAGAGTGTTTAAAAATTATTACGGCAAGTATGTAGATTATGCAAATACTTTTTCCGTATTGTTTAATGGGAATATTAAAGCAAATATTTTCACTTCAAAATCCCGCAAATATGCTTCTGCCAGAGAGGCTGCGTTAAACGGAAATAATATTCCTGTTTCTGTATATGACAATTTGTTGGCAGCCGCAAATAAAAATTTAAATTCTCTTCATAGGTGGGCTGCGCTTAAGAAGAGATTGTTAAAGCTTGATGAACTCCATCCCTACGATACATATGTAACATTATTTCAAGAAATGACAGAAAAAAAATATTCTTATGAAGAAGGTAAAGAAATAGTTTTAAACGCTTTAAAACCTTTGGGCAAAGATTATTTATCTACTTTGTCAACTGCATTTAATAGTCGCTGGATTGATGTTTTTGAAACTCAGGCAAAAAGAAGCGGGGCATATTCTTCGGGAACAACTTTCGGGGTTCATCCGTATGTTTTGTTAAACTGGTCCGGTTTTTTAAATGATGTATTTACACTCGCGCACGAAATGGGGCACAATATGCATTCTTATTATACCGGGCAGTCTCAGCCTTATATTTATGCCAATTATTCTATCTTTGTTGCGGAAGTTGCATCCACATTTAACGAATCTTTATTGCTGGATTTTTTAATTAATATTGCCGAGTCAAAATCTGAAAAATTATATTTAATTGAAAAGTATTTAAGCAATATTACTTCAACTTTTTACCGTCAGACAATGTTTGCGGAATTTGAATCAATTGTTTATGCAAGGACTGAAAAGGGCGATGCATTAACCGCAGATGTTTTATGTTCGTTGTATAAAGAGATGTATCAAAAATATTGGGGACCGGACATGGTAATAGACAAGGAAGAAGAATATACATGGACACGAGTTCCTCATTTTTATTACAACTTTTACGTATACCAGTATGCTACCGGATTTGCTGCTTCAGAGATTTTAGCAAACAATGTAAAACATGACGGGCAGCCGGCAGTAGACAAATATCTTAACTTTTTAAAATCAGGTAATTCCGATTATCCGATAAATATATTAAAGTCTGCTGGCGTTGATATGAACTCATCGGAACCGGTTATGGCTGTAACCCGTAAAATGAATGAATTATTGGATGAAATGGAAACATTGTTAAAATCATGAAAAGATTTTTTTCATCTCATAAATATCCAAAACCGGATATTCTTAAACACTATAGAAAGAATTTTATCTGAGGAAATTCAATGAAAATATATTCAAAAAGTGAATTGAATGAATTTAATCAATCTTTAACGTACGATGATATTAGTCTTATTCCTACCGAAATATCCAGAGTTCGTTCTAGAACCGAGGCAACTACGGCTTGTGATTTTTTAAATCTTCATCTTACTTTGCCTGTTCTTTCCAGTCCTATGGAAACTGTTACGGGGCCTGAAATGGCTAAAGAGTTAGGCTGGCTTGGTTGTTTAGGCATTCTTAATCGTTTTGATTCTTCGCTGGATCAAGTTTTAAAAGATGAAAAAAATAACGGAGCTGTTAAAGCTGTTTCAATTGCAGTAAATACACCCGATGAGATTATAGAAAAGCTAGTCGAATATCAAAACATTATATGCATAGATACTGCTAATGCAAATAACAGTGCGGTTTTGCAGAAAACGGAAGAAATAAAAAAGAAGTTTGATGTAAAACTTATTGTGGGTAATATTGCTTACGGTGCAAGTTTAAAAAATTTACAGGATGCCGGTGCTGATGCAGTCAGAGTCGGTATCGGCAGCGGAAGTGTTTGTACAACCTCCATTCAAACCGGTATCGGTATTGGTCAGGTATCTTCTTTGCTAAATGTCTCATCCTTTCGTGATGAAAAGAAATTAAAAATAGGTATTATCGCCGACGGCGGTATTAAAAGTCCTGGAGATATTGCAAAAGCAATTGCATTAGGCGCCGATGTTGTTATGCTTGGCAGAATGCTTTCGGGAACAAGAGAAACTCCAGGCGAAGTAATAAAATATAACGGCCAGCTGTGGAAAAAATATAGAGGTTCGGCATCTTTTGGCGTTAAAATGAGGAATGAGTTTATTGAAGGTGAGGAAACTATGGTAGGGTACAAAGGTGTTGTGAAAAATGTTATAGATAGTATATCGGACGGACTTAGAAGTTCAATGAGCTATATGAATTGTTTTAATTTAAATGAATTAAGGAAAACAAATACTTTTGCAATTCTTTCCAACAGCTCTTTTTTGGAAAGACTGCCTAAAATATAAACATGTTTTGAAATCTTTAAATATTAGGAGCTTATAATAATTTTTTTTAAACAAAATTAGTTGAATAAAATGAAAAACTTTTTACTTTTTTTATTAGGTGCTTTCCTTATTATTAATATAAAAATACTTCCGCAAAAGAAAGCTTTTACGATTGCCGATTTATATAAAATCAAAAATGTTGGATCACCGGTTATTTCGCCGGATGAGAAAATGGTTGCCTTTACATTAACCAGTTACGATCTGCCTAAAGGTACTTCAAATACGGAAATTTATGTAATGAATTTTAATAGCTCTGATACTGTTAATATAACTAATAATCCAAAAGCAGATTACGATCCTGTTTGGGCGAACAATAGTAAAAGTATTTATTTTGTTTCGACAAGAACCGGGAAACCGGAATTATTCGAATATTCGTTTGATAATAAAACGACAACGCAGGTTACAGATTTATCTACGGGTATAGATGCGCCGGTTTTATCACCTAACGGTAATCTAATTGCATTTTCTACCGATGTCTATCCCCAATGCAGTTCTGATGATAATTGCAATCAAGAATTGGATTCGGCTTCCGCTAAAGGCCCTATACAAGCTTATGTTACCGACCATCTTTTATTTAGACATTGGACAAGCTACTCAAACGGTAAATATACTCATGTTTTTATCTATGATCTGGCTAAAAAGTCCTACACCGATTTAACACCGGGAACATACAATTCACCTACCTTTATGTTAGGCGGCGGAGTAGGGTATAATTTCTCTCCGGACAGCAAAGAGCTTTGTTTTGTCTCTAACCATGATTACGATCCGGAAGCATCTACAAATGCTGATTTATGGATAGTGCCCGTAACCGGCGGTGAAGCAGTTGATATAACAAAAGCAAATAAAGCCTGGGATGGATGGCCTATTTATTCACCAGACGGTAGATATATTGCTTATAGGACACAATTAATTCCTAAATATGAATCCGATCGTTTTAGAATAGCTCTTTATGATAGAAAAACAAAGACATCAAAAATTATTACTAATAGTTTTGATAACTGGATTGATGATTTTAAATGGAGTCCTGATTCTAAAACTATCTATTTTACAGGTGAAGTTGAGGGTTACTCTCCTATCTATAAAGTTGATATTCAATCTGAAAAAATTTCTCCCGTTACGGTGAACCAATCTATTTTCGGATTTGACGTTTCGCCCGATAATAAATTTATATATTATTCTGCCAGCGAAGTCGGTAAGCCTAAGGAATTATATATGATAAACTTATCTAATAGATTGTTTATTGAACAGACTAATTTTAATAAAAAAATTCTTGAAGATGTTGATATTCGTCCCGCGGAAAAAATGTGGGTAAAAAGTGCTGACGGAAGTAATATAGAAGTATTTATTGTTAAACCTCATAATTTTGATCCTAGTAAAAAATATCCGCTTATATTAAATGTTCACAGGGGCCCTCAAGGGCAATGGATGGATTCTTTTAGAGGAGACTGGCAGGTTTATCCCGGTGCCGGATATGTAGTTGCATTTCCTAACCCACACGGCTCAACAGGATACGGACAAGATTTTACATCCGAAATTTCAGGTGATTGGGGCGGTAAGGTGTTTGAAGATTTAATGAAGGTTACCGATGCTTTAGAGAAACTCCCATATGTTGATAAAAATAGAGTGGGTGCCATGGGCTGGTCTTATGGCGGATATATGATGAATTGGTTCCAGGCAAAAACGAAACGTTTTAAATGTTTGGCCTCAATGATGGGAGTTTATGATTTGAAATCTTTTTGGGGTTCAACTGAAGAATTATGGTTCCCAAACTGGGAATTCAAAGGTCAGCCATGGAATTCTGATCTATACTCAAAATGGTCTCCTTCAAGTTATGTAAATAATTTCTCTACTCCGACATTAATAATTACCGGCCAAAAAGATTATAGAGTTCCTTACACACAGAGCATTCAATATTTTACTACTTTGCAAACGCTTGGTATCGATTCGAGGTTAATAATATTTAAGAATGACGGTCATTGGCCCAATTATGTTAAGTCAATGCCTCTTTATTATGATGCGCATTTGGATTGGTTTCATAAATACCTAGGCGGTGCACCGGCACCCTATGATGTCAAAAAGTTGGCCCAAAATATTGTTTTTAAAGAATCAACAAATTAAATAGATAAATAAAAATTGGTTAGGGAATATTATTAGAAATCTTAAAGTTTTATTTTGTGCATAGGCTCAATTGAATTTTTTGAGTAATGACGAAAAATATTAAATATCTTTCGTTCTTCTTCGTCTTCTTTTAGATTTTTTATCGGCTGAGTTGTAAAATTGTTTATAACCACGGGCTTTTTTATTCTTATACGTTTTTTATTGAAAGTTAAGGTTTCATCATTTAAAATTTGATACCTGTTATTTGTTGTCTCAACAGGTACTTTTTCAACTTTTAAGATTGTCCCTGAAGTTTCTACGGTATTTGTTTCCATGTACGGCTTTACCCTTGACCTATCTTTAAGTTTAAAAATAAAATAAGAAATGGTCACAACGATGAGTGAAGTTAAAGCAAATAATTTTAGCGAAAATATTATAATATCCAGAAGATCCATAAAGTTTCGTTTTTTATTTATTTTCAACAATTTTTATACCATTTAATAAATTATTAATTTCTGTTCATAATTTATTAATATGATGTCTCAATAAAATTTTTCATTTCATTTTGAGACTTTTTTATATTTTTAGTTGAGGCTGATATTTAATGAATAAATGAAATTAATGATTCTGTAATAATTGATTTTCCTATAAATGTTTAATAATTTAAATAGTTAAATTACAATAGTTTATAAAATAAAATGAATAGGGTAATGATATGACTAAGGCAGATATAGTTGATAAAGTTGCAGCAGGGACAGGACTTACTAAGTTGGAAACAGAAGCTATTATTGAAGGATTCTTTAAAACTGTAATCGAAGCTCTAAAAGAAGGTAATGGGATAGAAATACGCGGATTCGGAAGTTATAAAGTTAAAAAGAAAAATTCACGGCAGGCTCGTAATCCTAAAACAGGAGAATCTGTTTTTGTTCCGGAGCATTATGTGCCGACTTTCAAATTTTCGAAGGATTTCAAAGAATTGGTTAATTCAGGGATGAAAGAGTTAAAATCAAATGGCTAAATTTTGCCCTGAATGTGGTTCGAAAATAGAAGAGAATTATAAATTTTGTCCTGAGTGCGGTTTTAATATTTCGGAAACGGGAAATCCTAAAACAGAGGGTGAAGCTAAAAAAATAAACTCCAAAAGAGAAGAAAAGAATTTAGCCGCAACTCTCATTTGTGAAAACTGTGGTGAAGAAAATGATCCGCTAAATGAAATTTGCTCAGGATGTGGAGCAAAGTTAAAAAATGCTCAAATAGACCAAAAGAAAACTTTACAAAAAAATGAAAATGTAGAAGCTCCCCGTCGACCTAAAGCAAAGGCTCATACCGGTAAAAGGAATCCTCAAAAAAATTCTAATACCAAAACGACAGCACAAGCAGCAGTAAAAAAGAAACTTGACGGTATCAGGATTATTACAATTATTTTCGTTGGCATTGGAATAGCCGTAATTATTTTATTTTTATCCGGGGTATTTGATTCCGTTAAGGTTCCAAATGAAGAGGCGGGGATTGGTCAGAGTCAGAGTTCCGGGGTGAATTTAAATAATATAAATCAAATAAATAATCTTGAAGCACAAATAAAAAGTAATCCGAAAGATACTGCTGCAATTTTACAGCTGGCGCATTTAAAAAATGATTCTCATATGTTTGAACAAGCTATAGTCAATTATAAAGAGTATTTGGCTTTAGTTCCCAACGATCCGGATGCAAGGATTGATATGGGAATTTGTTATTATAATTTGCAGAATTACAAAACGGCTATAGCTGAAATGGAAGAGGCTTTAAAATATGATCCGAAACATCAGATAGGTTATCTTGATTTGGGGATTGTAAATTTAACAGCTGGTAATTTTGAGAAGTCAAGAGAAAATTTAAAGAAAGCTGTTGAACTGGATCCAAATTCGGAATATGGTAAAAAGGCTGAGGAATTATTAAAATCACATGAAAATACAACTAAAATGAACGGAGGTAAATAATGCCCTGCGGCAAAAAACGTAAACGCCATAAAATG
>CAZCFZ010000090.1:0-15139 GCA_964498065.1 uncultured Ignavibacteriaceae bacterium
TTGCTATTAAAATCAATGCAACAATTAAGGCAAATGTAAACGATTCATACTCAAGCAAAGCCATTATAACCGGCAAAATTAAAGATAGGGCGGAGCCTATTGTCGGAATAAAATTGAAAAGGAATACAAATAAGCCCCAAATAATAGGGAAATCCACTCCCAGAATCGCTAGAAAGATGGATACAATAACACCGGCGAAAAGGTTTATTAGAATCTTAAGAATAATATACCTTTGTATCTGCTCTGTAATTGTTTTAAAAGTATTTGCCAGTTTCTCTTCTTTTGACTGCCGCTCCAAAGTTAAAGTATCCTTAAGAGATGGTGTTAATTCTGTCTGTAATTTTTCTGCCGAAGTGAGATATTTTTTCTTTACCTTTTTCATTTCCGGTTTAACTCTCTTGAAAACGAACCTGTCTTTTATTGCTTCGTAAATTGTATTATGGCCTGTCATTACAAAAATGAAAAAGAATAATATAAACAATGCGTTTCCTATTAATGCAAAAGTTGAATTAAAAATGCCGCCGGCAAGCTGCTGATAATTAATTTTTGCAATAATTCTTTCAATTGAAAAATACCTGAAAAACGGATCCTTTATATTCATAGAAATTGCAGCACCGGAAATTATATGATCCAGTTTATTAAAATATTGAGGTATTTGCTGGCCGAACCTTACAAATGCTCCTATTATGAAAGATGAGACTCCCCATAAAATGAATGCCATTATAAGAATATCAATTATAACTGCCGAGAACAGCGGAAACTTATTGTTCGATAAAAAGTTGTTCAGCGGAGAAAATAGGAAGAATAAAAAATAAGCTATAACGAAAGGTATAAATATGTGGCTTAACTCTTTAAGAACTATCGCAATTATAGTTATGCCAATTATTGATATAAAAAATTTTGTAGAAGCATCAAGCCGGATTCTCTTTGCCATTACAACTGCCGATAGAATTTGAACTTAATTAATTAATTTTAATTCAACAATCCTTTCGAGCTGAATTTATTATTAAATAATATTAATAAATAATTCCTATACATTTAACTTAGTTAATTGACGGCAAAAAGAAAACTTACAAAGATGAATTAACCAAACCCGAAGGTGTTTGCGGAGTCGTCAAGATATATTTGAACAACTCCCACCTTTTTTCGGGATGATTTTCTGTACCGCCGTTCTTCTCAATATAATTTTGAATAATCTCTTCACCCAGATTATAATTTATTACATAACTTCTGTATTTTTCAATAAATTTTATTCTCTGTTCTGCCCTTTTCGGAGCCATTAAGCTGTATTTCTTCAACCAATTAAGCGTTTGCTCCTTATTCCATTTATTGTCTAAATAATTTCTGGCTGCTTCATTGCCCGCAAAACTTAAATCCTGCAGCAGACTTTGCACTTCTTCATAATTTTCAGCTTTGGAGGTATCCAGACCGGCTAAAGGAAATAGAACTTTTTGCTCAAATTTAATTTTTTCATTTCCAGGAAATATCATGCGAATACCAAAATTTGCAGTTCCTTCCGCTATTAGTGATTGCGGGCTGTATAACGGATATACGGTATACTCCATCCATTTTTTTTGTTTCACTAATTTTTCTTCGAGCAGCGTATTGTAAACATGATGGCCCGGATATCCTTCATGTGCTGCAAGTTCAATTGCACGGTCAATATATATCGGAAGATCCGTATTTACCTGAATAACACTAAAATAATTTCCCTTATACCAGTTATATGCACTCCAGGGTTTGTCCGTAACATATTCAACTTTAAAGTTTTCTCCTTGGGGAAGATTAATATGTTCTAATGTTCTGCGTCTGCATTCGTTTATTGCGGCTTCAAAAACAGAACTTAATTTATCTTTCGGAATTATAAAACTCTTTTTATAATCTTCCAGCCTTTTTGAAATATCTCCCTTCCCCGGTAAAATCTTGTTCAGCTTATCCAGAATTTTTTGAAAATGTTCTTTGTCGTATGAAGGCGCTACCGCATCGTATAAAGCCTTGCTTTCTTTATCGAACGGCAATGATCCGCCTTCAAGCATAAATATTTCCGTTTTAACCGCTAAAAGCTGTTTGTATAAAAATCTATATCTCAAAGTTTCAAGTCCGTCGGCTTTGTAATTTTTTAATGCATCAAGATTATTAAGCAGACTATCTGTTTCCGCACTGCATTGTTTCAATAATGCACTTGAATCTGCGGCGGTTTTTAATTCATTTTTAGAATACCAATCGGCCGGGCCGTAATAGGCATCTACATAATTATTATCTAATTGCCCTACCTTTAATACAAGTTTAACATAATTTTCTGCTATATTATTCATTTTAGCATCCAGTTTATTACTAAAATTATTTTGATCTTTATTTTTGCAAGACGAAAAAAGTATCGCAGCAAGTAGGAAAAAAAAGCCTCTGCGTAATATCATTTATATCCTATTGTGAAATTATTTAATCAATTTTGAAGTTAAAAAACTAAATCTAAATTTTGAAAATCAAATTATTTTTAATTGTGTTTTATAATCTTTATTCTACTTTAATTATTCTGAAACCGATTGCCGGAATTGTAATAGAAATAGTATTATCGACGATTTTATATTTATTTCCGGAATATAGATCTATCCCGGAATCCAAATGGTATATTTCCGGTAAAGAGATATTCATTATTTTAGGTTTGCTGCTTTTATTTATTGCAACCAAAATTCTTTCATTCATATCCGAACGAAGATAAACATAATTATTTGTATCGGCTGTTAACGTTTGAAAATCTCCGTATCTTAATGCAGAATTGTTATCTCTAATATTTATAATTTTTCTAACATCATGAAGAGTTTCTCTTTCCCAGGGAGATAATAGATTACCAAACCGCATCATTCTTCTATTATCCGGATCTGCTGCACCGGTCATTCCTATTTCATCTCCATAATCAATTACAGGGATACCGGGAATTGTTAGCAGATAACTTAAATAAAGTTTAAGCTTTTCATAACTCGATTCATGTTTAACTGTAGGCGGATCAGTCCATCCGATTTCGGAAGCATTGTTGCCGTCTAAGGGTATTTCGCCGTCTGCAAAAGCCATAAACCGGACCTTATCATGACTATCCATGATATTTCCCATTAAATTATTTTCGCCGTAAACCAAAAATGATTTTTGAATTTCGTTATCGAGTTTCTTAAATGATGCTTTGGGATCTAAAAAAGTAGGAATTGCCACATCATAAAGATTAAAATTGAACTGTGCATTTAACTGACCATTATTAACATATGAATCAACTAATTTATAGCTTCCGAAAGTTTCGCCGATTTGATAGATTTTTCTTTTTTCAGGATTTTCAATTTCTTTTTTAATTTTTCTCGTCAGCAGCCGCCAAAATTCATTCGGAATATGCTTAACTGCATCATGCCTAAATCCATCTGCATCTGTTTGTTTGAGCCACCAGACAGCATTGTTTGTCATAAAGTTTCTTGCAGCTTTAGATCCTACATAATTAAAAGTTGGAAGGTAGGTATCAAACCAGGTAGTAAGACGTTCTTCATCCCAGAGTCTTAAATTTCTTTTCCCGTTCGGAAGATATAGAACACCAAACCAATCCCGGTGTTTTTTATATAAAGGATTCTTAATAAAAACATGATGAGCTACATAATCAATTAATACCTTTATTTTATGTTGATGAGCCGTTGATATTAATTTTTTTAATAAAGACATATTACCAAAGTGTTCTTCCACTTTAGAAGAATGTAAAGGCCAATAGCCATGATAGCCTGTATAGAGCCTATGCGGGGCAGGATATTCTCTGTAAGCGCTGTCCGGATTGTCAACTACCGGAGAAATCCATAAGGTATTTACACCCAGCGAATCAAAATAGCCTGAATTAATTTTATCTAAGATGCCCTGTAAATCACCGCCCTGGTAATTAGCTTTAAAAGAAAGATCCGGCAGTACTACCGGTTTATCATTACTTTTATCGCCATCATAAAATCTGTCTATCATTATCGAATAAATAATCTGATCCTGCAGAGTTAAATTTTTTTCATGACCTGCCGGTACTCCCTTAAATAAATGAACCGTTTGTAAATTTGAAGTTTGACCGTTCTTATTAACTGCTAATCTTATAATAACATTTTGATGTAATGCTTCACCTTTTATTTTTAATTCAATTTTACTTCCGGTTATTTTGATTTGCTGTTTAGGGATTTTCGTATTATTTATCAACGCAATAATGTTTGATATGCTGACCGGGAAAGGATTCTTCCCTTTTTCAACATGAAAGAACAGGCTTACGCTCGTATCGGTTATGGATTTACCCAAAATATCCAGATAAATTTTTTGCGTATGTCTTGGCAAAATGCTGAAGGCGGAATTAAGTCCTCCCATTCCGTTTGGCACTTTATCGGGATTAGTCGGATCAACAATCTCACTACCATCGACATAAAATCTATACTGATAACTGCCCGGTTCCAAATTTATTTTTATCCGATAAACACCGTTCTCAAATTTCATAGGCAGGCTTTGCCTGTTCCATCCGTTAAAGCTTCCGAATAAGTTAACGGATTTCGGATTACCTTCCGGTTTATAAGTAAATGAATATGCTTGAGGAATTTCGGAAGTAACCGGCAGCTCATAGTTATTACCGTTAAAGGTAAAGTCAATTAAATCCATTCCCTCAAAATTTTTGCCGGAAGTCAGACAAAGAGTATTACTTTTTGATAAGTAGGAAACCTTTATATTTTTATTTTGTTTAAATTGTACTTTATAGTCTTTGGCATAAAAAATATCACTAACCATTAAAGAATCGGTAATTCCGGCGGTTAAATGGATAGGCCTAATTAAATCCGCAATTCTTTGTGCTTTAATTGATGCTGAAAATAATAGTAAAAGAAAAAGCGTTCTTAAGAAGCTTTGCATTCTGTAAAAGTTTAAACCCATTTTTAACACTCCATGATAAGAGTCCTCTTCCATCTAGCTAATAAACCCACTAACTATTGTGTAAACTTAATAAAAAGAAAATTGAATGGCTTAACAAAAAATCGACCTGTAAAGAAAATGAAAATAATAAAAGGTGAGTATTTTATATAATTTTAAATGCCTGTATTATATGATATAATGCTTTTAATAATTTGTTAGAATTTAATATAATATTTGGACAAATGAATTATTGTTATCTTCATTTAATAAAAGAAAAAAGAAAGCCTGTCTTTCAACAGGCTTTAAATACATAAACTATTTCTTAGGTACTACAGCGTCTTTTGCTGCTTTTGCGATTCTAAACTTTAGAGCTTTCTTTGCAGGAATTACCATTGTTTCGCCTGTGGCAGGATTTCTACCTACTCTTTTCTTACGATTAACGACAACTAATTTCCCCAGGCCTGGAACCACAAAAGATTTTTTAGCTTCTTTATAAGCTAACGAAACAAATTCGTCTAAAAATTCTCCGGCCAATTTTTTTGTAGTGCCGGTCTTTTTTGAAAGATGATCCAAAATTTGACCTTTGGTCATAGGCTTTACAGCTGCCATAGCGTTTTCCTTTTTTAATTATTTAATTAGATAATTCGATACTTAAATTATAAATAAAAATCCTTAAATAAAATATTAATTCAATTTTTTTGGAAAAATATTTTCAATCTACCCTAATCAGGCTAGTATGAGACCCAACACTATAGGTTAAGGCATGCCGGTTAATAAAAATGCGAAAGGCACTATTGATATTCCTTTGTAGCTTAAAATTTATTTAGTTATTTTCATGATTATCATTATTAAAAAATTGAATCGACCTTGTTTAAAATAATAAAACTTCTGCCGATTTTATTTCTTGTTCTCTTTACAACTGCACAATCCCAGTCTTTTGATTCTCTGAGAACAAAAAAGCAAATTCATATTAGTGATTCATTAAAAGCCTCAGCAAAAGACACACTTGCAGTTAACGATTCCTTGAAGAAAGTAATTGCCGCCAGAAATATTATTAAACCAATCTATGAAGAACCTTTGGATTCATACGGAAACTTTATAAACAGAGAAACAATAAACGGACTGGATTACCGGTATACGGGAGATTTATTCAAACCTTTTAGCTTTAACTTTACCAGAGATTACGGATTTATAGGATATCCTAATGAAACAATGCTATACGGAATGGGATTTAACAGCATTAGTTATCTTGAAGACGGGGTTCCCATAAATAATCGACTTACCAATTCGTTGGATTTAAACTTCGTTCAATCCGAGTACATTGATTCGATCGAAGTTGTACCTTCACCAAGAGGATTTTTATACGGATCGATCAGCAATCCAAGTACCGTAAATTTTATTTCCCGGGACTTTATAGCAGTGAAGCCGTATTCAAGGATTAAATATTACCAGGGGCCTTCAGGTGAAGCATTAATCGACGGGATTTTTAATGAAAGAGTTTTTAAAAAATTTGATCTTTCATTCGATGTAACAAATAGAAAGGCCGACAGCACTTATACAAACAGCAGCTTCAGTATTTGGCAGGCTAAGGTAAGATTAAAATACTTTTTATCGAATAAAATTAATTTATTAGGAAGCTATGATTTTTATAATTCAAAACTGGGGCTAAACGGAGGAGTCAATGTGGATAGTATTGCCAGAACATATACGGATATAAATTATTATCTTTATAATGAATATCTGGCTCCTGTAAATTATCCTTTCAGAAACCAAAGAGTTAAAGATCATTTATTCAATCTTAAGTTACTGGGTAAGTTTGTTCCTAATTCTTTAACTGATTTGAATTTTTATTATAAATATAATCAAACCGATTTAAACCAATACCAGGATACAACATCTTATAAGACAATAGGAAAGAATAAGATATACGGAGTTGCATTTAAACAATCTTATTCAGCCGGTATTTTTAATATTCAGTTAAATGCAAATTATGAAAAAGCGGATATTAAATATTATTCACTCTCAAATTCATTTCTAAATTATTATCCGATTAAGTATAATAATTATGCTATATCTTCAATTTTATCGTTTAAGCTACTAGACAGCACCCTGATCCCTTCACTATATTATAAGTATGACAATGAGTCGGGCAACATTTACCAGCCGTCGGTTAACGGTATGTACAACGGGTATGGTGCTGATATTTCTTATTATTTTTTAAAGAATTCAAAAATATACTTGGGTTATTCTAATTATAAAACTTATGCACATTCAGGTATTGTGAAAGATTTTGAGGCAGGTATATCATTATCAAGCGGAAATATATATACGGATCTAAAATATTTTAAAAGAAATAATCTCGAGCTCCCGGAAAGATATCCGTTTTTATCATATGAGAGGTATTACCCGGCTCTAGAAGGTGTAGGATTTAATTTGAATTTTCTGATTTGGAAAATAGGTATTGAAACTACAACTTCGCTTTATTCTACCAACAACAGATCTCAGCTTTTGTATTTACTGCCGAAGATTAATTTTAAAGGAGGCCTGTATTATGAAGACATGCTGTTTCATTCAAATTTAAATTTGAAAACCGGGCTGGTCTTTCACTATAACGGCAAACAAGAATACTCGAATAATCTAAATGTTAATCAGAGCAATGATTTGGATTTTACTCTAACCGGAATAATTCAAAAAGTTGCCATAATATATTTTACATGGCAAAACTTGTTTGATAACCAGTATTATATGATCCCTTATTACCCCATGCCCCGGAGAGCAATACGTTTTGGAATTGCATGGGTTCTATTCGATTAAGTTTTTTCTTGACTAATATTCTTTCAGAACAGAATTTTAGCAATAAAAATTATAATGCTATAAACTCAGCTTATCTTTAAACTTTATTGCCTGTCTCCTGGAAACTTCTATTTTGTTTCCTCCTTTTAATTTTACCAGCAAACCGCCGTTCATCCATGGCTCTATATTTTCAATATATTTTAAATTTATTATATGTTTTCTATTTGCTCTAAAAAATGTTTTGTTGTCAAGACGTTCGTCAAGATAGTTTAATGTTCTTAAAATTAAAGGCTTGTTGTCGTCAAAATATAGCCTTACATAGTTGCCCTCGGATTCAAATAAGCGGACAGATTGAAGCTTTACAAACCAGCATCTGTCGCCATCTTTAACAAACACCTGGTCATATTCACTTAAAACCGGCGTTTCAGAGCTTTGTATTGATGTTTTTCTAAACTGTTCAACTATTTTTTTTACGGTTTCTTCCAATCGTTTGGGTTCGATTGGTTTTAATAAATAATCCATTGCGTTATATTCAAAAGCTTTTAAAGCATACTCGTCGTAAGCCGTAGTAAATATAACAGTAGGTACACTGTCTAATTCTTCAAGAAGCTCAAATCCGTTTTTACCGGGCATTTGAATATCCAAAAAGATAAGATCGGGATTCAACTCTGTAATTTTATTGAGTGCATCTTCAGCATTAATGGCTTCTCCCACAATGTTTATTTCTTTATATGGAGCCAGCAATCTGCGAAGCTCAACCCTGGCTAATCTTTCATCGTCAATTATTAAAGCTTTCATTTTTTATACCTCCTGTTGGAATGACTAATTTTGCTATAACGGTATTATTAGATTCGTTTTTAATAGTGAATGAAGCTTGTTCGCCATATAGAAGATGCAATCTATGTTTAGTGTTGTTTATACCGAAACCGGATGAATTATGTAATGCACGTTCTTCAACATGGCCGCTGTTTTTAATATTAATATACAAATTTGAATCTTTAACTTCCGATTTAACACTTATTTCGCCGCCTTCAGTCTTCTTTGAAATACCGTGCTTGATCCCGTTTTCCACCAAAGTTTGAATCATCATAGGCGGTATTTCTATTTTATTAGATTTCGGATCTATATCAATTATAAATTTTAAACGTTCTTCAAACCTTATAGATTCCAATTCGAGATAATCCGTAACTGTTTGCATTTCCTCTTGCAATGAAACTGTTTCTATCCTTTCCATCCTAAGCGAATACCTCAGCAGACTTGAAAGCTTTGTTACCGCTGACTGTGCACTTACAGGATCAACACCAATTAAAGCCCGAATACTATTTAATGCATTAAACATAAAGTGAGGATTCAATTGAGATTTTAATGTTTTTAACTCAAAATCCTTAACTGCCGCTTCCCAAATGTATGATTCAATTTCTACTCTTTTATAATTTTCAAAGAAGTGAACCGAAAAATAGATAAGCTCCCATAATAAAATAATAATCGTAACTTGAAAATTTTCAACAAGCATAATAGCAATTTTAAACTTTTCTAATTTCGCAGCTCCTGTGGCAATATCTACTGCATATATCAGTATATAAATAATTGCTCCGATAATTAAACTTGAAATAAGAACGCGGGGAATAATTTTCTTTAACGGCAGGTTAATCCAATTATATTTCTTAATAATACTGCGGAAAATATGAGTAAAGCTTACCCCCATAAAGCAAAAATAAAAAACCGATAAAACTCTCTCTAAATTGATATGCTTTAGCGATGCAAGCAGTATAATATTAACAAGCGCAAACGCCAGCCATCCGGTTATCTGACTAATCCAATATACTTTTTTTCTATTCATTCTAAAATCATTCTCAGTTACCCCTTGAAATTTTAGAGAATCTGCGGAAAAACTAATACCATATAAAGGAAATTTATTAAATCTCATTAAATATAGCTGATATCGTTCTAAAAGAAAATTATATTTTTTATTTAGTTATAATCCCAACAAAGGTTTAAAAACTTCAATTCCCCCGGAGAGAGTCGGGGGAATTGATAAGAAGAGAGATATTTTGCCAATCACTAAGCATTATTTCTCATTTCAGGTATTTAAAAATAATGGTTATATTGCCGAATAAGGAAATCTTTATTATTAAAGGTAAAATTCTAGGATAAACGGAAAGGGAAACAGATGTACCGCTTATTTTATCTAAGATTTTTTTCAACTATTTTGATTTTCTTTTTGATGTACAATTCTCTTAAAAGTCAAACCCCAACTAAAGACGAGCCGGTTACAGTTGATTCGGTTAACCTAAATAAATACGTCGGTTTATGGTACGAGATAGCTAAAATCCCCAATAGCTTTCAAAGTAAATGTGATCATAATACTACGGCAGAGTATAAGCTGCGTGACGACGGGAAGATTGATGTAACAAATAAATGCATAGAAAAAGACGGAAGCGTAAATGTTGCAAACGGAATTGCTAAGGTTGTCGATTCAAAAACCAACGCAAAACTCGAAGTAAGCTTCGTGAGAATTTTGGGGATAAATTTATTCTGGGGAGATTACTGGATAATCGGTTTAGATAAAAATTACAGATATGCCGTTGTGGGAACTCCAACAAGAAAATACGGCTGGATTTTAAGCCGTACTCCCGTATTGCCAAAAGAGGATTTAGAAAATATTTTTAAATTGCTTTTGCAACAGGGGTATAATCCAAAAGACTTTCAATTCACGGTACAAAAATATTAAAATCAAATCAGGATAAAAAGAGAGTGCTGCCATTTAAACAGCACTCTCCGGGTCAACAACATTAAGAGAAATTCTTCCTAAGGATAAAACCGCATTCCTAAAGCAGCGTCAACAGCAGAGCCGAAATCCGGTGCTAGTCCCACCAATACGCCAATTTCAAAAAAGAATTCAAGGGGATTATTTCGCGGTATAAAATTTACACCGAAAACTCCTCTAACTCCAAGCCCCGCGCTATTCTCGTGAACATAAAAGCCTTGATTATTTTCATACCAAATCCCATGTCCTTTACCAAATCCCAAAGCAGCACCGGGCCCGGCATATAATCTTACTTCGTTGGAACGAAAAGCGTTAAAGTGCCATAAATAATCTACATTAAAACGCGGACTGCCGAAATAAGAAGAGCCTAAATCAATAACAAAAGCATTATTTGTTGGTGTCCATATTTTTAAGGTTAAACCGGTCGGGTCTCCAAGCATAACACCAAATCCTATATTCCTTCCTTCCGGTGATTGTGCCAATAATCTAAAAGATCCAATAAGGATAAATATAGTTAAGAATATAAATAACTTCCGCATATGCTTACTCCTAATTTTTGTTATTATTCAACAGGTTTATATTTTTATTTATCCCTCAAGTATTTAAAAATAGTTTTAAACTACATTACAATTAAAGACAAATATATAATCTTTTTCAAGATAATAATCCAATATTTATACAAATATCACTTAAAATTAAATAATAAATTTGTGATCAATCTTGAGTTTACAAATAATAGATTTGCATTAATGATTTTATTTGTTTAAAATTTTTTAGGATCACATCGTTTTTATTAATTAAAATTATTGACAAGAAGAGAGGCTTTTATGAACAGCAAAGCTGGTTCTCATTATATTAATGAAATTCACCCTCAAGATGTTTTAGATAAAAACACACTGAGTAAAAGATTCAAAGAGATACGAGATTTTACCGAGTTCCTATGCAAACCTTTGGCAACCGAAGATTATATAATTCAATCGATGCCGGACGTGAGCCCTACAAAATGGCATCTTGCTCATACAAGCTGGTTCTTTGAAACTTTTGTTTTAAAAGAAGGATTAAAAAATTACAAACCGTTAAATCCAATTTATGCTTACCTGTTTAATTCATACTATGTACTGGCCGGAGAAAGATTTACGCGTGCAAGAAGAGGATTGTTATCCAGACCAACTGTTGCAGAGGTTTATGAATATAGAAAGTATGTAAACGAACATATTATTGATTTACTTGATAAAGCAGATGAAGAGCAATTTAAAAAATATGCCCCTGTTATTGAAATAGGAATTAATCACGAGCAGCAGCATCAAGAATTGATGTTGACTGATATAAAACACGTATTCTCAATAAATCCGATTTATCCGGTTTATTCTGCAAAAGAAGTTTCGCCGACTGAAAATGTTCCACAGATAAAATGGATAGAGTTTGAAGAAGGAATTTACGATGTCGGTCATAATGGTAAAAGTTTTTCTTACGATAATGAAACTCCTCAACACAAAGAATTTATAAATTCATTTACGCTATCTTCTCGTTTAGTCACAAACAGAGAATACTTAACTTTCATGGAAGCAAAGGGGTATGAAACTCCTGAACTATGGCTGTCAGACGGCTGGGCTGCGGTTGAAAATGAAAAATGGAATTCTCCGTTGTACTGGACAAAAAGAGACGGGGAATGGTGGAATTATAAATTAAGCGGTTTTCATAAAATTGATTTTAATGAACCGGTTTGCCACATTAGTTTTTACGAAGCTGACGCATTCGCACGATGGGCAGGTTCTCGCCTCCCTACCGAAGGTGAATGGGAAACTGCATCTTCGGAAGAGAAACCGGTTGGTAATTTTGTTGAAGCTGGTTTTTATCACCCGGTACCGGTTGATGATATAAAAAATGATTCTATATTAAAACAAATGTTTGGTGATGTTTGGGAATGGACAAGAAGTTCATACTCACCGTATCCGGGTTATAAAACTTTACCCGGTGCATTAGGCGAATATAACGGCAAATTCATGTCCGGCCAGATGGTTTTGCGCGGAGGATCATGCGCAACATCTTCGACGCATATAAGAAAAACTTACAGGAACTTTTTTTCCCCAAATGCACGATGGCAGTTTATGGGAATAAGACTTGCAAAAGATAATGAATAAAAACAGAAGGATATTATGGAATTAAAAACAAAAAATATAAATAAGTACGAAATAATTAGTGAAGTTCTTGAAGGATTGTCTAAAGACCAAATGGAATTATCGTGTAAATATTTTTATGATGCAAAAGGATCAGCATTATTTGATGAAATTTGCAAGCTTGAAGAATATTACCCTACGCGAACCGAATTGCAAATTATGAATGACAATATTGAAGAAATATCATCAGCACTCGGCGAAAATATTTTGCTGGTTGAACTGGGCAGCGGCAGCAGTATAAAAACCAGGCTATTATTAGAACATCTTTCAAACTTAACTGCGTATATTCCCATTGATATTTCTTCAGAACATCTATTGAGGACAGCAGAAAGTCTGAGAAACGACTTTCCCAAAATTAATATTTATCCTTTGGATGCTGATTATAATAAACCTTTTGAGCTGCCTAAAATAACTGAAGATTTCAGCCGGATTGTAGTTTATTACCCGGGTTCTACAGTTGGTAATTTTACCCCAAAGCGTGCTAAAAATTTTATAAACAGAACTGCAAAAATTTTAGGTATAAACGGGACTTTATTAGTTGGGGTAGATTTAAAGAAAGATAAGAAAATACTCGAAGCTGCTTATAACGACAGCAAAGGAATTACCGCTGAATTTAATATAAATATTCTTGAAAGATTCAACAGCGAAATCGGCTCTAACTTTGATGTGAATAAATTTACTCATCATGCATTTTATAATGAAAATGCCGGAAGAATTGAAATGCATCTAAAATGCACGGAAAAACAAGACGTGCGGATTGATGGTATTACAATAATATTCGACAGGGGTGACGATATTTTAACAGAATATTCATACAAGTATACTCTAAAAGAATTTGAAGATTTAGTCTCGGACAATTTTCTTGTGAAACAAGTTTGGGTTGATGAGAATAATTTATTCAGCGTTCAATATTTGGAAGTAAAAGAGCAACCTAATAGAAATTAAAAATTTATTTAGGATTTACCGGAAGAAAAAGGATAAAGGAAATAGAATAGCATGAGTGCATATCTGCAGGATTGCATGAAATTGATTGAAACAACCTAAAACTTTAAAACATACAAACATGCATTCGTGCAATCATGCGTCTGCAGTTTTTTAACTTCTACAGTGTTCTATTCTTCCGGCTCCATTCCCAGTGCAGCCCATTCTTCATTTGCCGGTCCGTAAATACCCTGCACTTTAAGTCCTGCTAACCTCATTAGAACAATTAATTGAGCTCTATGATGAATCTGGTGTGTAACAAGTACCGAAAGTATTTTACCTTTTTCCCAATCTTCTCCATACATATTTACTTTTTCAATTAGGGAAGCATCAGTCCATTTTTGAGTTACTTCTTCAATCAATGAACCGGCGGATTTTTTATAAATTGATTCAATCTCGGAAACGGTTTTAGGAACTTCTTTATTTTCTATAGTTACATCAATTTTCAACTCAGTACGATTCATCATCTCCGGAATTGCTCCAGCTATATGCCAGGCTAATCTACCTGGGGTTCTGACCTTATCATTAAACTTTTGATTTAATGATTCATCAGTTAAACCTTGGATAATTTTTAATGTAGCTGCAGATTCGTAAGTCCAGTCGTTTTTAAAATCTTCCACTGTTCGGTACATTTTATACCCCTTTCAAAAATGAATAAATTATTTTAGTTAAATCCTCCATCGACTCTGCCTGCGACAAACAAGTTCGCTCGGGATGACAGCACTCTTTGGAATTATTAAAACTCATAAAAATTAAAAACAACCGAAATTAATTATTATTCTAAATTTTTCAGAATATCTTTTAATTTTTCCAGGTTACTTTTCCAATCCTTCTGTTTTGTTCTTTCGCGTTCAACAACTTCCGGTGCTGCATTTTGTACAAATTTTTCATTTGATAATTTTTTCTCTATCCCTGTAAGTGAGTTTTCCAGACGGGTAATTTCCTTCTGTAATCGATTTCTCTCCACATCAAGATCAATTAATCCTTTGAGAGGAATATAAATTTCACATTCATTTAGAATAGCTGATGCGCTGGTCTTAGGTTTTTCTAGTTTTTCATCTACAGTAATTTCTTCAACTCTGGCTAACTTTTTAATGTATTCCAGTTGATAATCTTTAACATTATTAGATTTTATAAAAGCTGAAACAAATTTTGAAGGAGGAATATTCATTTCTCCGCGTATGTTTCTTATCGCAGTAATTATATCTTGAACAAATCCCATTTCTTTTTCTGCTTCAAGGTCTATTAAGGATTTGTCTAATTTTGGATATTCTGAAGTTGAAATACTTTCACCATCCCGTCTATTCCCAATCAACTGCCATAATTCTTCTGTAATAAACGGCATAAAAGGATGGACTATCTTTAACAAACTCTCAAATATATTTATTGCTCTGTTTAAAACCGCTAATTTAACTTCTTCATTATCCGAGTAGAGCCTGTTCTTTGAAAGTTCAATATACCAGTCACAGAAATCGCTCCAAACAAAAGAGTAAACAATTTTGGAAGCGTTGTTAATTTCAAACTT
>CAZCFZ010000091.1:0-3628 GCA_964498065.1 uncultured Ignavibacteriaceae bacterium
GGCGGTTCGGCATTTGGATATACTTTATTGTGGGTAATAGTTGTAAGTAATGTTATGGCTATGCTCATACAAACATTATCAGCAAAGCTTGGAATTGCTACGGGGCATAACCTAGCAGAACATTGCAGAAATCATTTTAGCAAGCCGGTAGTTTATGTAATGTGGGTATTGATGGAATTAGTTGCCATTGCAACAGACCTTGCTGAATTTATAGGGGCGGCAATCGGTTTTCAACTTCTGTTTGGATTTCCGCTAATAATAGGCGGAGTATTAACTGCAATTTGTACTTTCTTAATACTTGCCCTTGAACGCTACGGTTTTCGTCCGCTTGAAATTGCAATTACCGTTATGGTGGGCGTAATAGCGCTTAGTTATCTTTTAGAAACAATACTCGATAGGCCTGAATTCAAAACTCTTTTGTATCATTCATTCGTTCCGCAATTTTCAGGAACTGAAAGCATACTTCTGGCAACAGGCATCCTTGGAGCAACGGTGATGCCGCATGCTATTTTTCTACATTCGGCATTAACACAGCAAAGAATTATAGTAAAGGAACCTAAAAAACTGCGTAAGCTTTTCCACTTTGAAATTCTTGACGTTACAATAGCTATGGGAATAGCCAGCCTGGTAAACATGGCAATGCTGATAATGGCAGCCGCAACATTCTATAAACATGGATACACTAATATTGCAACAATCGAGGAAGCTCATTTAACTTTACAGCCTCTATTGGGAAAAGCTGCAAGCTGGATATTCGCAATTTCACTTCTTGCCTCCGGTTTATCTTCATCAACCGTTGGTACAAGTGCCGGTCAGGTGATGATGCAAGGTTTTCTTCATAAACATATTCCGGTTTGGGTTCGGCGTTTTGTTACTATAATTCCTTCAATTGTTGTAATATCTATCGGCCTGGATCCTACAAGGACACTAGTCATCAGCCAGGTGATATTAAGTTTCGGTCTACCTTTTGCTATTATACCCCTAATAATTTTTACCAAGAAAAAAGAACTTATGGGAATTCTTGTTAATAAAAAATTTACTACATTTATAACTTATATTATTGCAGCTTTAATAATAGCTCTAAATTTATATTTAATTTACCAGGTTTTATTCATCGGATGATTTAATGATCAAACATTTACTAGTTCCGCTAGACGGCTCGTTATTGGCTGAATCGGTTCTACCCGTGGTGGCGAGTCTGGCAAAAAAAACAAATACCGATGTTACATTAATACATATCATCGAAAAAGATGCACCACCACAAGTTCACGGACAGCAACATCTAACATCATCAATGCAGGCAGAGAAATATTTAAATTCAATTTCAGAGTTGGAAATATTTAAAGGCTTAAAAGTTAATAAGCATATACACGAAGAACATGTAAGCAATATTCCATTAAGTATAGCTCAGCATTCGAAGGAATTACATCAGGATTTAATTGTGATGTGCAGGCATGGGAGCAGCGGATTTCACGGAATGTTATTCGGCTCAATTGCACAACAGGTTATTGCACTCGGCAAAACACCTGTATTGCTGATAAATCCATCAAAAGAAAAAGTAAAAACCGAATTTGAATTTAAAAATTTTTTAATACCTTTAGACGGAAATCCCGAACACGAACAAGCATTAGAGTTTTCATCTGGGTTGGCTAAATCCTGCAATGCTAATATTCATCTTTTATGTGCAATTCCTCATTTTGGAAATTTGGCCGGAGGATTCACGCAGACAAATCGCCTGCTGCCGGGGACTACTTCCAAAATGCTGGATATGATCGTTTCGGATGCTGAAGAATACCTTGAAAAATTAAAAAAAGGACTTGTGAAAAAAAACCTAAATGTTAAAGTTAGGGCTTTAAGAAATGAGCCGGCAGACGCAATTATAAAAACTGCAAAAAATATTAATGCGGATTTAATTATTCTCGCAACACATGGAACTAAAGGTGCCGAAGCATTATTAGAAGGAAGCGTCACTCCTAAAGTTGCCAAATCAAGCAAAATACCCCTGTTACTAATTCCTGTGTATGAATAAAAATTTAATAACACCAATTCTTTTTAATTAATTTTAACTTATTCTAAATAGTAATTTCTTTTATGAATAAAAAAAGAAGCAGAATAATTAAACAAGCTTCCGCAAAAAAAGGTCCGGTAGTTTATTGGATGAGTCGTGATCAGAGAGTTATGGATAATTGGGCCTTGATATTTGCACAGGAAATTGCGGAGTCGAATAATGAATCCTTAGCTGTAGTATTTTGTCTGGTGCCTGAATTTCTTGAAGCAGCGATAAGACAATACGGATTTATGATAAAAGGACTTCAAGAAATAGAAATGAAATTAAAGTCATTGAGAATTCCTTTCTTTTTGCTTTTGGGAGAACCGGGAAATGAAATTCCATCCTTTATCCGCAAATATAATTGCGGCATACTGGTTACGGATTTTGATCCCTTAAAAATTAAAAAAGAGTGGAGGAAAAAGGTTGCGGAAAAAATCAATATTCCGTTTTATGAAATAGATGCACACAATATAGTTCCTTGTTTCCATGCTTCGGAGAAAGAAGAATACTCGGCATACACATTTCGAAAAAAAATTTACCGTAAGCTGCCTGAATTTTCAGAGGAATTTCCATCACTTAAACCATCAAAAATTAATTTCCCTGCCGGTAATAACAATATTAATTGGAAAATTATAGAAAAGAATCTCAAGATTAATTTCAATATAAAAGAAGTCGATTGGATAAAACCCGGACAAAAAGCTGCAAGTGAAATGCTTAATAATTTTATCAGCAGTAAAATTAATCATTATAATTCGGGACGAAATGATCCGACTTTAAAAATCCAATCCAATCTTTCACCTTTTTTGCATTTTGGTCAAATATCCGCGCAAAGAGTTGCTTTAACCATTGAAAATCTTGAAGTACCAATTAAGTCTAAAGAAGCTTTTCTGGAAGAAATAATTGTTCGACGTGAGCTTGCAGATAATTTCTGTAATTACAATCCGCATTATGATTCCTTCGACGGATTTAAACCATGGGCTAAACAAACATTGGACAAACATCGAAAAGATAAAAGAGATTTTGTTTATAGTTTAGAAGAATTTGAAATGGCTGAGACTCATGAAGATCTATGGAACTCCGCTCAAATCGAACTGCTGAATACGGGCAAAATACATGGTTACATGAGGATGTACTGGGCAAAAAAAATTCTTGAATGGTCAGAGTCGCCTGAAGAAGCTTTAAGAACGGCAATTTATTTAAACGATAAATATGAACTTGACGGCCGCGACCCGAATGGTTTTACAGGCTGTGCCTGGTCGATAGGCGGTATTCATGACAGGGCATGGGCGGAAAGAAAAATATTTGGGAAAATAAGATATATGAATCGTAACGGCTGCAAAAGAAAATTCAATATTGATCTTTACATTAGCACAAATAAAATCATCCTTTAATTATTTGTGCCCAAAATAAAGTTTGAATTACTGAAATTATTTTAGTTTTAACAATAGTAAACAAACAAATTAAAAAGTTCTAAAAATAAATGAAAAATAGATTAACACTGCCCGAATGGGATATACTTTTTGAAATTAAATCTTTGCATAAGCAGGGAGCTCTCGGAAAATTATTAACAGTAATAGG
>CAZCFZ010000091.1:3728-13140 GCA_964498065.1 uncultured Ignavibacteriaceae bacterium
ATTTTTACTAACGGAACAAGAGTGCTTGGTCTCGGAGACATTGGCCCGTTAGCAGGAATGCCGGTCATGGAAGGTAAAGCGGTTATATATGATCAATTTGTCGGCATAAGTGCCGTACCTATTTTAATCGATACAAAAGATCCGGTTGAATTTGTTAATATAGTGGAAAAGGTATCTAAAACATTCGGCGGAATTCATCTTGAAGATATTAGAATACCCGATTGTTTTTATATTGAAGAAGAATTGATAAAAAGACTGAAAAAACCTGTAATGCATGATGATCAGCATGGAACGGCAACAGTAGTATTAGCGGCTGTAATGAGCGCACTTAAACAGGCTGATCATTTGTTCGATAAAAAAATTATTGTCGCACAAATAGGTCTCGGCGCTGCAGGTTTCGGTATTGCAAAATTATTAGTCGATTACGGTCTTGAAGTTATAGGGAGTGATTTAAGTGAAGATTCCAGGAAAAGATTGGAGAATTACGGAGGAAAAACTACATCACTGGAAGATGCTGTCGGCCGGGCAGATGTTGTTATCTCTACTACCGGCAGGGTTGGTTTGATCAAGCCGGAAATGATAAAAAAAGGACAGGTAATTTTAGCACTATCAAATCCGGTACCGGAAATTTTTCCCGAAGAAGCTTTAAATGCGGGTGCAGCATTTGCGTCTGACGGGAAAAGTATTAATAATGCTTTAGCATATCCGGGATTATTCAAAGCTGCATTAGAAAGAAATGCAAATCAAATAACGGCAGAAATGAAAATAGCCGCCGCAGAAGTTATTTCCTCTTTAGCAGATGACAATGAACTTGTACCGAGTCCCTTCCATCCGGAGGTCCATAAAAAAGTAATTGAAGCAGTTAAAAAAGTTTGTTGATAAAGATAATTGCTGTCCAAAATAAATCGGTATCAAGAAATTTGATTTGTAAATAACAGGAAACAAAACAATTCCATTTGGGAATAATTTCATCTCTACGGGATTAAAAACCATTCTGGTTTAGATTTCAATTATAAAAATATCAGCCATACTGCCAAGGGCATTCCTTTGGAAGGGCTTTTGCATCAAACGCCAAAGGTGTGAAATTATTATAAAAAGCAATAAACGATCAGATAAAAAATCCCGAAGGGATGACATAAAAAATTATTAGGTAGTGTCCTAATTTGTTTAAATCTTGAAAATTATTTTTTATCATCCCGAGCGAAGTCGAGGGATTTAATTAAATTAAAGAGTGTTATGGCTCGACTCCGCTCGCCATGACATCTTTCTGTAAAAATAATAATACAAACTAGGACACTACCAATTATTATAGTGTATCACTATTTGTTTATTATTATCTATGTTAAACAGATATGATTAAAATAAATGTTCATCTTAATTAGTCAAATTTGGCTTTTTAATATTCATTTTGATTTAGTAATTTTGTCTGCACAAAATATTTTATCTCACAAATCAACGGTACTTTCGGCGGATGAAAGACTATCGCGTTTTATTATTTTATAAATATGTTAATGTAGAAGAACCTGAAGAATTTATGACTGAACATCTTACATGGTGTTTGAATAATGACATCAAAGGAAGGGTGTTTATTGCGCACGAGGGTATTAACGGGACAGTTTCCGGGAAACTGCTTAATGTAGAAAAATATAAAGCTCACCTTAAAAGTTTTCCGATGTTTAAAGAAATAATTTTTAAAGAAGATGAAGCAGATGAACATGCTTTTTTTAAAATGCATGTACGCGTAAAAAATGAAATCGTAAATTCCTCATTAAAGAATACTTCACTTGAACATGGCGGAAAAAGATTAAAGCCTGAACAGTTGCTTGATTTCTACAACACCGGAAAAGATTTTATAATTGTCGATACAAGGAACGGGTATGAAAGCAAAATCGGGAAATTTAAAAATGCCGTTACCCCTCAAATGAAAAACTTTCGCCAGTGGGCCGATGCAGCCGAAGAATTAAAGAAATTTAAAGATAAAACCATAATAACTTATTGCACAGGCGGCATTAGGTGTGAAAAAGCGTCAGCCTATTTGGTAGAGCAGGGATTTAAAGATGTTTACCAGCTTGAAGGCGGGATAGTTACTTATGCAAAAAAATTTCCGGATACTTATTGGGAAGGGGGAATATTTGTTTTCGACGAACGAAGAGTAATTGAGCCTAATACTGACCCGGAATTAAAATATGTCTCCAATTGTTATTACTGCGGGGAACCGGCTTCATATTATATCAATTGTCATAACCAGGACTGTGACAAGATAATAGTAACATGTCATAAATGTAAAGTTGAAAATGATTACTGCTGTTCGGATGAATGCAGGAATTCTGCAAACAAAAGAAGCAGATACTTCGGTTAAAGTACAAATCTAAATCAGGCAAACCAGAGTTTAAATATTCTGATAATTTTAGCTTATTGTTTTTGTTTAAATAACAGTTAAATGATAATAATATATTTAACATATCTGACAACAGTAAACGTATAGGCGTCAACTTAAAGCTGAATTAAAAATATTAATCACTATGACTGATGTTTAAAAATGATCAAAATTTTAAGAAAAAATTATAGAGACAGAATTGGAAATGCAAAGACACAATTAATAATAAGTCTCTCCCTTTGTAAGGGAGAGATTAGAGAGAGTTTAAGATTGTAATAAACATATAAACCCATCCCAAATTCGTCGAGTCCGGCAGACTCGACGGAGTCTGACGACCTTCCCTTGTGAAGGGAAGAGCTTAATAGTTGAACTAACTTTGACATAATCAATCAGTTAATTGTACGCTCAATAACAACTTATGGAATTATTTAATACGCGACATCTCGCAGCTATTCTAGCAACATAAAATTACCTTTCTACCCGAAATAACAATAGATGTTATTTTCTCATTTTACGTTACTTCATAAAATTATCATAATATTGTGCAAAGTGATTTTGTCCTTATATTACGAGCATGAAATTTTCAGAAATTCTAAAATCCTGGGCTGTTTCAATTATACTGCTACCCGTTTGTATATATTTATTGCTTAACAGGGGGCATTACGGTTTAATAGATAATGCCGATCTTGTTATTCACGAAGCGGGGCATGCGTTCTTTTATTTTTTCGGCAGGTTTATTTATACTGCCGGCGGAACGTTAATGCAGATTATTCTCCCTTCATTAATTGTATGGTATTTCTATCGCAAATCTTATAAAACAGGCGTACAGTTTTCCCTTTTATGGCTCGGTCAAAATCTAATAAATATCAGTGTTTATGCTGCTGATGCGAGAGCACAGAGACTTCCGCTGCTCGGCGGTCATAATGTATATCACGATTGGCATTATATGCTTGGACATCTTAACCTTTTAAATTATGATCAGGAGGTTGGATATTTGTTTGTGGGGTTTGCCGTTTTAATTTTTATTACTGCACTTTTAATGCCTGTAATTATTCGCGAATAAATCTTATTTTTATCCCTAAAAAATTATTAAAATATATTTTATCAGCTAGTTGCGTGAATTAAAAAATGTAATTATGAAAACTGTTGAAACAGTTATTAATTATAACATTAAGGATTTATTGACCCACGGATTAATCCGTGGGTCAATGGCAAACAGAGAATTTATTAACCGTTTTAACGGTTTATAATCTAATTCACACAATAGGTTTTATCATTTTATTTATAAGGTATCTTCGGAAAAAAATAAAATATGTATAGATATTTATTTGCTTTTTCAATTGCTTTAATTATGTGTATAAAAATTTTTCCCCAGGATAAAGTTGTTAATTCTTTTTATCCTACCGATTCGTTAAAATCCAGAATTAATTACGTGAACAATGTAAGAGAAGGAGATGCTAAATTTTATTATCCTAACGGGAAAGTAAAAGAAGAATTAACATATGAAAACGGGAAAGTGAACGGACTAGTTAAAGTACATTATGAGAACGGGAAATTAAAAGAAACATTTAACGTTGAAGAAGGAAGACGTGAAGGCCCTGCCTCTTTGTTTGATTCAACAGGGCATTATATTAAAGATATAGATTACGAAAACGGTAAACTGACACCGGAAACAGCGCCTGTTGAAGAAACACCCTCAGTTCAGCCGGCAAATACAAATAACTCCAAAACTTCAAAAGAAAATACTTCAAATAAAAAGATTGCCGTACTAAAGGCTAAAACCAATGGTGTTTCTGTTCCTCCTTCAATTGAAGAAGAGAAGATGAATGATGATCCTGCTTATTATTTAACTGCTGAAGTTATGCCGGAACCTGTCGGTGGAATGAAAGCAATAATGGATAAGATTGTTTATCCTTATCAGGCTAAAAAGGATAAAATACAGGGTGTTGTTAAGGTAAAGGCTTTTATTGATAAATACGGAAATGTTACGCATGCAGAAGTTATTGAAGGAATCGGGCACGGCTGTGATGAAGCTGCCAAAATTGCCGTATTTTATGCTAAATTTAATCCTGGTTTGGTAAAGGGTAAACCTGTTAAAGTTCAGATGATAATCCCGGTTGATTTTAAACTTGATGAAAAGTGAGCTTTAAATTATTTTATTTATATACCAGTTGGAACCTGAAAGCGTTAAGAATCCTTTCTAACTCTATATTCTTGCTTTTCAGTCTTATTTTGTAATTACTGAATTCTCTTCGAAGCGGATAATTCTTCCTTAATTGATCAAAGTATTTCGGTCTTAATTCATTAGGCTGGCCTTTAATCAATCTCAATTCTTTATCATCTCTTCCAATTTTATAGATAGAAGAAAAAATTTCATAAAGAAATTCTTCGCTGTAGGTTTTCATAACAGCATCAATAGAAGTATTCTCAAGTTTCGGCAGTTTCGGCTTCCACAACGGTATTTTATTAAAAGCCTTGCAGAAAGCATCATATATCATTACCGTACCGTTCAATTTTCCCTCTAAAGAATAACCTGCTATGTGAGGAGTTCCGATTTTTACAAGTTCCAGCAAATGTAAATTTATACCGGGTTCATTTTCCCAAACGTCTAACACAACCTTTAATTTTTTGGATTGAAGCAATTCCGCTAATGCAGAATTATCAACTACCTGCCCTCTGGAAGCATTTAAAAATATTGCGTTGTCTTTTAATTTATTTAGGTTATTCTTATTAAAAAGATGAACCGTTTTATCAATACCCGATGTATTTAGCGGAACATGTAGAGTTATTATGTCAGCGTCATAAATTTTATCTATGGGGACATACTCATCACTCTTTGTTAGTCTTTGTAGAGGCGGATCATTTTTTAAAACATCCATTCCCACGGATTTTGCCAGGCGGGCAATCCGGCTTCCTATATTGCCGACGCCTACAATTCCGATTGTTTTTCCCTTTATAGTAATATTATTTTTATATGCTAATGTAAGTATTGAAGTGAAAATATATTCTGCAACAGCATCCGCATTACAGCCTTTGGCACCGGAGAAATTAATTTTTTTATTTCTTAAATAGTTTAAATCGATATGATCGGTGCCTATCGTTGCAGTTCCTACAAATTTAACAGGAGTATCTTTAAGGAGCTCTTCATTTACTCTTGTAATCGATCTGACAAGTAATGCATCGGCATCCTTTAAAAGATCATTAGTAATCATTCTTCCTTGTATAAGCTTTATATTACCAAAAGGAGAAAAAGCTTCTCTTGCATAAGCAATATTTTCATCTATAACTATATTCATAATTTGCAAATTAGCATATATCAGACAATGATATTATTTTCATTCATAATATAAAATTAAAATCCTAATTAAATGAGATATATATCAATTATATTTTATTTTATGAAAATGATTTAAATTGCCCTAATTAATATTTACAACACATATTATATTTACATTAATAATTGGTAATTTAAATTTTAATTCCCGATTTGGGTAATCATTCGGGAAGAGTTAAATTTTAATTTTGTTACTCAAATAGACCGCCGTATTAATAAAGGGGGTTTAAACCCCTCAAATTTATTGATGTTTTTAATCCACGCTCTAAAAGGCGTGGCTAAATTAAGAGGCTGTCTCAAAAGAGGGAATTTGTCATGCTGAACTTGATTCAGCATCTCTTTTTAAGAGAAATTCGAATGTTTAGATTCCGGGTCAAGCCCGGAATGACAGTTTTGAGACAGCCTCAGAAGAAAAACTCCTAAAACGTCCTGGGCTTTAGCCTATTCAATTAAGGCGGTCAACTTTAGTTAGTTATTACTTTGATTTCAGGCACATACATGCAAATTACATTTCTATTTACATGAGTGGTTCAACCTTTCAGATTGTTTTATATTGGATAGAAACTTATTAATTGAACCCGTTGTGTGAATTAAATAATAATATATATTAAATGAATTTTTCGATATAAAAATATTTTCAAAAACGCGTTAAATTGTCACCGTGAGCGGAGTCGAACGGTGAATATAAGTCTTCGACTACGCTCAGACTGACATAAGTGTCTATTATTTCACTAATTTTTAAATGATTTTTTATTTCACACAACAAGTTAATTGAATTAATAATACTGCGGCTTTTTATTATTAATTACTGAAGTTTTGCGCGATGGAAAGAAGTGAGTGTCATACCCGTGAAAGCGGATATCCATTGTACTAAAATAAAAAAAAAGATTTCCACCCCGCCTGCCGGTCGGGCAGGTTTCTTGGAAATGACAATATTGAACTTCAAAATTCGTTATTGCATAACTTCAGTTAATTAAAAGATAAATAGATTTAAATTTAGTTGGGATTATAGATATATAATTAAAACCTGCTTCATAGCGGGACTCACGCGGCGAAGCTGTATATAAACCGTTATTATGTGTTTGTTCGTTCCATGTATTCTGAATATCTTAACAAAATCAAAAGTATTTCTTAAACTGTTCTTTTAAATATTTTAACTAAATTTCAATATAGGAACTTCTATTTATTTAATTTAAATACCGTTGTTCGAAACTAATATTAAAACCGGCTGTCTCAAAAGAGAATATTTGTCATGCTGAACCTGCCCGTCCGGCAGGCGGGCTTGATTCAGCATCTCTTTTTAGTAGTTATTCGAGTATTTAGATTCCGGGTCAAGCCCGGAATGACAGTTTTGAGATAACCTCTTTAAAAGTTATGAAAAATATTTTGAACAACGGATTTTGAATGTTTAAGTTTATACTTAAAAATAAGCTAATCGTTTATATCGGGATAAAATTATATGAAAGTTATTTCCATAGTAGGTGCAAGGCCGAATTTTATGAAAGTTGCACCGATTCATAAAGCATTCGGGAAACTAAATAAAAAGATTAATAAAAAAATTGAACATCTGATCTGTCATACCGGCCAGCATTATGACGCAAACATGTCTAAAATATTTTTTGAAGAACTTGAACTTCCGAAGCCTGACTTTTATCTCGGAGTCGGATCAGGTTCGCATGCAGAGCAGACAGCCAAAATAATGATTGAATTTGAAAAAGTACTTATTGATGAGAAGCCGGATTTAATTATAGTTGTCGGTGATGTTAACTCTACGGCGGCCTGCAGTATAGTTGCAGTTAAAATGGGAATAAAAATAGCGCATGTGGAAGCAGGACTTCGCAGCTACGACCGGACAATGCCGGAAGAAATAAACAGGCTGTTAACCGATCAAATAGCCGATTATTTATTTGTAACGGAAAAAAGCGGTATAGAAAATCTTAAACGTGAAGGAATTCCGGAGAATAAAATTTTCTTTGTAGGAAATGTAATGATCGACAGCTTGATTTATTATATGCCTAAAGCCGAGAAATCAAAAATAATCTCGGAGCTTAAAATCGGTTCAACTAATTTTGTCCTGATAACTCTTCACAGGCCGGCTAATGTAGACTCTCCCTATTTTCTTAAAGAAATGGTGTCCTTCCTTAACACAGTAGCAGAAAAAAGACCTGTTGTTTTTCCAATACACCCGAGAACAAGTAAAAATCTGAAAAAATATAAAATCGATAGACTGCTTACAAAGAATGTTCATTTAACGGATCCTATAGGCTATATAGATTTTCTTTATCTAACAAAGCATGCGGAGTTGATAGTTACCGACAGCGGAGGTATCCAGGAAGAATCAACTTATTTAGGTGTTCAATGCATTACCGTAAGAGAAAATACGGAACGCCCGGTTACAGTTGAAATAGGAACAAATCAGCTCATAGGGACTGATCTTGAAAAGGTAAAAAATGCAGCGATGGATGTACTGGAGGGAAAATTAAAGCAAGGTTCTGTTCCGGAATTATGGGATGGCCGCGCAGCGGAAAGAATAGTCTCTATCCTTACGGATTTAGACAATTAATAAATTCTAGAAACTTTATTATAAGTCAAATTATTATAGATTTATACTTGTGTTTTTTCATAATTATAAGATAAAAAGGATCAATTAAATTGAAATTCTTAGTTACAGGCGGCGGGGGATTTGTCGGTTCGCATATCGTTGAGTTCTTGCTTAAGAGTGGACATAAAGTAAGAATACTCGATAATTTTTCAACCGGTAAAAAAGAAAACATTTATGCATTTGAAAAAGATATTGAGCTCGTTGAAGGCGATATAAGAAATTATAATACTGCAGCCGAAGCAGTAAAAGGATCCGAATTAATAATTCATCTTGCCGCATTAGCGCCGGCGCAGCGTTCCATAGCCGATCCTGTTTTATGTAATGAAATTAATATTAATGGTACGGTTAACATTTTAGATGCTGCAAGAAAATATGATGTTCAGAGAGTGGTTCTTGCAAGCTCTTCTTCTGTGTACGGAAATACAAGTGAAACTCCTAAACATGAAAAACTTGCACCTGATATTTTGTCTCCTTTTGCGCTTACCAAACTAACCTGCGAAAATTACGGCAAAATGTTCTCAGAGCTTTACGGCTTGGAAACCGTATCTCTTAGATATTTTAGTGTGTTTGGTCCGAAACAGGATTATAAATCGCAGTATTCTCCTATTGTACCTAAATTTATTACAGCAATGCTGGGAGGGAACCAGCCGGTAGTTCTGGGTGACGGCGAGCAAAGCCGGGATTTTGTTTTTGTATCAAATGTTGTTAAAGCCAGCTATTTAGCGGCCGTTACGGAATTAAAAGAAAAAAGCGCAGTTTTAAATTGTGCATCCAACGAACACATAACGTTAAATCAGCTTGTAGATTCAATAAACGATATTCTTCACAGCGATATTTTACCTGTTTACTCTGAGCCCAGAAAAAGCGATATTAGAAGCCTGATTGCGGATATATCTCTTGCTGAAAAGCTGCTTGGCTACAAACCGGAAGTCACTTTTAAAGAAGGATTGGAATTAACGGTTGAATATTATAAAACTAAAATGTTCCCGAGCTTAAGGTAGAGTTATGATGTAATCTTAAGATAAAAGTAAAAAGATAAAAGAAAAAAGTAAAAAGATAAAAGAAAAAAGTAAAAAGATAAAAGAAAAAAGTAAAAAGA
>CAZCFZ010000091.1:13240-14782 GCA_964498065.1 uncultured Ignavibacteriaceae bacterium
AAAAGTAAAAAGATAAAAGAAAAAAGTAAAAAGATAAAAGAAAAAAGTAAAAAGATAAAAGAAAAAAAATAAAAGGATAGAATAAGAATTAATATTATTTTTAAAATAAAATGAGAGGGGAGAAATGAGCGCTAATGAATTGCAAAATAGATTATTTGATTTTGCGGTAAGAGTTTTAAAATTTCTTTCTATGCTGCCTAAAAGTCCGGAGTTTAATGTTATAAGATATCAATTAGCCAAAAGCTCAACATCATCAGGTGCAAATTACGAAGAATCTCAGGCGGGATCTTCAAAAGCAGATTTTAATAATAAGGTAAGAATTTCATTACGTGAAATGAGAGAATCAAATTACTGGTTAAGAATAATTAAAGCTACAATTTGTGAAGATAAGGATTCGAAAAATTTAAACATTTTATTAGATGAATCTGATCAGTTGAAAAAAATTTTAGGATCGATTGTAACTAAAACAAGAAAAAGTATAGTAAAAAGATAAGGAACAAATAATTAAAGCGACGTATGGCCGAGAGAAAAGAAAAATGACTTAGAATTTCCGTATTTGATAATATTGAGAAAATATTTGAATTATTTGAGAGAAAGATATTTCTTTTTAAGATCTAATAATATGTTTCAATTATTTTTTGTAATATCTTATACTTTTATCTTTTTACTTTAATCTTTAATCTTGAACGCAAGATACACGTGTATTTAAATAAGCGTATTTGTCATAAAGCTTTGAGAATAAAAAGCGGCCATTTTGTTACTTTAATTACAGATAAATTAATTCATATTATTATCTCAACATATAAGGTGTTAAAAATAATAATTTATAGTAAAAATAAGGATTGGATTAAAGATGGAAAATACCAATCTGCTCGAACATGATTTGTTTCATGAAGCGGTTGTCGGGAACATTATTGAAGAGCTTAGAAAATTAAAACTAACCCCGAAAGATTATATCAACATCGCAAATGCACTTCTGGACCTTGCATTATATAAACCGGTTGAAAAAACAAATAACATAGATCATCTTTTAAAAGATAAAAAGCCTGACCTCCCTATAGCCTATGAAGATCTGATTATTCGAAAACTTGATTTCCCCAAAGACAAAAAAATTATTGAAATATGGACCGGCACCGATTTCGGAAAAGAATTTTTACTCTCCAGGATTGAAAATGTTCGATCTAAAGTTGAGGACCTGCTTCAGGATGAAAAAAACATTTTCGGAATAGTAGAGTCGTCGGACAAAGTTCCTTTCGGAGTATTGGGCTATTTGAATTATGATAAGGAAAATAAAAAAGCTGAGCTGAGGAAGCTTATAGGAAATGATGAATTTAGAGGAAAGGGACTCGGCAAAAAAGCCACTAAAGTCTGGATTTCATACGGACTAAATACCATCGGGCTTCGGAAAATATACATTTATACTTTCGATACCAATCTAAGAAATATCCGTATTAACAAAGAATTGGGCTTTAACCTGGAAGGAATGTTCAAAGCAGAAAATATATGCGACGGGGAAGTCAAGGACATACTTAGAATGGCGCT
>CAZCFZ010000092.1:0-14673 GCA_964498065.1 uncultured Ignavibacteriaceae bacterium
TCGGGATGACAATTCAAATATATTTGTCAAAGTGAGCGGAGTCGAACTATGACTAAGATTAATAAATTAGGACACTACCTTAATTTTGCTAAATGAAATACAATTAATAAATGAATTATTTTTAAAGATAAATTTTAATTGTAATCACTGAAAACTTGTTTGTAATTACTTTAATTTTTTTACCGGTGAACTTTAACGGTTCTAAATTTTCTTCCATAAAATTTGATTTGAATACTTTCTTAGGAACTCTGGGTAATGTTAATATGGCATCAGTCTTCTTACCCATTGTTTCAAACCATTGAATTACCCATTCATCGGAATTTAGAGCTTTCTTAATTGAAGTAAGAACCAAATTATTCCCTTCAAGATTTATAAACGATTTTTCTTCTTTCAAACTACCATTATGAACGGTATTTAACGTTGCTATTAGTGGTTGATTAAAATTATATGCAGCTCTGAAAGAATTAGCATGTTTCCAGTTCCCTATATGAGGATAAAGACTATAATCTATCACATGTTCTCCGGTATCTGATATTGCAGCTGATTTTTCCGGGTAATTTGCAGGATAATTTTGAATCCGGAGCAAAGAAAGACGCATAATATTCTCTTTTATATCGTAACCGTATTTTGAATTATTCAACAAACTCACACCATATTTCTTGTCCGAAAGATCAGCCCATTTTTCTGCCGGAACTTCAAATCTTGCCTTTTCCCAATTCGAAATTCTCCGTGTTGAACGAAGAATAGTTCCGTATGGAATTTCGTAAACTGCGTTTCTATTCCTAACTGCAACAGGAAAAGCAACTTTCAACATTGTATTAGGTATGTTAATATTAGCATATAATTTAAAATCAATACGATTGATGCCGTGATAAAGAATTATATCATTTTTTATAAAGGATGAAGGATAGCCGTTTTTCGGATATTCCCTGGATAAACGTAAAACCGCTCTAACAGGTCCTCTTTCAATGATCTTTGCTTTAACTAAATGTAAAGGATATAATATTCCCGTATATTTAATATTCCATGCACCGCCTTCATCTTCTAATAGTTCTAATTTGTTGCCTTCATCGGTTAGAATGTTTTTCCCGTTTCTCCTATCGACAATTTGTTTTATCCAGCCGGAAGAGTCGTCAAGTTCTATAATAAAAAATTGGTTCTGAATTTCATTTACTTTAATCTTCAATGATGTTCCGGCAAACTTTGATTTTTCTTTCTTTAAAATGTATGTCTTATATCCCAGCGGCGGAACATTTTCTGCAATGAATAATATTTCTTTGGCAAATCGATTTTTCATTACGGTTTGTGAAACTATTTCTTTCCCATTCAAATCATAAACTGAATAATTCTTTTTACCTTTATCGGACAGCTTTAAAATAACAACATCAGTTCTTTTCCAAGAAAGAGGATTATATACGGTAATTGGAATTCCGGTTTTTACAATTGAAGTATTGATATTCTTATTAATTATCTGAATAGAATTATTTAAAATTTTCAGACCCGTTTTTAGAATGCCGGCATAATCTTTCTTTGCGTCTGAGTAAACGGCTTGAATGCTTGAACCGGGAAGGATATCATGAAACTGGTTGAAAATTACTTTCTTCCATGCTTTATTAAAATCCTTATCATAATTCTTTTTTTCAAATAAGCCGGATAGGCAATTATACTTTTCGGCTTGAGTTAAAAGAATTTCACTTTTTCTGTTAAAATATTTAATATCTGAAATTGATGTATACGTACCTCTGTGAAATTCCAAATAAAGTTCATTTTTCCAGGTTGGAAGTTTCGATAAATTTTGCTTCTTAAGCCGGTTTAAATATTCTGAAGCGGTTCCATATTCTATATTAGGAAAAATATCTAAATTCTTTAATTGTTCTATATTATTAAGCATTTCCAAAGTAGGTCCACCGCCATGATCACCGACTCCAAAAAGAATCATTAATTCTCTTAAACCGGTATTTGATTCAAATTGTCTGAGTTGGTCGATTAATTGAAAGGGTTTACTCACATCGCAGTCATAGTTGAAAGGTAAATAGGTTAATACTTTAGAATTATCAGGAGACATCCACCAAAAAATTCTATAGGGGAAAAGATTTGTATCGTTCCAACTGATTTTCTGAGTAATAAATGTATCTATTCCTGAATTTCGAAAGAACATCGGCATATTTAAATTATAACCGAAGGAATCAGGATTCCAGCCAATCTTAGTTATTCTGCCGAATTTTTTTTTGAAATAATCCTGCGCATACAAGGATTGCCTGTACCATGAAACTCCATCTGGTAGGTTACAATCGGTTTCAATCCACTGCCCTCCTATAATTTCCCAACGACCTTCTTTTATTTTTTCTCTTATTTTTCGAAAAACTTCGGGATATAATTTTTCCATCCATTCATAATATTGTGCCGAACTTTGTGTGTATGTAAAATTTTTATTCAAACTCATTATATTAAAAACAGAAGAGAATGTATTATGGCAAACCTTTATAGTTTCTTTATACCGCCATAACCAAGCCGCATCGATATGCGCATTGGAAGTAAAATACAAAGTGAATTTTTTTGCATATTCCGATATCGGTTTTATCTTCGGACGTATTTTCTCAATCGACTCCCAGAATTTATTTAAATCCCCCCGTTTTAATGCAATCACATTTATTTCCGCTGTCAATTTCTTCAAAAGTTTATTTAATTTTATTTTTTCTTCTGTTGAAAATTCCGACTTATCTATTGGGGGATTATAATCTAAGTTAAAACCTGTCTGATGAGTATCAAAGCTTAACAGTTTTTGCCCAGTTTTTAAACTTAAAACAAGATCTTTTATTTTTTGTTTATCTATCTTTAAATCTTCAAAAATTAATTCTGCATGTTTAAACCAAATTTTATCGCTATTGTTAAAAGCTTCTATGGCAACAATAAATTTTTCCCCTGGTTTAGCATTATCCGTCAAAACGAAATTACAACTTTTATAAAAATATCCTCTGCATTTCTGATTTATCCAAATACACCCTGCATCAAGGAGATTTATTGAAAATACCACTTTACCCTTAACAGAATTATTAAGTACTTTTCGCGGCAATGTAATTGTTTTCCTAATCCAGCAATAATTTTCATTAATTTTTTCTTTAATATTAATTTTTTTCCAATTCGAGTCATCAAAATTAACATCGTATGGATATTTAATAATATTATCTTTGCTTGGATCAGAATTGATTTTCCAATTGCCCAAATAATATGTGCTTAGTGCATCAAGTTCAAATATTAACTTATCAACTATTGTTTTATTAGAAGCTACTCTATAATTAGAACGCAAAGGAGAATTATCAAATTTATCATTCATCTATTGTGTTTCCTTTATTTTCCGGCAATCTTTTAGTAATCGGGATGATTTGCCGGAGAAATAGCATTAATTATAGCACTAATTATCGGTGGAAATTTATTATAGCCGCGTTGCTCGTAGAGTTAAACGTTTAACTTAGTGGAATATTAAACGTAATTTTCTTCTAAGTCAATACTTTTTTAAGAAAATATTTTTTATAAGCCTTAGATTTTTAAACTCTGAAAATTTACGAATGTCTTAGAGTTTATTACTGATAAAATTTATAAAATTAATTTTATTACCGAACGTTTTAACAGGAGGATTGCGGCAGCAGTCAAAATTATATTAAATTGGTTAAAAAATGTTTTATCTTCCCAAATAAAGCATGCAGCCAATAATTGTAATAAGGTAACTTCCCCAAAGACCTATTCGCTAAATATATTTATTGCCCTGAAATCATGATTTGCATTGTAAATAAAATTAATATTCCGCCGTAAATATATTTTTAGGAATACGGACAAGTCTTCTCCGGGCCCCGTCAATGAATAAAGAACGACGGGGACCTGAGACACTTGAAAATACAATTACTTTCCGGTTGGAGTGATAATTCGATAATTTCCGCTGAGGTGCATAAGGCTGAATAAATACAATAAACCGTCGTAGTACGGATCAAAATATCCGTCGGAATAAGGTTTTAGTTTTGCGTTCCATACGGCATCGACAAATTTCCAGCTCTTAGCTTGCGTTCCCATAATTGATGCGGCGGCGGCGGTTGCAACAAATCCCAGCGAATGACGAAGTTTCCTGTATCCGCCGGCAGGCATAATAAACTTAGGACGCGTTCCGTCCAAATTATATTGATCTACAAATGAATTAATTCCCTGGCAATAGAGGAAATTCTGAAGGCGTCTACAGTAATCCTGCTGCCATTTTTTATCTTTTGCAAACCAGGAATAATCCATGGCAATATTCATCGGGACGCGCCAGGAATCGAACCTAAAATCACTGTGGAAACGACGGAATGTTCTGGGAGCCCCGCTGAACTCGGTTGCATCGGCGTTCAAACCGGTTGGTGAAGAACATGCCCTGTGAAGAAATTGGCGTGCAGTATCGGCGCATTCCCTGTAAAATTCAGCATGACCGTCTTTAGCATATAACGCCCATACTTCATAAAATGCAGGCAAGAAGTAAGAAGGATCCGTCCAGTTGTATCCGGACCTATTGGGAACAAACGTAATCTTTTTTTCTTTCGTATTTATGATATTGGTAACTCCGTCCTTGCCGTTCTTGCTCCACATAGCATCGAGAATTCTGCGCGCTTCGGCGTAATAGTTTATTCCCGTATTATTTCCCCACTGGTTGGATGCAAACAGCAAGTCCGTTATAAAATACAACTCACCGTCGGATGCGGCGCCTTCGGAATTATGAATCCCAGTTTTCGGTTTCACGCTCCATGCAAAATAATCTTTCCACGGACCGCTTTGGTGCTGCATATATTTTTTTGCCCAGCGCCAGAGACGGTCGAATACATCCTTCTTATTCAACTGAACGGCTATCATCATACCGTAAGACATACCTTCGGTACGCACGTCGTGATTTTTCAAATCCGAAATATAAGCCATGGAATCGCCGACTTCGAAATAAACTCTGTTCGGTCCTTCAAAAACATCATAGTAGGCTTTAGCCAGCTTAGCATCAATATCTTTCTGCTTATAACCTGCTTCTAGAAATACATTGCGATACTTGCCTGTTTCAAATGCACCTTTTTCCCACGGTTTCATTTTTCCGCGCGGATCTTTAATATCTTTGTTACAGCCACCGTTCTGAGCTGCCATTGGAATCATACTTAAAAATGAAAATGCAAGGATGTATACGATTTTTTTCATATTCGAACTCTTAATTTAATTGCTGGATATAATTTTGGATGAATTTTATTTTTTGTCGACAATATTGCAGCAGGTATTTGTTTATTATAATACAAATTTAAAAATATTTTTATATTTATCCGAACAATATAATTTTTGATGTTATTCTATTGACTGCATATTTATAAAGCCATAGATATATTCGTGTAATTGGCTTATCTGTTTGCTACGGTATTATAAGATTTCGTCAATAATTAAATTTGCTAATGTTTCTTACAACAACAGGATACTTTATTAACAATGGATTTATCCATTGAGATAGTATTTCATGCCAAAATATTTAATCGATAAAAATTCTTAATTTTATACCGGATCTTGTTTTTGGCGAATATGACGGTTAAATTAAATATATTTTACAGATTTAAAATTCTAAAACAGGATTCTTTTTATGAAGAAATTCTTTTTCGGCCTATTAGTCTTTCTAATTTCGGTATTACAATCCAATTTTGCACAAAATGTAAAAATAGTTTCCGAAGACGAATCCGTTCAAACGAAATATGCGGCGGGTGTTCTTCAAAAAGCTCTGTCGGAACAGGGATACGTTATAGCAAATGATAAACCCGATTTTCGAATTACTCTTAAAATCGACTCACAGAATTTGAAACCCGAAGCCTTCGAAATAAATCCGGGGAAAAGAGATATTGTAATTAAAGGCGGTAACGGAACGGGAATAATATACGGCTGTAATTCGATTGCTGAAGATTTGGGGAATAAAATTCGCCTAAAAGATTTAAAAGTAAAACGGGAGTCTCCGCTACTGGCTTTCAGGGCAATTAAATTCGATCTGCCGTGGGACACTTACCGCCACAGTTATGCACTCTCGCTTCATTCGAAAACATGCAAGGATATAAATTTCTGGAAAGCTTTTCTGGACATGATGTGCAGGAACAGATTCAACGTTCTCACACTTTGGAATCTGCATCCCTATCCTTTTCTGATTAAGCCGAAAAATTTCCCGGAAGCAAGTCCGTGGACCAACAATCAGATGAAAGAATGGAAAAAATTATTCCACGGAATTTTCAGATTGGCAAAGGAACGGGGAATCGACGTTTATCTTGTCCCCTTCAACATCTTTGTAACTCCGCAGTTTGCAAAAGCTCATGATGTTGAGATGTTTAATTTGCAACATGACTTTTTTGTTAAGGGAGATACATCCGAAATTATAAAGCGTTATACGCGTGAGTGCGTTACTCAGGTTCTTAACGAATACCCGAATCTTACCGGGTTCGGACTTACCCTCGGCGAAGGAATGGGAAGAATGACGCCGCAGCAAAGAGAAGATTGGATAAAAGCAACGATTATCGAAGGAATGCGTTTGGCCGACAGAAAATCAAAATTACTTCACCGGATTCCTTTTTCCGGAAATACCGGATCGCTTGGAAAAACTACTGTCCAGATGGAGAAGATCACCCGTTCGGAAATTGAACAAGAGGCAAAATTAAAATGTTTCATTAAACCTATATGGGCAAGTCTTAAATTCAACTGGTCTCACGGACACTCTACCACAAAGTTAATTAAGGTACACGGCGGTAAATTATACGGTACATATTTTTCGCCGGAACCCAAAGATTATAAGATTATCTGGACCGTACGGAATGAAGATTTTTTCTGTCTGCGCTGGGGAGTAGCTGATTTTATCAGGGCCCATATAAGAAGAAACTATCACATCTATGTCGGGGGCTACATTATCGGGTCCGAAACTTATATACCCGCAAAGGATTACTTTACAAAACCCGACCCGGCGATAAACTGGAAATATGCATTCCAGCGGCAATGGTTGTTTTATAAATTATGGGGAAGGTTGTTGTATAATCCAAAAACGCCGGATAAAGTTTTTAAAGACGAATTTGTTCGTAGATACGGTAAAAGCGCGGCTGTTTTATTCAAGGCATACTCGCTCGCGGGAAAAACACCACTCCGTTTGGCATCATCATTTGACTGCAGTTGGGATTTTACTTTATACGCGGAGGGATTTATGGCATTAAATCCTGCCGATAAAAGAGTGGAATTTATTACGGTTGACCGGCAAATTAATCATCCGCCGCTTGATACGGATTATGTTTCAATAGCCGAATATGTTAAAGAAATATCTTCCGAAAAGAATCTCGGTAATAAGATTACTCCTCCTGTGCTTGCCCGAATGCTTGTCAAAGACTGTAGTAAAGCCCTGAAGTTAGTAAAAAGCGTCGATATTAAGAAAGATTCTCCGGTGAAATACGAAGTTGCCGACGTAAAAGCCTGGGCAAATTTAGGTTTATTTTTTGCGGAAAAAATTAAAGGCGGAGTTGCACTTCAATTATTCCGTACAAACGGTAACAAAGAATATAAACTGGAAGCGGTAAAACATTTGGAAAATGCCTTAATCTATTGGGATAAGATCATCGCCATAACACGCCCGCTTTATAAAGATATGCCTTTGGTTCATTTAAGCGAACAGGACAGAAAAAACTGGAAAGAAAACGACCACCTTCGTTTTCATTGGGCATTGTTAAGGAATGATGTTGTTAAGGATATTGAAACAGCAAAAAATGCAGTTAAAGCTTCTAGTGAATAAATAAAAGATGGATGCGATATCTTCAGAATAAGTTTTATGGTAAAGTAGGTCGGGCAATGTTTGGCCTACCCGACTAATACAGCCCGGAAAAAGTTACAAAGTAGATTTTCCGATCATATGGAATCCATATCAACCCCCTGTTCCCAGATCTATATCTCGATGTTTAAATTTTCAAACCGGACAATGCACTCATTCCATTTTCGTAATGAAAATAACTATTTATTAGACGGAACGTATGTTCAATTCATACTTAAACCGTCGGTGTCGATTTTAAACTGTGCTGTTGCTGCCTGCAGCTCATTTGCCATACCCGAAAGTCCGGTGGCAACATTCCCTACTTCCTGTGCCTGCTTGGTAGCCTTTATAGTTTTTTCGGATATTTCGTTAATTGTATTTGCGTTAAACTCACTTATTCCCGCCACATTGTTTATCATTTCTACGGTATGTTGTACGCTGGCACTCAGCTCTTCGGTAGCGCTCATGTTTTGTTCTATAACGCCGGCTATTTTATTAATGGATTCCAGCAATCCAGACATTATATTAGCCACGGCATCGTTTGCTTCAGCCATTGTATTTATTTGTATGTTAACATTTTGAGACGTATTCAACAGCTTATCTATCGCAGCTCCCGACTGATTGGCTATCTCGGTCCCTTCTTTGACTTTTTCGACTATCAGTTTAACAGACTCTCCAGCTTCTTTCATGTCATTCTGAACTTTAATAATCAGACTGGAAGTTTGTTTGGTGGCAGCCGCAGATCTTTCGGCCAGATTTCTTACTTCGTCCGCTACTACCGCAAATCCTCTTCCGTGTTCACCTGCCCTGGCTGCTTCGATGGCCGCATTTAAAGCAAGGAGATTGGTTTGTTCCGCAATTTCCTCTATTGTTTCAATGATTTCCTCAATTTGTTCCGACTGCTTCGCCATGCCTTCAATTTTTGAAGCAAATTTATTTACGGTTTCCTCAATAGTCTTCATTTGTTCAAGATTTTTCATAACCGTTTTTGATCCGTTTTTTGCTACCTCAATAGCTTCGGCCGAAGCAGTAACAACCATTGAAGCGCTCGAATTTGCGGAATCAATAGCATTAGAAATTTCCATTGCCGAAGCGGATACTTTTTCCGCAGCTTTCTTTTGTTCGTGCGAATCAACCGCTATTTGCTCTATCGAGGCAGCAATTTGAGTCATATTTGTATTTGCTGTACTTACAGACGTCGCTTCTTCATTCAAACTCTTAGCCATATTTTGTACGGCTTCCGCATTATAATTTGAAGTATCTGCAGATTGTTGTGCAGCAGAAGAAAGGTTCTGACTTAAATCAAGAAGCTTGTTAGCTTTTTCTATGAAGGTAGCAAACAAACTGCGCAAGCTCATAGGTTCACTGTTAAAAGCAGCCACACTTATTTTTCTATCAACGGCCTTATTTATGAAAGGTATTAATTTATTATCAAAAATGCCGGTGCTGATGCCTTGGTAATTATTATTTATACACTCTTCAACGGCTGGTCCATATATTTCGGCTGTTACATTTATTTTGCCGTTATCATGAGAGCCTTTCGGAATTATCCAATCAACGGTAGCATTAAATTGTCTTAATTCATTGCTCGCAGCATCAACACCTTTTTTAAAATCATCCCAGAACGGAGTTAAAGATCTACCCAGAACGGCAATTTTTATAGGTCTGTCTGATTTTCTTATCGGTTTCGCTCTTCTTGAGGCTACCTGTTTAGTTTCTATTATACCCCTACCCGGCTGCCAGAATTGATTATAATTTTCTTTAGTGACAAGGTCCATACTAGTAAGCATTCTGGGCTGAACCGGGACCCAATTATTAACAATATGATTGAATAAATGTATAACCGGATCGTGACCCTGGCCAAAAACATCCTGCCCCAGTGTAGCGGTTACCGTTCCTTCTTTCACAAATTCCATCGTGTCGTTGTCCAGATCATGGCATATAATTTTCACTTTACCGTCCCTGTTCAGATCTTTCACGGCTTTTGCAATCACAGCACCGCCGTAAGTTACGTATATACCGTTTAAATCCGAGTGCTTTTTTAAGAGATCCTTTGTTACTTCATAACTTACTTCACTATTAAGATTTGTTTCGGCAGTATCGACGAGGACTATTGAAGGGAATTTTTCTTTTATTAAATTGAGAAATCCTTTTCTTCTAAGCTCATGTCCTATGATATTTAAACTTTCTACTATTATGGCAACTCGGCCTTTGCCGTTCAAAGCCTTACCCATTGCCTCGCCGCAGGCTCTTCCTTCAAGATAAGAATCGGCTCCTACATATAGAAGTCTCTGACACGGATTGTCGGTTGCCGAATTAAATTCTTTGCTTGCTTCCTTTAAATTCTCAATAATTTGGTTCAAACCCGCCGTCATTTCTCCGATTTTTCCGTTCGCAGAAGTTCTAATGGAATTGGCTTCCAGCTTTATACCCGTCGTCAAATTTCCGTGAGCCATTTCGGTTAAAGCCCTGCTTATCGAAGAAAAATCTTTATCTGCCATTAATTTTAATTTTTTGGACAGTTCGGATAACGGCTTATAAAAACTAAATTGCAAATGGATAACTAGCAAGAGTACCATTGCCAATGATCCGACTAGACCTATTAAAACCAGATCTTTACTTTGATAAAAGGCATGAATATCCGAACTAAGTTTAATTCCACCTAGCGAAAAATATCCGATGAATTCGATTAGGATAAACACTATCGTTATCAAAAAACCGAAATGGAATAAATATTTTTTTATTACCGAGAACATGATAAGCCTCGCTAATTTAAAACGGGAAAACATTAAATCATCAGCGACGTCGCGATTTTCTTTATACGATTTACATATAATTTATTTTATTAACCCTTGTTTTTGCTTCGGGGGAAGCCTTAAAATCCAAGCCTCCTTAAATTATTAAGCATAAAACAGCACAATTATAGACGTCACAATTATTTTCGAAAATATTATGCGTTTGTTTAGTATATCCAAACCTGTCTTTGCATAATACGGGATTTAAAGGAATATGTTAATATCTTATATTTTCTGCATTTACGGTATTTTCCGCAATAAACTTTGCCCCTTCCCCTTTTTGGGTGATACATAAAATCTCACCGTTAAAACGTCAACTATTTACTTAACAAGATAAAGACTTAGACCTGTGAAATTTTCATCTCAAGTTTTGCTGGACCGATTGTTTGCTGAAGCGGGTGTTTTGCTTTTTAGGTAAGTTCGGATCGACTTCATTTTTTTTAAAATTGTATTTTATTGATTCAAAATCCAGGATGCTGTCTAAACGATACCGACATTCTCTTTATTAACCTCCAATTCTTTCATTTCGATTACGGAAGAGGTAATTAAATTATCGATAATTTTAACATTTGAAGTGAAATATTCTTTAATGAGAAGAAATATTACAAAGTCTTGGTAGTGGATTCTTTTTACTTTTTATTATTACAGATAAATATATTTTGATTATTGCCTAACTTTTACTTATTCAGCATACATTATTTATTAAAGTAACGTAAATATGCATGCGGCTGCAAAACTATTTTTCATTAAAAATCCTTTATCATTTCGATTTGGCCACATGCGTGTCTAATTGTATTTACAAAATCCCCGAGTTTAAATATCGCGGAGAATTATATATTCATAACCTTAATAATATTTTTTGCTAATTACCGGATGAAAAATATACTATTTAAAACAACATGATGAACCGAGTAAAAAAATTAAGGTGGATTAATTTTACTTAAGACTTACACTGAAAATTAAATGTTAACATTAAAAATTTAAATTACTTAACGCCTGAATTATCCATCCAAATAATACTTGAATTACCGCCAACCCATCCTTTAGAAGTCCGGTGATATTTAAATGTACTTATTTCTTTTGTCTTATAAATTATCTTTTTAAGCTTATGGCTATAAATACCCGAGTTTAATGTCCAGTAAATTAATACCGTATCAGATTCTTTTTTTATCCGCGATAATTGCAAGTAATTAATAAAGCCAATTCGATTAACCGAATCCTTAATCGCAGAAGCATTAAGGGCAACAAAATTTATATGAGGTAATTTTGGAAAATTATTTATTACAATGCTGGTATCGTATATAAAAATATTTTTTGACTCAGATGTTTTAAGAGGATGAGAAGAACTTGGTAATAATTTTGTTTGTTCTTCAAGGCTTTTAGTGATGAGTTGGCTTTTTACGTATTCCGGAAAATGATGATATTTATTATATAACAGAAATATTACTATATCTACAAAAATAAATGCAATAAAAAAAATGATATAATATTTTTTCATAAGAGTATCTGTATAAATTCCGGATAAAAATAGTAAATTATTAAAATGAAATATATAATAAAATTATTGTGTTCACTTGATTAAAATTATTGAAGAATAATGATAAAAATAGATAATAGGAGGAAATATGCCTAATATATTTTATCATAGTATAACACCGGATGAAATAAATAAATTGGATAAAATGACCCCCGGAAGAAAGATTGATGAAAAAAGCCATTATGAAAATTCAACTGATAATGATTTAATTTATGCAGACCTCTTTCGCCTCTATACAATTAGAGGAGATAATGAAAAAGCTAAATTATACTTCAATAAAATTAAGGATGAAACACTAAAATATTTTTTAGAGAATTAGAAGAAAAAAAAACCAATCCTATAAGAAAATTAGATGCGGTTAAATACGCTGGATAAATTAATTTTAAACTGTTGACCTGCCCCTATAGTCTTATCAATATTTACGTTAGTCCCAACCATCAAGCTCTCGCAACCAATGTGGGATTGTCTGGAGATATAAAAATTAACAAACAATCATTTCCTTGTAATATAGTTACAACATTCTCGCCTATAAATATTGCGGCTAAATACATATTATGGATGTTATTAATATTCTGCCTGCGCTTAATTTTTCTTTATGGTGATGAAGTTCAAGTAACATTTAATATCCTAAATTTTATTTTTTACTTTTGAATTAGGATTATCCAAAAGTATAATGAAGGAGATGCAGAAATTTATCGTGAAAGCTAATATTGACGGTAAATGATAAACATTCATATTTATTCAATTTACTTATGGTTAAAAAAGTTATGGAAACCGCCTTAGATATTCAACAGGAATAAATAACTACCCAAGACGGCTCCTTCTAACTATTTTACCAAGCAATCCTGACAAACTTTTTTATCCATCTTAACGCGTCCGTATTCCATTACGGTCATCTCCCCGCATTCTTCGCATACAAAACTATTAAAGCTGTGAGGTGTTTCGTGCAAATCATAGTCAAACACTTCGGAAATATTTAACAACATTTCCTGCGGTGCACTCATTACTTTTACAACCAACGGATCTACAACATCCGATGGAACCTGGCTTGCCGGAATGCCTTTTTCCCTGTAATCTTTGAAGAAAGGTGTTTGTTTGTTAGCGAGCATTGCTTTAGCCTTTGGTGTTACTCGCACAGCTTTTTTTGTTTTTTTATCGACTACTGTAACAGCCCATTTACCTTTATGTGTTTTTTTGATGTTGCCTTTGCCGAAAGTGGTTCCCATAATTACCTGAAGCCCATCAGCATAACAGGTAGCACAATGATCTTCACCCAAATCTACGAATGCTAGAATTTGTCCGTCTTTAGCTCTATCGACTCCAAGCTTATTCATTGCAGCAGCGCCTACACGTAAGCCCAGCGGCATTGCCGGACACTTGTGCCCGTGAAATTTTTGTCCGAACTCTAACCAATCTTGTGGATTAACCATAATTATTTCTCCGAATTTTTAATTAAAAAAATATTGAATTTGTAAAGTTGTAAGTGCATTTGTTTTATTTGATGCAAACTGAAATTTGTTATCTAATGAAAGCTTAATATCATTTCCTTTTATCAGATAAGAATAACCGACTACATACCAGGGGTCATCAACTGTTGCCGGATTTAAGTCATTATATTGTTCAACAGAGAGTATAATGAAATTCTTTTTTGCAAAAAGATAATCGGCAATCGCATAAAAACCATAAGCATTTTGATTGCCGAGATGTGCCGCAATGTATTCGGATTGTAATTCAAAATCACCGAGGTTTAATTTTCCCTCGAAGCCAAACCTGAAGTCATTGCCGGTAAAAGAATAATTATTACCAAAAATTTTACTGAATTGTAAATCATGCGCGTCACGATAAGAAAGGTTATAACCCAATTCTAATTTAGATTCGGAATTATTAAGAAAGAATAAATTTCCACGGCTCACATATAAGAAATTTTTCTTATCTGAAACAGTATTTGCACCATTCCCATTAAAGAATCCGAAACTAATAGAACCGGTTTTGTTTTCGTTTAATTTCAATTCAACCCCTATATCTCTTGCCATAGTTTCGGCACCCGGAACAAGTGAATTAACAACGTCTGCTCTTTCATCGAGCGGTATAATATAGTCGGGTTGTTTTCTTTGCAGACTAAAATCAGGTACGAACTGGCCGGCAGTAATTTCAAAATTGTGTGTTTTATAATTTACAAGTACATCTTGAAGTTCAAATAGATATTTAGAATTCTGTAGAAAATTAGCCTGTAATTTATAACCCCAGTTTCCTTCGTGAACTGGCAATAAACCGTCAACCCAGAATTTTGCTCTTCTAACTGAAAAATTCGTTTGATTCACATAGTTATCCGAAAAACGATACTGGAGGTAACCATTCCAATTAACTTTTTGCTGACCAAATAAAAGTGAACTAGTTACCGTAAAAAAAGCAATAACAGCAATAATATTTTTTTTAACATTTAACATCAGATATCCTCTTTCCATTATATAACACCAATAATTAACTTTACGGCTATAGCAAATAATACTACTGCAAAAATTTGTTTGACTCTG
>CAZCFZ010000093.1:0-14513 GCA_964498065.1 uncultured Ignavibacteriaceae bacterium
AAGAGATTTACATGAATGGAGAGAGAATTATCTTGCACAAATTTTAAAAAATAAATTTCTTGACTCGGCAAAAATCAGTAATCAGGAGTTATATAATTATTATCGAAGATATAACCATGATAACTTTTACCCCGAAGAAGTAAATATAGTAGAAGTGTTTAACCGTAATACTCAAGTTATAGACAAAATATTGAATGATTTAAAAAAAGGTGTAGATATTAAGAAACTGGCTTTTATGTATACTCAAAGAAGCTGGACAAAAAAGGACAGCGGTGAATTTGGATATTTCCCTATTACTCTGCATGGAGAAATAGGAAGAATTGCAGCTTCAATGAAGGTTGGGGATGTTTACGGTCCGTTAAAAATTAAGGGGGGATATTCCATATTTAAACTTATAGGTAAAAGGGCTGCAAGAAAAGAATTAGCGCAGCCGTTTGACAAAGTTAAGGATGACCTTAGAAGAAATTTAGAGATACAAAAAGAGCATAAGGCAATTACTGATTATACCGTAAAACTTGCCCAAAAATTCGGTATAGTTATAAATGGTCCTGTGTTGAGACAAATTCCGGTAACTCAAGTAAATGCTTTCGGATTTCGTTATTTGGGTTTCGGGGGAAGATTAACGGCAGCACCTTTGATGACGCCTAATGTTGATTGGGTTGAGCCTTATTTAAAAAGCCTTAATATAAATCCTTGATAGAATTTTATAATTATGTATATTGAGAGTGAATAATTTTAATAATTTAATTCACTTTAAAAATGTATATTTTAGGTTTATCTGCTTTTTATCATGATAGTGCAGCCTGCCTGGTTAAGGATGGAAAAATAATTGCAGCCGCTCAAGAAGAACGGTTTACAAGGAAGAAGCATGATTATAATTTTCCAATAAATGCCGTTAAGTTTTGTTTGAAATACGCCGGAATTACTTCATCGCAATTAGAGTTAGTTGCTTTCTACGATAAACCTTTTCTTAAGTTCGAACGCCTACTTGAAACTTATTTAACTTACTCGCCGGCGGGGATTAAATCTTTTATTAAAGCAATGCCCCTGTGGATTAAGCAGAAACTCTGGATGAAAGATTATATTCAAAAAGAATTGTCTTTTGACGGGAAGATAATATTTCCCGAACATCATGAATCTCACGCAGCATCGGCATTTTACCCATCTCCTTTTCAGGAGGCTGCAATTTTAACAATGGATGGGGTGGGGGAATGGACAACTACAAGTTTCGGTATCGGCAAAGGTAATGAATTTGAGCTTATTGAAGAAATAAAATTCCCGCATTCATTAGGCTTACTTTATTCTGCCTTTACATATTATACTGGTTTCAAAGTAAACTCCGGCGAATATAAGGTAATGGGACTTGCACCATATGGAGAACCGAAATATAAAGAATTAATTTTGCGCGAATTAATAGACGTTAAAGAAGACGGTTCGTTTAAATTGAATATGGAGTACTTTAATTACTGCGCCGGGCTTACAATGACTAATGATAAGTTTAATAAATTATTCGGAGGCAGACCAAGAAAACCGGAATCAAATCTTACTCAAAAAGAAATGGATTTAGCCCGTTCGCTTCAAGATATAACTGAGGAGATTGTTATGAAGATAGGCAAATATGTTTATAAAAAAACCGGGATGAAAAATCTTACTCTTGCCGGCGGTGTTGCTTTAAACTGCGTTGCAAATGGAAAATTATTACGCGAAGGACCATTTGAAAATATCTGGATTCAACCTGCCGCCGGAGATGCCGGCGGTGCTTTAGGCGCTGCTTTTGCAGGATGGTATAAGTATCTTAACAATCCTAGAAAAACGTCTGGAGAAGAGGATTCTCAACAGGGTTCTTATCTCGGACCTGAATACACTGATGAAGAAATATTAGATTTTTTTAGTCGAGATGGAATTGTTTATCATAAAATTGATCGGGATAAAATTCCGGATACTGCCTCTGATTTAATTGCACAGGAAAAAGTTATCGGCTGGTTTCAGGGGAGAATGGAATTTGGACCCAGAGCACTTGGAGCTAGATCAATAATCGGGGATGCCCGTTCACCTAAAATGCAGGAAGTTATGAATTTAAAAATAAAATTTAGGGAAAGCTTCCGGCCGTTTGCTCCATCAGTTCTTGCAGAAAATGTTTCGGATTATTTTAATATTAAAACCAAAAGCCCATATATGCTTCTTGTTGCCGATGTTATAGAAAAAAGAAGAAAAATTATGAGCGAAAAGGAAAAATCGCTATTCGGAATAGAAAAGTTGAATGTTGCTAGATCAGATATCCCTGCTGTAACTCATATAGATTATTCAGCAAGAATTCAAACTGTGCATAAGGAAACTAATCCATTATTTTATAATTTAATATCTAATTTTAGAAACAAATACGGATACGCTGTTGTTATTAATACGTCATTCAACGTTAGGGGCGAGCCGATTGTTTGTACACCGGAAGATGCCTATAAGTGTTTTATGAGAACAAATATGGATCATCTTATCATCGGAAATTTCCTTCTGAATAAAGATGAACAACAATCGCTTGTTAATGATTCGAACTGGAAAAAAGAATTCGTACTTGATTAATTAATTCAATTAAAATTTATGATACTGGATGAAATAAAAGAAATAAAGGAATCAAAAAAAGATTTAAGAAAATTCGGCTTAACAATTGGTATAGCTTTCTTATTGCTTGCAGTATTATTATTTATTACTAAGAAAAATTCTTTCCCCTATTTCGGAACTATTGGGGTTTTACTTATCATAATAGGTTTAGCTGTTCCGGGAATATTAAAACCGTTTAATAAAATTTGGATGTCGTTATCAATCATACTTGGTTGGATAATGACCAGGGTAATTTTAACTATTTTATTTTATTTTGCAATAACACCAATCGGATTATTGGTAAAATTGATTAGAAAAGATTTTCTTGATCTAAAAATTGATAAATCGAAAAATTCATACTGGCAAAAACGTGAAAAGAAGAAATTTGATCCAGTAGATTATGAAAGACAGTTTTAGCTTCTTTGAAGGACAGTAAATATTTTAATTCTGATTTTAACATGAGGTGTAAATGGGAAAATTATCAGTAGTGTCTGAATTATGGCAGTTTTTAAAAGTAAGAAAAAAATGGTGGCTGGCTCCTATTTTAATATTTTTATTGTTGCTCGGTGCTTTAATTGTGATAACTCAGGGCTCGGCCTTAGCCCCATTTATATATTCGTTATTTTAATTTATTTGTAAAAACTGCAAATGATTAAAGAATTTTATTTATGATTAAAAAAGAAAAGATAAAAATTAAGGCGAAGAAAAAACGTATTCCTTTACCTCAAAAACCGCCTAAAGTGGAGCCGGATAAAAATGCTTATTTTCGCAACAAGGAAAAAGATAAACAAAGAAAAAATAAAGAAGAGGAATAACAAAGATGATACAAGTCTCTGTTATTCTTGCTTTTTACAACCGGCCGGATTATTTAAAGTTAGTTTTGGCGGGCTTTGAAAGACAAACTTTCAGAAATTTCGAAATTATAGTTGCGGATGACGGATCAAATCCGGAAGTCGTCCGCGATGTCGAGAAAATTTCCAAACCACTCTCATTCCCATTAACACATCTTTGGCAGGAGGATTACGGCTTTCGCAAAAATAAAATGTTAAACAGAGCGATTATTTCTGCCAATTCCGGATTACTTATATTTATTGATGCTGATTGTGTACCGCATTCCGAATTTGTAAAGGAACATTATAAAAGTAGGAAAAATGGAATTTGTTTTACGGGACGGAGAGTAAATTTATCACAAAAATTTACAGATCTTTTAACGCCGCAAAAGATCAAAGACGGATTTTTGGAAAACAGCAAATTTAAACTCATTAGTGACGGATTTTTTGGACGGTCTTTTGATGTCGAGAAAGGATTTTATTTTAGGAATAAATTTTTAAGAGAATATTTTAACTCTAAAAAGAGAGGATTGCTGGGCTGCAATTTTTCAATTAATAAAGAAGATATTTTGAAGATTAATGGCTTTGATGAAAGATATGAAGCCCCATCGGTAGGTGAGGATTCCGATGTTGAATACAGGTTGAATTTATGCGGAATTAAAACGTTATCTCTTAACAATATTGCGGTTCAATATCATTTATTCCATAAACTTCAAAACCGTCCTCAAAAAAACTTGGATTTGTTCGAAGCTGTTAAAAAAAATGGTACTTATTATACTCAATTTGGAATTAAAAAAACCTAATAGTAATTGTAATATGCTCAATTTCCTTCCTTATAATTCCAACCTGTTTTATATTAAAAGCACGAACTTATGATTTTATTAGAATACTGTATTAAAGAGAAATTTGGAGAATTATAATGAAAAAAATAATTATTATTATTTTACTCGGATTATCTTCAATGTTTGCCCAAAACGAAAACAACGGTAAAATTAGTTTTTTATTTAACGGGGAAAATATCAAACTTCCAATTAGTTCAATTACTCTTACAAAACGAAATGATATTTTACTAAGTTTAAGATGTGAATATAACGGGCAAAAGAAGCAGCAGATGATAGGATTTGATATTGCACTCAAGGAATTATCTGCCAATTCAAGTGCTCTGTTGAATGAAGGAACGCATATAAATATTGATACTAGAGACAAGGTGAATCTTTCCGGACAAGACCTGACAGTATGGTTCGGTATGGATAAAAGTGAAAGTAGAAATTCGGAAGGGGAAACCGCAAACTATAGTGTTTTTGGAAAAGGACAAAAGGCAAATTGGCAAATAACTTCCAAATCTTTTAAACTTGTTATAACCAAAGTCGAGTATATCAAAAATAAGCTGAGAATTACCGGAAAGTTTAACGGCTCTTTCAGTTCTACAATTACACCCAAAGGGAAAGTCGCCGAAATAAAAAACGGAATATTTACAATAATAATTTGATAGTTGTTTACTTACGTTAAATTAAGTATCTGATGTGACTTTTAACACCCCATAGTATCTATTGTTGAACAGTTTGGTTTATTAATTTAAATTAAAAATAAATAAATCCTTTTATAGTAAAATAAGGGATTTTATTTATTAGCTAATAATTTAAATTCCCTCCGTTTCATAGTTGCTTCACAAAACTGAATGCCTTATATTTCAAGCCAATAATTTGTTAATTCCTAAAAAAATAAGGTAACCAATGTTAGACGACTTAGATATTAAAATTCTAAATACTCTCCAAAAAAACGGACGAACCAAGAGAAATGTAATAGCCGAATCTATTGGTTTATCAATTCCCTCGGTAAGTGAAAGACTCCATAAGTTGGAAGAAAGAGGAATTATCGAAGGATATTTTGCAAAGGTAAATAAAAAAGCTTTTGGGTATGATATAATGGCATATATCCTTGTTACTATGGAATCCTCAAAGTTTTATAAAACTCTTACATCAAAAGTTGAAAAAGTTACACAAATTATAGAATGCCATTCGGTTCTGGGCGAAGGCTCTCATCTTTTAAAAGCAATTGTTAAAAATACTGAGTCTCTGGAGAAACTCTTAAATGAAATCCAGTCATGGCCTGGTGTTGTTTCTACAAAAACAACATTCGTTTTATCTACAATTAAAGAAACAACTGAAATAGAAATCTAATTAACATCTTTAAATAATAAATTATAAGGAAAGTATATGGGAAAGGTAAATTCACCTGTTGAAAAAATTTTGAAATATATTCAAACAAACGGCATAAAGTTTGTGGACTTGAAGTTTATGGATTTTCCCGGACAGTGGCAGCATTTTACGGTTCCGGTTTCGCAAGTTGACGAAGGTTCGTTTGAAGACGGATTCGGCTTTGACGGCTCTTCTATACGCGGCTGGAAGGCCATTAATGAAAGCGATATGTTGATTATTCCTGATCCGGCCACGATGTTTCTCGATCCTTTTATTGACGTTCCTACTATAAGCTTAATATGTGACGTTTACGAGCCCGCAACAAAAGAAAAATATACAAGATGTCCGAGGAATATTGCTCAGAAAGCTGCATCGTATTTGATATCGACCGGTATAGCGGACACGGTTTATTTCGGACCCGAAGCAGAATTTTTCATTTTCGATGACGTCCGTTTTGATTCGAAACCAAACGGCAGCTTTTATTTTGTGGATTCGGTTGAAGGAAGATGGAACAGCGGCAAGGATGAAGACCCTAATTTAGGATACAAACCAAGGTACAAAGAAGGTTATTTCCCGGTACCCCCGACCGATGCATTAATGAATCTGCGAAATGAAATGGTGGTTAACTTAATGAATTGCGGTATTGATGTTGAAGCGCAGCATCACGAAGTTGCCAGCGGCGGTCAGTGCGAAATTGACTTGCGCTTTGAGCCTCTTGTTAAGGCGGCCGATCAACTATTGTTATTTAAATATATAGTGAAAAATACTGCAAAGAAAAATAACAAGAGCGTTACTTATATGCCTAAGCCCATTTTGGGCGATAACGGAAGCGGTATGCATGTTCATACAAGTCTTTGGAAAAAAGGAAAACCTCTTTTTGCCGGTTCCGGTTATGCAGGTTTAAGTGAAATGGCTTTATATTTTACTGGCGGGTTGTTAAAGCATGCGGCATCTTTACTGGCTTTTACAAATCCGACAACAAATTCTTATAAAAGATTAGTGCCGGGATTTGAAGCACCTGTAAACCTGGCTTATTCCCAGCGTAATAGAAGTGCTTCTATTAGAATTCCTATGTATTCATCGAATCCTAAAGCAAAGAGGTTGGAATTCAGATGTCCGGATCCCTCAAGCAATCCGTACCTTGCCTTTTCCGCTATGCTGATGGCAGGTCTGGATGGAGTTATAAATAGAATTGATCCGGGTGATCCGCTAGATAAGGATATTTATGATTTGTCTCCGGAAGAACTAAAAGATGTTCCTACTACTCCGGGAAGTTTAAATGAAGCTTTGAAAGCTCTTTCAGAAGATCATGAATATCTTCTTAAGGGAGATGTATTTACAACGGATGTAATTGATACATGGATAACATATAAAACAGAAAAGGAAATTAAACAGATGGCTTTGCAGCCGCATCCTTATGAATTCGCTTTATATTACGATGTATAGTTAATTATTCAGCTTGATTTAAGAGGGCGAACTTTATGTTCGCCTTTTTAAATTAATCAAATTATACAAATACTTAAGTTCTATCTTTTGAAAGGAAAAATGATGAAGTATATATAAAACAAACGCGGAGGAAAGCCGAAGGCTAGGGAAGAAAGGGGAAAAAAAGAGGAAGGTGAAGAATAATTATTGTATCAAAATTTCTTGAGTTCTTTTTGAACGGGGGAACCTGCTTTTTATCCCCTGGCCTGTTACAATTGCAGTTCCTAAAATTTTATCTTTATATTTCACAACGCACTGACCGGTTTCGGCTATTTTATTTTTAATTGTACCTCCGTCAAGATATGTTCTTAATTCATCCGGTTCTTCAATTTCATAAATCTTTCTTATTATGAAATTCTGCAATACTTGGGAAGCTTGTGTATGCAAAATAACTTTCCCGCTTTTATCAATTATGCCGAAACGTGTTCCGATTCTTTCAAATATATCCGGGTAATTTTCTTCCCAGTCTTTTTCGATGAAGTAAATATCGTTTCTTTTAATAATGTATTTAAATTTTCTTAATATATCGCTGTTTATTCCGAATTCTTCCTCTATGTTGGCAAGTATTTTCTTTATTTCAGCCTTATCATAACTAAGCATTTTCAGCTTTTTTGATTTCGGCGGTGTCATTTCCGGTGAAATGGTTCCGCCAGTTTTTCTTAATTTAACAATAAAAAAACCGTCGGAATCGACTTCCCACGGCAGAATTCTTTTTGCCCTGGAAATTGCCGGATTAAGAATTTTTCCATTATATGAAGTAAATCCTTCCCGTGATTGTATCGGCAGCTCGATATCCTCTATTTCCACAGGGTATTTTTGAATAACTTTATCAATTATAAATTCATTTTCCTCCGGAGTGAGTGTGCATGTTGAATATACAATTTCGCCTCCTTTCTTAGCCATTTTTATCGCTGCTATTAATAATCGCAGTTGAAGATCGCCTAATCTTTCAGCTCTTTCAAGTGACCACCAATTGTTAACTTCACCTTTCTTTTGAACTATACCCAAACCGCTGCAGGGCGCATCGACAAGTATTTTATCAAAATGTTCGTTGTAAATTTTACTTAGCCATTCTCCTTTATAATGAATTACACCGGCATTTATCAAGTTCATTCTGTCGATATTATAAACGAGCATTTTTACCCTATCTAATGCAATTTCATTTGCAATAAGCGTTCCCTTGTTGTTCATCATTTCTCCAATTTCCGTTGTCTTGGATCCGGGCGCGGCACATAAATCAAGTACAAGATCATCATGCTGTGGTGCAAGTACTAAAGGCGGAATCATCGAAGAAAGACTTTGTATATAATATTCACCGATAACATGTTCAATCGTTTTCCCTACATTATCGCTTTTGTTTTTTATTTTTAAGGCGTTGTTTAAATTCGGTATTTTTTCCGTTTCAACGGAATAAGTCTGAAAAAGTTTTTGGGAAATTTTTCTTATATCGGTTTTGATTGAATTTATTCTTAAATATTGTACCGGTTCTTTTTTAATAAATTCGGCAAAATTCTGTGCAGCTTTTTCACCATACAGCGAACTTATGTAAGTAAAAATATTGTTGCTTATATCCGTCAAGTTAATTCTAATACCTGGTAAGATTTAATACTTTGAAAATTTCATTTGCCGATAAGATTGAATTTTTCCCCTCAGGGAAAATTTTTTCATAATCCAGCTTAATTTCCTTTAATATATCGTCTAAGTAATTTTCATAGTTCGAAACGGCTGTTTTTATGTCGGATTCGGAACCGGGAATCCGGATGACTTTTGGTTTTAAACGGTTAGAATAAACTATATATTTTGCTTTTATATGACTTTGTAATTGGAGGAATGAATTTCCATCGACTGTTAATATTTCATGGGAGCCGAAAAATTCTTCTCCTATAACCAAGGCCATTCCCGGCAATTCAATTTTTTCCGTATCAAAATTGGTGATAAAATTTTCCGGGAATTTTTTAATTCCCTCTTTCTCGATTTTTTTTATCCAGCCTGAAATAAATTCTTTTTCAGTCAATTATTTTAGCTGTTCTTTTTAATGAAGTCTGAAATAATTTTTTTTAAATCTTCTGAATCGGAATAATTCTTTACCGTTATTTTTTTGGAATCGCATCCGACAATCATTGCCGATTCGTTAGCGGCTTTGTCGTTAATAACCGCCAGGACAGGAATTTCTTTTTTATAAATGGCATAAGATATTTCAAAACCAACACCAAGGCTATGGCTGGAAGCTTCTGCAATTAGCAGCTTACTGCTTTCAATCCATTTAATATCTCTCTTAAATATTTGCTTGGCAGTTAACGGAACACTGGTTTTAAAATCATTATTTAATTCTGATAACGGTGTATGACCGATTGAGATCAAATATTCAATTAACTCCTTATAGTATTTCTGATATTTTGTATCGCCCTTAATCGGGCCGGCACAGTATATAATCATTTCAAGTATCTAATATTTTTTTATAATAATCTTCATACATCGGAATAACTCTGGATTTATCAAAAGTCTCAACAGCTCTCTTTCGCGAATTTTCCGAAAACAACTTATGTTTCCGGTCATTTGTTAAAAGATCAACGGCATATTTTGCCATTCTGCTTACATCACCTATTTCAGCAATAAAGCCTGTTTCATTATGTCTTATTAATTCCGGCAAACCTCCTACACTCGAGCTTACTACGGGTACGCCGCATGACATTGCTTCAAGCGCAGCCAAACCAAAGCTTTCTGACTGGGACGGGATTAAAAATAAGTCGGCAGCATTTAATATTTCCACCAGGCCGTCCTGTTTGCCGAGGAATTTAATATGGTCGCATAAATGAAGCTGCCTGCATAATCTTTCACATTCGGATCGGTCAGGTCCGTCTCCCACAAGAACTAACTTAGAAGGAATTTCCCGAATTACTTTCTCAAAAATTTTAATTGTATCCGGAACTCTTTTTACAAGTCTGAAATTTGAAGTGTGTACGAGTATCTTTTCTCCTTGAGGTGCGATGTGTTTCCTAAAGGAACAATCTTTGTTTGGTTTATATAATTCAGTATCGATAAAATTAGGAACGACTTCTATTTCTTTTTCAATTGAATAATTAGTTATCGTTTTTTCTTTTAAGAAACGTGAGACGGCAGTAACTCCGTCGCTTTGTTCTATACTGAATTTTACAAGAGGAAGAAATGAAGGTTCAAGTCCGACTAATGTTATGTCTGTTCCATGCAAAGTGGTGATTACCTTAAGCCTTTTATTCCCGTTCAACATTTGTTTAGCTAAATATGCGCTTGTAGCATGAGGTATTGCATAGTGAACATGAAACAAATCCAGTTTTTCATATTCGGCAACTTCAACCATCTTACTTGCAAGAGCCAAACTGTAAAGCGGAAATTCGAAAAGAGGATAATTGCTCATTTCAACTTCGTGGAAGACCACATTCTCAACAAAATTTGTTAACCTGAACGGAAGCGCATAACTGATGAAATGAACTTGATGTCCTCTTAATGCCAAAGCTTTTCCCAATTCAGTGGCAATTACTCCGCTTCCTCCATAAGTAGGATAACAAGTAATTCCTATTTTCATAAATTTATAATTTCTGTAATTTTGATTGTAATTAATTATTCTGTTTTGGATTGTAAATATAACTTAATTTGACCTTAATATTTACTTCTACCTATGCGATAAAATTTGTTTTGTCCATAATCACTTATAAAATATGGATGTTAAATAATTATGAAATTATTAATTGTCGGTCATTCTGTTGAAGATCATATAAATGAAGAGAAAAGCGAAAAGATAAAACCAGGAGGGATTTTCTATTCTGCATTAACATTAAAGAATTTTGCCGAATCGGACGATAAAATATTTTTAAATACAGCGGTACAAAAGGAAAATTATAACTTGTTTTCCAATGTCTATGAGAGCTTTGAAAAAGATCATATAAAATTTGTCGAAAGAATTCCCAAAGTTTATTTAACGCTGCATAATTTTAAGGAAAGAGGCGAAACTTATGAGAGTATTTCGCAGAGATTGGAACTGGAATTTAATAATTTGAATGTATTTGATGGAATATTGATTAATATGGTTACCGGTTTCGACCTTTCTCTGGATCAGATAAAAAAATTAAGAAATGTATATCAAGGTTTGATTTATATTGATATTCATACTTTATCACGCGGGTTGGATGAAAACTTAAAAAGAGAATTTCGTTTAATCCCATATGTTGATGAATGGGCATCTTCCGTTGATTTTATCCAAGTGAATGAAAATGAGATGAGAACATTAAGTATGAGAACAGATGAAATGGAAATTGCAAAAGAAGTTTTAGGCTATGGTGCAAAATATATAATCGTTACAAAAGGTGCTTTTGGTGTAAAAATTTTTAGTATGAACGGAAAAGAAATAATTTCGACATTTAAATCATCGCTTAAAATTGAAACAAAAAATATGATCGGTTGCGGAGATGTTTTTGGTGCAATATTTTTTTATCATTATATTAAAACAAAAAATTTAGATGAATCGCTGACGATTGCCAATATTGCCGCCGGTTGTGCAGCTTCGTATAAAGAACTAAAAGAATTTTCCAATTTAAAGAAAGATGTATTCACACGATATAATTAAAAAAAGAATTCTGGTTGTGGGCGCCAACGGGATGTTGGGGCAGAGGGTAATTAATTTTTATTCGAAAAAAAGTAATATAGAATTACTCGGATGTTCTATAGAGCCGAATCCAGTTTATAATGATGCCGAATATATCTGCTGCGACCTGACTAAGAGGGAAAGTATTAAAAAAGTTGTATTTGACTTTTATCCTGATTTTATCGTGAATACTGCCGCATATACAAATGTTGATAAAAGTGAAACGGAACGGGAACATGCATGGAAGCTAAATGTTAAAGGCGTAGAATATTTGGCAGAAACTTGTCGTGTGCTGGATGCTCATTTAGTTCATATTTCTTCGGATTATATTTTTGACGGCAGAAACGGGCCTTACAACGAAAATGCAAAACCTAATCCGCTGGGATATTACGGCAGAACTAAACTCGCTAGTGAAAATGCTTTAAAAATAAGCGGATCGTTAAATTCTATTATTCGGACTAATGTTTTATACGGCATTGCCGACAGCAGACCCGATTTTGTAAGGTGGGTAATTAATTCGGTGCGGGCAGGTGAAAAAATCAGAATAGTGACTGACCAAATTAATAATCCGACTTTTTTAGATGACCTTGTTGCGGCAATTAATAAAATAATTGAATTTAGAAAACAGGGAATTTATAATATCGGCGGGAAGGAATTTCTTTCCCGTTATGATTTTACAATTTTAATAGCTGATTTTTTTAATCTCGACAAAAAATTAATATCCTCAATTAAAACGGAAGAATTAAACCAGCCGGCTCCACGACCGTTAAAATCGGGTTTAATAACGCTTAAAGCCCAAACAGAACTTGGTTATCAGCCTCATAGCATTTTAGAATCTCTTGAAATTATGAAGAGAGAATTTTCTTTATGAAAAACGCAAAATGCTTTGTATTATTATTTTTGTTCGGCTTGATCATAACTTCCAATATCCAAGCTCAGGATAAATTCCCCGAATGGGCTAGAGGCATTGTATGGTACCAAATATTCCCGGAAAGGTTTGCCGATGGAGACACTTCAAACGATTCGTCGCTTGTTGATAAAGTTGATCTTGAAGCCGGGAGAAAAATTCCCGGCTGGAAGATAACTAAATGGACGAGTGATTGGTATGCCGAATCAAAATGGGAGAAAAAATTAGGCGGCAGTTTTATAAGTAATCTTTACGAAAGAAGGTACGGCGGTGATCTGCAGGGAATAATAGATCATCTGGATTATTTAAAAAAATTAGGTGTCGGTGCTATTTATTTAAATCCGGTATTTGATGCCGTATCTCTCCATAAATACGATGCTTCGACCTATCATCATATCGATGTTAACTTTGGTCCCGATCCCGAAGGCGATAAGAAAATAATAGCTTCGGAAGATCCTGATGATCCCTCAACATGGAAATGGACTTCGGCGGATAAACTATTTCTTAAATTAATTGAAGAAGTTCATAAGCTGGGAATGAAAATAATTATTGACGGCGTGTTTAATCATACAGGACTACATTTCTGGGCTTTTCAGGATATTATTAAAAATAGAGAGAAATCTAAATATAAAGATTGGTATAAAATAACTTCATTTGGAGATAAGAATACCGAACTGAAATACAAAGGCTGGTCAGGTGTAAAATCTTTACCGGAATTCAACAGAACGCAAGACGATCTTGCACCAGGTCCTAAACAGTATATATTTTATATTACTAAAAGATGGATGGACCCGAATAATGACGGTAACCCATCCGACGGCATTGACGGCTGGAGACTTGATGTGGCTAATGAAATACCTATGGGCTTTTGGAGAAGCTGGCGGAATCTGGTTAAGTCAATAAATCCTCAGGCATTAATTACCGGGGAACTTTGGGGATTATATACCGAATATGTATCTAAAAACGGTCCGTTTGATGCTTTGATGAATTACAGTTTTGCTTTTGCAGTCAATCAATTTTTTATAGCTAAAAATAATAAAATTACCGCAGGTGAATTCATAAAAAAACTTCAAGAAATAGATAAATCTTACCCTGAAAGAAATTTGGATATGTTACAGAATTTGGTTGATAGTCATGATACTGAAAGAATATCATCAATGATTGCAAATCCGGATAGGGAATATGATCATGATGCGGATTATAAAAATCCAAATTATAATGTAGGTGAACCTACACCGGCTGATTATAAAAAGCAGGAATTTATAGCAGCATTTCAAATGACTTTTCGCGGGGCGCCGATGATTTATTATGGTGATGAAGTAGGAATGTGGGGTGCGGATGATCCTAACGATCGGCAGCCAATGGTGTGGAGTAATTTAAAGTATGATAATCAAATAATTACTCCGGCATCTGGTTTTAAAAAAGGATTCGGAATTTATAAAGTTGAACAGAACAACGAGCTATTATCGTTATACAAAAAAGTTATTAAGATAAGAAATGATAACCCGGCATTAAAATACGGATCATTAAACTTTTTATATTCGAACGACAAAAGATATTCTTTTGCTTTTGAAAGAGATTTTAATTCGAATAAAATTATAGCGGTATTTAATGCCGGAGATAAGGGAGATGAGTTTGATCTGTCTTTAAATGGGAACAAATATTTATATGAAGAATTGATGTCGGGTGAAAAAGGAAACATCTCCGGATCGCCGGAAAGAGGAGCTAGATTGCCGATTCAAATTCCATCCGGAAGTTTTAAAATTTATAAACTTTATTCCATGCACTAATTGCGATTAAAATTTCCTTAAACAGGAATCATCTTAGCTTTTAAATATTTTAAAAGTTGCTTATTTTTGAGAGTGGAAAATTTCTTTGAA
>CAZCFZ010000094.1:0-14394 GCA_964498065.1 uncultured Ignavibacteriaceae bacterium
TCATTATTAAATACTATGAAAGCTTCACCGGATTTAATGATTCAAGCCGATTCAATTAAAGCAAGAACGAATAATATTCTTCTTAAATTAACCGGGAACAAAAGTTTAATAAATAGAAATATTAATACTTTGCCGTCAATAAGAGATCGCGTTCAGCAGATAATTTATGACGAATGGCAGTCTACTTCAGCGCCTACAAATACTCAGGAAAATGAGTATAATATAGCTGCCGATGAATTCACCCCGGTTCTTGCACAATTGAAAGAATTATTAAAGGTTGATATAGTTAATCTTCAAAATAAAATGGAATCAATCGGCGCTCCCTGGACACCAGGTGCAATTCCGGAATGGCATAAATGAAATAAAGCTTAATAAGATTTTTTATTTAAGTCCTAAATATTTTGTAAAAATTTGAACTATGTATATTAAAATAAAAGACAGCGATTAAATCGGCTTGTATATAATTTTTCAATTTATTTAAAATAGCTAAGTCTGTTTAATTTTAATTAATTGCTTTTATAGAAGAAGTAATTACACTTTGTTATTCAATGTGCAATTATCACAATTGTTGCAAACAGGTTCATCATTAAATCCGAAATATCCTGATATAAAAATCCTTCTGCATTTTTCTCCTCTGAAATAATTTACTACGGAGAGTAATTTTTTATTATCGCTAAGTAGTTTTCTCTTTAACTTTTCTTCATTTAACAGCTCATCAGGCATTTCGTCAATGATATTTATATTATGATTTTCCAGAGATCCTTCTATAACTCCATATCGATCAAGCATTCCAATTGCAGTTTCAATTCTAAAATCCTTACGATTTTTAAAATTCATTTGTTCACGAAGATGTTCAATTCCCTCAACAGAATTTACCGCATGAATATCCCTTTTTAACAGATCATAAAGCGCGGAATAAAAATCAGCACTGGGATTAGACCACTTAATAAATTCCATTTGAGTATACAGATCATCTTGATTATAAAGCAGCATACAAAGAGAATCTTTCCCGTCTCTTCCCGCCCGTCCTATTTCCTGGTAATAAGCCTCAATAGAAGAAGGAACTTCGGCATGAATAACAAACCGAATATCATGTTTGTCTATTCCCATTCCGAAAGCGTTTGTAGCAAGAATTAGCTTTTGTTTACCGGAGAGAAAATCTCTCTGCATTTGTTTCCGCAGTTTATCGGGCAGTTTTCCATGATAAATGCCGTGATTATAACCATTGTCTTTTAATTTTTGTGAAAATTCTTCAAGTGTTTGAATTAAAGCAAAATATATAATACCGGAACCTGAGTAATTATTTAGCACCGAAACAATTGCAGCATATTTTTCTTTTTCATCGAAAACATCAACTGCTTCAAGGCGGAGATTTGGGCGCTCAATCCCTTGATGAAAAATTTTAATATCATCTTCACTAAGATTTAATTTTTCAATTATGTCTTTTTGAACTTCAGATGTAGCGGTTGCAGTAAGTGCAATTGTTAACGGATTATTCATAATTTTTCTGAATTCACCTATGCGGGAATAATCCGGCCTGAAATCATGTCCCCATTCCGAAATACAATGAGCTTCATCAATGGCTAGTAATGAGATATCTGCCGATTTTATTTTATCGACAAATTCTTGTTTTCTAAATCTTTCAGGCGTTACGTATAAGAGTTTTATTTTTCCATCTGCAAAATCTTGAAGTCTTGAATCACGTTCTTGTTTGGATACGGTAGAATTTATAAAATTAGCAGGAATCTTTTTCTTCCTTAATGCATCAACCTGATCCTGCATTAATGCTATTAGAGGACTTATAACAATTGTTCCGCCGTCAAAATACATTGCCGGAACTTGATAACATAACGACTTACCTCCGCCGGTAGGCATTAGAACCAGGCAATGCTTTTTTTCATGTGTTATTCTATTAATGATTTCTTCCTGCAATCCGCGGAAAGAATCATAACCGAAATATTTTTTTAGTAATTCTATCATCTATTTTTTTAAAAATGAAAAAGTTAATATGCAAAGATAATATTATGTTTTAAAAATTTATTTGTTTTAATTCATCTCTCTATTCATTTAATATTTTCATAACTATCTTTGATTGGTAATTTAAATATTTTAAGCGGGGATCGTTATTCCAATAAAATTATTGGGCAAGCAACATGGAAGTTTGAACAGGCGTCTGATTCTTTTTGCAATGATGCTTGCTAATTTTATGTCCGCTGTTGAAGCTACTATAGTAGCTACAGCAATTCCGACCATTGTTAGCAGCCTGGGAGGATTTACTCTTTTTACATGGGTATTTTCTGCGTTTCTTCTTACGCAGGGGGCCACCATCCCTCTTTACGGAAAATTATCCGATATTTATGGTAGAAAAAAAGTTTTCGCTTTCGGAGTCTTTTTGTTTATTATTGGCTCTGCATTATGCGGATTTGCAAGAAGTATGTACGTGTTGATTCTTTTTAGAGCAATACAAGGAATTGGAGCAGGGGCAGTACTGCCGACAAGCCAAACTATTATAGGTGATATTTATAATCTTGAAGAACGCGCACGTGTGCAGGGATATCTGGGCAGCGTCTGGGGAATATCAGCTGTAATAGGACCTGCTATAGGCGGAATTATTGTACAAAATTTTCATTGGGCATGGGTGTTTTTTATAAACATTCCCATCGGACTTATATGCGTTTTAACCACATATATATATTTCCACGAAGATATTGAAAAAATAGGTTTTTCTTCAAGTAAGAAACTTGAATTTGAAAATAGGGAGATAACTACAAAAAGCCATAAGATTAAGATTGATTATGCCGGTTCCATGCTAATGATTTTTGCAATCTCGTGTTTACTTATACCTTTATTAGAAGTCGGAAGTGTGTGGGGGCTGACTGATATAAGGTTTATGGGTATGATTTTTTTGTCAGTTATACTTTTTATTGTTTTCGGCTTTGTCGAGAAGAAAACTGAAAATCCTATTATCCCTTTTTCTTTGTTAAAATCATCTGTAATATTTTTCCCTAACTTAATTTCGTTAATAGTGGGTGTTGCAACTTTAGCGGTAAGTTCTATCATTCCGATGTTTGCACAAGGAGTTTTTGGTACAACAGCAATTGTGGCGGGATTTCTATTAGCTTCAATGTCCATTGGCTGGCCTTTGGCTTCCAGCATATCCGGTAAATTAATTATAAAAATGGGTTTTAGATTTACTGCCGTCTTAGGTGCATTTGTGCTTTTTGCCGGTTCATTGTTAATGCTTCTAATAAATCAACGTACAAGCCTGATGGAAATAGTCTTTTTTATTTTCATTATAGGGCTTGGACTCGGATTTTCTTCTACAGTATCGATTGTTGTTGTGCAGCATGTTGTACCCTGGGCAAAAAGAGGGGTGGCAACGAGTTCCAATTCATTTATGAGAATGCTCGGAAGTACTTTCGGTGCTACATTGTTCGGCGGATTATTGAATTTTCATATTAGTGCTAATTTGCCGGCTTCTCAAAAAAGTCTGGATATAATAAAAATATTAATAGATCCTGTGCAAAGAATTAAATATCGATCTTCATTTATTATAGAATTAAAAAATGTTTTAGCCGGAGCAGCACATAGTGTATATTTTTATTTAGCCCTAATTGTTTTTCTCGGAATAATTGTCGCTTATTTTGTCCCGAAAGAGGTTAAAGAAGAAAGTGTTTGAAAAGCAATAAATATTATTATTAAAAATTTAAAATTATTTGTCAGATATTCGATACATGATCCTGATTACCTGATTTAATCCGAAATCGAATATTCAGTATCCAGAATCTAGCAGATAATCATTTATTTCTATTCCTTCTTCATCTTTTCAATAAAAGGCGTAATCAAATCGATCGGTACCGGGAATAATATAGTAGAATTTTTATCAGACGAAATTTCAGTTAATGTTTGAAGAAATCTTAACTGAATAGCGACCGGGAATTTCTGAATAACTTCGGCGGCTTCCGAAAGTTTTTGGCTTGCCTGGAATTCTCCTTCTGCATTTATAATTTTGGCTCTTCTTTCTCTTTCTGCCTGAGCCTGTATTGCAATTGCACGCTGCATTTCCGGCGGTAAATCAACTTGTTTAACTTCTACAGCAGTTACTTTAATTCCCCAAGGTTCAGTCTGTTCGTCAATTATCTGTTGAAGCTCCCTATTAATTTTTTCTCGTTCGGCTAAAATTTCATCCAATTGAGATTGACCCAAAATACTTCGTAGTGTTGTCTGGGAAATCTGCGAAGTAGCAAATAAATAGTCAACAACTTCTACAACAGCTTTCTCTGCTTGAACAACTCGAAAATATACAACGGCATTAACTTTTAAGGAAACATTGTCTTTGGTAATAATATCCTGCGGCGGCACATCCATTACGACTGTACGTAAACTTACTTTAACCATCCGGTCAACAATAGGCCATAAAAAAATAATACCCGGGCCTTTGGTTTCTATGAGCCTTCCCAGTCTAAAAATTACTCCGCGTTCGTATTCCCTGAGAATTTTTATTGCATTTGCCAGGATAAAGATTACAAATAAAATTAATATTACAACGTAAACCGATACTTCTTGCATAAATACCTCCGATATTGTCGTTTAAATTTTCTTATGCCTTTTTAATTTTTAAGAGAAGATTAGAAATTTCCGTAACGATAACTTTACTGCCTTTTAAAATTTTTCCTTCGGTACTAACCGCACGCCAAATTTCGCCGTGCACTTTAATCTGGCCTGAGGGATCCAGATCTGAAATGGCTACTCCAATTTCATTTAATAATCCTTCTTTGCCTGTTTTAGGCTTTCTTGTTTGTGCTTTTATTCCTATACCGATTACAAAAGTGAAGAATAAAATTGTTAAAATTGTTACGGCTGCAATTATCTGCCAGGAAATATGAAGAACTTCAAAGCCCGAATTTGTTTTTATCAGCATTAAAGATCCCAATACCAAACAAATTACTCCTCCTATTGTTAATAAACCGTGACTTACGATTTTTACTTCTAAAATGAAAAGTATAATTCCAAAAATTATTAAAGCCAAACCCGCATAATTAATCGGGAGAGTATGCATAGAATAAAATGCTAATACAAGGCTTATTACACCAACAACACCGGGAAAAATTGAGCCCGGATTATATAATTCAAAGAGTAAACCGTAAAATCCTAGCATTAATAAAATATATGCAATGTTGGGATCGCTCAATATACTTAATAATTTCTGCTGAAAGCTCATATCGACATAAACTACTTGAGCATTTTTTGTATGTAAAGTCTCAGTTCCGCTAACCGTTTGGATTTCTTTACCGTCGATTTTATCCAGAAGATCTTCCATGTTACTAGCAATTAAATTAATAACGTTTAATTTTAAAGCTTCTGTTTCCGTTATCGATACACTTTGCCTAACGGCTTCTTCTGCCCACTTTACATTTCTATTCCTTTGTTTACTTATTGCCCTTATAAATGCGGCGGCATCATTTGTTACTTTTTCCGTCATAGTCGAGTCCATCTTACCTTGCAGCGTAACTGGGTGAGCAGCTCCGATGTTAGTTCCGGGAGCCATCGCAGCAATATTGGCGGATAAAGTAATGAATACACCTGCTGAGGCAGCACGGGATCCGGGCGGATAAACGTAAACAACTACGGGAACAGGAGAGCGTAATATATCCGAAACTATCATTCGTGTGGATTCTAATAATCCGCCGGGAGTATTTAGTTGAAGTACCAGACATTCGGCATTCGTTTTTACAGCCTGCTGAATTCCATATTGAATGTAATCTGTTGCAGCCGGATTTATTGCTCCGTCAAGTGTTATTACAATCACTTTATTTTGGGCATTTATCCGCAAAACGGATAAAAACAACCACAAAAAAAGGAAAGCAAAGTAACGCATGTCCATCCCCGCGGAAGTTATTCAATTAAAACTTATATAAAAAATAGATGTTAAGCAAGAGTTAATTATTGAGTTGGAAGATCAAAAAATTCATATTAATTCAATTTGTTAATTTGATGCTTTTATTCCATAAAGTAAGTAATTACAGCTAAAGTGCTACTCATCATTTTTCTATTCAAATATTCCATATATATTCTACAAGCATGAGAAACAAAAGTTAGGATAATTAAGAAAAATTATATAATTTCAATTTCTTCAAATCTATTTCACTTTGATATTCTTATTTTTGTTCTGATTGATTGTAATTACTTGTTCTTTTACTTGCAATAGGCAGAATAACGATATTTAAGTGTTTTGCTCATGCATTAAATTGCGGGTATTCAAAATGAAATTTAATAATAATCGGGAGGTAGTTAAATGAAATCAATTAAATATCTGGCATTTCTATCTTTGCTGCTGCTGCCGGCTTGTTCAGCCTTAATTCTTAAGCCTGCGGATTTTGCATGGCCTGTCGAATCAGTACTTCAAATTGACAGTACCGGAAATGTACATATTCAAAGATATTCACTTTCTTTTAACACTGAAAATCTATTTTATAAAGAAACAAAAGATTCATCGGCATATAAAAATCAACAGCTTAGAGTTATTCGTAATACAAAAGGCCTTTATTTTATGGTAGCAAATAACTTTAAGAATGTTTATGTATTCAAAGTTGATGACGGTGCGTTTCGCCTGGATAATAAAATTGAAATTTCCGATACTACCGGAATACAAAATCCGGCATTTAATCAAAGGCCCCCATATATCCAATTGATTTATGAAGGTAAAAAAGTTAATTTGACTGCAAGCGGAATTGCAAAAGAGGAGGATAAGAAATGAAAAGAATAAATATTTTTATGATGTTTTTACTTCTTTTGATTGCCTCGACTAATCTTATTTTTGCGCAGCAAGATTACCAAATAGTACAAAATTTCAAAGCAAAGCAGCAGCAGATTCAGGATTCTATTAAAACTGCTTCGTCATTGGAACAGCTTAAAAAGATTCATATCCAAATTGACCGGTTTGAAAATGAATTTATAGCGCACAAAAGTCTGTTAGACCAAAGCCTCTATCCGGATAACTTCAATACAACAATAGAAAAGCTGAACAATCAATTAAATTTAAGGGAACAAGATTATACACAGATTACAACTTTGCAGGTTCAGGTTTCTCAAATGAAAGTTCAAATTGATTCATTAAATTTAAAGAGTGCGATACTAATCAACCAGATACAGCAAATGCAGGAAGAAAGAAGTAAGGATAAGGCGACAATAGCAAGACTGGAAAAAAATATAAATGAGCTTCGCTATTCTTTACATAAAAGAGATAGACTTGTAATGACTATGCTTGACAGTTTAATCCCCCCGTCAATTGTTGAGGGAGGAAAGCTTACTTCAACTGAAAAAAATGAAATATATTCCAAAGCCAAGAAGAATGATATAATATATAATATTAAAAAATCCATTAACGATAATATTAAATTTCTTGAAGTGACATCTCTTAACTTGACTGATATTGAATCTATACAAAAACAACAACATGATTTTTTAAAGTTGTGGCGGGGAATAGGTCCGCAAATTTTGGATATATATTCCGCTCATAAGCAGAATGTAAAAAATATGAAAGAAATAGATTCTGCGTTTGTATCATGGCACGAAGCAATAAAGCAGGAAGTTTGGAATTCAATTAGAAAAATCTACAGCGATCATGGAATCAATTTAACCGGATTCTCAAACGGTGAACAGTTTACCGAAATATTAACAGGTTTTATTTCCGATGAAATAAAAAATGCCGATGCTGATATTGAAGGATCCAGAAAAGTATATAAAAGATTTGCCGACAGTGTTTGGTTTGTGAATGTAAAACCCACATGGATTCCTTATTTAATTAACAATAAAATGTTAACAAATACCCAGGCGGATGTCATCAATATTAAAGTATCTCAATGGCAAAGTGCGGTAATTCCAAGTCCGTTTAACTGGTTATACGTAGTCATTGCCATATTGGTAATATTTATAGTTATCCTGCTATTTAAATTTAATTCCGCTAAAAAGGAATTGGTAAAACCGGAAGAAAATACTAAAAAAGAGTAAATTCAAAAATATTATTAGCCGTGTTTATTGAAATATCTGTAGGTGAAAGACCGGAGAAATTTGACTCACGAAATATGATAAAAAATTTAATTCGAATTATTGTGAGTCAAATTTCTTTTTAATTCAATTTCCCTTTGTACCTGATAAAAATAAGAATAGAGATTAGAAGTAATTTTAATTTGAATTTGCCGGATTAAGGCAATTATGAAATATAAATTGAATTCTTTACAATTAAATATTTTCTTTGCTAGTAACTTCTATTGAAGTTTTTCTTTCCAATATCTTTCCTAATTTTCTTTTAAGATATTCTTTTGCCGGTTTGGCCTGCTTAAAGATTGATTCGAACTTGGTAAAATCAAAAACTCTAACATCCAGAATTTCAGGCCTTATATAAATGTCAGGCTTAATAAATTTTAATTTTTCCTGGCTGATAGAATTCTGCATTAATTGATATGTAGTAAAGACAGATTCAAAAGTGGGAGGATATTCCTTCCCGTTGCTTACTTTATAAGCGGTAACGTCGACTGCTACTGTCATATCGCATTCTTTAATTAATATGTCGAATGGTAACGGATTAGATACACCTCCATCAATTAGAATTTTATTATGAATTTTTACCGGTGTGAATAACCCCGGAAGAGAATAACTAGCTCTAATTGCAGGCAGCAGTTTCCCTTTTTCTAAAATTACTTCGGTCTTTTCCCAATAACTGGTAGCAATAATTTTTAAAGGAATATTTAATTCTTCAAAGGTACTCACCTTAAGATAGGTCTGCATATAATTTTGCAATTTATCGCCTTTAATAAAACCGGATTTAACTAATTGCAAATCGAACATAGTAAGCATATTTATAATATCCGAACGACGGAAGAAGTCCGAGATTTTTCCGTTTTTGGGGTAAAGCATATTACTCAATATTGTTTTCATCTCTTTGGAGGAATATCCGGCTGCATAAAATGCACCGATAATAGCCCCGACACTTGAGCCTGATATTACCGAAGGTTTCAATCCCAATTCCTCAAAGGCTTCAATCATTAAGAGATGAGCCAGACCTCTAGCTCCTCCGCTTCCAAAAGCAATTCCAATTTTTGTCATAGTTTAATTGTTTCGTAAGATTATTCTTAATTTAAGAAAATTATTATTATTTAAAATTATCAAAGAAATATATGGAAAAACAGTTAATAATATTTAGAAAAATGCTTTAAAATTTATGCAGGTAATTTAGTCGAAAAGCTAAAATAGGCCGCGTAAAATTTATTCTTTAACTTGAAAAACCGAATCAAGTACTGTTCCATCCACCCATTTTACAACAGCTACTACCTTGTTTTTGTTTATCTTAGGCTTTGCAGGAGCACCGCCGCATATGTCGTAAACTTCGTCTCTAATTTGTTTTATGGATTTGATTGGAAGATTTGAACTTTTAACTGCTTTAATTAAATCTTTTCTCCTCGGATTTATCGTTATACCACGTTCAGTTACAACTACATCTATTAATTCACCCGGGCCGCACAATGTTGTAACTTCATCAATTATTACAGGGATTCTATCTCTGAATGAAGGTACAGCAAGAATAGAGCATTTAGAATACAAGCAATTCTGCCAGCCGCCTATACCATGCAGCAAATATCCATCGGAATGACTGACCACGTTTGCATTAAAATTTACATCTACTTCTGTAGCACCCAAAACAGCAACATCGACAATTGAAGCGAAATTCCCTTTGCCGTGAAAATTATAACTTGTAAAGGGACTTGTGTTAACATGATTAGGATTTTCTCTCATGCTTCTTACACCTTCAAGATCAAATGTTTGTCCATCCAGAATGTAATCTGTTAATCCTTCCTCTAATAATTGTACTAAATATTTTGTGCTGCCGCCTCTAACGAACCTTGCTTTAATTCCTTTAGCTTTCATTCTTTCTTTTAAATAAAGTACAAATGCCAGATTGGTTCCGCCTGATCCTGCTTGAAATGAAAAACCATCTTTCATTATCCCGGCTTCTTCGATAAATTGAGCGACATATTCGGCAATTAGAAGTCTATCAGGTGATTTAGTTATTTCGGTAGTGCCGGAAACAATTTTTGATGAATCACCGAGTGAATCAATCTGAACTACGTAATCAACATTATTTCCCTGTATCTGCCAGGGTATACACGGAAATGGTACTAAATTATCTGTTACTACAATAACATTATCTGCATATTCGGAATCGGCTAAAGCAAAACCGATTAAACCCGAAGCTGATTTACCGTTAACTCCGTTAGCATTTCCAAATGGATCTGCTGAAGGAGATGCAATTACTGCTATATCTATATGAACTTCACCGTCTTGAACAGACTGATATCTTCCTCCGTGTGATCTTAGAACTCCAACACCTTTCATTTTACCTTTAGAAGTAAATTTACCAAGAGGTCCGTTCATACTTCCTTCTATATGATGAATTGTACCATCTTCCAGGTATTTTATCAAATGTTCATGTATAGGGAATGATGCACTGGGAAACCAGCGTATATTTTTTATTCCCATTGAATGAATTGTATCAAATAAAACATTTGTTAAAGCGTCTCCGTTTCTAAGATGATGATGGGTTGAAATAGTCATTCCATCTTTTAAGCCGGATTTTTTAAGTGCCTCTTTCAGATTTCTTACGACTTTATTTCCGTCTGAAGGATAATCTATACATGTTTTAATTTTCGGTTTAGCTTTAAAACCAGTTGGTTTATATTTATTCACTCCTTTGAAAGGAATCTGTTTTTCACCATTAATTTGTGTGGGAACTAATCTGTCTGCTGCGTTTTTTACTAGTTTCATCTTTATTTATTCTATATTAATTTAAATTCATTTGATAATTAGTTGTCATTTGCTTCGCCGTCATTCGGTTGTCAGTTGATCGTCATTCAATTGTATTTTGTTCCAAGATTGCTTTTTCTTACCAATTGATTTAATGTAATTATTTAATTTTACTCCAATGTTATTTATTTCTTTTTTGAATTTTTCAAAATCGTCAGAATTAATAAGTCCTCTATTTGAAGCTTTAGTTAACCAGGTTTTCGTTTCATATAAAGAACCTCTTGAATAATAACAGAATTGCCTTTCTTCTTTGTAGAAAAATCTTCCAAATCCTTCACTAAGATTTGCTGCAATAGAATCAGCAGCCCGAATTAATTGTTTCCCGATCGCATCTTTTGTAAAATAATCCCATTTCATTACTATATCCCAAATTTCTTCTGCCATCAACATTGACAACTGATATACAATTAATTCATCAAGTTTCATAATCCCCTCCGAAATAAAATTTAAATAAAATAATCAATCTTTATTATATCTTAATGACAATCGAATGACTATCGTCTGACAATTTAATGACTATTAAATTACAACATTACTCTTCTTATGATAATCTTAAATATAATTACAATTATTTGAATTTCGATAAAAACAAAGTCCTTTGCGCTCTTTTTACTACCGGTGCGTCAATCATCTTGCTTCCCAAAGAAACAACGCCTAAACCTTTTTTCTCAGCTTCTTCAAATGCAGTAACTATTTTTTTAGCTTTATCAATTTCTTCTTGTGCCGGTTCAAATCCTTTATGTACGACTTGAATCTGACGCGGGTGAATGCAGCCTTTACCTTCAAAACCAAGTGACTTTGCCTCTAAAACACTCTGGTGAAGTCCATCCATATCACTAACATCGGAAAATACTGTGTCAATTGCTTGAATACCGGCAGCCTTGGCAGCATTTACAATCATAGATCGAGCAAAAAAACTTTCCTTGCCTTCTAATGTTCGTTGAGTTCCAATATCAGCTGTATAATCTTCCAGCCCGATTGTTAATGCGCAGTTATTTTTTGATGCAGCTGCAATTTCGTAAGCTTTAATAATTCCTAAACCGCTTTCAATAATCGGCATAAAGAAAATTTCATTTTTTATATTATGAATTTTTTTCAAACGATTTACTTCATGTTCAACCTCTTTCACCTGTTCGGGAGATTCACACTTTGGAATTAGAATTACATGAACATAATGAGGGACAATGTATTTTAAATCGTTTAATCCTCTAGGCAATTGATTTATGCGCACCATTCTTTCCGATCCGTAAAAATCAACGCTTCTAAATGCATTCCTTACGATTAATTGAGCTGCATCTTTTTCAGATGGAGAAACGCTGTCTTCAAGATCTAAAATTATTCCATCCGGCTTATGTAATCCTGCATTTAGATAAAATTTTGGTTCGTTGCCCGGGAGATAAAGTCTGCTTCTTCTTAATCTATCTTTTGATGTTTTGTAAAGATTCTTTTTGTTGAAAGGGAAAAGAAATTCTTTATCATTATCAGGTGAGAGACGTTTAAAAGCTAATTCAAATCTTGCGGCAATAACAAAGGGAAGTGCCCCGTTATCTTCAATATAAGTTTTTGCATTCTTTATCCCGAAAAACTTCGACATTTCCAGCAATAACTTTTTAATTGAATCCCCGTACATTGAAGCGACTTTGCTCTTTATATCTAATTTTAATCCGCCGGATTTCAGTAATTCAATTTCAATGTAGCAATCCGATCTGATACTATCGCCGCGTTTTCCTGCATTCGATTTGTAATTTGTTTTCATAATTAATTGTAATGTCCTAATAAAGAAATGACTTGTATTTCCTTGTTTTTAATTCTGTAGATTAATCTGTCTTGCTTGTTTATTCTCCTTGACCAGCATGGAGGAAATTTATACTTAAGATGTTCCGGTTTGCCGATTCCTGAAAAGGGGTGCTTCTTAATATCATTTAAAAGCGAATAAATTTTTTCGAAATATATTTTTACTTCAACATCTGATTTAATCTTTTTAATTTTTTCTATTTGTTTTAATGATTCGGGTGACCAAATGATAATTAAAGGTTTTTCCAATTTCAGAATCCCAGTACTTCAAATGTATTTAATCTTTTCCCTTTACCTTCTTCCAGCTCTTTTAATCCTTTTTTTATGCTTTTTACCCACTGCGGATTACCGAGCACGTATAAATTTTCAATCATGTTGTCGTAATCTTCTTTTGAAATTATAACAGCATCTTTTCTTCCCTTACTGCCTACAACTAAGTATGGTTCATTATTTTCGTTCACTTTATCAATAATCTTGTTTAACTTGTTTCGAGCTTCTGTGTATATTATCGCCTGCATTTTTTCACCTTAAAAATGTCATTATACTGACACAAAAATAAAGTCTTAAATTTCCATAGTCAATGTTAAATTATTAAACTCTTAAAATATAATTAAGCCCGTATTTGTCGAAGTCATGGTTTTTTCGGACAATAGAACGGTTTAACAATATTCCTTTGCAAACTTTTTACCTCATGAGCTAGACAATTAATTTCTTCATAAACTCTCTTGTTGTCAATAGTTCAGCCTGGAAAATTGCATCTTTTATTTCTTTTCTTCTTCTTGATGATAATACTGTGCCGCTCAATCCTTCAAACTTATTTTCAAGATCTTCCATTGTCATTGGTTCCCTCGGATCACCCTTAGGATATTCAAGATATTCTGAAAATTCTCTACCGTCCTTTGTCTTAACTAAAACTTTTGAAGGCTGTTTTGCCGGAAACATTTTTTCAAATTCAACTGAAGCTTCAGCTTTTATTTTATCGATTACTTCCCAAATCTTAGGATCCTTCATTTTCTCTTCCGAAAAAGATTGTGTCGTAATTTTATGATCAACTAATGCAGCTGCAATACAGTAAGGGAGAGAATGATCTGCTGTCTCTCTTGATTCAGGTCGGTACTTATGAGGATCAAAAAGAATATCGCACGCTCGTGCGATTGTTGTTACTGTAACAGATTCGATTTGATCATATGAGATATTATTTTTTGTTACAACTTTAAGTGTTGCAGTAATGTGAGTGTGAGTGAGTGCTTCTGTAGGGAAAGCCTTCATGCCGCATTCTAGAATTTTAAAGTCATTTCCAAGATTGCCGATTAATTTTTCCGTATCCCATTTCCATTCATCAAGTGTATCACGCCCTTGCATTTTAACGGGATTTAATTTGTTATTTTTTGCATCCCAGCCGAAAAAGCAGTCCATAAAACCTTCTTTGCCTTCAAAAACAGCTTCGGTTCCTGTGAATCCTTTTTGTGCCATTAAAGCCGCAAATACTCCAGATTGAACTGCCATCGGATCAACTGTATTTTTCATCATCGTTAGTTTTCCAGCGGTCGGGCAGCCGATTGTATGATTATGGCTTCCATTAATTCCAATTGCATTAACCATTTGATCAACATTTAAACCTAAAAGCTTACCTGCAACTATCGGAGAAACAAACTGTGTTAGTGTTGCATGGTGCCATTTACGTTCACGAATTCCCGGGACTGCAAATTCGCACAATCTCTGTTCAAACTCGTAAGCTAG
>CAZCFZ010000095.1:0-14089 GCA_964498065.1 uncultured Ignavibacteriaceae bacterium
GTTTTTTAACTCTTCAAAATTTTTCTTGCTTTTACGTTAAAAAATAGATAAATTTTTCTAGGATGAAGCAAGTTATACAATCAAACGCGATTGCGGAATCATTCAAAATACAAAATCCCAAATCCTCTACTAAAAATATTTTAATTACCTATACAATTTATTATTCTGACAAATTTAATTGTATTAACTGTTTATATAAGATCAAGTTATGAACGATTTAACTGGAAAAACAATAAAGCATTACAGAATAATTGAGAAACTGGGTCAGGGGGGAATGGGCGTAGTATATAAAGCTGAGGATTTGTTGCTTAAAAGGATTGTGGCTCTTAAATTTCTTCCGCCTCATATTACAGCATCCGAAACGGAATTATCCAGGTTCAAACAGGAAGCACAGGCTGCCGCTGCACTTAATCATCCTAACATTACGCAAATTTATGCTATTGAAGAGACAGATGAGAGTATGTTCATAGCAATGGAATATCTGGAAGGTAAAGAATTAAAAGATATTATTGAGATGAGAAACGAACATCTTCAAAAGCAAACCTCCATTATTTTTACTATTGAAGAAGTAACAAAATATGCGGCACAAATTGCAGAAGGTTTAAAAGCTGCACATAAAAAAGGAATCACGCATAGAGATATTAAGTCATCCAACATAATGATAACGGAAGAAGGTACAGTCAAAATATTGGATTTCGGACTTGCCAAAATGGGAGAAGGGATTAATCTTACTAAAGAAGGTACAACGCTTGGCACTGTCTCTTATATGTCTCCGGAACAAATTCTGGGCAACGAGGCTGATGAAAAATCCGATATTTGGGCATTCGGCGTTGTTTTATATGAAATGATAAGCGGACATTTGCCTTTTACAGGTGCTTATGAACAATCTATAGCTTACGCTATTGTTAATGATGAGCCTGCACTATTGTCCTTAATAAAAGGCTGCCCGGTTTATTTGGAAAAAATCGTAGACAAATGCCTGCAAAAGGATTTGAAAAAAAGGTATCAAAATTTTTCAGATATCTTAATCAATCTTAATGATAAATCCGTTGCAGTAGCTAACCTTTCTAATCTTGAAACAAATAAACAATTAAGAATCCCGTTATTAATAAACTTTAAAAGAAGTAAAAATTTATTAATAGGCTCAGGAATAATAATAGTTCTATTAGTTGTGTTATTGTTTACAATTGGCAGACCACTTTTGGAATCTAAAATCGAATCAAATAATGTAATTCAAGAACCGCATCTGGCGGTTTTGCCTATCTCGGATATCGAAGGCTCTGCTTCCAACCAGGCATTTTGCAACGGGCTTACTGAAATACTAACAAGCAAGTTAACACAGCTTCAGCAATTTCATAATTCTCTCTGGGTAATCCCCGTAAGCGAAATATTAAAAAATAATATAAAAAGTCCCGGCGAGGCAAATAAATTTTTCGGAGTTAATCTTACCGTAACAGGCAGTTTGCTGCAACTGGATAATGTTTTTCGTTTAACTTTAAATTTAATCGATGCAAAAAATCTTCGCCAGCTTAACTCATTTGTAATTGATGTTAATGAAAAAAATCTGATTATCCTTCAGAATAAATCCGTTATTACTCTTTTAAAGATGATCAACCTCCAGTTAAATCCTAAATTGAGCGGAATGCTCGAAACAGGAGAGACCAATGTTCCCGAAGCATATGAATATTATATACAGGGAAGAGGATATCTCCAGAAGAAAAATAGTTTGAATAAGGTTGAATCTGCAATAAATGCATTTATGATTGCAATAGACAGGGATTCACTTTATGCAATAGCTCATGCAGGTTTAGCTCAAGCGTATTGGGAAAAATATCAACTGGTTAAAAAAAACGAATGGGCTGAAAAAGCAGTAACGGAGGCCGAGTATGCTTACAAGCTGAACAGCAAAGCTGCTTATATAAACATTGTTCTTGGAAATATTCATGAAGGCACCGGGAAATATGATAAAGCTGTAGCTGATTTTAATAGGGCTTTGGATATAGACCCGGTTAGTTATGAAGCATACCAAGGATTGGCAAAAGCTTATGAAGATAAGGGATTAATTAGCGATGCGGAAAGTACATATAAAAGGGCAATTGAAATGCAGCCTTCGAATTGGATCGGTTACCATAGCCTGGGAATTTTTTACAGCAATCATTCCAAGTATTCTGATGCAATTTCTCAATTTAAAAAGGAGATTGATCTTAATCCGCAAAATTATTTAGGACTTAATGCGCTCGGAGCTATGTATTATTATACCAATAAACTGGAAGATGCAAGTGATATGTTTGAGAAAGCTTTTAGTATAAAAAAATCATACTACATTGCTTCAAATCTCGGTACTCTATACTACATACAGGGTAAATATGCGGAAGCAGCAAGAAATTATGAAAAAGCTGTTGAATTGAATGATAATGATTATCAAATATGGGGAAATTTAGGAGCCGCCTATTATTGGGCGCCAGGTGAGCGGGATAAAGCAGATTCGGCTTATTGGCATGCAATAAGATTAGGTGAGCTTGCTAAAAAGGTCAATCCGAATGATCAGCAGTTGATTACTTTACTCGCAGGTTATTATTCAATGGTAGGCAGCAAACAAAAAGCATTAGAGGATGTTCGCAAATCTCTGAAAATGGCACCGAACGATGCGGAGAATATGTTTCGGGCAGGCGCTACTTATGAACAATTAGGCGAAAGGGAAAAAGCTATTGAATGGATAATTAAATCGATTAAGAACGGATACTCCAGATCGGATATTGAAAGCCAGCCTGATTTGAAAAAGCTTATTACTGATAAACTATATAAGAAAGAGGTGTCTGAAATAAATAATAAAGAAAACAAATGACAAACAATATTATCCAAAGCGGATCAATATAACATTATGAAAAGACTATTTTAATTTTAGTTAAGAAAAGGAGGAAGTAATGAAAAGTAAAATAGGGCTGCTTGTAATCTGTATGTTATTATCCATATTTATTTCCTGCAATCAAAAACAGCAGTCAACCTCAGAATCGCCTAAAAAGTATGAGATGAAAATCATAAAGGTTGACGGAATCTGGAGAGTTGTTGATGCTACCGACACTACAAAAACTAAACTGCAAGTGTATAGGAAAGATACCATCGTTTGGACAGTGGAAGGAACAAATGCTTATTTTCAGTTCCCGGACAGTATTTTTAAGCCGGTTGGCAGAGATGACAGTCTTACGAACGGATATACTAAATATATAAGGAGCGGACACAAACTTAAACTTAAAATAAAAGACAATGCACCTTTCTATACTTATGTTTATGCAGTATTCTGTTCAGCCGACAGCATGTTTGCACAAGCAGATTCGCCACCAAAAATTATTATTAAATAAAGTAATTCTATCTAATATTATAGTCCCGGTTTTATTAGAATTTAATAGTAGCCGCTTTGATTTAATAGTTTTACCCGGCTCTCGGTGTTTTTGCGGGAGCCGGATAGTGTTTATTAAATTATAATGGTTGCTGGATGATAGAAAATTTTTCTTGCATTTTCAAAGTTGGGAAAGACTAAATTATGTAATAGCTTACTCTCTTTTTAAGAGATTAAATACAAAATAAAATGTAAATTATAATTGTAGAATTTCTTGAAAATGTAGATTAGTTGGAAGCAGATAAATTAAATGGGTGATTTTATGATTGGTAAGACTATATCTCATTACAGAATTCTCGAAAAACTGGGCAAAGGAGGAATGGGTGAAGTTTACAAAGCCGAAGACACCAAACTCAAGCGTACGGTAGCTCTTAAGTTTTTACCTGCCGCATTTTCATTTGATGAAGAAACAAAAAAAAGATTTGTTTATGAGGCTCAATCTGCATCGGCATTAGACCATCCTAACATTTGCACTATATATGAAATAGGAGAGACAGAAGACAGTCAGTCGTTTATTGCAATGGCTTACTATGAAGGCGAGACATTAAAAAGCAAAATTGAGAAAGGAGCAATTACTCCTGATAAAGCCGTAAAAATATTCTTGCAGATAGCTGAAGGATTAAGCAAAGCACATAATAAAGGAATTATTCATAGAGATATAAAGCCAGCTAATATTTTCATTAATGAAGAGGGAATTGTAAAGATACTTGACTTCGGATTAGCGAAATCATCCGGAAGGACACAACTGACGCAAATGGGTTCTACGGTAGGAACAATATCGTATATGTCTCCTGAACAGGCAAGGGGGGAGGAAGTAGATCAAAGGACGGACATCTGGGCATTGGGGGTGGTAATCTACGAAATGCTTATCGGTACTCTTCCGTTTAATGCGGATTACGATCAGGCAGTAATTTATTCTATATTAAATGAGGAACCGGATTTAAACAAAGTCCCCTCGGAATTACAATCTATATTACAGAAGACAATAACAAAATCTCCAAATGATAGATATCAGAAAATAGATGAATTGATATCAGATATAGAAGCGAAACAGAATAAAAAGACGGGAAGAGAACATTTATCATTTGCAGAAGCCACAACAAGAAAAATAAGTTTAAAGACAAAGATAATAGCCGCCTCAATTCTTATGGTAGTGTTAGGACTGGTTGTGGTTTATTATTTAGGTTTGGTAAATAGTACGAATGAAACAATATCTATTACTTCCCAAAAGAAAATGATAGTAGTCCTTCCGTTTGTAAATTTAGGTTCCCCGGAGGATGAATATTTTGCACAGGGGATGAGAGAAGAAATTTCAAACAAGCTTGCCGAATTAGGGAGCATCGGTGTAATTTCAAGAAGCAGCGCTGAGAAATTTGCCAAATCAAAGAAGACAGCAAAAGAAATCGGTAAGGAATTAGGAGTTGATTATATTCTTGAAGGTACTGTTCAATGGGAAAAAAACAAAGACAAAATAAGCCGCATAAGAATTATTCCCCAATTGGTAAGAGTGTCGGACGATGAAAATATCTGGTCGGATTCTTATGACAAGGTTATTAATGATGTCTTTAAAGTCCAAAATGAAATAGCGCAAAACGTAGTTGATAAATTGGGTATAAAAATATTACCGCGTCAATTTGCTTCCGAATCTCCGCCAACAAAGAACCTCGATGCATATGAGTATTATCTTAAAGCAACTAGAACTGAATTTGCGGACATTGGTGTTTCCAGTTCTCGTTTTTTAAAAGCAATAAATCTTTATAAAACTGCTATAGATCTCGATTCCAATTTTGCTGCTGCTCATGCTTTACTTGCTACGATGTATCTTACTTCATATAATTATATTAAAAAAGATCCGGCAATTCTTGAAAAAATCTCCAGTCATTTGCAAAAAGCTAGGGAACTTAATCCTGAACTTGCAGAAGTACATTTGGCACAAGGTGGTTATTATTATTTTCTTCAACCGAATGGATTACAAAAAGCATTGGTAGAATTTAAGAAAGTACTGGAAATAAGACCTAATAATGCCGAGGCTAATTTTATGATAGGGATAACTAATTATCTTTTAAGCAAATATGACTTGGAGTTGCCCTTTGTGTTGAAAGCTTTTTCGTTAGATCCATTTAATATTAGGTATGCTGTGTGGGTTGGTAATTTCTTTAATTATCAACGTGATTATAAGAATGCGGAAAAATTTTTTAAACGGGCTATAGAATTAGCTTCAAATGAAAGTGAAAAACCATATTTAAATATTGCTAATAATTACATCGATTGGAAAGGTAATACGAAACTTGCAAGACAGACTATCAAAAACAATAATAATTATGGAAAGTGGTGGTACTTAATATACTTAGACATAATTGATAGAAATTTTAATGAAGCATTGAAGCAGCTAAAATCTTCAAAAAAAGAATATCGAAATTCCTATTATGATTTTATTCCGAATTCCCAGATGATTGCATTAATTTACAAATATTTAAAAAATGATAAACTCTCAAGAATATATTTTGATTCTTCGAAAATCGAATTGGAGAAAAAATTTTCGGTTAATCATGATGATATTCGTCTACCTCTATCCTTGTCTATAACTTACGCTGGATTGGGCGAGAAAACTAAAGCATTGGCTGCCTTTAACAAAGCCCTGAAGTTAGCGCCAAAAAATGTTGAAATATTACCGAAGGTTACTCAAGTGAGCTACCTGGCAAGAATATATACTTTAGTTGGTGATTATGATAATGCGTTGATGCAAATTAATTACTTGCTTTCAAATTATACCGGATTTTCGATAAATAGATTAAAGCTCGATCCGATATACGATCCACTGCGAAAGCTGCCTGGTTATGAAACTATTATTGAAAAATATTCTAAAGATTAAATGCGTAATAAAATGTAAATTATATCAGTAGAATTTCTTGAATATGTAGATTAGTTGTAAGCCAGCAAATTAAATGGGTGATATTATGATTGGTAAAACTATATCTCATTATAGAATTCTCGAGAAACTCGGCGAAGGAGGGATGGGAGAAGTATATAAAGTCGAGGATACCAAGCTTGAACGAATTGTAGCCATTAAATTCTTACCTACGGAATTAAGCAAAGATGAAGAAGCAAAAAAACGTTTTATTCATGAAGCACAGGCTGCTTCTGCATTAGAACATAATAATATCTGCAACATTCATGAGATCGATCAGACTGAAGATGATCAATTATTTGTTGTTATGACCTGCTACGAGGGGGAAACATTAGAAGAGAAAATTGAAAAAAGACCGTTGAAAATTGATGACGCTATTGATATTACGATCCAGATTTCTCAAGGATTAACTAAAGCACATGAAAAGGGAATTATCCACCGGGATATAAAACCATCGAATATATTTATAACAACAGAAGGGATAGTTAAAATAATAGATTTCGGACTTGCGAAACTATCCGGTAAAACTGTTCTTACAAAAGAAGGCTCAACTTTAGGAACAGTAAATTTCATGTCGCCTGAACAGATAAAGGGACAAGAAGTAGACAGAAGAACAGATATTTGGTCGCTCGGGGTAGTATTGTATCAAATGATAACGGGTCAGCTTCCATTCAAAGGTGAATATGATCAATCAATATTTTATTCGATAATAAACGAAGAACCGGAACCGGTAACAGGCTTACGTTCCGGCGTGCCAATGGAGTTGGAACGAATAGTGATCAAGGCATTGGCAAAAAATCCGGTTGACCGCTACCAGCATGTTGATGAATTAATCGTTGATTTGAAACATCTTCAAAAAAGTAAAGAAACTACAACTGCACCTAGTCAAATCGAAATACCAGCAGCAAATAAGTCGGTAAAAAATAAATATATAATTTTTGCAACTGTTTTTATTATTCTTGTAATCTCATTCCTTTTCATAAAACCGATTTTATTCGATGAGATTACAGCGGCAGACGCTAAGCCGATTGCTGTTATTGCCTTTGCTAATCAAACCGGAAACACTTCATACGATTACCTGCGTGAAGCTATACCAAATCTTTTAATTACAAGCTTGGAACAGTCTAAGTATCTGAGAGTGATGACCTGGGAAAGGATGAATGATGTATTGAAACAAATGGGAAAAGGGAATATTGGAGAAATAAGTAAGGAACTGGGATTTGAATTGTGCCGACACGAAGGAATTCATGCAATAGTGATCGGAAGCTATGTAAAGGCCGGAGATACTTTTGTTACCGATGTTAAAGTACTCGATGCGACTACTAAAGAGCTTCTTAAATCTGTAAGTACAAAAGGTCAGGGAGTACAGAGTATTTTAAATACACAAATAGATGAGCTCAGTAAAGAAATTGCTAAAGGAGTAGGACTGTCAAAGAAAAAAATCGAATCTGCTCCAACTCAAATTGCGGAAGTGACAACTTCTTCCATGGATGCTTATAACTTTTTCCTAAGAGGCAGAGATGAATATGAAAGATTTAATTATACCGAAGCTAGCAGGTACTTGGAAAATGCTGTTTCTATAGATACTAATTTTGCAATAGCATATCTTTATCTTGCTAGAACATATGGTTCTTTAGTTGAACTTGGAAAAAGGAAACAAGCCATAGTAAAGGCAAAAACTCTTTCATACAAGGCTCCTGAAAAAGAAATGCTTGCAATAGAATCTGAATATGCTTCAATAATAGAAAGAAATACTTTAAGGCGATTTAACATTCTTACAGAATTAGTAAAAAAATATCCTAGTGAAAAAAGATTTCATAATGAGCTGGGGCAATATTTTCAAAGCTGGTCTCGAGTAAAAGAAGCTCAAGTGGAGTATGAAAAGGCGATTCAACTCGATCCTAATTTTGCGTCGCCGGTAAACGGACTTGCTTACATTTATGCGGCACAAAATCTTTACGAAAAAGCTATTGACGCTTTACAAAGATATGCCGTACTTTCTCCCGGAGATGCAAATCCATTCGACTCAATGGGTGAAATATATATGTTAATGGGAAATCTGAAAGCGTCTATTTCTAAATATAAGGAGGCACTTCGTATTCAGCCGTCTTTTTACCTTGGTTATAACAGTCTTGCTTATGTCTTAGCACTTAATGAAAATTATCCCGAATGCTTAAATTATATTGATAGCTTAATTATTAAGGGGCCATCAAAAGGAATTAAAGGTAATAGCAGTTGCTGGAAATCAGTCTATCTCTATCTAGCTGGGCGAGAAATTGAATCCAATCGTCAAATTGATCAAATAGAAATGTACGCTAAAAAAATGTCGGATAGTCTATTTTTTGCACCTATGTACTGGATAAAAGCATGGAATGAATTAAACCACGGAAATATAAGGGATGCTCGAACTGATTTTGAAACTTTTTATTCCCTAAAAACTTTTCAAAATCCGGTACTTAATGAGACATTGAGAGCGTATCATCTTGCAAATGTATTTTTAAGACAAGGACTAATCGATTCTGCCGCCTCAAAATGTTCTGAGATAAAATCAAATCTCAGCCGATTAGATGCTCTTCGCGGCATCATTATTATGCAGAATGGTATTCTTGAAGCAGAAATTCTTCTTGCCAAGGGACAACCAGATGAAGCAATTCGTGTTTACAGAAGTACTCCGGTAATTAAAGCTTCAATGGGTGTCGGGTGGGTAATGCCTATGTACAGTGTTCCTTATATTAGGGACGTAGTCCCGTGTGCCTTTATAAAAATGGGAAAACCCGACAGTGCGATTGTTGAATACGAAAAACTGTTGAAGATTGATCCAAACAGTAAAGATCGTCGGCTTATAAATCCTATTTATCATTATCGGCTGGCTAAGCTTTCCGAACAAATAGGTAAATATGATAAAGCAAAAGCCGAATACTCTAGATTCCTGGAATTATGGAAATATGCTGAAAAAGATCAACCTGCACTGATAGATGTAAAGAAAAGTTTATTAAAACTCAATTCTGACAAATATAAAAAAGATCAAACAAAACTTTGAATCTTCAATTCCATTTCATTAAAGCAAAATTACTGTTAGATTCTAGATTTAAATAATCAGCTATTTGTAATTCCAATAATGTGATATCTTAAGTAATGAAACTCCATCATTGATGTTGCTGATCTTCTTCTTTCAAATATAAAATTCTGCCATTTAAAGTAATATTAGCACTTCTATCATTTCTCAAATCATAAAAAGTATATTTACCATTTTCCGAAAGAAGAATGAAATCATCATCCCACCATCCTTCAACCTTGACTCGGCCTTCATAATTATCAATAAGAGTCTTTTCACTTTTTGAATCTTTATTATAAATAATACATTTATTAATAACACTGTTCAACGATAGATCCTGCCTATTAATAAAAAGGTATTTCCCGGAAGGAGACCATTTATAATCTATATAATTAAATACTGTTGCACCGTTTGGTAATGTTTTGGGAATATCAAATTCTGTTTTTACTCCTCCAACACTGTCAACCTCGTATGTTTTAAGATTAGTTAGTTGTTTTGAATTTACATCATAAAAAAATAGATATCTTATATCAGTATAATTTTTGGTAGCCGTATTATAATTTATAGATCCGACTTTCAAAAACGAAATAATATTTCCTGCAGGCGACCAAGTTACGTCTTTAAACCCGGATGGTGTATGAGAAATTGTTTCTCCTGCTGATCTGCTGACCTTTTGTACAACCAGCTCTTCCTCATTAATAGATTTCCCATTTTCATCTCTAAAAACTTTATTAGGTATGTGAAAAAATTCTTTACCTGATGTTGACATTTCAAAATACACAAGCCCATTAGAATTATCTTCTTTCTTAAACTCCTTAAATAATTTATTGTTATTCTTTTCAATTAAATAATATTCATTTTGGTAATCGCTGTTCCCCGGATCAAATTCATAAAGCAAATATTTATTAGCTATAAATCCGACCAGGCGGTTGCCTTTAGCCGGAGTAAATGTTTTTATAGCTTTGTTCTTATCGACATTTATCAGCGAGGTATATTTCTCTTCCGGATATAAGTAATTATTGTTTGAACTTATGTTGCAGTACAATAATGAATCATTTTTCCAGGCAAGATCTACTCCGTTTTTACCGCGGTCGCTCTTAAGCCAGGCAAGGTTTCTATTGTTTAAATTTATTGAGTAAACATTAGTTCTGTTTTTTAAGGAATCAAAATCATAAAAGGCGAGAAATTTGTCGGATGGTGAGAGTTTAAAATTATCTGCTGATAATCCGTAGTTTGATGGCAAGTTTAAAATTAATTTTTTAACGCTGTCTTTAGAATTTACATACCAAATACCCGGCTGTTTTCCAGAATTATCAATATAAATGCCTGAATAATTTAATTTCGGTTTCGCCTCAATTTTTTTTGTCTTTTCGACTTTATTTGTTTCAATATTTGATGAACTGCCACAATGGAAATTTAATAAAGAAAAAATGATTACAACCGTTGATATTAATAATTTCATTAACACACCTTCACCAGTTTGGAAATAACTTTTATTTAAAACTTTTAACCATCTGAACAATTTATAAAATACTATTATAAAAATAATTAATCATCCTCATTTAGCCATATTACCTTGGGCGAACATTTTAATTGTTTATTACATTTCTTTAGAATCACGTTTTAATTCGATAAAAATTATTTATTAATAAAAAACGGTTTATCATTTTAATAAAAAGGATTATACAATAGTGTGAAAAACAACTAAAAACAACTGGTATATATTTTGACATTCAAATAGATTGAGCAATAAATATTGTAATGCAAAACTTAATATCGATTAACTCAAATAAGGAATTACAAATGCGGTTGTTTAGTCATAGATTCATACTCTTTCTCTTGATTGTATCCTTCATCTCGGCAGTAAATGTTTTTTCACAAACACCGGTTTATCTTGACTCAACAAAATCCGTTGACGCGAGAGTACAGGACCTTCTAAATAGAATGACACTTGATGAGAAGATCGGCCAGATGATGCAGGTTGATCATACCGGTATAATAAATAATAAGCAGGATATTATAAATTATTATATCGGTTCCATATTAAGCGGCGGTGATTCGGATATTGGAAATAATACTACTGTTGAATGGGCTAATTTATATGACACTCTTCAAAGTTATGCTTTAAAGACTTCTCTTAAAATACCAATAATTTACGGGATAGATGCCGTACACGGAAACAACAATATCTATGGCGCTACTATATTTCCGCATAATATTGGTATGGGATGCACGCGCGATACTGAACTGGTTAAAGAGGAAGGAAGAATCACTGCAGAAGAGTTATCAGCTACCGGAATTGATTGGGCATTTGCGCCATGTGTAGCTGATCCCAGAGATATGAGATGGGGCAGAACTTATGAAGGATTCGGCGAAACCCCGGAACTTGCAGGCGAATTAGGTGCAGCGGAAATTAAAGGTCTACAGGTAGATAATTTAGATGGAAGTACAAGTATATTGGCATGTGCAAAACATTATCTGGGAGACGGCGGTACACAAAACGGACAGAATGAAGGTAATGTTATTGCTGATGATACAACTGTAAGAAGTTTATTCCTGCCGCAATATATAGATGCCGTCAATTCAGGTGTGGGAAGTGTTATGGCTTCTTACAGCAGCATAAACGGAGTGAAGATGCACGCTTCCAAATACTGGCTGACGGATGTTTTGAAAGATGAACTGGGCTTTAAAGGTTTTATAGTCTCAGATTGGGCAGCTATTGACCAGTTAGGTAGCGATTATGAGCAGGATGTACAAACTTCTATAAATGCCGGCATCGATATGGTTATGCTTCCGACGAGGTATAAGGATTTTTATAATGCAATGAAAGATCTCGTAAACACAGGTAAAATATCAATTGACCGCGTTAATGATGCTGTCTCAAGAATATTAGGAATAAAATTTAAGCTTGGTTTATTTGAAAGACCGTATGCAGATAGATCCCTTATTGACTCTGTCGGGTCATTCAGCCATAGGCAGATAGCAAGAAAGGCAGTAAGAGAATCACTTGTGTTATTGAAAAGAAAAGATAATGTACTTCCAATATCTAAAACAAACGCAAGTATTCTTGTAGCAGGAGATCACGCTGATAATATCGGCTATCAATGTGGCGGCTGGACAATATCATGGCAGGGCGGCAGCGGTAATATAACTCCGGGAACTTCAATTCTTCAAGGAATGGAACATGCGGCACCGAATGATCATATAGATTATTCAGAAACTGGAGATTTCGCTAATACTAAAGCTGATTATTCAGTTGTGGTAATTGGTGAAAAGCCATATGCTGAAGGCGCAGGAGATAGGACTGATCTTAATCTTGCAAAATCAGACATCGATTTAAAAAAAAAAATGAAAAGCTATGGTAATCCAGTTGTAGTTATTTTAATTTCAGGAAGGCCGATGATTATTACGCCTATACTTCATTACTCAGATGCGATAATTGCTGCTTGGCTGCCGGGAACCGAAGGAGAAGGAATATCGGATGTATTATTCGGAGATTATTCTCCAAAAGGTTTATTATCTCATACATGGCCTGAGGATATGAGTCAGGTTCCGATGAACATCGGAGATAAAGTTTATGATCCTTTATATTCTTATGGTTACGGAATAACAACATTTGCAAACTCTGCTTTGGGTTCAGCACCGGTTCTAATGTCTTCAATAATAACAAGCGACGGGCATCATATAGAGCTCACATTTAATAAAGGAATGAAAGATCCTTCATCAGCCAGCATGAACTTCACAATCATGAGGAATAATTCTCAATATAATATAAATCTAAGTGCAGCATTAAAGACAAATGATAGTACCACAATTGTATTGACATCAGACAGTACATTTAATGCCGGAGATTCTGTAACTATATCATATAAATTGGGAAATATTGAATCGTTGGACGGAGGCATTCTTCAGCCGTTTAATAATTTTGAAATTTACAACTGGGTAGTTGGTCAAGTTCAAATAAATGTTCCGGGTAAAATTGAAGCGGAAGATTTTACAGATATGTACGGAGTGCAAACTGAGAGTTGTTCGGATGTTGGTTTCGGAGAAGATGTTGGCTGGATTGATAATGGAGACTGGATGGAATACGGACTTAATGTTAGCTCAACGGGGCAATATAATCTATCATTAAGAATTGCCAGTTTATCTCAAGCGGGAGGTATAATCATAACAAGCGGTAACACTAATCTTGGTACAATTAATTTGCCTGTAACCGGAGGCTGGCAGACATGGACTACCGTAACAAAGATCATCAACCTGAATGCCGGGCAGCAGACATTGAGACTAACTGCTCAGACTGGAGGCTTTAATTTAAATTGGCTGAACTTTGATAAGATAACTGGTGTTAATAATGATGCACTCAAAATTCCTAGCAAGATTGGTTTGGAACAGAATTATCCTAATCCATTTAATCCCAGCACAAGTATAAAATATGAAATAAGCAGCAGGCAATATGTTAGTCTAAAAATTTATGATCTTTCCGGAAGAGAAGTAGCTACACTGGTAGATGAAGAAAAACCCACAGGTAGTTATGAAGTCGAATTCAATCCAGCATCGGTTATCAGGCATTTGGCATCCGGAGTTTATTTCTATCAATTAAAAGCAGGCAAATATGTGGGCACAAAGAAAATGATTTTATTGAAATAGTATCAAATGATACCAAAGGAAAGACAAAATAAATTAAGAATCAGCCGGTAATAAGTCAAGATACTGGCTGACGACAGATTTA
>CAZCFZ010000096.1:0-14002 GCA_964498065.1 uncultured Ignavibacteriaceae bacterium
TCCGGTACGGATACAACCACCTGGTTTGCAGATGATGTACAACTTGTTGCTAAGGCCAATAATCCTCCTCCACCTCCTCCTCCACCTTCAGATACGGGAAATGTAGTAACAAACGGCGGATTTGAAGACAGTTCTGTTGGAATTGATACTACGGGTGCCACTAAGGGCTGGTTATTTTTAGTTGCTTCAGGAGTAAATCCACCGCCTGAATTTGAAATTGTAAGTGATACAGTTGAAGAAGGAAACCGTGCCCTAAAAGTCACCGTTCACGGTTTAGGAACCAACCAATGGGATGTTCAAATTGTAGCGGATAGTCTTCATGTTACACCACAAGTACCATATGATTACTCCGTTTGGGCTAAAGCAGACAAACCAGGTGCTCAAGTTAATTTTACGGTTGGTGGTTATACTACGCAAGAATATGCTGCCATACGCCCGGCGAATCTAACTACATCATGGAAAAAATATACAATGTCTTTTACAGTAACCAATAATACCGATACAGTTATTCGAGGACCAATTCATTTTAACTATGCCGGAGACACTAATAATGCAGTTTACATAGATAATTTACGAATAGCTAGACATATAGAAGTAGTCGATTCGTCTTTAGTTTGGAAAGGTCCGGCATTAGCAGCCGGTTCACCGAAATTTTTAGGAAGCGCGGGTGATTCCCCTAGTAATAATTTTGTCAATTATTGGACACAGCTTACTCCGGAAAATGCTGGTAAATGGGGTTCTGTAGGAACTTCAACCGATACAACTCAATGGAATTGGAGCGGTCTGACTAACGATTACAATTATGCAAAAAATAACGGTTTAATTTTCAAAGATCATAACCTGATCTGGGGTCAGCAGCAGCCGAGTTGGATCTCAAGCTTGGATTCAGCTACTCAGTATAATTATATTAAATACTGGATTAAAATGGTCGGAGAGAAATATCCCGGTATAGACCTGATTGATGTTGTAAATGAACCTTTGGCAGGACACAATCCTCCCGATGGCCAACACGGCCGTGCTAATTATGAAAAAGCTCTCGGCGGTGCCGGTTCTACAGGATGGGATTGGGTAGTAAATGCTTTCAAATTAGCTAGGAAATATTTACCCAATGCTAAGCTATTGATAAATGATTATGGTATTCTTAACAGCACAACTAATACAGATGCCTATATAAAAGTTATAAATATATTAAAAGACAGCAGTCTTATAGATGGTATTGGTTGTCAAGCACATGGTTTAGAAAATACAAGCGCTGCAACAGTTAAATCGAATCTGGATAAATTAGCAGCAACAGGATTGCCAATATATATATCCGAGTTTGACCTTAATATTCAGGATGATAATCTTCAAAAGTCAAAGTTTCAGGAATTATTCCCTGTCTTCTGGCAGCACCCTGATGTAAAAGGAGTTACACTTTGGGGATATATTCAGGGTCAGACATGGTTAACTTATTCTTATCTGGTTAATTCTAACGGCACGGCAAGACCCGCACTTTTATGGATTGCTCAATATATTAAGAATAATCCCACTGGCGTTGAAAAGACTGTTTCCACACTACCTAAAAGTTTTAAACTGGATCAGAACTATCCAAATCCGTTTAATCCGACTACAACTATTAGGTATAGTATAGTTAAAACTGCAAAGGTAACATTAAAGGTATATGACATTTTGGGAAGAGAAGTTCAAACTTTAGTAAATAAAGAGCAGACTCCCGGTTATTATTCAGTTACATTTAACGCAGCAAATCTAGCAAGTGGAGTTTATTTCTATAGAATTAGTACAGGAGCATTTACAGCAACAAAGAAACTTATGTTGCTTAAATAAATAAATAAAATCTTCCGGTTAGTTAGTAGTACAAAAGTCGTTATATCGGGAAATGAAGTTGAAAGAAGTCGAATTAAAACTAACTAACCGGAGGTAATATACGCGAAGAGGTTTTTACAACTATGAGAACTTGATATGCATGGGGGTAATAAAACTCGCTTCATTAATTTGATATTACATAGATTAATATTAATCATATTCTGCGCATCGTTTCTGAACTTTAGATATTCCGGCAAGAATAACATACTTAATCATAATCGTTTATCAAAAAAGTATTTCGGGGCAGATAGTAATTGGTATCTTGCAAACATTCCGTTCTTTGAATGTTCCGATAAAAGAATACAGGAAGTTTATTATTACCGTTGGAAGCTATACAAAGCTCATATCCGGGATGTCGGTGAAGATGGTTATGTTATCACGGAATTCCTTGACAAAGTCAGCTGGGATAAAGAGCCGTATTCTTCTTTAAATGATGCAACAGGTTTTCACATATACGAAGGACGCTGGCTGAAGAATAGAAAATACCTTAATGGTTATATAAACTACATGTATAGAGGAGGCGGTAATGATCGTCATTTTAGCGAGGGAATTGCTTATGCTTCTTACGCCTATTATCTTGTAAATGCAGACTCGTCATTTATAGAAAAGCAACTATGCGTAATGGAACATATTTATAATCTATGGCTCGATCATTACGATTTAAAAAAGGATCTCTATTATATAGAACCGTTATTGGATGCTACCGAATACACTATCTCATCCATTGATGCATCCGGCGGGAAAGACGGCTTTCGAGGGGGTGATGCTTTTCGTCCGACAATTAATAGTTATATGTACGGCAATGCATTGGCAATCTCCCGAATATCTAAAATGAAAGGGGATACAACACTTTCCCGTATTTATCTTAAAAGAGCCGAACAAATAAAAACCAATGTGGAAAAAGATTTATGGAATGATTCTCTGCATCATTTTATAGATCGGTATAAAGTAAGCAATCAGTTTGTCCATTACTGGGATTTTATTCGAGGCAGGGAATTGGCCGGTTATGTCCCTTGGTGTTATGATCTTCCGGATGATAATGCTAAGTATAACTCTGCTTGGACAAATTTGATGGATACAACAAAATTTCTTGGAAAATATGGTCTGCGTACGGATGAACCGTCATATCAATATTATATGAAACAGTACAGGTATGCAGGTACTCATCCGGAATGTCAATGGAACGGTCCGAGCTGGCCGTTTCAAGAGACGCAAGTTTTAGAAGGTATGGCAAATTTACTTATTAATTATGATCAGAATATTATTAGCACATCAAACTATTTAAAAGTACTCAGACTTTATACGCAGCAGCATTATCTTTCTAACGGTAAATTAAACCTTCAGGAAGATTACAATCCCGATACCGGAAAACCGATTGTCGGTTTACACAGAAGCAGTCATTACAATCATTCATCATATAATGATTTGATTATTACCGGCCTTTGCGGAATTCGTCCTTCTAAGGGAAACACACTTATAATAAATCCTTTGATAGACAGTACTATCAAATATTTTTGTTTAGATGATGTTCTTTATCATGGACATACATTATCCGTAGTATATGACAGTAATGGCAAGAAGTATAAGTTAGGGAAAGGCCTGACTGTTTATGTCGACGGAAAAAAAGCATCATTAAAAAAGATTAGCGGAAAATATGAAGTCAATATAGGTTCTCCTATTGTTCTTAAACCTGTAGATAATATTGACTTGGCCTTAAACATATGGAGACATGGATTTCCCAAACCTTCAGCTTCGGTCAATAATGAGCCGGACTCACTTTATGCCGCAATCGACGGACGTATATGGTATTTTCCTGAAATAAAAAATAGATGGTCTACTTACGGCTCAAAATCTAAATCGGATTGGTACGCGCTCGATTTCGGAAAAGCCAAGAAAATTTCCCGAGTAAAAATATATTTTTTTGATGATAATAAAATTTACGGTGTACCTGAGAACTACTTAATTGAATACCGCAGCGGCGGCTGCTGGAAAAAAGTAAACGAAAAATCTAGGGTTCCTGTTATGCCTGAAGGTAATTCCGTGAATGTAGTAAATTTCGATACGGTTACCGCTACCGGGATAAAATTCTTTTTCCAAAATAAATCAAAAAAAATGGCGATTGCTGTTGCCGAAATAAAAGTATATTAATTCTTGAAACTGTGGAGGCAGTATGAAAAAAATATTTGTAACTATAAGTTTTTGGTTCGTCTTTTATATAATGCTGATGGGTCAGTCAGTATCATTTAAAACTTATATGAATCCTGTAATTCCCGGTGATCATCCCGATTGCACATTAACAAAAGTAGGAAACGATTTTTATACTACCGGTTCTTCGTTCAATCCTACGCCGGTAATTTATCACTCAACCGATCTTGTCCATTGGGAAGCAGTTGCTCAGCCTGTAAGTGCTGCATGGTCAGGATATGGCGATGCGCCTGCCGGCGGCTGCTGGGGCGGACAAGTTGTTTATTATAATAACAAATGGTGGGATTTTTTTAAGAGTAATAGCGGAATGTGTTTTGTTACAGCCGACAGTGTTAAAGGGCCCTGGAGCATGCCCACTGTAATGAATACTCCGTCTCAAGTACCGGGCTTAGGTTATGACAACTCCATTTTTATTGATAACGATAGCACGTGGTATTTACTGGTAAAGAATGGGCAGGTAAATAACTGGATTGTGCAATTGGGAAACAACGGACAGCCGAGCGGCAAAATTTTGAATTTAACATGGCTTAATCCATCACCGTCTTATCCTTATAGCTGGGCCGAGGGTCCGGTGATGTGGAAACACGATGGCTATTACTATTATAGTTTTGCACGCGATGTTGCAGGAGGTCAGTATGTTATGAGAAGCAAAACATTAACGGACAGTGAATCGGCATGGACAAAACCTGTTAATTTTTTCAATCTTAATGACCCTCAGAAATCAACAGCGGTATTTAATAATCCGAATCATGCCTCGGCGGTTGTAACACTTAATGATAGTACTTATTGGGTATTACATCCGTTGTGGCGTAATGGAAACAACAATGAATGGTACGGCCAGGGCAGGCAGGGTTTGTTAAACCAAGTTCATTATGATACAAGCGGTATGCCTTTAGCTGATTATCCTGTTAATGTTCCAAAACCTGCACCGAAATTGCCAAGCAGTGGAATCCCGTGGATGGTACCGCATACCGATTTCTTTAATTCTACGACATTAAATCCCGAATGGTCGTTTTTGGGTTATACGCCTGCTAATACATATTCTCTAACAAATCGTCCGGGCTGGTTAATGTTATCTCCTAAAGGTAAACCGAATACCATAATAAAAAATGATGGAGAACACAACTATTCATTAATGACACGCGTAGATTTTAATCCTCAGATAACCGATGATCAGGCGGGCTTATGGGTATTTAATGGTTCGGAGACATTGTATCTTAAATTGTATAGTACTGTTGATAGCGCAGGAGAAAAAGCAGTGGAGTTATCTTTCAATGGTAGCCATTATGTAAGTTTGGATACTGCTGAAACTCCGGTATGGCTTAAGTTAGTCCGCGTGAATCATGTAATGACCGGTTACTGGAGTAATGATGGTTTTAATTGGGTGAAGGTGGGTAGTTTTAATGTAGCTGTAATGGACGGCCTCCAATCTAATTATAACTCGTGGACTGGAAACCGCCAGGGTTTGTTTGTTCAAAACAATACTGCTTATTTTGATTTTTATATTTACCGGGACGCTTATACTCCGATATTAGCCGATTGTCCTGCGAATCAATTGGGTACTACAAGACTTGTACAAAACGCCGATACAACCGTACTGAATCATATTTATTACAATGACTGGGCAATGTACGCCGGAGTTGAATTCGGGAATGATGACTATGATAAAAATGCAGATTCAATTAAAGTTGTTGCTTCCAGTGCAACAGCCGGAGGTACGGTTGAAGTGTATATCGATTCCATAGATGCAAGTACTAAAATTGCCGAATGTAATATAAAGAGTACGGGATCATGGACGAACTTTAAAACATTCTCCGCAAAATTAACTTCTAAAGTTTCAGGGCATCATGATGTTTATCTCCTTTTTACGGGATCGACTGCAAATCAGTTATTTAGGCTGCAATCATTTTATTTTACAACCAGCAATTTTCCTACAGGCATTTTAGGAAAAGATTTAAAAGGATATAATTTACCTAAGAAGTTTGAGCTTGAACAGAATTATCCGAATCCTTTTAATCCTACTACAACTATAAGCTATTCAATTCCGGCGGCAGCGGAGCAGAATTTTGCGCCTGTACAATTAAAGGTATACAATGTTCTCGGTAAAGTGGTAGCAACATTGGTTAATAATGAACAAAGACCCGGTTATTATAAAGTGGAGTTTAATGCAGACAATCTTGCAAGCGGAATTTATTATTACAGGATTGAAGCCGGTTCATTCGACCAGACAAAAAAGATGGTGCTTTTAAAATAGGCTGAAAGAGAATTGCAGAATGAAATTGTTTATATGTCTTTTATCTATTTTTTTTCTTCTTGACTGTTATGTCTTTGCATGTGAAATAAATGAATCTGTTCAAGATACTCTAACCGGTCCCGTGCAGTTAACTGCCAATCAAGACCATGCAAGATTAATGAAGATGCTTCATATAGATTCGCTTCGTCCCGGTCCATCCGGAAATCCGAAAGCGCCGAATGCAGCAAATTCTGATGAAGCAAAAGCGAACCCGTATCCGAACTTGCCTAATCCGTTAATTTTAAATAACGGGGAAAAAGTTACGACACCTGAAATGTGGTGGAAGATGCGACGTCCTCAAATTAAAGAATATTTTAATGAGGATATTTACGGCAAAGTTCCAAAAGATGTTCCAAAGGTTAAATGGGAAATTGTAAGTACAAAAAAAGATGTTATAAAAAATATTCCGGTAATAACAAAAAAGCTTTTAGGCCGTGTCGATAATTCGTCATATCCTCTTATTACCGTTAACATAAATTTATCTCTTACAATCCCGGCAAATGCTAAGGGGCCGGTACCTGTAATTATGGAATTTGGTTTTAAATTTCCTCCCGGATTCAAGATTACAAAGAGGATGAAAAAACTTATCGATTCTATGTCTGTCTGGCAGCCTGAGGTTTTATCAAAAGGCTGGGGCTATGCAATATTAATTCCTACAAGTTTTCAAGCGGATAACGGAGCCGGCTTGACCGAAGGAATTATCGGTTTGGTTAATAAAGGCCGGCCGCGCAAATTGGATGATTGGGGCACGTTAAGAGCCTGGGCGTGGGGAGCCGGCAGGGCATTGGATTATTTAAAAACTGATAAAACCGTTGACGGAAATAAAGTAGGCATTGAAGGTCTATCTCGATATGGAAAGGCTGCTTTAGTAACCATGGCCTATGACCGGAGATTTGCAATCGGTTTTATAGGTTCTTCCGGCAAGGGAGGTGCTACATTATTTCGACGGCATTTCGGTGAGCAGGTAGAAAACCTTGCTTCATCATTTGAGTACCATTGGTTTTGCGGCAACTTCTTAAAATATGCCGGTCCTCTTACTCCGAAAGATTTACCTGTAGATTCTCATGAACTTATTGCAATGTGCGCTCCACGGCCGGTGTTTATAAGCTGCGGTTCACCACGGGTTGAAGGCAACTGGATGGATGATAGAGGACAATTTATGGCTGCAGCTGCAGCCGGACCTGTTTACAAACTTCTTGGTAAAAAAGGATTAGGAACAAAAGTTATGCCTCCGATGGGAACTGCGCTTATCAAAGGCGACATCGGATTTAGGCAGCATTTCGGCGGACATACTACAATTCCTAACTGGCCGACTTTTATAAAGTTTGCCGAAAAATATTTTGAGAATACAAATGCGCATAAAAATTAATCTTAATATATTAAGAATAATTCTTTTAAAACTATTTTTTACTTCGTAAATTCTTTTTTAGGAGATTCTTGTTATGTCTGATAAATTAAATAAAGTGATCTTTATAATTGTCCTTTTTATTTCTACAACTATTTATAGTCAGGTTAGGCTGCCAAAACTTGTAAGCGACGGAATGGTATTGCAGCGTAATACACATGTAAAAATCTGGGGTTGGGCAGGTAAAGATGAAAAGGTCTATGTACATTTCAAAAATTCGACTTATAATACTGTTGCTGATGATGAAGGTGATTGGAGTATAGAACTTCCAAAACTAAAGGCCGGCGGTCCGTATGATATGCAGATCGATGCGAGTGATTCAATTACTATTCACAATATAATGATTGGAGATGTTTGGATATGTTCGGGTCAATCAAACATGGAACATACAATGGGTTCGTTCAGTTGGGTTTACCCCGATATAATAGCTAATTCTACAAATAAATATATTAGAGAATTTAACGTTCCCGAAACATATAATTTTATTTCTCCTCAAAAAGATTTTAAAGGCGGCAGTTGGGAAGAAGCAAATCCTGAAAATGTTCTTAACTGGTCGGCGGTAGCGTATTTCTTCGGTAAGTATATATATGATAAATATAAAATTCCGATCGGATTAATTAATTCAAGTCTCGGCGGCTCACCAATAGAATCCTGGTTAAGTGCGGATGCCTTAAAGGAATTTCCCAAAGATCTGCATGAAGCTGATATGTTTAAAGATACTACCTTGATTAAAAAAATAATTGAAGCCGATAATGCACGAATGAATGCATGGTATACCGAATTATGGAAAAAAGATTTGGGCAGTCAGGAACCGCAGCATAAGTGGTATGATCCTTCATTAAAAACAAGTGATTGGGACTCTATGAATGTTCCCGGCTATTGGGCGCAAGAAACAAAACTTGGATTGATAAATGGTGTAATCTGGTTCAGAAAAAAAATAGATATCCCTTCATCTTTAATCGGCAAGTCGGGTAAATTAATATTAGGTAGAATAGTAGATGCTGATTCGGCATATATCAATGGTAAATTCGTAGGCACTACAAGTTATCAATATCCCCGCCGAAGATATGATATTCCTACGGGTCTCTTAAAGGAAGGAGAAAACGTTGTAACTGTCCGAATTATAAGCAACATCGGTGAAGGCGGATTCGTGCCGGATAAAGTATATGCAATAGTTGCTGACGGAGATACGCTAAATTTAAAAGGTGAATGGAAATATCGTCTCGGTACCGTAATGCCCCCGCTGGAACCACAGACTTTTATAAGATGGAAACCTGAAGGATTGTATAATGCTATGCTGGCGCCTCTTTTAAATTATAAAATGAAAGGTGTTGTGTGGTATCAAGGAGAATCCAATGCCGACAGGCCGATCGAATACAGAAAACTTTTTCCTGCTTTAATCAGAGATTGGAGAATGCATTGGGATGAAGGTAATTTCCCATTCCTTTTTGTTCAATTACCTAATTTTATGGAACCTAAAAGTCAACCTTCGGAAAGTGATTGGGCGTTATTACGTGAATCTCAGCTCGATGCGCTGAATGTACCAAATACCGGGATGGCTGTAACCATAGACATTGGCGAATGGAATGATATCCATCCGGTAGATAAAAAAGATGTCGGCAAACGTCTTGCACTAGCTGCTGAAAAAATTGCTTACGGGGATAATTTAGTTTACTCCGGTCCTATTTATAAATCAATGAAGGTTGAGGGAAACAAGGTAGTAATATCATTTACTCATACCGGCAGCGGGTTAATGTTGAAAGGGAAAGGTAAAACGAGCTGTTTTGCTATAGCCGGAAAGGACAAACATTTTATTTGGGCAAAAGTAAAAATTGAAGATGATAAAATAGTTGTGTGGAATAATAAAATTTCACATCCGGTTGCAGTCCGTTATGCATGGGCTGATGACCCGGTCGGTGCAAAATTATATAATAAGGAAGGGCTTCCTGCATCACCATTTAGAACTGATGATTGGAATGCCTTGCAGTAATTTATCGACAATATCTTGATAATTGTAATTATTTGCGTTCAAATTTTATATGAATAAAATGCATTAATTATCCATGTAAAGATAACCAATGATGAAATTATCAGGATTATAAAAAATTCAATTATTGAAATCAAAGTGATTAAATATTTTGACATAAAATAATTTCTTAGGAAAATAAATTATTAAACAACTGCAATATTTTTGTTTACTAACTAAATACCCTTTTTTATTGGATGTATTTCGTATTATTTAAATTTTAACCATTACTATAAGAGCAGTAAGATTGATTTTCCTATAAGCAAATATTAGATTTAATAATTAAATTTATTTGAGGATTTAATATTTATACAAAATTAGTTACAAAGAAGATAAGGTGAAATATTAATGAAAAAGGTGACAATAGTTGATGTTGCCAAGCATGCAGGGGTATCAAAAGGGACTGTGTCAGCGGTTATAAATGCCAAGAATACTGTTAAACCGGGAACAAGGGACCGCATACTGGATGTAATGAAAGAACTAAATTTCCGTCCGAAAGGGGTAGCGAGGAATTTGAAAAACGGGAACCAATATAAAAGTATAGGTATAATAATAAAGGATCTCAATTATCCGTTTTATACATCAATAGCCACAGGGGCTAAGCAGTATGCAAACAGTAAGGGATATTCGGTTGTGGTTACAAGTTCGGAGAATGACCATGAATGTGAAAAAAAATTCTCAAATCTATTTTCAACAAAAGATATAAAAGGTACAATTATAGCTCCCATTGTAGAAGGCGCTTCAGAGATAGAACACTTGTTTAAACTTAAAAGGATAAATTATCCTTTCGTATTACTTGAAGATGTAAAAGGAATACAGGCAAATGTGGTGGCAATAGATAATTCTAAGGCAATAAAGAAAGCTGTAAAATACCTGATAGATAACGGTCATACCAGAATTGTACATTTTGCCGGACCGCCGCAATCATCTCATACTCAGGAAAGAATAGAAGGATTCCGTCATGCCTTTAGTGAAAGTCCGCTTATTTTTCATAAGAATATGATAATATCGGTTGGGTCGGTTTATGAGGAAAGTTTTGAAAAAACAATTGAATATTTTAGAAATAAAAGGCGTGAGGATTATCCGACGGCTATAGTCTGTTTTAATGATCAGCAGGCTTTGGGAGTAATGATGGCATTGAAAGAGTTGTGTATTCGTGTACCTGAAGATGTATCAATAATAGGAAATGATGATATCTATTATGCAAAAATATATCCGGTGCCGTTAACTACCATAAGGGCGCCGCAGCATGAAATCGGAAGAAAAGCAGCCGAGATATTAATCAGGAACATTGAATCAAACAAGATACTTCCGGTTGAAAAGGTCGTGCTGGATACGGAATTCATAATAAGGGAATCATCAAGGGTATTGAATAAAATAATTTGATGCTAATTGTTTCTCTCCTGTTTCCAAATAGTATGTAAAAAACTTGTACCGTAATTATTTTTGGCTTTTATCCGATAGATTAATATTACTATTTTCATCAGGTATAATTATCAATTTGTTGAGATTAAATTTTTCATCGAGCAACGTATATCTTAAGGTTATATACTACCCTGGAGGGCGAATCGCGTGAATCATAAATCTAAACTTAAACAAAAATTTTTTTCTTGCATGTTTGAAATGTTTTTCTTAATATTGAATCGTTTCAATTTATTATTCAATGAATAATAATTGCATTGTGCGTAAAACTAAAATTGCATATATATACTAAAGTAGAAAGTTTGTTGCTTCTTATATTTAAATTTATAAAATTAAGCAAGTCGATATCCTAAAATTAAAAGATTGGTGTCTGTATAATACTTTTTTAAAGAAAAGAATATATGAAAGATTAGTATAGAAGTTTGTAAAATAGAAATCATGTATTGCAATAGTATATAATTAACTATTGTTATGATCATGATTATTTTGATACTAAACAACGTAAAAAATTCTAAATTATTAAATCATTACTAGGAGGAGGCATAAAACATGACCCTAGATTACTATTTTAGAATAAAATTAACTTTCCTTCTAATTCCAATTATCTTATTATTTATTCCATCCCTTTCCTATTCACAAGCGAATGCAGGTAATGGTCAGATTAGGGGAGTTGTTACAGATACAACTACCGGGAAACCATTATTTGGCGCTAATGTTTGGCTGAAAGGGACAAGTCTTGGGGCTGCTACGGATATGAGCGGTAAATATGTCATCCCTGAAGTTCCATCGTCTTCATATACACTTATAGTGCGGTATATAGGTTACAAAGAAAAAACAATACCTGTAACAGTAACATCAAATAGAACTTTGGAACTTAATGTTGCATTAATAAGTGAAGCAATTGAAGGCCAGACTGTTACGGTTACTGCCCAGGCATCCGGTCAACGGTCTGCAATAAACCAGCAGCTGACATCAAATACAATAATAAACGTAGTATCGGCGGAAAGGATTCATCAATTACCGGATGATAACGCGGCTACGGCGCTCAGCCGTCTGCCCGGGGTTTCCCTTATGAACGGAGACCAGGTAGTTATCCGCGGGGTCCAGGCTAAATTGAATCAGATTCTGTTAAATGGTATCGAATTACCTTCTACCGATATGAACACGCGTGCAACCGACCTTGGTTTTATATCATCAAATTTGCTCTCCGGCATTGAAGTTATAAAAGCTCTTACACCGGATATGGATGCAAATGCACTTGGCGGAGTGGTTAATTTAAGATTAAGGGAAGCTCCATCAGGACTTCATTTTGACGCGCTAGCTCAAGGAAGTTACAATTCGCAAGACCACGTAGCCGATAATTATAAATTTTGGGCAAGCGTTAGTGATCGTTTCTTTAATGACAAATTGGGCATCTTCCTACAGGGAAATATGGACCGTACTGACGGAGGAAACCAGGTAGCTTCCATTACACCGTCATTTTATGGGACAGGTAATAATGATTACGGACAGGCTACATACGTAACTACCGCTGCGCAATTTGAATACGACGCAAATATAGTTAAAAACAGCGGCGGCAGTCTTATAATGGATTACCGCCTTCCGAATGGTAAAATAGTTTTTCAAAATACGTATGCCGGGGATGTTACAGATCAACTTCAGAATTATATTAACTTTAATTTTAATAATACTTCGGTTATATATACACCGAATCGCAGTTTGTATGGAAAGGACTTATGGATTAATGCACTTCAGTTAGAAAATAATTTCGGAAATATCAAATTAAATGTAAGCCTGTCTCATTCTGCCACAGAGCAATATACAATTTTCGGATATTCGGCTGGTCTTTACGGCGCTGCATGGAGCGAATTTTATAATCAAACGGGAACTACTGCTCCATTTGGTTACAATGCTGACGGTACTTCAGTAAGTTATAATACTTTGCCTGCGCAAGAGGGTATGTCGCTTACAAAGGCTCTTGGAGTCTTTAACAATCTTAACCCGCAAGATCCTGCTGCAGCAACTATAGGAGGCTGGACTCAAAGTATTGCCAACCAGTTTTATCAGCATTTATATAATGCATCGTTCGATGTATCGGCACCGGTTAACTTTGGTAAGGAAGTCTCTGCTACATTTAAAGCCGGCGGTAAGTATATAAGAACGACACGTGAAAATAATATTGATGAGGACTTCGCCCATGGCGCGGGGGATTTGTATGTAAATAAGGAAGCAAATGCTTACCTTGGCGGGGTTAGCGAATCCAATCCGGTGAAATTTTCCCAGGTTATGAATAATGACTTTAACAGAGGGAAATATTATATGAGTAGCTTTTATGATCTCACTAACGGGGGTTTTAAGTATACATTAGATCGGACTAAATATGATACATGGCTGAAACTGTCCGAAAAAGGATGGTCTACCCCCATACAGTATGCGGATAGCTATAAAAATGATTGGAACGGCGCAGAACAATTTTCAGCAGGTTATGTAATGGGTACTTTTAATATTGGTCCGCGGTTAACTTTGACCGGCGGTGTCCGCTACGAGAGTTATAATATGCAGTACCATGCCAATGTTACATATGTTACTCATACGGTTTTTGGCGACTGTGTCAGCACTGAAGGCGGGTCAATTTCTGTTAACGATTCCGCAAATGTTTTTTATACTCAACTTTATCACCCCAATAGCATCCCTTACAAAGTATTCAATGTGAACCGGACGGATAACAATCTGTTCCCCGATGTGCTGCTCGATTATAAAGTTAATGATTGGGCAAATGTAAGACTTG
>CAZCFZ010000097.1:0-13944 GCA_964498065.1 uncultured Ignavibacteriaceae bacterium
AGCTTTTAAATATTTTAAAAGTTGCTTATTTTTGAGAGTGGAAAATTTCTTTGAAAATATGCCCCGGTAGCTCAGCAGGATAGAGCGTCGGTTTCCTAAACCGTAGGTCGGAGGTTCGAATCCTCTCCGGGGTACATTAGCCGTTTAGACACCCGGTGTTTTTGAAACACCGGGTGTCTTTTTTTTATAAAATTATTTCAGCAGCACCATCTTTTTAATTAAATTAATGTTTCCGGCAGTCAATTTATATAAATACAATCCGCTGGGAAGTTTGTTTGCATCAAATTTAATAATGTAAGTGCCTGCTGACTGGTTGCCGTTTACTAAAGTTGCAGCTTCTTTTCCAAGAATATTATAAACTTTTAAACTGACGAACTGCCTACTTCCTATTGTGTATTGAATTCTGGTGTTGGGATTAAACGGATTTGGATAATTTTGTTCAAGCGAAAAATTATATGGTTTTGAATTTGTTGGATTTATATTTGTAATGATTTTTGAGTTTGCAATAGAAGTCCACAGCCACCACGCTGCATATGCTTTCATATTAGCATTAAGCGGTTTGGAATGCGCGGCACTGCAATTATACCAATCTACTCCTTCGGTATGAGCATTCTGCCAGTCTGTTGCCCAGTTTTTATTTCTAATTAAATCGCCGTTGCTGTCATAATCGCATGCATCGTTTGCTAATTTATCTAAATAATAATTTCCATCAGGATCATAAGATTCAATATCTGCAAAGTCGTATAATATCTTGTTATTTTCTTTGCAATATTTTCTTATTTGTTCATTCCTTTTATTTAAGTTCCCGTTAACTCCGGTACCATCGAGATGTCCGGTCATGTAAACAAATGTTACTTTTGGGTAATCAATTTCAAGTTGTGACATTAAATTTAGGTAAGTAACAATGTTGTTTGAGTCTGCACTGCTTACTTCGCCGCACCAACTCCAGATAACGACATTTATATTATTGTTATCAGGACTATTAAGATAATTCCTAGTAGCCTGAGCCCAGGCAGTTCTATCCGGGTTGCCGAGATCATAGCCTCCGTAATTATTAAAAGCATAATCATGTATTTCAATCTCATTACTATTACCGCTGCTGCCAAAAGCATATTTATTGCCTTTCCATAAATACAAACCGCTCATGCCATCTATTAACTGACTTCCATGAGAAGTGTGTCCGTATGCAATATGCAGCCCTACTTTGGCGCTGTCAATTAATTCTTCCTGAATTTGTGATAATTTTATGCAATTATGGTTAATTATTATTCCTTGGGCATACATACTTAATGAACATAAAACCATTATTAGAATAAAAGATTTTGTATATGAATACTTCATTTTGTCTCCCTATTATAAAAGTAATTACTTTTGAATCGCCTCTTTTCAGTATTCACCATTAAAGAGGGAAAATTAAGTTTTAGAAGGTTGAATCGGTACCGGTTTAAGGATTTTATAAATTTAAATTATTGCCGAAGGCTTACTGAAAAGCAATTATAATTACAAATTACCCTTCAGCTGCCTTCTAATTCTTGTTGCAAAATATATAAAAAAATTAAAGCGACTCAGACACCCAATGTTTAAAAAACATTGGGTGTCTTTTTAATAAAGTTACTGTTATTTCAGCAGCAGCATTTTTTTTGTTTGTACAAAGCTGTCTGCCTGTAATCTGTAAATGTATGTTCCGCTTGCTAAATTATTTGCGTTAAAATTAACTTCATAACTGCCGGAATTTTTCATCCCGTTAACTAAAGTTGAAACTTCCTGGCCTAAGATGTTATAAACTTTTATTGATACCATACCTGCTTTTGGGATTTGGTATTTTATTGTCGTGGAAGGATTAAACGGATTCGGATAATTCTGCTTAAGCTCAAATTTTGCAGGAGATTTTTCACTTTGGCTGACTGAAGTTAAAATCTCATCGTTCCATATACCTACCGACCATAAAGTTGCGGATCCCGGGCTAAAAAACTGCATCATCGTTGGTTGAATATTTATTTCACCATCAGGTTTAATTTTGGTAAAATATATTGTTGCAATATCAATCGATGTATCTCCTATTTCAGTACCTTTTCCAATTATAAGGGCTATATTTATTGAAATAGTATTGGATGAAGGATGTGAAACAGAGTAGACATAATTAGAACTGTTTAAATTATATATTGTATAATCTTTATTTTCAACTGGTGTTTGGGGAAAATAAACTGAGTTTGTATCATATTTGAATCGTATAACTGAGTTACCTAAAAATGCATCTGATTGCTGAACGCTTAATTGCAATTTACAAGTGTAACTAGTGTCGTTTTCTCCAACAATTAAAAATTTACCATTTATTGTTTGTGGTTGGATTGAAAAGAATGTAAAAATACTAAAAGCAGCAGTAAGCCAAAATATCTTCATCTACAAAATCCCTGTTTCTAACTAATCTTAAATCAACTATTTTATCTATTGAATTACATGAGTCAAGTTTAAGACCAGGATTTTTAGCGATATTAAGGTTAATTTAAGAGTGTTTAGACTAAAAGATTTTGAATTGTCCGTCAGTTTTGGTAATAAGTGACAATTGTGTCATTACCTCTAATTATTTTGAGAACTAGATAATTATGACAGGCACATTTATATAAATCTTGTTGCCGGGAAACGTCAATTTTACTTATAGTTAGTATCATTTGATACTATTTTAATAGGATCATTTTTTTTGTTTCTGCAAAATTGCCTGCACGCAGCCGATAGAAATATATTCCGCTTGATAAATTCGAAGCATTAAATACTACTGTGTAATTTCCTGCATCCTTAAAACCATTTACCAATTCGGTTACTTTATTGCCCAGAATATCATAAATAATAATTTCCACATTACTATTTCGAGGTACTGAAAAATCAATTTTAGTTGATGGATTAAATGGATTCGGATAATTTTGTGAAAGTTCAAATTTAGAAGGTATATCAGGAGTTAAATTATCATTTAATCCTGAGGACGTTCCGTAAGCTTCAATTTTCCATATGCTTGCCCATTGACTTTGATTGGATTGTGTTAGAACAATTTTAATGTATCTTGCATTTGTCGAATCAAAATCGACTTCAGTCCATTGTGTACTATCGGACCAAACATTTTGAATAAGTGATTGCCAGCTGTGTGCATTTTTCGATGAGAAAACAGAATATTTATATAAGCAGCCCGATTCCCATTTATAAAAAGAAATTCGTAAGCTACTTAGCGGATTTATTTGTCCCATATCAAGTGAAATTGTATCCGGCATTGGAGTTGCACTTAACCATCTTGAACTATCGATGTTATTTCCGCTATTATTTATAACATTATCCGGCGAGTAATTCTGAACCCATGAACTTGACGTCGCTTGAACAAATTGATTTTGTTTTTGAGTTCCGTTACCCTTTGAGGGAAGCACCAGTGTTTCAACTACAGGATTAGGAGTAATCATTTTTCCTGCTCTATCTTCTACATTTTTAATTGTAAGATTATAATTTGTGTTTTTTTGTAGAGTTGAAGTTTTCAAGGAAACTGTCTCGGAGTCAGGCATTAAAGTAGATTGACTTATTTGTAAATTGTTCGAAAAACTATAATTATTATTATCTTCAGCTGATATTGGATTCAATCTTTTGTTGAATTGAATTGTTAAAGTATGATTATTATTTACCGTTACACCTGAAACATTAAAGGGAGTAGTATCTAAGTAATAATTATATTGAAATGTATTATTTCCAGTTAAAATAGGATTTCCAAAAATGTCTTTTACATTTTGAACGGTAACTATATATGTTTTGCCGGGAATATGAGCTGATGTTTTCAGAGTAACCTTTGTAAGATTTGAAGACAATACTGCGCTTTTAACCGTTATATTATTATCTATTGAATAATTAGAAATATCAATTGCGGAATTGCTGTCTAACTGATCGGAAAACGTAAGTTCAACAGTTGCAGAATCTAAAATTACAGCCCCGGATAAAATAAGAGGTACCGGAGAATAATGCCAGCTTCCGAGATTCCATAGTTCGGATGATAAAGGGCTAAAAAATTGCCTTAGAATAGGCTGAATATTTGCATTATCCGAAGCTTTTATTTTCTTAAAATGAATACTTACCAAATTTAAATAATTGCTTGATAGTGTCGTGCCCGTACCCGATATGTTAGCTACATTAATTGAAATAATATTTGAGGAAGGATGCGATACTGAATAATAATATTGGGAATTGTTGAGATTATTAAATTGATAGTCAACATTTTCTTTAGGGACTTGCGGGAAATAAAAAGCGCTTGTATCATAAGCAAAACGAATTACCGAATTTCCTAATATAGAAGTATTCTGATTTACATTTATTTGTAGATTAACCGTATAAGCAGTATCGTTACTTTCAGTAACCTGAAAATTATTGTTGATAGTTTGCGAATTAATTGTAGAAAGAGCAAATAACGTAAATATTAAAGATAGTCTAAGTATCTTCATATAAATATTCTTGATGCTGTTTGAGGTTTTTATTTGATTAATAATTTCATAACAAATTTGGAACCAAAGAAAAATTTGCAAAATCTATCGTAAATGCTGTCTTTTTAAGTTATTTCTGAAAATTAGATAGAAATTTTTAGGTAAGTTTGTAAAAAATGCTGTAATTATTACTTATTAATTCCTGATAATTTGCGGACAATCATTCCGGTAAAAAATAAAAGGTGAGGATTTAAATTTTTTTTTTGTGGATTTCCTTTCAGATGCACTATCGAACTTGTTTTTAAGTAAATAGGATACTAATAATTTATGTGACTAAGACAACTTTATTCGTCAAAATTATCAGTAATAATCTTGCACGAGTTAAATAATATTTTTTATTTTAGCCTGGAGTTATTTAATTTTAATATCGATACAATAAAATTTAGCATTATTTTGAGTGAACTAATTAATTATTTCTAATATAAACAGCATATTGGTAGTAATTATTGAGAAATAATTAATATCAAAAAAAATTAAATTATTTCTTTTCATCAAAATTATTTAAAGGAGAGTGCCTAATTTTTAAATATGTCGGATTAAATATATGACGGATTCCTCTTCTTTGTTTAAGACAACACACGGAATAGTTACCTTTAAAATCGGAGAGCAAGAATATTGCACCTCGCTTGACATTATAGATTCAATATTAAAAATTGATGAGTTAAATAGACTTGCACGTTTAGGTGAAGATTTCATAATCTATAAAAGTGAAAAATATAAAATTATTCAAACTTTTAGAACCGCTGGAGAAAAATTTAATAAGAAAAACCCGGAAGAAAGAATTATTCTTGTAAGTATTTTCGGAAAAAAATTTGCATATACCGTAGATAAAATAATAGAAATACTGGCTCTAGATCAAATCTTTGTTGAGAAATCATTGGACTTTAAACCCACAACTCAAATTCCTTATGTAAGCGGAATTCTTAAGTTTCAAGGTGCAGCTATCTATTTTCCCGACTTTGAAAGAATAGCAAAAGAATTAAGCATTGAGGAATCAAATCAATCCCATGATTATCGGCCAAATCCGCATTTAAAAGTAAATCATAATAGTGAAATAAAATAGAATTAAACTTAAATAAATTTTAAACAAACGTTTATTGTTATTTTACACCGGACATAATAAGTTCTATCTAACAAAAATGAAATTTATTTATTCAAGTTTTATTTTTACAGTTCATTCTGATAAAGTCAATTTAAACATAAAATTGTAAGGCTAGGTATCATTATATAATTAACTCTCCTAAAATATAAACCATTGTAAGTCATTTTTATAATACATAAATATTCTCTATTATAATTTCCCATATCCGTTTAACTTTGCTTCTTTCATTAAGCTGGCAATTCGTTCTGCCTGTAATGCAAATGTTTCAAGACGTGCTTCTATAACCTGAGGGTAAACATTCCCGTCGGTTTCAATAGTTAAAAACGGAATATTCATTTTCCCGTTGAAAAGTTCCGGCAGTTTATAATTTTTGTTTATAATTCTCTCCGCAAATATTTTATTCTCAACTTTCATATCAGCGGCAGCAAGTGCCTCGGTAAACCTTGTCGGCATACATCCGAAGGGGCCAAGATTAATTACTCCGCAATATTTATCGAGAGTTTCGTGAAGAGCAACTCCTAAAGTTAATCCGGGCTCACCTTTATATTCCATAGGGATGATGTGCTTGCTTCTATTCAGTAGTGCGTCCACCTTGGTTAAGGAAAATTTGTAATAACCGGTTTTCGATAAAATCTTTTTAATTCTGTATTCTGCAATCCTCATGTAGACTACTCTTATCAACCTTTCAATTTTTTGCTTGTATGTAGTGTCCGGTTCTAATAATTTTTGTTTTAGAAGATAGTCCACATAATAAATCCATTCGGATATATAAGAATCCTTCAGTATGAACCCTTTTTTTGCAAAATGTTTATTCAGCCACTTATGGGAAAAGTGATCTCGTCTTACATAAATCTCGCCGCATAATGCTATATATTTGGCTTGATGAATAGGTACTCTGGAGAGTACTTTGTCTTTGATTAAAGTCGAAAACCTTTTTAATGCTTTGTAAATGTTATCCGGTTCTTTCTCAAAAATAGTATTTAATTCATCATAGCCTTTATAAAAAGTTTTTAATCCTTCATCAGGATCCGCGGCATGAGCCATAATACCTGACCGAATATCGTCAAGTACATCACTTACAAAAAGTGTTTGAATTCCCCTAAGAGCAAAATTAGGGCCTAAACCTGCAAAACCGTCTTCATTCATTAAAGTTAAGGTAGTAACATTTCTTAATTTTTTCCTTTTTATAAATTCACGCATAAAAACCGGATACTGGCCAAGTCTGCAATTACCTGCACCGTAAACCAGGAAGAATGCAATATATTGTTTTCCGTCCCATTTATTTTCTATATAATCAAGTAAAGACCCGACACACATAAGCAAGGGAAGGCATTCTTTACCGGTTGCTACCGATCTTCCTAGTTTTAATATTTCAGGATTTCCTTCCGGCATTGCAATGGCATTGAATCCCTGGCTGCGTAAGCCTGCGGCAAACATTGGTGCTGCGAGATCACCCATTGATGGGATTAATATATCAACCCTCGGGTCCGATAAAGGTATTCTTTCTCCCTCAGAAGAAATAAAATATCCCTGGTCTGAACCGAATTCTATTCTTGCCGGAACAAAGTCGCTGTAATCCGGGTCGCTTATTTTATTTCGTATTTTCCGGTAGTTTTTAATTATATCAAGTGCGGCATCTATTCTTGTGTTTATCCCGGCGTCGGCTGTATGTCCGTCAAGTTCTAAAGTTAAGGAAGGTTTTGTACCCATAATTGAACGAAACGTCGTCAGTAGAAATGAATCCGGACCGCATGAAAAGTTTGAAATATATGTTGCGAAAAACTGCGGATTATTTTTTATAATTCTGGCGATTTTTAAAATTTTCTTTCCGCCTTCCCAGTACTGATTATCATCAATTACTTCATTCCTGTAATCGAACATATCGTAAGGAACAACATACACTCCGCGTGATGCAAATTTTTTAGGTATCCCTTTATTAGCAAGTTCGGTAAATGAATTATAAGGCCTTCCGACAAGCACGATTGCCATTTCTTCAGGATGCTGTTTCATAAACTCCGTGAATTGTCTTCCCATCTCAAACAGTTCATTTGTATAATCTTCCTGCATTTTTAATGCAAAACGAAAAGCTTCTTTTATTTTCTCTTCATCATCAATACCCAGTTGTTTACCGACTTCAATAAATTTCTGTTCTTCTTTATCATAACCGTTTGCAAAATTAAAATATGGAGTAATTAATTTTTCTTCCGGAACTAGATCTTTAAAAGCCTGCTTTAAGTAAAATGGCTCTCCACTTACGAAGACACATGTGCTGTTAAAATCAAGCCTGTGATGATCCGAGTCATTAACATACATTTCGAAGATTTCGGGAATGAAATAATAATCAGGATTTTTCCTAATTAAATCCGCAAACAATCCTAAGGATATTTGAGCAGGATAACAGAAGGAAGTATTTTCTCTTTCGAGACCTTGCTCATCAATTTTATCCGAAAGCACTACTTTAAACCCAAGCTTAGTAAAAAAATTATAATAAAGCGGATAAATTGTGTGAGTATGAAAAGATTGATTTATTCCAATTGTAGGAATGAGTTTATCTCCCCTTTCCTTTAAAAAGGGGTTGGGGGATAGGCTTGCGTATTTCTCAAACGTTAGTACATGCCGCTTTTGTATGTAGTCATATTGATCTACATCGACTTTGGTTTTATTGATTAGATTATAATATTTATTACAAGCCCCGCCGAATGGATAAGTTTTACCTTGGACAGTTATAAGATTAATTGGACATGCAAGATCGCACTTTTCAATTCCTCCGGCGCAAATAAAGGGCTTTCTAAAGCTTACTTCTCTTTCTGCTAATTCTTTTAAAAAGAATTTTCCGGGTTTTATTAATCCTAAATCAATTTTTTCTTTTATCTCAAGTGCAACTCCAAACGCACCCATTAATCCCGGTTCGGGAGGAACAATAATTTCTTTGCCAGTTAATGCAGCCATTGCGATGGGTATTGCTTTGTTATAGCAGACTCCGCCCTGCATAAATATTTTTTTGCCTATTGGACGATTGCCCTTAACACGATTCACATAATTCATACAAATTGAATAAACCAGGCCGGCGACAATATCTTCTTTAATTATATTTTCCTGCTGTGCAGTTTTTATATCCGAGCTTATAAAAGCCGCGCATTGATCACTGAAGTTAGGCGGCATTTCACCTTGCATAGCAATTGGTTCAATCTCAGTGACTTTTATCCCGAGAGATTCATAAGCTGATTCTTCAATAAAAGATCCGGTTCCTGCCGAGCATGCCTCATTCATTGCATAATCTGCGGGAATTTTATTAACTATGTAAGTGTACTTTGCGTCCTGTCCGCCTATCTCAAAAATTGTATCAACTTCCTGATCAAAGTAAACTGCAGCAGTTGCGTGTGCTACAATTTCATTTATCACACCTTCGGTTAAGGCGTGCAGTCCTGCTATTTGCCTTCCCGAACCGGTTGTGCCGATTCCTATAATATTTATTTTCTCAGGAATCTGCCTCATTAATTCCGAGTAGCATTTTCTTGAAGCTTCAACCGGATTGCCGTGTGTATAAAGATAAACCGAACCGAGAATTTTATTATCCGATTTTCTAATTATTACCGCTTTGGTAGTTGTTGAGCCGACATCAAGTCCAAGAATGCATATATCGCCGTCTTTTGCTTTTCCTCTCTCCATGGTTTTGAAATGAACTTTATCTTTATATTTATCCAGAGGCTGATGGAAAACGAAAGAACTTTTCCTGGGAATAAAAATATCTTCATGATCTTCAATAATATTTACTTCATGCTCGAGGCCATATAGTGCTGCGCCCAGGGCTTCGAAATACGGTGCTTCATTAGGTATAACGATATTTGGGACTTGTTTTTTAAGGAAGTCAATAACAATAGAATTTTTTGTTACTCCCCCGACAACCAAAACTTTTCCAGGCTTTACTTTTTTAAGAAGGTCTTCAACTTTTTCAGCCATCATTTGAGAAAGTCCCGCAGTAACTTCTGATTTTTTTATTCCTTTGTTTAAAGCGTGAGTGCAGTCGGATTTGCAGAACACAGAGCACCTGCCGGATACTTTAAATGGTTCAGCATCTCTAGCAATATCGATTACTTCATCCAAACCTAAATTCATTCTTTTGATCTGCTGAAGGAAAAATTCACCTGTCCCGGATGCACATTGATTCCGTGTAATAACATTTGAAATCTTTCCTTCATCATCCAATGTGTAAACCATAAAAGTCTCGCCGCCTAGTGAGGCTATTGCAGAATAAGGATCTTTGTTTTTATTAAGGAATGTAAAAGCGTATTCCGAAGCTTCAGGTTCAGGGATGTTTGTGAATCTTACCAGATTTCTAAATTTCCTACCGGTTACAACAATAGGAATATGTGAGAAAGAATAGTCATCATTGTCATTTCGACCGAAGGGGGAAATCTGTATCGGACGGTCACGGTCCAAACCGTGACCGGGAAAAGTATTATTTAAATCGTTTAAATTAATGTTTCCATTGGTAAATTCAATTAATTTCTCTTTAAAAACTTTTTTAGGATCGCCGTTGTGCGGAAGTGTTAATACATTGTTAATAGTTATATGAAAATTTTCTTTTTGAATTCTCACGAAAGAAATTGAAGAAGCACCTAAACATGCCCCTATAACTTGTTTTGTATTGCCTCCGACTTGCCCTTCGGCAGATTTATATTCTGACATCTATCTTTTTCGTTTTTATAATTATCTTTTAACGTTTCTATTTAGTATAGTTATAGTATTTAGTTTTATAATTTTTGCAGTCTGAAGCAGTTGTCAAGGAATCCTTGACAGTTGCTTTTTTATCGAGTTCTCCTTCCTTGAAACAGTTATTTATATGCAGGCTAATATTTTGTTTAGTCTGTTTAAAAAGAAGAGCCATTTGGCTTTGATTTAACCAAACTGTTTCTTCTTCAAATCGGACTTCTACTTTGGTTTCGTTGTCAGGTGTTTTATATATAACTACTTCGTTCATATTAACAAATTTTATATTACGGTTGTCTCAAATATCTAAATTATTTATGCTTTTTTCCATAATCCATCTGGTCGGATTTTGTCGAATGTATTTCCTAATATTAAATAATTCTTTTTCATTGCGAATTATTCTGTCATAAAACGAGCGTTGCCACTTAAAATTTGATTCGTGATTTATTGATTTAATTTTTAATGTTACGGCACGTTTAAATTGTTGTAACAATTTACACAGTTCCATTTTTGTTCTATCTGTAGGGGATGCAAAATTTGCATCCCCTACAGAATTGATTATTATTATGCCATGAATATGGTTCGGCATAATTACAAAATAATCTAGTTCAATATTTTTATGTAATTTTTCAATCTTCTCCCAATATTCATAAACAATCTTACCAGCATCATTCAAATCCATTTTACTATTTATAACTTCACCAAAATGATTTTTATGATCATTCGTACAAATTGTTATATAATACCATCCTGTATTAGAATAATCATAATTTATTAGCCTGTTGGGTTTTCTGTATATCATTAAAATTTTCTCCAATTGTTGACTAATAAAAATATAATAAACAGAAATTCAATCCAGTTGTCCCTACAATAAAAGTTATAGTATAAAATATAATCAATTACTGAAGTTACGCAACTGTCATGCTGAACTCGATTCAGCATCTGAAAATAGCTTAATTATGCAGATTCCGAATCAAGTTCGGAATGACAATGGCTGATTTTTTCTTGTTTTGCGTAACTTCAGTCAATTATAAATTTTTTACAGCAGTCTTTCTTTTCCAATAATAATAAACCGGCAAGCCCAAACCCAGCATAATAATTCCTGCAATTGCCTGCTCCGGCCTTTCTATAAGAGTATTTATAACAAACCACACTGCAACTGCTATAAAGAATAGAGGAGTTATCGGATAACCAAGTGTTTTATATTCACGTTGAGTGTTTGGTAATTTTCTTCTAAAAATAAAAACAGTTGAAGCTGCCAGAGCGAAGAAAATCCAATCGGTAAACACAACATATGAAATTAAATTTTCAAATGTTCCCCAAAACAAAACTAAAAGTACTGCCCATGTAGATTGAATAATTATAGCATAATAAGGCGTGTTATATTTGGGATGAATACGACTAACTTGTTTAAAAAATATACCATCATTTGCCATAGCAAAATAAATTCTCGGTGCGGTTAATGTATAAATGCCTGCGGTCCCGAAAGTTGAAATAAAAATTGCTAAGGCAATTAGTCCGCCTCCTAAACTGCCTACAACAGTTTTTACTGCATCAGCAGCAACACCGGCGGAAGATGCAATTTGCGAGGGAGTTAGTAAATACATATATGCAATGTTTATGGCAACATAGATAAATGTAACAACCAGAGCGGCAATAATCATGGCAATCGGAACATCTCGTTTTGCATTTTTAGCTTCGCCCGCTGTATAAGTTGCATGCTGCCATCCGCCGTATGACCACAAAACTCCAACCATGGCTACTGCTATTCCTCCCCAGCTTGTATCGTGATTAAATAATGAAACGGTAAAATTTGTAATATGACTGCTTCCTAACAAAAATCCGATTACAATAACTCCAAATATTCCGAGCAATTTTAATAATGTAAAAAGATCGCTGAATATCCCGCCGATCTTTACTCCATAAACATTAATTACAGTTAAAATAAAAATTCCGGTAACTGCCACTATTTTAATTCCAACAGGATTTAAATGGATAAAGAATCCTAGATAAGTCGCAAAGGCAACACTTAATGCGGCAATGCCGCCTGTATTAACCACTAAATAATAAGCCCATCCGTAAAGAAATCCTGCAAGATCATTATATCCTTTGGAAAGGAAAACATAAACTCCACCGGCTTCTGGCATCAATGAACCAAGCTCTGCAAAAGTTAAAGCACCGCATAAAGCTACTACTCCGCCCGCTAACCAGACAAAAATAATTAAAGATGGAGAGGGAATTGCTTTTGCAATTAGTGATGGAGTTAAAAATATCCCGGAACCTATCATCGATCCTATTGCAATCATTGTAAGGTCGAAACGGGAAAGTTCTTTTCGTAATTGAGGCATAGGCCAAATGCTCGATTTAGAGTAATTTAAAACTAATAGAAAAAATTATTTAGCATGGGTGCATGTATGTATGATTGCATGTTTTTAAATTCAATATCAATTCAGTGCATTTCTGCCGGTATGCATCCGTAATCTATAATAAAAGTAAAAGTAGTTCATAATTTAAATTAAAGTAAGCACTAAAATCTTATTTTAGATAGAACCCTGCCGACAGCCAACCGCACCAATGTTTTAATGAAAATGGTGCTGTTGTTCCCATGTTTGTATGCTTTATTGGGATTACTCCCTCTGTCCATGTATCGGAATATTTAAATAACTCTCCGGTTATATTTTTATTGTCGACTTCTTTAATAATCTTTGATGTAGTTAAAAGTCCAAATGGGACAGAGAATTTTCCGCACCAAACTGGACTTGGAGGATTGTCGGAAGGAGTGCCCCAAAGTTCTTTAGTAAGATTTTTTATTTTTTCATTAGTTAAAATCCCATCGAAAGTTTCTTTGGCAATTCTTTTATCATTTGCTGTAGCTTCTTCATGTGCTTTTTTATCTTCACCGTATGGAATATTATCAAAATCTCTGCCATAGTGATCGGCATCGGTAGATATTAAAAAGAAAATATCTTTTCCAAGCTTTAAATTGTTTTGTTTGATATAGCCTGTAATTATTTTTGATAATTCTTTGCTTACTTTTTCCATCCTTTCTAACGGCATTTGAGTAACCATAATCGGGGTTATTTTTATATCCCTATTATAATATTGGAGGAAAGGAACTAACGCCTCAATTGAATGTTCTATATCCTGGGCTTTATCGCTTACCATGAAATTTTTTTTGTCTAATTTATTTTTTATTATTTCTCTTAAAGGCGATATACTTACATTACCATAAGGCCCGTGCCAGTAATTGTAGTCATCAAAGATCAGAACATTCTTAGGATCATTCGTAGCTTTTCTAACTGTCCCGTGTGTAACTCCGAATATTACAACTTCTTTTGTCTTAATTAATTTATAAAGAGGATAATAAACGCTCCCGGCATAAAGATAATCATCATGCAGAGAAATTGCAGCTACAAGATTTGCGGAAGGGAAGTTTGCTGTCTTGTCGAAATGGGATGAAAGGTATTTCATTAACATATTCATTTCATCCGGCTGCCAGCAGAAACCGACATTATCGCGGATAGGTCTGATTGATTGCGCCATTATAACACCAAATATTTGAATTAAAAGAAAGAAAAATAACAGTACGAAATAGAATTTTTTAAAGTTCATAATAATCCCCGCTCA
>CAZCFZ010000098.1:0-13664 GCA_964498065.1 uncultured Ignavibacteriaceae bacterium
AAAAAAAATTGCTAAGGGTGTAATATGTCTATTGATTTTTTTCTTAATAGACATCATTATCGTGAAAAATTATCTTCAAATTTAAATAAGCAGGAAATTTGATAAGAGCTTTAAAAATCAGTGAAGATGTCATCTTTTAACTATAATTTAGGTTTTAAGAAGCTTTTACCGTTTCCTGGTCTTTATACTGCAGCTGATATAATTTGTAATAAATTCCGCGTTTTGCAAGCAGTTCCTGGTGATTCCCGGTTTCTCTTACTTCGCCTTTGTGCATTACAATTATTTTATCCGCATTCTGAATTGTCGATAAACGGTGTGCGATTACAATTGCCGTCCTACCGACTAAAAGGTTCTCAATTGCTTTTTGAATTAATATTTCCGTTTCGGTATCGATGCTCGAAGTAGCTTCATCCAATATGAGAATTTTAGGATCATATGCAAGTGCCCTGGCGAACGATATTAACTGCTTTTGTCCGACACTTAAAGTTGAGCCTCTTTCCTTTACAATTTCATCATATTTATCCGGAAGTGATTCTATGAATTTTTCGGCTCCCACAATTTTTGCAGCTTCTTTAATTTTATCAAGCGGAATGTCATCGTTGCTCATGCTTATGTTTGATTTGATTGTACCGGAGAATAAAAACACATCCTGCAAAACAATGGAGATATATTTTCGAAGATCTTTTTTATCAATATCCTTTATATCATATCCATCCAACAGAATTGAACCTTTGTTAATATCATAAAATCTTGAGAGAATATTTATTAAGCTTGTTTTGCCTGCACCGGTTTGTCCTACTATTGCAACAGTCTCACCGGGATTAATACTGAATGAAATATCTTTAAGAACATATTCATCGCTGTTGTATGCAAACCAAACATTCTTAAAATCTATTGAACCTTTTATGTTTTCCAAATGAACAGGATTCTCCGGATTTTTAACAAAAGTTTTGTTATCTAATAATTTAAATATCCGTTCCGATGAAGCCATTGCAGTCTGCATAATATTATATTTTTCAGAAAGGTCACGAATCGGGCGGAAGAATTGTTCATTAAATTGAATAAATGCAAAAAGAGTACCTATAGTTAACGAGCTTCTGATAATCTCACCGCCGCCGTACCAGATAATTAAACCGATTGCTATTGAACTAACCAATTCAACCCCGGGATAAAATATTGCATAATAAAAAATGGCTTTTATATTGGCCACCCTGTAATCATTATTTATTTGGGAGAATCTTTTTTGCTCTTCTTTTTCTTTACGAAATATCTGAATAACATTCATCCCGGACACATGTTCCTGCATATATGAATTTAACCTGGCAAGATGCAGCCGTACGTCACGATATTTTTCCCTCACTTTTTTTCTGAAAAGAAAGGTTCCGTAAATAAGTACGGGTAAAACTGATAAAGTTACCAAAGATAATTTTACATCCATAAAGAACATGAAAGCCAGTATCCATACTATTGTAAAAACATCACTAAAGACCATTACAATACCTGAAGAAAAAAGCTGGTTAAGAGCTTCTATATCATTTGTTACTCTTGTAACTGTTCTTCCTATAGGAGTTTTATCGAAAAACTTTAATGCTAATTTTTGCGTATGTGTAAAAAGCTGAACCCGCAAATCATAAATAGTTTTTTGGCCTATGTATTGTGTATAATAAGTTAAAACATATTGTATTACGGCTTGAAGCAATAAACTTGCTAAAAAAAGCAAACTTATAATTAACAGACCGTGGTAATCCGAATGTGCAATGTATTTATCGATTGCAATTTTAGTTAAATAAGGACGCAGAGGTCCCAAAGCGGCAACTACAATATTCAAAATAATAGCAATTATTACATACTTCTTGTATGGTTTTATATAAGTAAGCAGGCGTCGCATCAACTTGGAATCGTACGCTTTCCCTAATACTTCGTCTTCACTTTTATAATCGTTGGCCATATGTAAATCCGTGTCCTATTATATTATGTACTCTTGAACTTACACTTGAACTTGAACTAGTAATGTAGATATGCGGAGAATTAATGAGTTCAAGTTTAAGTTCAAGTGTAAGAAACTCAAATAACTTTATGATAGTTTTTCCCTTCACTGAAAGCCTTAATATTATCTACCGTTGTATCTAAAATTCTTTCAACTGCTTCGGCAGAATCAAACGCCATGTGAGGTGTAATTATTACATTCTCATATCTTAACAATATATTTCTTTTTAAAATAGCTTCAAGGTGATCTACTGAAACATTTTTTGTGAGCATCTGGTTTTCTTCTTTTATTAATTCCTCGCCTTCAAAGACATCCAGTCCGGCGCCGCCGAAAATTCCCTTTTCGATTGCATAGTAAAGAGCTTTCGGTGCTATAATCCCGTTACGTGAGGTATTTATGAACAAAGCTCCTTTCTTAACTTTTTCAATATTGCCCATATTTATTAAGTGATGAGTTTGTTCATTATACGGGCAATGCAGCGTAATTATATCCGAAGATTTTAATATCTCGTCAAGATCAACATATTTATAATCAAGCAGTTCGGTTAATATATGATTCGGTCTGGTATCGTAGCAGATTACTTTCATGCCGAATCCTTTTGCAATTTTAATAACATGGACACCGATACTTCCTGCACCGATAATTCCTAATGTTTTATCTTTTAGATCGAAACCCTGCAGACCATTTAAAGTAAAATCATTTCTGGTAGTTCTTACATAAGCGCGGTGTATATTTCTTGAGAGCGCAAGAATCATAGCAAACGTATGTTCGGCAACAGTATTCTCGCCGTAATATGGAACATTAGCCACCGAAATCTTTTTTGCTTTAGCTGTCTTAATATCTATATGATTAAATCCCGTACTTCTGGTTGCGATCAATTTTAACTTTTTTGCTTTATTTAAAACCTTCTGTGTAATTTCGGAATAAATAAAAGGTGAAACTATTTCAAAATCTCCTATTAGATTTGAATTAGCTTCGGTTAATTTTTCTTCATTAAAAGAAACCATATAATTCTTATCGAATTTCTTTTTCAAATATTTCTTTTCTTTTGAATTAACTTCGAAAAAAATAATTTTATTCTTTGCCATGTTTTTAATTCAACTCCTCTAGTTCTTTTTCGAGAAGCTGTTTATAATGAAGATCCGCATAAATTCCGCCTAACGATACTAATTTATCATGTGTACCTTCTTCAGCAATCCTGCCGTCCGATAAAACAAGAATTTTATCGGCATCTTTAACGGTAGAAATCCTGTGGCTGATGATTATGCTTGTTCTATTTTTCATGAACAATTTCAGGTTTTTTAAAATCTCTTCCTCGGTATTCGTATCCACAGCAGAAAAAGAATCATCAAGAATTAGTATCCTGGGATTTATCGCCAAAGCTCTCGATAAGCTTGCTCTCTGCTTTTGTCCGCCCGAAAGTGTGATTCCTCTTTCGCCCATTATTGTATCGTAACCCTTTGGAAATGTTTCAACATCTTTATCAAATGCCGCTATTTTTGATACTTCAAGAACTCTTTCCTTGCTTACTTCTCTTAGACCGTAGGAAATATTATTTAATATCGTATCGGAGAATAAAAACGATTCCTGCTGTACCAATCCAATGTTAGTTCTTAAAACATTTAAGGGAATTTCTTTCACATTTCTGCCGTCTATTAACACTTCGCCTTCCGTGCAGTCGTAAAGCCTTGGTATAAGATTTATTAAAGATGTTTTGCCTCCGCCTGTATAAGCCATAATTGCAACGGTAGAGCCTTGAGGAATTGTAAGATCAATATTTTTTAAAACCGGGGGCAAATTTTCATTATACTGAAATGAAACATTTTTAAACTCAATTTTACCTTTTAATTCTGAGATTGAATTATCCGTATTTTCGGAATCATTAATTTCATAAGGTTCTGCAAAAATTTTATTTAATCTTTTCATACTTGCTTCCGCCTGCTGAACCATGTTTACTACCCATCCGAAAGCAATGACAGGCCAGGTTAAAATTCCAAGGTAAATAATGAAAGCTGCAATATCACCGAGATTCATTGTACCGTGTATTACTTTTATTCCACCAATCCAGATAATTAAAATTGTGGACATCGATATCAAAGATAAGACAGGCTGAAGCCAAGCCTGGTACTTAACCATATCCATATTCTTGTTAAGATAATCAAGACTGTGCTCTTTAAATTCCTTTATTTCGTTTTCTTCACGAACATAAGATTTAATAACTCTGATACCTGAGAAATTTTCCTGCGCTTTAGTGGTTAGTACGGAAAATTTTTCCTGGATTAATGTAAACTTTTCATGAATCTGCTTTCCGATTTTATAAACAAGAATCGATAGGAAGGGTAATGGAATTAATGAATATAGAGTCAGTAACGGATTAAGTGAAATCATTATAGCTAGAACCATGATAAGCCGTATGGAAGTATCAACCGAATACATTACCGAAGGCCCGATAAATGATCTTACAGCGGTAATGTCGTTGGTAGCGTGAGCCATTATATTGCCGGTAGAGTTATTCTGAAAATATCTTAACGGCAGTTTTTGAATATGATCCCAGAAATCGAATCTTAAATCATATTCAATTTCCCTTGATACAACAATTATTGTTTCTCTAATTAAAAACCTGAAAATACCTGCAAATAACGCTGCACCGATTATAATCAATGCATAATAAATTAATTGTTGAGATGTAGTTGTAGTATCTATTGCATTTATGGCATTTTTTACAACTAGCGGGATGTAAACCGATCCTGCATTTGAAAGTATAATGAAAATTATACCTAGAAACAGTTTCTTTTTATAACGTGCAAAATATTTTTTTAATTTTAAAAGATTTATCATCTATATTTTTAATTTAAAGTAATTTAAATCCGCATTACTTTAAGATAAGGAAAAAGATAAGAACCTGACAAGACCAGGCGCAATTCTTAGTCTATAATATTGAATCCCGTGTACTTTTGCAAGACTTTAGGTACAATAATTTTCCCTTCGGGAGTCTGGTAATTTTCCAGGATCGACACCATTAATCTGCTTGTTGCCAATCCCGATCCGTTTAATGTATGAACAAATTCAGGTTTTTTTGTAGCTTCGTTTCTAAAGCGAATATTTGCTCTCCTTGCCTGGAAATTTTCAAAATTACTGCACGAAGAAGCTTCGAGCCAGTGATTTTCGGCAGGCGACCAGGTTTCAATATCATAACATTTTGCCGCGGAGAAACTTAAATCTCCTGTACATAACAGCAGAATCCTGTAAGGAATTTCAAGAGCTTTAAGAATATCTTCCGCATCATTTACTAGTTTTTCCAGTTCATCATAAGAAGTTTCCGGCTTAACAAATTTTACCATTTCCACTTTGTTAAACTGATGAACTCTTAAAAATCCTTTTGACTCTTTTCCGTATGATCCGGCTTCTCTTCTAAAGCAAGCGGAGTAACCGACATATTTTATCGGTAAATCCTTTTCATTTAAAATTTCACTCCTGTATATATTTGTAATTGGCACTTCAGCTGTCGGGATAGGAAAAAGATCATCTTTATCTATAAAATACATATCTTCTTCCATTTTTGGAATCTGACCCGTGCCTTTCATTGAATCACGATTAACTAAAAAAGGAGGAAACACTTCGCTGTAACCGTGATTCTTCAAGTGATAATCGATCATAAAATTTATCAGTGCTCTTTCAAGCGTAGCTCCTTTACCAATGTAAAGCGGAAAACCGGAACCGGATAATTTTGCTCCGCGTTCAAAATCAAGAATGTTTAATTTCTTTCCGAGTTCGATATGATCTAAGACTTTTTCATTATTTTCAAAAGAAAATCCCTCGGGATACCATTGCCTTTTTTCAACATTATCTTCGGCTGATTTACCTACAGGAACTGATGAATGCGGCAGGTTAGGTATGTACATCAATAAGTTTTCTAAATCGGTTTCAACATTCCGTAAGTCGGCGTCAAGTTCCGTTATTTGATCGGATACTCTTTTCATTTCTGCAAGAATGCTGCTAACATCCTGCCCGTTTTTTTTCATTTGAGGTATTTGTGCCGATGCTTGATTCCTTTTAGCCTTTAATTCATCAGCTTGAACAATGATGTCGCGTCGTTTCTGATCAATTTCCAAAAGTTCATCAACTCTGTTTTTTTCATTTTTGTTTTCTACACCTTGTTTTACTAACTCAGGATTTTCTCTTATAAATTTTAAGTCGAGCATGTGTTATTCTTTCTCCTTATTCAGCGGGAAAATAGAACGCTGATTATCATGATTTATTAAGATTTGTTATGATTTATTTTATAATTCATTAAAACTTTATAATTTCCCATCATAAAAATCATAGCCATCATAATGATCTGCGTTCTATTATTAGGGTAAAATAGAACGCTGATTTTTATGATTTATTAAGATTAATTATGATTTTTATATTCTTCGGTTAAAACTTTTCTTTTAATTTCCGGTTTCTTTCCAAAATTTAGGAGCAATCCAACTTCAATATTTGTAGCTTTTAAATAATTTATCAATTGGCATTCATGTTCCGGACAAAGACTTTCGGCAGCTTTCAATTCAATTATAACAACATCATTTACAACAATATCTGCAAAATATTCTCCGATTATCATTCCGTTATAATATACCGAAATTGGCTGTTGTCTTTGACAGATCAAGTTAAAACTTAATAACTCGATCATCATTGCGTTTTCATAAACTTTCTCTAAAAATCCGTATCCAAGTTTATTGTATACTTTATAATATGCTTTGATAATCAGATCAGTAATATCGGAATATTTATAATTTTCTTTCATAAAAAATTATAATTTTCATATTGTCCGGTTTAAAAATAGAACGCTGATTTTTATGATTTATTAAGATTAATTATGATTTTTCTATTAATTCATTAAAACTTTCCAATTTCCTATCATAAAAAATCATGACTATCATAATAATCTGCGTTCCATTAAAATCTTTATTTAACGACGATATTGTATATCTTATTCTTTACGAAGATTTCCTTAACGATTGTTTTGCCTTCAATATTTTTTACAATTTTTTCATCTTCAAATACTACTTTTTTAGCCGCAACTTGATCACTGTCGAAAGGCATTTCAATTGTTGTTCTAAGCTTTCCATTAATTTGCACCGCTATATTTACTTTGTCTTCTAATAATGCTTCCGGATCAGGTTCAAACCAAAACGGTTTTAGAAAGATAGATTCTTTATTCCCGATTATTTCAAGACATTCTTCCGCTAGATGAGGTGCAACGGGGCCTAACAAAATTCCAAATCTTATTAATGAATATGCTTTCAATTCATCCGAACATTTTTCTATGTTTTTTGTTAACTCATTAATAAGCTCCATTAAAGAAGCAATAGCAGTATTAAACCGGAAATTATTAATTTCTTCGTCGAATTTTTGGATTGTCTGATTAATTTTTCGATAGACAATTTTCTCTTCATTATTTAAAAATTCAATTTTGTATTTGTCTTTTGCTTTCGTATTCAATAATATTTTTGGGAATTTATTAAATAACTCGTAAGCTCTTTGAACAAATCTATCCGTTCCGGCAATCCCTTTGTCGCTCCAGTCGCCGCCTAATTCATACGGACCCATAAACATTAAATACATTCTAAAAACATCGGAACCGAACTTATTTGTAAAATCATTCGGATTTACAACGTTGCCTTTTGACTTCGACATCTTAGCGCCCTGATTTGTAATTGTACCCTGATGAACTAAAGTTGAAAATGGTTCATCCGATTTTGTATAGCCCATATCCCTTAAAAATTTATGAACAAACCTGGCATATAATAGATGCATTGTTGCATGTTCGGCGCCGCCGACGTACATATCAACTGGAACCCAATTATCCGATAGGGAAGTGTCGAATATTTTTTCTTTTATTTTAGGATTTAAATACCTGAAATAATACCATGAAGAATCAACAAACGTATCCATAGTATCGGGATCTCTTTTTGCATCCGAACCGCATTTAGGACATTTAACATTTATAAATTTATCGTTTGTTGTTAACGGTGACTCTCCTCCGGGATTAAACTCGACATCGTAAGGAAGTTCAACCGGCAGATCTTTTTCCTCAACCGGAACTTCGCCGCATTTGGGACAATGAATAATAGGTATTGGCGTTCCCCAATATCTCTGCCTGGAAATTAACCAGTCTCTTAAGCGGTAATTAATTTTGCTTTTCCCGATACCCTTTTCATCAAGCCATTTTACTATTTTTTCTTTAGCTTCTTGAACATAAAGTCCGTCTAAAAATTCGCTGTTGATAGCCGGTCCGTCTTCAGTAAAAGCCTTGCCGTCAAAATTTTCCGGAGGCTGAACTGTTCTGATAATGGGAAGATTAAATTTTTCTGCAAACTGCCAGTCACGTTCATCCTGTCCCGGAACAGCCATTATTGCGCCGGTACCGTAGGTTGTTAATACATAATCAGCAATCCATACCGGAATTTTTTTGTTGTTAACAGGGTTAATTGCAAAAGCACCGGTATTAACACCTGTTTTCTCTTTTACTGTTGATGTTCTGTCGATTTCCGATAATGATTTTATTGAATTGCGGTATTCTTCAACAGCATTTTTAAATTCATCTTTTGTAATAACATCTACTAAATGATGCTCGGGAGCGAGAACCATATACGTAGCTCCGAATAATGTATCGGGCCTTGTTGTGAAAATTTTAATTTCTTCATTATGGCCGTCAACTTTAAAATTTACTTCTGCGCCGATGCTTTTCCCAATCCAGTTTCTTTGCATCAGCTTTGTTTTTTCAGGCCAGTTAATTTGATCAAGGCCTTTTAATAATTCTTCTGCGTAATCAGTAATTTTAAAGAACCATTGAGTAAGATTTTTTTGAATTACAACGGCTCCGCATCTTTCGCAAGTTCCGTCAGCCTGAACCTGTTCGTTGGCAAGTACAGTTTTGTCATTCGGGCACCAATTAACCGGTGCATTCTTTCTGTATGCTAATCCTTTTTTATATAATTGTAAGAACAGCCATTGATTCCATTTGTAATACTCAGGCGCACATGTCATTAACTCGGCATTCCAATCGTACATACAGCCCATTTGTTTTAACTGCTCATGAATATCTTTAATATTCGTCATTGTGCTGTCGTACGGATGAATCCCGGTTTTAATTGCGTAGTTTTCTGCAGGAAGTCCGAATGCATCGTAGCCGATTGGTTCAAAGACATTAAATCCTTTCAGACTTTTATATCTTGCCCATGAATCGGTTGGACCGTAATTATACCAGTGACCAATATGTAATTTTGCACCTGAAGGATAAATAAACATCACCAGGCAGTAAAGCTTATTGTCGGTTTTGGAAAGATCGGTTTTATATACCTCGTTTTCTTCCCAGTATTTTTGCCATTTAGATTCTATTTCGGTAAAAGGATAGCGCATATTTCTTCAATAATTTTAAAAAATAAGTACAAATTTACCTAAAAAGCCAAGTAATTCAAATTTGGTTAATGAGGATTGTGATAGTTATAGAATTGAAGATTGGTATGAAAAAACAGCCTTAATTTTAATCAACTTTATACAATGAGAAACTTTAATTGATCTTTTAGATAATAGTCTATTTTCAATATTTTCATTTAACAAACTAGTTAATATCCTATCCTTGGATAATTGAAAACATCTATATTAACAACTGACCGGAAACCTATTTTTGCTTTTATTCCCTCAATAAACTTATCTAATTATTTAAAGCTTAACGCAAATATATTTTTTTATAATTGGATAGGTAATATTTTAGAAATGATAATTACATTCCGCTTTTTAATAATGAGCCGCCTTAAAATCTTTAATCTGTCACTCTGAATTTGATTGCAGCAGGCAATCTTTATTCAGGACATTTTTGCAATTACATGCACTTTTAGATTCCGTTTGGGCGCGGAATTACAATTTGAAAACGGCTTTTTAATAAGGTTGCTTTTTCTAATTCAGTATTATCTACTCGTATCGTAAAGCATCTATAGGATTCAGAAGTGCGGCTTTTCTTGCCGGGTAAAAGCCAAAGAATATACCAACAGCACCTGCGAACCCGAATGATAGAATAATTGACTCCGGTGATATTAACGTAGTCCATTTTGCTAGAGAAGAAATTAAATCCGAGGATGCTACTCCTAACAATACTCCTATCAATCCGCCTAACAAACTTAATACGATTGCTTCGACAAGAAATTGATAAAGAATATCTTTTCCCCGTGCACCTATAGACATCCTGATTCCGATTTCTCTTGTCCTTTCAGTTACGGACACGAGCATTATATTCATAATACCGATACCTCCGACAATAAGCGAAACCGAAGCTATGCTTGCTAAAAGTATTGTCAAAACTCTTGATGTGGATTCTGCCGCCGTTGCAATATCAGTCTGCGTTCTTACCGTAAAATCATTCGGTTCCCAGGATTGCAGATGATGCCTGGCTCTAAGTACCTCGGTTATCTGCTGTTCTGCATCATTTATTGCTGCTGAAGATTGGGCGGAAGCTAATATAACATTTACCCAGGTCCATCCCAGCATTTTTGTTTGTACGGTAGTAAAAGGTGCAATAATAATATCATCCTGATCATTCCCCATTGCAGTTTGGCCTTTAGGATTTAATACTCCGATAACTTTAAAGGGCAGATTATTTATTCTAATTAATTTATTAACCGGATTAACATTACCAAATAAATTCTGCACTACGGTTTGACCGAGCACGCAGACATTTGCATCGCTTTTAATATCGTTCTCGGAAAAATAATTTCCTTCTTTTAAGGTCCAGTTTCTAATTGAAAAATAATTAGTATTTCCGGCCTGTATCTCTGTTCGCCAGTTCATGTTTTTATAGATTGTCTGGGCCGAAGTATGAATTACCGGCGATACATATTCCACCGAAGGACATTCGGCCTGGATTGCAGTTGCATCATCCGGAGTTAATTTAATGCTTGTTCCCGCACCATTACTAACGCCTCCTGATGAAACAGCAGAAGGGAAAATAATAATCATATTCGTTCCCAAACTTTGAATCTGTGTCTGTATTGCTTCTTTAGCTCCTTGACCAACTGCAAGCATTGCAATTACCGCAGCAACACCGATAATAATTCCCAGCATTGTAAGGAAGGAACGCATTTTATTTCTGCCCAATGATATCATAGCGACTTTTAATACATTTAAAATACTCATACAATTTCCTCTTCAACATTTACCGGAAGCAATTCCAAAACTTTGCTTGCAATCTTCCTTGGATTTACAATAATATCCGAACCAATTTTCCCATCTCTAAAATGAACATTTCTTTTAGCAAACTCGGCAATATCTTTTTCATGTGTTACAAGAACAATGGTAATGTCATTTTCATTTAGCTTCTGAAATATTTCCATAATTTCAATTGAAGTACGGCTGTCAAGATTTCCTGTAGGTTCATCGGCTAAAATAAGAGATGGGTTTGTTGCAAGGGCACGGGCAATGGCTACTCTCTGCTGCTGTCCGCCTGAAAGCTGGTTGGGAGTATGGTGGGCTCTATCAGCCAATCCGACGGATTCCAAAGCTTCCATTGCCAATTCTCTTCTTTCTTTAGTGCCGGTACGTTTGTAATAAAGCGGGAGTTCTACATTTTCCACAGCAGTAGTTCGTGACAGCAAATTAAACCCTTGAAATACAAATCCGATTTTATTATTTCTTATTCTTGCTAGTTGATCTCTTGTAAGCTGACTGATTTGAGTTCCTTCAAGAGTATAGCTGCCTGAAGTTGGAACATCAAGGCAGCCGAGAATGTTCATAAATGTTGATTTACCCGAACCCGAAGCTCCCATTATGGCAACGAATTCTCCTTTCTTTACTTCTAATGAAACCCCTCTTATTGCGTGAACTTCAATTTCACCTACTTTATAAACCTTAGTTAGATTTTCAACTTTTATAATGTTGTTGTTCATATTATTCGATTCCATAATTTTATCTTCCACGGTTTCTTCTTCTAAATCTATTTTGAGGCTGGAACGGATTAACATTCTTTGTCTGGGGGACATTTGTACTTAAAGTACCGAGCACAACTTGGTCTCCGGGTTTTATCCTGCGGCTTTCTATTTGTGTATAAGTACCGTCATCAAGTCCGGTTCTAACCTCTACCGGATATATTTTATTATTTCCATCCAGCAGCCAGATTGTTTTTCTATTTTGTTGAAATGATGATTGAGCAAACCTTGAAAAAACCGAATGTATATTTGCTGCGTATTTATTCGTTTCCTGCGATGAATGTTTGAATCTGAAAGAACTTTCTTTTTCTTTTCTCTTTTGCAGAAATGTTTGGTCGATCATGTTTTGAGCAGGCTGAAAATAAAATGCTATATCGGGCACTTCTAAAACGTTGTCTTGGTGAGATATATTAATTGAAACTGTTGCAGTCATACCTGGCATTAACAGCAGTTTATCATTATTAACATTAATTATTACCGTATAGTTTACAACGTTTTGTATTTCCTGCGGAGCTAACCTTACCTGGGAAACTACTCCGTCAAAAGTTTTATTTGGATATGCATCAACTGTAAAGCTTACATCTTGGCCTACTTTAACTTTACCTATATCGGCTTCATCTACATCAGCCTGTACCTGCATGCTTTTTAGATCGTTTGCAATTGAAAACAATGTAGGTGCAGCCAAACTTGCCGCAACTGTTTGACCGACATCCACATTGCGTGAAATTACAATTCCGTTTATCGGAGCTTTAATAGTTGCATAACGCAGATTTATTTTAGCTTTTTGCAAATCGGCTTCCGCCTGCTGCTTTTGCGCTAAAAGAGATTTATAATTTGAAAGAGCTAAATCATAATTAGTCTGTGAATCTAATTTTTTATTATATAAAGCCTGCTCGGTTTCAAAGTTGCTTTTTGCTGCAATTATTTGAGCATTAATATGATTTAAATTAGCTTCTGCGTCTTCTACATTTGCGTACAATGTAGTTGTATCGAGTACGGCAATTATTTCTCCTTTATGTACTTTAGAATTAAAATCGGCATTAAGTTTTACAATAGTACCGGAAACTTGAGTTCCGACATCAACCGTTGTTACTGCGCTCAATTGTCCGGTAGCCGTTACAGTCAAATCAATATTCCCTTTCTTGATTTCTGCTGTTCTAAAATTATATGCGGGTGTGTCTTTACTTTTAATAAAAATAAATGCAGCAATCACTATAATGATTACCGCAGAGCTTATTAAAATTATTTTTTTCTTCATATATGTATTTCCTAAAAATTTTGATCAACAATTACTGTAAAATTTATTAACTCACGTTTTAATTGAACTTAATATCTTTTCTATTTTATGTTTTGACAGAATTAATATTTTTACAGTTTAATGGAGAAATTAGAGATGTATCCCAGTACACAAATTAAATGAGCAACAATTTTTGCAGTTTAAAAGCTAATTTTTCTTCTCGCAGAAGGTTGTATTTTTAAATAAAAAATAAATTTTACAAGACTTAATAAAGCTTGACAAATATGGCATTTGTCCTTATTTTTGGTTTCCTTTTATGTGAAAATTTATTCATTTATTAAGGAATTAAATAATATTCCGCGATAGCTCAATGGTGGAGCATTCGGCTGTTAACCGAAGGGTTGCAGGTTCGAGTCCTGCTCGCGGAGCAAAAAATCCGACACAAGTCGGATTTTTATTTAATATGTACTAAACT
>CAZCFZ010000099.1:0-13612 GCA_964498065.1 uncultured Ignavibacteriaceae bacterium
GGGGCGGATGTTGATCAGAATGGAAATGTAAGCAGCAGAACGCCAAGTTCAATCATTGTTCAGCTTGATTCAACAGAAATTATAAAATTTTCTAAAGCTCACTATGCTATAATAAAAGTAAGTGTCAGAACTAAGAGTGCTTATTTAAATCCTCCGCCGGTTGTTTATATCAGACCGACAGATAATCTTATACTTCATATAAATGGACAAATTAAATACAGAGTTGATTTGAATTAAATGTAAAGACAAGGAAGAACAATTTGAAAAAAATATTTTTACATTTTTCAGCTATTATATTATTTACAAGCATCACGTGGGCTCAGTATGGTTCCATTGGTTCATCGGATGCAAGAAGTATGAGCTTAGGCAATACGTATAATATGATATCAAGAGGTGTTTATTCAATAGGAATTAATCCTTCTAATCTTATAGTCTCGCCGGATAATAGTCTGGAATTTAACACGGTACTTCCCATTCCATTTCTTTCACTTGGGACGGGAACAAATTTTATTAACCTTAAAAATGTAAATTATTACTTTGGTAAAGTTAATGATCAGCCCAGGATTCTTACCGAAAATGATAAACAAAACCTTAACTCTCTTTTTGCCAACGGCGGATTGGTTTTCATAAATACGTCACTTAATCTTTTATCAGTTACTTACAAAGCTGATAATAATATCGGCGCATTTGGTTTTGCTATGAAAGATGTTCTCGAAGGTGAATTTCATTTCCCTCACGAAGTTACAAATTTGCTGACAGACGGTAATCTGATTAATCATACTTACAATACAAACGATGCGAAAGTAAATGCGTGGTGGATAAGAGAATATTCATTATCATATGCGAGACAACTTCCGGATTTAGGCTTAAAACCAATAGGTAAAATTAATGTCGGTATTTCATTAAAACTTGTTAACGGATTTTTTTATTTAAAAAATGAAAGTATAAATTCATACCTGCAAACAACAAATGATTACCGGATAAATTTATATGCTAATAATCAAATTCTAGGCGCCTTCTCAAATAACTTCGGATTTAAATACAGCAATGATACAACTGAAAGCCACGGGAATGGAACACCATTCCCAAGCCCGGCAGGGACCGGATTTGGAATGGATATCGGATTTAATTCTACAATATTTAAAGTATGGAATGTTTCTTTAGCACTGACCGATATCGGCGGAATACATTGGAATGAAAATACTACAATGATTACAGATACGGGCAGTTATACTATTAATGATATTTCTCAAAGCAACTTTTTAGATACCCTTAAAAATAAATTCAACGGTGAAAAAATTAAGACAGGCAGTTTCAGCAGCGGTTTACCAACAGCGCTGAGGCTTGGTGTTTCTTACAATTTGGATATTAACCATAATAGCTGGCCCGGTCGCTTCCTTTTTGCCTTTGATTATAACCAGGGACTTAATAATGAGCCTGGTAATAGTTTAACTCCAAGGTTTTCTGTTGGTGCGGAATGGAAACCAATGGACTGGATTCCTTTTGTGAGAAGCGGATTTTCATTCGGCGGCTTACTAGGATTTCACTGGGGATTCGGATTGGGAATAGAGACTTCATTCTTGGAATTTAATATAGGAACGCTGGATCTTCAATCTCTGCTTGCACCTAATTCGGGAAAGTACTTTTCTGTAGCAATTGACTCGCGCTGGATGTTTTAAGATAAAATATAATAAGCACCAGAGCGCGTATCTATATAAAATTTCAGTTATTGATTCTATAGATATAACAAAACCGCAATCCTTCCAGCTTGAGCAATATTACCCTAATCCGTTTTATCCGCGTACAACAATTACTTATTTGATACCCATCAAAGACGCGGTTGCGTACTGTTTAATTAGTCGTTTACCATATATTAAGATGAAAAGTTGCAGTACTTGCATACACTTAACAGTCATCGGGAATATATCAAGTTTCATTCCCTAATGCATATCTATCAGGCAAACTTAAAAGCGGTGTTAATTTTTATACTTTAACTGCCGGTAATTTTTAAAGTACTAAAAAATGTTTTTTGGATAAAAAATAAGTCAAACCTAAGATAAAATTTTAACCTACATCATAAAAAAATTGTTTACTCATCCGGCTAAAGTGCGTTAAAATATCTTCGATAATGAACCATAAACCTCCGTAAGGAAACCTTATTTAATATAAGATTAGAAAAGATTTTTTAAGACAAATTGCCGGGTTTTATTTATGAGAAGGATTTTCAAACAAATATTTTTTTCGATTTTTATTTTTACTATTCTGCTTAAGTTAGGCTGCGTAGATTTGCCAAAGGATCTTGTAGCTCCCAAATGGGATGTAAATTTAAATGTTCCGATTATCAATCATTCATACACTTTAAATAATTTAATTAAATCAAATAATTATATTTCAAGTGTCGGCACATCAAGCGGTGACAGCGTTTATTTACTGCAATCGGACACATACTCACAGGAAGTTAATGTTGCTAATTTTTTACAGCTTACTAAACCCACAACATTAAGTAATTTATTACTGCCGGCAAATAATTCCGGTGAAGATACTGTTTATATTCCATTCCCCGAAAACGCCGAAATTGACAGCGCTTCTTTTTCTAACGGTAAATTTTCTCTCTATATAAATAATCCGACATCATATAGTGTTAACCTGGATATATTATGTCCTGGTGTTTTTAGTCCTAACGGCACACAATTACGAATCCTAAGAATTGCTCCTCCAAATCAGCAGGATTCCGTAATATGTGACCTTAAAGGATACAACTATAATATTCCCGCAAATCAAATAAATGCTAATAAAAATAATTTACAGATAATTTTAAAAGCTACCTCAAATTCGAGTTCAGCATATGTAAATATAAATCTTAAGCTTTCCGAATTCAGTTTTAATTCCGTATCAGGACTGATTCCGTCAAAATCCCTGGGAGATAGTTCCGATTCTTTCAGTTTAAATTTAGGTGATGCTGAAAATTTCAGGGATAAAGTATTTTTACAAAATGCAGATTTATACTTAAAGATTGATTACTTATCAGGTGTGTCCGATCCATTCGGCTTTGAAGTTAAGAATTTAAATATTATCGGAGAAAGAGAAGACGGGACAAAAATTTTCTTAAAAGACAGCACCGGTAATTTAAACCTAGAATTTGTTATTAATAGTAAAACTTATCAAAAAGTCTTTACGCAAAAAAACAGTAATATTAATGACTTCATTGCTTTTTTACCGAGCAAAGTTTTATTGAATGCCGAATATATAATGAATCCTAATTATAAAACCGGAAAAGCAACAGCTCAGGATTCGGTTAAATTTAGTACTTACTTTTCAACTAAAAGTTATTTATCTCTAAAGACCTTAACAATTACCGATACAACGAATATTAATTCTATTTCCGCAGATGAAAGAAATGATATACGAAATGCCAAATCAGTAAATCTTACTATTTCGTCAGAAAATGGCATTCCATTAACATCTTATCTGCGGGTAACAATGGCCGACAAAAATTATCATCCTCTTTTCACTATAAAAAACAATACAGACGGCAGTGATTCCATATATTTTCCCGGGGCCCCGATAGATCAAAACGGAACGGCATATAAAACATCGTCTACCGCTGCAATTGTCCAGTTGGATTCAGCCAACATAAATAATTTTGCGGACGCATATTATGCAATTTTTAATGTAAGTGTTAATACCAAGAATGCATTTCAAAATCCGCCGCCGGTTGTTGCTATCAGACCGACAGATAAAATTAAAATAATAGTAACCGGACAGGTAAAGTACAGGATTAATAATTAATCTTTAGAATAGGTGAATAAATTTTGAAAAAAATATTTTTAACGGCGGTATTAGTAATTCAAATTTGCGGGATTTCCCTGGCGCAGATGGGATCGATAGGATCTGCCGATGCAAGAAGCATGGCAATGGGCAAGACTTATAATGCTATATCAACTAATGTATTCTCAATCGGGATAAATCCGTCTAATCTTGCAATTGCTTCTGATAATTCTTTATCGTTTAATACCATTCTACCCATACCTTATCTATCTTTAGGGGCCGGAACAAATTTTTTGGATCTTCAAAACTTAAATTACTATTCCGGAAGAGATTTAAGCGATAATGACAAACAAAATTTAAATTCGCTTTTTAAAAACGGCGGATTGGTTTGCACGAACGCCTCCATCAATCTTTTTTCTATTTCTTATAACGTAAATAAAAATATCGGAGCTTTTGCAGTTTCAATGAAAGATATTGTAGAAGGTGAATTCAAATTTCCTCATGGAATTACCGATTTATTATTTAACGGTAATCAAGTAAATCAAGAATATAATATTAATGATGCTTCGGTTAAATCCTCGTGGTTAAGGGAATATTCGATATCCTATGCAAGAGAAATTCTAAATTGGGATTTAAAAGGGCAAGATAAATTATATGCAGGCGTTTCTTTAAAACTTGTTAACGGTTTTTATTATGTGAGAAACCGTAAAATTAATTCTTACATACAAACAGGTAATTATGACCAGATAAATTTATATGCAAACAACAATATTATCGGTGCTTGTTCCAATGATCTGGTACAAAAAAACAGTTCAGACAGCGTAAATCGATCGGTAAACGCAGGTCCGTTCCCGAGTCCAGCCGGTACCGGGTACGGAGTAGATCTGGGAGTTAATACTTCATTAAATAAAGTCTGGAATATTTCACTAGCAGTAACCGACATAGGCAAAGTAAACTGGAAAGAAAATACGGTATTCATTAATTATACCGGTCAATATGCCGTTACCGATCTTTCACAGTCGAACCTGCAGGATTCTTTATCAAATAAATTTAAGGAAACTAAAGATAGTACCGGAAGTTTTTCAACCGGCTTACCTACGGCTGTAAGAGTAGGTGCTTCATATTTCCTAAACCTAAATAGAAATAAATTTCCAGGTACATTTCTTTTTGCATTTGATTACAACCAGGGATTAAACGATGAGCCCGGGAATAGTTTAAATCCCAGATTTTCATTCGGTACCGAATGGAAACCGATGGATTGGATTCCGTATGTAAGAACCGGCTTTTCTTTCGGCGGACTTCTTGGTTTTCATTGGGGATTCGGATTAGGAATTGATACAGGCTTACTGGAATTTAACATAGGAACTCTGGATCTTCAATCTCTTGTAGCACCGCAGAAAGGAAAATACTTTTCAATTGCCTTTGATTCGGTTTGGAAATTTTAATTTACTGTTTTATCCTGGGAATATTTATTAAAGCGGCTGCCAAGAAAATTAAATTTGCAAACCATGCAGTCAGCAAAGGACTTAAAGCCCCGTTCTTTCCGAAGGCAAGACTTATTTGCATAAATACCAGGTAAATAAAAGTTACAAGGATATTAACTCCTACTTGAACAGCCAGTCCGCCTCTTCTTTTATTTGCAGAAATGGGCAGCCCGAAAAGTACTACTATTATGCTTGCCATAGGCAATGAAAATCTTGAATAATATTCTATTAACGTACTCGTTGGATCATTGCCGGCAAGCTTTTGTGATTCCACTAATTTTTTTAATTCCGTTAAGTTCATTTCATCAGGTTTTTCCTGTTTTGATGCCAAATCGCTCGGAGTAAAATGTAAGTAATTTATTTTAAGAGTTTTAAAATACTTAACTGTCTGTTTATTTTTTTCAAAAAATCTTTCTGTTCCGTTCCTGGCAATCCAATCATGACTAAGAGTATCATATACCATATTTGAAGCATCGATTCTTGAAGTCATTTTAATTAGATCATTCTTATCGAATTGTTCTATACTTACTCTTATTGCTTCATTTCTATTATTATCAAAAAACGAAATACTGACTATTCTTGTTTTGGTATCCTGGAAAATTAAGTTGCTCCCGAAGTAACTAGAACCTTTATTCAGATATTCCCTTTCGATATTTTCTTTGGTCTTATTTGCCATAGGAACAACATATCCTGCAAAATAAATTGAAATAATGCTGATAAAAAAAGTAGTAATAATAAACGGCAGCATAAATCTATATAAACTTACTCCGCTGGCTTTTATCGCTGTAAGTTCACTTAAGTTTGATGCTTTGCCTGCTGTAAATAAAGCCGCAAATAAAACCGCAACGGGAGTCATCAGCTTTATTATATCCGGGCTGAAAACAGTATAGTAGTGAAGAATAATCAGGAAGGGTACATCTTGGTCGAGAAATCCGCCTATATTCTCTACCATATTAATAATGACAAAAATTAGCGTAAAGGCAACCAGACTAAATAAAATAGTTTGTAAAAATTGTTTTATGAGGTATTTGTCGAGAATTTTCATTTATTCTTCATTGGTTTCCTGGCTGAAGTTTCGCCATTGCTTTGGCAGCAGTTTTTTCAGAAAGTTGAAGTTAAGCAAGACAGTTTCCTGAACTGTTTTAGTAGTAAGTAAAATTCCTGCAATAACTAATATTATATTAGCCGACCACATTCCCCAGAAAGGAGTAATAACATTTCTATCGGCTAATTTTTCTCCTGCTATAAGAAACGCCCAATAAATAACAAAGAAAAATAAACTTATGCTTGCAGCTACACCAAAGCCTCCTTTCCTAACCATAACCCCCAGCGGTGCCCCTATTAATATAAATACTATACATGCAACCGGTATCGCATATTTTTTATGTACTTCAACCATATATGAGTTTATTTCATCCTGAATTGATTCTTCCATTCTATAGTTGGACATAATTATATTCTTTGCAGTGTTAATTTTGTCTAATGCCTGTGCATAATTGTAACTCGAACTTTTTGATTTTAATGACGGTATATTTCCAAAAGGATTCTCATTATCCGAGAGAAGATATTTTTTAGTTTCCTTGTCTAAATTTGTTAAGGAAGAACTCTTAATTTTATCAAGGCTGTCTACAATAGCAATCATAGCCTGGGTGCTCAATTCACGGTCTCCTCTCTGCCCTCCGGGTGCCGACTGCTGGAAAGTAAACTGGTCCGCATTAATTATAATACGGTGTTTTTTAAATAACATCTTTCTATATAAATCTGATTGTGAATTACTGGATTCATGAATTTCACCGTTCCATAAATCCATAATCAATTTATTCTGGTTCTTAGAAAAATATATTTTCCCTTTCTTTGCAGTTACGATATCAATTTTAGACGGATCGGTATAATTATAAATAACAACATTTTCCAATTCATTTGTCTTTTTGTTAATAGCCCTTACTAGTATTGCATAATTTGAAACTTCCTGAGAAAACACACCCGGTTCCAGAGACAGGGTAGGCTTTTGTCTTGAAATATCTTCCATTAAAAGTTTTGCAGAATGATTCGCATCGGGAAGAACATCATTATTAAATAAAAAAAGAAGATATCCGACTACAATACTTGCTAGGAAAGGAGCCAGCATCATTTTGTATAGGCTAACACCGGATGATTTCATAATTGTAACCTCATTATTCTGCGACATATTGCCGAAAGCCATGAGAGTTGCTACAAGGGTTGCCATAGGAACAACCAGCACGACCATCCATGCTAAATTAAAAGCAATAAGTTTAAAGATTACCCACGCATCAAGTCCTTTCCCTACCAGCCTATCGGCGAACTTCATTAAAAACTGAAGCAAAAAAATGCACATTAAGGTTATAATTGAAAAGATAAATGGTACTATGTGACTTTTAAGTATATATCTTGATAAAATCATAAAGTTAATATATAAAAGGGGCTAAAGTATAACAAGCATAACTCTTTAAGGAATAAAAAAGAAATTAAATATTTTTAAAAATGATAAATTCTTTTGGCGAATTTGCCACTTAGATTATTTTTTATTATCGATTAGAGTGATATGCCTAATATTTATTATCAAATAAAATTGTTATATAATAAATTAAAATTTAGCTGGAATAAATATGTTATATTATGCATCATTTTGTTATGTTTATGAAGCAGTTTTAATGTTTTTCTAAGAACATTTTGCACCCAATTGAAAGTAATGGTTCCTTCTAATGATAAGTAAAGTTTTCTTGGTAATAAATCAAACCTTAATTAAAGAATTTATTTACAGTATTTTCTGTGCTAAATTAATAAAGGAGATATCTCTTGCAAGATATAATTGAATACATTAAAAATAATCAAAACAACTATATTGAAGAACTTAAGGAATTATTAAGAATTCCCAGCATAAGCACATCGCCTGAACATAAAACTGATATTGAAAAGGCGGCGGAATTCATAAAAGAAAAATTGAAAACAGCCGGGATGAGCCATGTAGAAATATTTAAAACCGAAGGACATCCTCTTATTTACGGCGAATGGTTGGGTGCTCCCGGAAAACCTACCGTACTTTTTTACGGACATTATGATGTTCAGCCGGTTGATCCTGTTGAACTCTGGAACAGTCCTCCTTTTGAACCTGTTGTAAAAAACGGAAAAATTTATGCCCGGGGAGCAACGGACGACAAAGGACAGTTGTATATGCATATTAAAAGTGTGGAAGCGTTCTTCAAAATGGAAGGAAGTTTGCCTTTAAATGTAAAGTTTTTAATTGAAGGCGAAGAGGAAATAGGAAGCTCAAATCTGGAGATATTTATAAACAACAATGCTGAACTATTAAAATGTGATGCGGTTTTAATTTCCGATACCGCTTTGTATGCCGAAGGAGTTCCCACATTAACTTATGGATTACGCGGATTAACATATATGGAAGTTGAACTAACCGGCCCTAAACGGGATTTGCACTCTGGTTCTTTCGGCGGAGCCGTGGGGAATCCGGTTAATATACTCACAAACCTTATTTCCAAAATGCATGATAAGAACGGCAGGATTACAATTCCGCATTTTTACGACGATGTATTAAAACCAACAAAAAAAGAAAGAACTAATTTCAACAAATTAAAATTTTCCGACAAAAAGTTTGCAAATGAAATAGGCGTCGCTGCTCTGGAAGGTGAAAAAGGATATTCAACTTTGGAAAGACTTTGGATTAGACCGACTTTGGATTGCAACGGTATAATCGGAGGATTCACGGAAAAGGGCGCTAAAACTATAATTCCCGCAAAAGCTACGGCAAAAATTAGTATGAGGCTTGTTGCAAATCAGGATACAAAAAAGATAGCCAAACTTTTTACAAAATACTTTAAATCTATTACTCCTAAATCCGTTAAGGTAAAAATTACAAATCTGCATGGCGGGCAGCCTATATTAATGCCTTTGGATAATCCCGCTACTATGGCTGCTGCAAAATCTATGGAGAAAGCATTCGGCAGAAAAATAGTTTTTATTAGAGAAGGCGGTTCCATACCTATTGTTAGCGTATTTTCCAAGAAGCTTAGGGCTCCGGCAATCTTGATGGGTTTAGGATTGGACAGTGAAAATCTTCATTCGCCGAATGAACATTTTAATTTAAAACATTTTCAGCTTGGTATTATGAGTTCGGCTTATTTTATTAAGGAATTTTCAATTTAGCTGTGTCTTAATCTTAGATTGGTTAATCGAATATAAGATTTTGGCTATTTATTTAAGAGACCTTTTTTTGATCATTATGTGATAAATTGAGACTCTTATAATATTCTGATAGCTATCTTAGGCGGCATAATTATTGGGGAGTTCAGTATTTGAAGAAGTTTCTAAATAAATATTCTTATGTCGGAAAATTTATAAAATGAAAAGGCATATACCTTTTTTAATATTGCTGCTGATCCCGGTGTTATTTTCTTCATGCAGTAAAAATGAACAAAAGCAAACCATAACACGCGGAAATGAAGCTGCTTACTCGAGTGATAAGGAATTTGACATCCGGATTTATAATCTCCAAGTTAAAGAAAATCAGACGAAGTACAGAACTCCTTACGACACTTTGTCGCTTCTTGCTTTTGTACTTCATAATTACCCGCATGGCACTTACTTAGTCGATTTTGATGAGACGCTTACTTTTAATGTTCCTAAACCTGCTGTAATTTATTTAACAAGAGATAATCATTTGTATGTTTTCGCTGTTATAGTTAGATCAAAACCCGGTGAAAGATTAATTGAGCCCAAAAATGTTGTGGGTTATAAGGAAAGTTTTATAAATCTCGACAGTACAAAACTGGGTACAGCATTTTTTTACTTGACGTTATTCAAATGTGAAAACGGTACCTTTACAAAAATATGGGAAGACCCGATACCGTCGCATGGAGGATTTAATAACCTGGAATTGAAAAAATGGGGCTGCAACAATACTCCTTACGTAAAGGTTGATTTTCATGATGCGCAAGGAATAGGTCATATCGATTATAACTACTTTATGATAAACGGACTTACCAGAATTCCGCACTTGTTAATGACGTACAAGGGAATAGATTTTAAGCGGACTATGGCAAATGTAAATAATGATAAGTATCCCGATTATTATGAATTTGTTTATTATAACTTAGCCGATAGAATCTATGAACAAGATTCGGTAGCATTTGTTTGGAATGAAAAAGACTCGCTTTATGTAAATACCAGAAATCACCTGCAGACTCGTCCTTATTGATTTTTTTCTTATCTTTAGTGCGTCATTTTTTAAAATTATTTTTAGCGGAAATTTTTTAATTTTAATTACGAATATCTTTTAGAGTTTAAAATTGTATTGTTAAGGTAGTACTTGTTTTTTAAATTTGTAAGATAGACTGAGGATTTTTTTGAATTTATCTATAATACATGAAGGAGAAGGATGGCTGGGATTGAATTTACAGCAACCCCGTTGATGCAATATTTCGAGAGTCTGGGTTATAATTATGATTCTGTTGAAGAAAGGCGAATAATAAAATCTTTCGGCTCAATGGAGTCCGAAATTAATTCATTATATAAAGGCGTGGCTTTAAGAGATATTTCCGACTCGGGAATATTAATATTGAGCGGAAAGGATGTTCTGGATTATCTGCATAGAATTTCAACAAATGTTTTAAAAGATACTCCCGAAGGAGCAGTAGCACATACTATCTTTACAAATGAAAAGGGAAAGATTATAGATTCAAGTTTACTAATGAATTTCGGAGATTACCAGCTTCTTATTGGAAGTAATAAGCATGAATATAAGGTTATGAAATGGATTGAAAAATATGTTATAACCGATGACGTTAAAGTTAACAGCTCGGAAAATAAATATGTTCTACTCGAACTGCTGGGTCCCCAAACAGATTCCTTTATAACATTAATATGCGGAAACGTGGTTAACGAAATCGGAATCAACAGGTTTAAATCAATTCGGACCGAAGGAGTTATATTCTTTCTGATAAAAATGAAAGACAATAACGGGCAGCTGAAATACTGGATACTAGCGGATCAAAACAACGGTGTTGAGCTTGTTAAACTTATGCTGGGCAATAAAAATATTTTCGATTTTAATCTTGTCGGGGAAGATGCCTATAATTATTACCGCGTAGTTCAGGGAATTCCTTCTGCACCTAATGAAGTTAACGATCAATTTAATCCTCATGAAGCTGGACTGCTGAATTTTGTAAGCTTTACAAAAGGCTGCTACATCGGGCAGGAAGTAATAGCAAGACTGGATACATATGATAAAGTTCAGAGAAATTTAAAAGGACTTACCTTTGAAGATTCTTTTGAACCGAACGGCCGGTTATTTTTATATGATAATGAAGGAAGGGAAGCAGGCACGGTAACTTCCATAGTATTTTCACCTAGATGTAAAAAGTATGTCGGTTTGGCTTATGTTAGAAAACCTTATATGGAGCAGGGCACCGAATTAGTTGCTAAAAACGGAAATGAAAGGAAATTAAAAGTTACCGTTGAAAACCTTCCTTTAAAAAAATGAAAATATACACTAAAACCGGAGATAAAGGAGATACCGGCTTATTCGGCGGAGAGAGGGTATCTAAAAGTTCCGATAGAATCGAAGCCTACGGAACTGTAGACGAATTGAATTCTTTTATAGGTTTGGCTGTTGCAGAGGTAAAGGATAAAAAAGTTAAGGAATTATTGCAAAAGATTCAGAACGAATTGTTTACCGTCGGATCCGATCTTGCTGCACCTGAAACGGAGAAGAATACAAAATTAAAAATTGTTCGCGTACCGGAAAAATTTTTTACTGATGCCGAAAAGTCAATTGATTATTTTGAAGAAAAGCTTGATTTATTAAAAAACTTCGTACTGCCCGGCGGATCGAAATCGAGTGCACTGCTTCACGTATGCAGATCGGTCTGCAGACGTGCGGAAAGAAGAGTTGTTAAATTAAGCTCATGTGATAAGGTAAACAAAAATATTTTAATATATCTTAACCGGCTTGCGGATTTGTTTTTTGTACTGGCTCGTTACGAAAATAAAGCAGCCGGAGTTACTGATACAAAATGGAACATTTGAACTGTTATTTAGTTTAAATTAAAATCTGCGGGGAAATTTAGTTTATAAATTTTAATCTTATATTGTAAATTGTTCTTTTATTTTTGTTTAGTCAGCGTATTATTTGCCCACTGCCGATTAAAAACAGCCTACTTTTTTAGGGGGTGAATTTTGGTTTCGACGGGGTTGAAGAGACGTAGAACTGCGCATCGTGTTCCCCGAGTACACGTTAAAGAATTGGGAACAAAATAATAACTGGCGAATCTAATTACGCCTTAGCTGCCTAATTAAACGGTAGCCGTTCACTGACTTCTCTCATGCCGGATTTCAGATGAGCGTCGTTTAGGTATGATAGCCGATTCTATCGCTCTTATAGATGAAGCGAATTAAATTATGAGCAGGCTTAATGTGATCCTTGTCTGTCTGGTAGCATTAAGTTAAAACAAAAACAGACTATGTGTGTAGACGTTCTATGGTGCTTAACTTCGGACGCGGGTTCGACTCCCGCCACCTCCACAATGCCCCTTATATTACAGTAACTTATGGGGCTTTCTTGCAATATTCTTACGGTAAAACTAGATAATATTATATTATTTAATGATAGAACAGTAAAATTTATTTTTTGTTTTATTGAAAATGTGAAATGTAAGCTTAAATAATTTCCCCTTTTTAATTATTTAAGCTTGGAGAAGATTGAGTTCTTTAAGCTTAGAATAGTTTGAATCCTTTAATGACTCAAGTACATCCTTTTTATTAAAAAATATTCTTTTACCCAATCTTTTATATGGAATTCTCCCTTGTGCTTTCCACTGGTTTAGGCAGCTGGCTGATATATTTAGCAGATCGCATGTCTCTTTGAAGGTCATTAATTCTTTTTCTTTTTTACGATTTAATTCCTCACGTATCGAATCCTTGATTAAGTTTTTCAAGTCTTCTTTTGATAAGGAAATTAATACTAGTTGTTCGTTCATAGGAATCTTATATTTTTATCTAACATTTAGTTTTGATCTTAACTTTGCTGATGTAAGTAAGTGATTTATTTTGTCCCAGAAATAATTTATTAAACTGACCGGATCCAATATCTTTTTTCTTATACCATATTCTGGAGATGTATTAATATCTGTTACTATCTCCCAGTTACTGTAAGTGCTGGAATTCTTAACTGCTATTTGATAAATCTTTTTTGACCGTTTTATAAGTCTTTTTAAGGTAGCAGGGAAGGGAAGTGTTTTAATATTTGTAAGATAAATATCACCTAACCTGATAGACTCAACCGACTCAACAAATGACAATCTATTTATTCTTAATAGTAATTTATC
>CAZCFZ010000100.1:0-9088 GCA_964498065.1 uncultured Ignavibacteriaceae bacterium
TATAGAACAAAATCAATTTACTATTGCGTAATTACCCATGCAGGTATTATGTTTAGTATAGATTTTATATCTACTCTTCGTTTCCGGGCAAATGAATTCGGTACCGGTTTGAATTCGCTTGTTCATATTTTAAAACAAATTATTTGAGGATAAAGATGAGATTTTCTTTAAATGTCGATCATATAGCAACATTACGAAATGCAAGAGGTGAAGATCAGCCTGACCCTGTTACTGCGGCGCTTATTGCCGAGCAAGCAGGTGTTGATGGAATCGTGGTTCACTTAAGAGAAGATAGAAGACATATTGGTGAAAGAGATGTCCGTTTGCTGAGGGAATTGATTACGACTAAACTTGATCTTGAAATGGCTGCTACCGACGAAATTATAAAAATAGCCTGCGATGTTGGTCCTGAACTTTCTACAATTGTTCCTGAAAAAAGACAGGAACTTACTACGGAAGGCGGGATAAATGTTATTGATAATATTTCAAAGCTGAAATCGGCAATTAAAGATTTACACAATTCGGAAATTTTAGTCTCTTTATTTATAGAACCTAATCTCGATCAAATAGATGCTGCTGCGGAAATCAATTCGGACTTTATTGAAATTCATACCGGGCCGTTTGCAAATGCAATTACCGAGGAAGAACAATTTGATGAACTTGAAAAGATTAGAACCGCGGTTAAACATGCAAAGAAATTAGGACTTGGTGTAAATGCAGGCCACGGTTTGAACTATCAAAATATAAAAATATTCAAAGAAGTACCTGATATTGATGAGGTAAGCATAGGCCATGCTGTAATTGCAAGAGCATTATTTGTAGGTCTTAATGAAGCGATACGGGAGATGATACGGCTTGTTAATTAACTGAAGTTACTCATAATCGGCAAAAAGTAACTTTTATCATTCCGAACTTTGCCGAAGGCATTCCTTCGGAAGATTCGGAATCTTCATTTTTTAATTATTATTAGATGCTGAATCAATTGCAGATCCCGGGTCAAGCCCGGGATGACAAGGTTCAGAACGACAGTTGCGTAACTTCTGTAATTAATTTCTTTAAGTATCTCTAAGATAAATAATCTCCGCAATATAGATTTATGTAAAAATGGCAATTCAACCGAAATAGTTGAAAATGTCAAATTCAACCAAATTGGTTGAAAAATTAAAATTCAACCAAAATGGTTGAATAAGATTATCTTATTTATTAAGTTGGCATTAAACAAATCGCAGCTTTAATTATGAAAAAGATTGCCTTAATCGGAGATATTGTAGCTTCAAGAGATATTAAAAACAGAGCAGATGTTCAGAAGAAATTATCCAAGTTATTTTTAGGTTTAAATAAGGACAATAATACACTCGACTCTCCCTATACTATAACTATAGGAGACGAGTTTCAAGCTTTATATAAGAAAGCAGATTCTATTTTTATTGATATTTGCAAAATTTTAGAATCACTGTATCCTGAATCAGTAAGGTTTTCAATCGGGATTGGGGAATTGACAACGAAAATAAATAAAAACCAGGCATTAGGAATGGACGGACCTGCATTTCATTTTGCGAGAGAAGGACTTGAGGAACTTAAAGGCACATCTGGTTTATTTAATATTAAATCCGAGAATGAAAAAGAAATTTTGCTGATTAAAAAGATACTTCCATTAATATCGCAAAATATGATTAAATGGAAACTCACTCGAATTAAAATATTCAATCTTCTAATTGAAGGCAGAACAGTAAAGGAAATATCAAAAAAACTTCATATTACGGATAAAGCGGTATATAAGCATATCGATGCAGGCGCTTTAAATATTATAATTGATATATTAAACCGGATTACATTTGAAATTAATTCGAGCTTAAAAGTAAAATGATGCTGGAATTTAGTTACTTGCTCAATATTGTAATGCTTACACGTTTGTTATACGGCTTAAAGGACCAGCCGGTAACAGCGTGGAAAACTGTAATCGTAACAAGCTTGCAGGTATTTCTGTTTTTAATTTTTAAAATATCGGTATTATTATTTGTTCTATTATTGATTGTAATTTTGCTGAATACCTGGATTTATTACGGCGAAAAAAAGACAAAAAACCTGAATTCATTTCGAACTTTATCAATAGTAGCATTTATCATAATACTAAGTGTATTTACCTCACCTTCATTAAATATAAAATTTAATGAAAACATTTTTCATGTTTTTAATAATCTAAAAAATTATTCTACTTTACTTGCCGGTATTAATAGCTCAAACATATTCGAAATTAGCCTTATAATAACCGGCCTTTTGCTTGTCCTAAACGAATCTAATTTTGTAATCAGATATTTATTTGCTTTATTCAAACTCTTCCCGGTTATCAAAGAAAAAGAGAGCGGGGAATTGGATAAAAGCGAGTACAATGCAGGCAGAATTATAGGAATGCTTGAAAGAATTTTAATATTTTTTCTAGTCTTGTCCGGCCAGTTTACGGCAATCGGTTTAGTTATAGCGGCTAAGGGTTTTACCAGATTCAAGGAATTAGATGATAGATATTTTGCTGAATATGTTCTTATCGGCACTTTTTTATCTTCTTTATTTTCAATAGCAATTGCCGTAATTATAAAAAGCAGTTTGTAATAAAATCAGAATGAATTTAAAACAAAAACTCGATTATCACTATAAAGCATTCGACAAATCTCAAATCTCTCCTGACCCATTGCAATTCCTTCATCTTTATCAAGATAAAAAAGATATCGAAATTATAGGATTTATAGCGTCAATTTTTGCTTACGGCAATGTAAAGCAAATAATAAGTACTCTTGATAAAATTTTAATAATTTCGAATAACCATCCTTACGAATTTGTGACCAATTTTAAGAATAAAAATTATTCTTATAAGCTGAATAATATGAAGCACAGGTTTTATTCCGATAAAGATTTAATTTTATTTTTCTCCTTATTGAATAAAACAGTAAATGAATTTGGTTCTCTTAAAAATCTGTTTCTTAAATCTTACAATAGTAAAGAAGTAAATATTAAGAATGCCCTGACCAAATTTTCCGAATATTTTGTTTCTTCCGCAAAAGAAATGAGTCGAAGTAAAATTAGCCGGGGAGTAAAATTTATGTTCCCGTTTCCTGATTTAGGCAGTGCATGTAAAAGGATGAATTTATTTCTCAGATGGATGGTTCGTAAAGATGAATTGGATTTTGGACTTTGGAGTGAAATTCCCAAAAATAAATTAGTTATGCCTGTAGATACTCATGTTGCAAGGATTTGCAAAAATTTAAAACTGACGACTTATAAAAATGTTAGCTGGAAAATGGCCGAAGAAATTACGAAAAATTTAAAGAAATTTGATCCGGAAGACCCTATAAAATATGATTTTGCTATTTGTCATATAGGAATGAGGAGATTAATATTTTAAAAATGAAATGTAAAATTTACTTTTACACTTAAATTTTCTAAAGGAGTGCAATATGAGAAATATTTTCGCATTAGCTTTGTCTATCATTTTATTTATTTCATTTAATTTGAATGCACAACCTAAAAGAGGTAAAATAGATTCAACAAAATTTGAAATTCCCCAGCCGGTTCAGATTGTTACTCATCATATCATAAACATTGAAGGAAAGGAAATTAAATATACTGCAATTACAGGAACTTTCTTATTAAAAAATGATAACGACACGGCAATTGCACTCATAGGTTTTACCGCTTACAAAAAAGAAGGTGTAAATGATTATAACAAACGTCCTATTACTTTTGCATATAACGGTGGACCGGGCTCTTCTTCTATTTGGCTTCATATGGGTGCACTCGGGCCGAAACGTGTAGTTCTTAATGATCCTTATGCTGTACCGCCGGCACCGTATAAAATGGAGGATAACAAATATTCTATAATTGACGTAACTGATTTGGTGATGATTGATCCGGTCGGTACCGGGTTGAGCAAGCCGGTTGGTAAATCAAAAGGAAAAGATTTTTGGGGAGTAAACGAAGATATTAAATCTGTCAGTGAATTTATTTATCAATACCTTCTTAAAAATAATAGATTGAATTCACCTAAATTTTTACTTGGAGAAAGTTACGGTACAACGCGTTCTGCCGGTGTTTCAGATTACTTGTTTGAAAATAAGGGAATTGCAATAAACGGGATTATTTTTGTTTCCACTGTTTTTGATTTCCAGACGCTTTCTTTTTCCAAAGGGAATGATTTGCCTTATATTCTTTATCTTCCGACCTATGCAGCTGTTTCGTGGTATCATAAAACACTGCCAGCACAACCGGAAAATTTAGATTCATTTTTAAAAGAAGTTGAAGTTTTTTCACAGCATGAATATTCTAATGCCTTATTTAATGGGTCGGCAAATGATAGTGTTGAAATTAGTAAAGTCGCGGATAAGCTCTATCAGTTTACAGGTATTTCAAAATCATATTGGGAAAAAGCTAATTTACGCTTAAGCGAACCGCAGTTTACGGCAGAACTTTTACGTGAAAAAGGTGTAACGGTTGGAAGGCTTGATTCCAGATATACAGGTCCCACTGATGATTTGATTAGGGAATATTCCGATTATGATCCGCAAAGTAGTTCTATAAGTCCGGCTTTTACAGCCACGTTTTTAGAATACTTACACAATGATTTAAAATTTCCAACCAATCAAACATATCATATTAGCGCTTATTCTGAAAAAGGTTTTAAATGGAATTGGAATAGGCGGGCAGGTAAAAGAATTTCTCCGTTTCAGAATGTAAGTGTTTCGCCTGACCTTGCCGATGTTATGGCAAAGGATCCTTACCTAAATGTACTTATGCTTAACGGTTATTATGACCTTGCTACCCCTTTCTTTGCAACTGAATATACTATGAATCATCTTGGCAATAATATTCCTAATCTTAAAGAAAGAGTTCATATGAAATACTTTAAAGCCGGTCACATGATGTATATAAATAATGATTCTTTACCCAAGTTTAAAGAATATATTGCTGAGTTTATTTCAAAGATGTCAGCACCTCAAAAAGCAAAAAGATGAAATATTAGAAGCTTATGTTTTTAATTCCATTTTTAATAAATATAAAGTTGTATTTCTATCAATTTATTCGAATATTTACCTTCAATTTTTCTCTATATATAATTAAGGAGTAATCCAATATGGCAGAAAACAAATCTCCCGCTGAAGATTTCAAACCTTATATTTCTGCAAAAGATTTTATACCTGAATTTACATTAAAAGCTGTAATACTTGGTGCAATCTTTGGGGTAATATTCGGTGCTTCTTCAGTATATTTAGGTCTTAAGGTAGGGATGACTGTAAGTGCATCAATACCAATTGCAGTATTGGCAATTTCGGTTTTTAAAAAAATCGGTAATGCAACAATTCTTGAAAATAATATTGTTCAAACCATTGGTTCTGCAGGAGAATCGGTTGCAGCTGGTGTTGTATTTACTATTCCAGCTTTGCTTTTCCTGCCGGGCGGAATGGCTTATTTTAAATATTTCCAGATTTTTGTTTTAGCATTAGCCGGAGGTATTTTAGGCGTTCTTTTCATGATCCCTTTAAGAAGAGCATTAATTGTAAAAGAACATGGAGTTTTACCTTATCCGGAAGGAACCGCCTGTGCCGACGTTTTGGTTGCCGGTGAAAAAGGCGGAAACCTTGCGAAGAAAGTTTATTACGGTTTGGGAATTGCCTTTTTATATAAGCTGTTCATGTCAATTTTCGGCTTGTGGAAAGATGTTCCTACTTATGTTTTTGGAAGACATTCAGCTTTACCAAACGGAACAATTAATGGTGAAATTACTCCTGAATTATTAGGCGTGGGCTATATTATCGGACCCAAAATTGCCGGCATAATGGTTTCCGGAGGTGTATTATCCTGGATTGTTTTAATTCCACTCATTACAATTTTAGGAGATAAATTAACTGCTGTTTTTCCTCCGGGTACGAAGCTTATCAGCCAGATGTCGCCGGATGAAATTTGGAATAATTATATTAGATATATAGGTGCCGGTGCTGTAACATTCGGCGGACTTATAACTTTAATAAAATCTATACCGACAATTATTAGTGCGTTCAGCGATTCTTTTAAAGATATTAAAGCAAGCAGAGCTAATAAACAAAATAATGTTACCGACAAGACAGAAAGAACCTCCAAAGATATTCCATTATCGATAGTACTTGGAGGAAGTTTGGTGCTTGTAGTTTTTATGACATTAATTCCGAGCATTCCAACGAACTTTCTTTCTGCTGTAATGATAGTAATTTTCGGTTTCTTTTTTGTAACCGTATCATCAAGAATTGTCGGTTTAATCGGATCTTCTTCCAACCCTGTTTCCGGAATGACAATTGCAACTCTAATGGCTACCTCATTAATATTTGTGGGAATAGGCTGGACTGGAAGTTTTTATGAACCGTTAGCTTTAGTAGTTGGTTCTATAGTTTGTATTGCAGTTGCAAATGCAGGTTCAACTTCTCAAGATTTAAAGACCGGTTTTCTTGTCGGTGCAACACCTGTAAAACAGCAAGTCGGATTACTAATTGGTGTTTTGGTTTCTGTCGTAGCAGTTGGCTTTACACTTTTATTGCTTGAACGTACAGTTGGAGTTGGTCAGATTACAGCGCAGCATCCTGATCCGTTGCCTGCTCCTCAGGCAATTTTAATGGCAACAGTTATTAAGGGTTTGCTAAGTCAGAACCTTCCCTGGGCACTTGTATTAATTGGAATGGGACTTTCTTTAGTTATGGAATTGTCCGGAGTTTCATCTCTGGCTTTTGCAGTTGGAGCTTACCTCCCATTATCAACAACTACTACAATTTATGCCGGCGGAATAATAAAATGGCTTGTTGATAAAAGGAAAAAATCTAAAGAATCGGATATTGGTCCCGGTGCATTATTCAGTTCCGGTTTAATTGCAGGCGGAACTATTACTGGTATTTTAGTAGCTATTTTAATCGGCTGGACTGTAGGACATAATGCTTTAGGAAATCCGGTTTCCTTTATAGAAAAAGTTCATCAAACCGTATTAAGTATTTTCTCAATCTCAGGTACAGGAACACTTGGAGATGCCATGGGAGGATGGGGAGATATTTTAGGTATGGTATTTTTCGGACTGCTTTGCTTATTACTCTATAAAGTTGCTATGAGTAAAGAAGATGCACCGAATAATTAATATTTGATTAACATTAACTAAAATTTGTACATATTGTGAAAGAAATTAATAAAGTATTTAGAGAACCATCTACCTTTTATAGGTGGATGGTTCTTTTATTTCTTAGCGTTGCCATGTACGGCAATTATTATGTGTATGATTCAATCTCGCTTGTTGCCGATCAATTAAAACACGCACTTCATTTTACCGATTCTAATATAGGGCAACTTTACTCCGCATACAGCTTGGCTGCATTACTGGCATTAATCTTTGGCGGTATACTGGTTGATAAATGGGGAACAAAAAAATCTTCCATACTTTTCGTTTCAATATGTACTGTCTCGGGATTTATAGTTGCATTTTCTTCAAATCTTTATTTAATGCTTGCCGGAAGATTTTTATTAGGAGTCGGCTCAGAACCTTTAATAGTTGCAATTACGGTCGCAATTGCTAAATGGTTCAATGGAAAAGTATTAAGTTTTGCGATGGGAATTAATTTATTCCTTGCAAGAAGCGGTACTTTTACAGTTGATAATTCACCTACGATTTTCCCCGGATTATACAGCCACGGATTTTCCGAACCATTATTTGTGGCGGCATTGTTCGGTGTATTATCCTTCTTAGGTATTCTTGTTTATTTTATGTTAGAATCTTCAGGCGAGAAGAAATTTGTTTTAGGCAAGAGCGGTCAAACTGATAAATTGAATATTAGGGATATATTTAAATTTAATAAATCATTCTGGTATATAACGCTCTTATGCGTTACATTCTATTCGGCTATTTTCCCTTTCAGAGATTTCGCCGTTAAATTCTTTATGGAAAGCCACCATGTAACACGTCAAACCGCCGGATGGATGATTTCAAATTTACCTTTAGCCGCAATGTTTGCTACTCCTCTTATCGGGCTGCTGGTTGATTATATAGGCCGGCGTGCATTGTTAATGACAATTGGTTCCATACTTTTACTCCCGGTTTATTTAATAATGGGATACAGCAGTTTAACTCTTTATGTTCCGGTTATAATGATGGGCGTTGCTTTTTCATTAATTCCGGCTGTTATGTGGCCTGCGGTTGCATATATTGTTGAGGAAAAAAGATTAGGTTCCGGGTATGCGCTTATGACTGTAATTCAACAAGTTGGTATGTTCCTTTTCCCATTAATTATCGGCTGGGCAAATGATTATTCACATGCAAGCGCTGCAAATCCGGGCGGCTACCATCTCGGGATGTGGTTCTTCTCTATTCTCGGAATTTTGGGTTTAATCTTTTCTTATCTTTTAAGGAAAGCAGAAACCGGACCTGACGGGCACGGACTTGAGCTTGGTATGAAACACAAGCAAACAGCTGCTGCAGAAGCATGAAGTTAATTTTTCAGTAGCGTCCTAATTTACTGAAAATATTATTTACTCATGAAACATCCCTCGACTCTGCCTGAGGCAGACAAGTCCGCTCGGGATGACAATTAATTACATTTGTCATGATGAGCTAAACTGTTTGTCAGTAGAGTCTATCGCAGAACTGTCATTTCGACCGGAGGGAGAAATCTTTTAGGGAAAAAAGATAAGATTTCTCAGTCGTCCGAGAGACTCCTTAAGAGATGACTCCTTCCGGCATAGCCGTTCCTATGGAAGAAATGACATAATTATGATTGTGCAACACTCTCGGAAGGCAGGATCGAACCATGAATTTGAAATGCAGGTTAGGATGAAACTTTTTTTAATTTCTCTTTTATTATAAGTTTTGTAGTGTAATATAAATCTATTTTTTATATTGAATAATTTTTATGCCTATTATTGAAACTGCAAATCTTAGAAAAGAATATGACAAACTTGTTGCACTCGACAATTTAAATTTACAGGTAAATGAAGGTGAAATTTTCGGACTTTTAGGTCCTAACGGTGCAGGGAAGACTACCACCTTAATGACCTTAACAACTCTAATAAAGCCTACTTCAGGGACAGCTAAAGT
>CAZCFZ010000100.1:9188-13098 GCA_964498065.1 uncultured Ignavibacteriaceae bacterium
TGGCAGTATATTGAAAATCTTTCCGGTCATGGAGAGATGAGTATTATAATCACAACACATTACATGGAAGAAGCCGACCGTCTCTGCAGCAGGCTTGCAATAATAGATCGCGGAAAAGTTGTTGCCTTGGATTCTCCTTCCAACCTTAAAAAAATTATTGGCGGTGAAGTAGTTGTCTTGAAAATTAAAAATCCTGTAATTGATTCTTTCGAGAAATTAGATTTTGTTAAAAACATAGAATTAAAAAATGATTTGGTTTACTTAACAGTTTTAAACGCAGGAGCAAATCTGCAGCAGATTTTACAGGTTGCCGGAAAGGTTGATTCGGTTGAAATTCATTCACCCACACTTAACGATGTATTCCTGCATTTTACAGGAAGAGAAATTAGAGAAGATTCAACGGAAGGAGGATGGGGGCAGAGAGTTATGAATTTGAGGTCAAAGAAATGAATGAGATAAACGGCATTCTCGCAATCTGGTATCGTGAGTTTAAAGTTTTTCTAAGAGAAAAATCACGAATTGTTGCCTCCATTGTAAATCCTATTTTATGGTTATTAATTTTCGGCGGGGGTTTGGGTGCTACAATTTCTATAACAGGAATAAATTATCAGACTTTTATTTATCCCGGGATATTAATTCAAGCGGTATTATTCTCTTCCATATTTTTCGGTGTTTATATTGTTTGGGATAGGAAAATAGATTTTCTAAAAGAAGTTCTTGTTGCTCCAATTTCGAGGACTTCAATATTTGTTGGTAAAATAATAGGCGGTGCAACCGATTCATTAATTCAATCAATAATCCTTTTGTCTATAGGAATAATTTTCGGACAGCTTGGAATTATTCCGGGATTAAAGTTCGGAGCAGTTGCATTTATACTTGCACTTTTAATTTTATTGATAACAACTACATCAATGGTAAGCATTGGTTTAATCATCGGTTCAAGAATGGAAAGTCCGGAAGGATTCCAGTTGATAACGAGTTTTCTTTTATTTCCCATATTCTTTTTATCCGGCGCATTATTCCCGATAAATAAACTTCCGGCGTGGCTGTCTGCCTTAACTTTTTTAGATCCTTTAACTTATGCAGTTGATGCCTTAAGAAATGTTTTATTAGGCACTTCTCAATTTCATCTTTTGTTTGATCTGGCAATCATAATTACCTTTTCCATACTTGTAATTATTGCCGGCACTTTTGCTTTTGAAAAAATGAAAGTATGAAATAAATCCGTTTGCTTTTAAATTAGGAGTAATTTTGTCCTATAAATTTTTTTGTATTTTGATTTCTCATAAATTTTTATAAATTAAATACTATAAAATATAGGGGATTAAATTCTTTGAGCTCAAATTTCGTTCTGCATATCTCAAAATTAAATCTTCAAAAAGAAAGGGAGAGTTGTATGAAATTTATCCTTTTAATTTCACTTTTATTTTTAGCTTTCCAAATTGGAAATGAAAATTATGCACAAAGCGAAGCAGCGGTACCGGGGTTATATCTAAATCCTTCACCGAAATTTAATGCTATGGGAATGATAGGCACTTCAATTCCTAATAATGATCCTTTCGGTTTTTATTATAATCCTGCGCAACTCGGTTATAACAGTCAGAATAGTAATTTTTCATTCCAGTTTTATCCTGCTAAAACTAACTGGTTGGGTTTTAGTAATTTAAGTTATAACAATACCGCATTTAATGTTGGCTATAATTTTAAGAATTTATTAAATGGACTTTCATTAAGTGCAGGATTCGGATATATACATTCAAAAATGGACTACGGACCTTTTATTATATCTAGCCCTAATTCTCCGAATCCTATAGGTCCATTTGATAGTTATGATGAATTTAATGCTTATGGTTTTGGTCTTGGAATTGAGTACAATTATATTCGGTTTAGTGTTGGGATGACTTATAAAAAAATTAATTCGGTACTTTCTTCTCAAACTAGTGTTCATTTTTTAGGGAAAGGGGGAGCAAATATTTCAGCTATGGATTACGGGTTTTTAATTACTGCTCCCATTGTAAAATTGATTGATCCTAAATATAATTTATTCTCTTATCATAATATGGATGCAATTCCATATCTTAATGTGTCCATTGGTTATGCAAGATTAAACCAGGGCGGGGAAGTATATTATATTGATCCGACCCAAGCCGATCCGCTTCCCAGAACTGCAAGACTCGGCTACACTTTTTCTGCAGGGTTTGATATACACTTTAATAATGTTTCCATAAGAATGTTAGGATACGATTTCTCAGTTGATGCCGATGATGAATTAATTAATCAAAATTTTAATTCTACACCCTCCTATTCCTACCAAAGTGGAATTGGTGATATACAAATTGGAAGAAATTTAATTGAACTAAAAAGCAGCGATAAAGTTTGTGTACACAAAGGGAACGAATTTAATTTCTTTGATACCTTTACTTATATGATTGGAAGATATGACGGCCATGGATATTATAATCAAAAATCTTCCGGAATTGGAATAAGAGCAAAAGGCATACTACAGTTATTAAAAACAGCTGTTCATTCACCGGTTTATAATTATCTTGCTGATCATATTGATGTGCAATATTATTCTGCAAAATTATTTGAAGACACAGGATTACAAACAGAATTAAAGGGATTAGGATTGACCTTCAGAGGGTTTATTCTTTAATTAATAACGGCCGGTTTTTTCCGGCCAATTTTAATTCTTATTAAGCTCTTCATTCAATGCAGTTAAACACTTATCAATATTTTGTTTATTTGAAGTATAACCCATTAAACCGATTCTCCAGATTTTTCCTGCTAAGGCTCCTAATCCCGCACCTATTTCGATATTATGTTTTATAAGAAGATTATTTCTAACTTTTAATTCATCAACTCCATCAGGAACTGTTACTGTAATTAATTCAGGTAAACGGACTTCCTCCTTTACGAAAGTATTCAATCCTAATTTTTTCAAACCATCAATAAATATTTCGCTGTTTTCTTTATGCCGTTTCCATGAATTTTCCAATCCTTCTTCATGAAGAAGAATAAGCGCTTCATGAAGTCCGTAAAGAGCATTTATAGGTGCGGTATGATGATAAGATCTTTTCGAGCCGCTTCCCCAGTAACTAGTTATAAGATTTATATCCATAAACCAGCTTTGAACTTTTGTCTTTCTTTTTTTAATTACTTCAAGAGCTTTTTCATTAAAAGTAACCGGTGATAAACCCGGAGGGCATGAAAGGCATTTCTGACTCCCCGAATAAACAACATCTATATCCCATTCGTCAACTTTTACCGGAATTCCTCCCAGCGATGTTACCGTATCGGCAATTGCAAGACAATTATACTTGTGGGAGATTTGCGTAAGAGTTTTTATATCCGATCTTGCACCTGTTGAAGTTTCCGCATGAACAAAAGCTGTTAAATTTATATCCGGATTTGATTTTAATGCATCTTCAAATTTTTGCAGATCGACTGCTTCACCCCAAGGAATATCTACTACTACAGGTTGTCCTCCGCATCGTGAAATTATTTCTTTCATTCTTCCGCCGAATACTCCGTTTACGCAGACAGCAACTTTATCACCGGGTTCAATTAAATTAACAAGACAGGTTTCCATTCCGACCGAACCTGGTCCGGATACCGGAAATGTAACTTCATTTTTTGTTTGGAATGTATATCTTAATTCGGATTTAATATCATCCATTAAATTAATGAACATCGGATCGAGGTGGCCGATTGTAGGCTTTGCCATTGCCGCTAAAACTCTAGGGTGTATATTTGATGGGCCCGGTCCCATTAAAATTCTATCGGGTGCATTAAATGATTTTGATTCCATTATTCTTAAAACTCACTTTCCATTAATTAATAATTTCAGCTTTCTTTAAAATTTTTATAAGATCTTCTTTTTGTATTTCTGTTAGCCTGCTGAGAGGGG
>CAZCFZ010000101.1:0-12924 GCA_964498065.1 uncultured Ignavibacteriaceae bacterium
CCCAACGACCTTTTTACAAATCGCCTTCGGTTACCTTATTTATGGTCCAATGCGAGATCTAAGTATATCACATAATTATCTTTTGATTTTAAATAATATTTATTATATTAAATACAGTCCGGATATAGGGTTCTCCCCTGCCCTTTATCCATTGAAAGGACTAAGCCCATCTGAAACCCCCATCAGGTGGGCTTTTTATTTTTCTTCATATAAATATATCCCGGGTGATTCGTAAGGTTTTTAATTTACTTTCAATTATAAATAAGATAAATAATTTGAAAAACCGCTTAGTATTCTTGGAATTAGTTAATCAGAATTGTTACATACACGTTAACTTAAGAATGGTCGAAACATATTAATTGTAAATGGCTGCAAAACAAAATAATTCCCCATAGTAATAATTTCATCCTTTCGAGCTTTTACATCAAACGCCAAAAGCTTGAAATGATTATAAAATTAGAATAATACTCTTGCTTTTATTGTACCCTTAATTGATTTCAATTCTTTCAGAATTTCATTTGAATTGGTTTTGTTGTCCACATCGAAAATTAAATAGCCCATGGTTGCATCTGTTTGAAGATATTGAGATGCAATATTTAGCTTTCTGGATACAAAGACTTTGGTAATTTTATTCAGCATACCCGGCTTATTTTCGTGAATGTGCAGGTAGCGCTGTTTGTCAAAATTCGGTGCGAGAGATACTTCAACAAAATTCGTTGCCCCGATAGTTGAACCAACGTCGCTGTACTTGACCAGCTTTTCGGAAACTTCGAGCGCTATACTTGACTGAGCTTCTACCGTACTTCCTCCGATATGGGGAGTCAATAAAACATTTGGATATTTTTGAAGCCGGGAGACAAAGGGTTCTTTATTGGATCCGGGCTCTTTGGGAAATACATCTACGGCAGCACCGGTTATATGATTTGATTCCAGGGCATCTGCAAGATCTTCGATATTGACTACACTCCCGCGCGAAGCATTAATTAGGAAAGAACCCTTTTTCATTAAAGACAATTCCTTCCGGGTTATCATATTTCTCGTCAATGAAGTATCCGGAACATGAAGAGTAATCATATCCGATTTCCGCAGCAGCTCGTCAAGAGAGCTACATGCTTTCGCATTTCCCAGGCTTAATTTTTTTTCTATGTCATAATAAAAAACATTCATTCCAAAGGACTCGGCCAGTATTGAAACTTGAGATCCGATATGCCCATATCCGACAATTCCTAAATTTTTACCGCGGACTTCAAAAGATGAAGCAGCGTCCTTTAGCCATTTACCTTCGTGAGCTGCCAGATTCTTTTCGGGAATTCTTCTCATAAGCTGAATACATTCGCTTATTACCAGTTCGGCAACCGACCTTGTATTTGAAAACGGAGCATTGAAGACGGGTATGCCTTTTCTTTTTGCAGACTCGAGATCAACCTGGTTGGTTCCTATACTGAAGCATCCGACAGCAATCAGCAGCTTAGCATGGTTTAAAATTTCTTTTGTAAGGTGAGTTCTGGAGCGAATTCCTATCATGTGAACATTCTTTATCTTCTTCATCAACTGCTCATTATCCAGCGAACTTTTTATATATTCTACATTTTTATAGCCGTTCTCACTGAAGTACCTTAATGCGTTTTCATGAACACCTTCCAAAAGGAGAATTCTAATTTTATCTTTTGAAAGCGAATAATGTCTGCCTGCTGATTTTTTCATCTGTAATAAAGACTCATTATTAAAACTTATAATTGTCGGATGTAAAATAATAAATAGACAAGGGTTATTAAAGATTTGACTAAATAAAATAATGCTCATGCAGTAAATGGAGTTACGGATCACCTTTCAATTTTTACAATAAAAATTAATTTGTGTACTTTTCTCTTAAAAAGAAAATAAACTTAATGTTAAAGATTCAACCGGAGGTTGTCAAGAGCAAATAAATTATTAAAATAAATCGTAAAGAAGGCTGGTATAAGTAATTAAAAGAAATGAGAAAATTATTATTGAAATATATCAAGGTTTAATTCGTTAATGGGATATAAAGAGACTATAAACTAATGGATATTATAATTTTTCAACTTCTACCATTACATTAATATTAGTTACTTTAATATAATCTTTCCCATTTTTAGTAATAATTTGAGCAAAAGGGGCATATTCATAATAAGGATAGTTTTTAATCTCGGCTTGCTGCCATTTGCTGCCGCTTTCAAACTCAAATATTGTATCTAAATTATTGAAGCCATTAAAGGAACCTTTAAGCCGGCCTTCTTCTTTTATTAAAGTATCCATAAATAATTTCCCAAATTATTTATAATTAACTGAATAATACTAAATTAAATTAATAGACAGACAATAAAAAGCGACAGACATTGTTTTACTATAATAAAAATCTGAGCACGGTTAATAAGTTGTGTTTCTGCCGAACAAATCATATTCAGCGGCTTAATAATTTTTTTAGGTTCGTTTATTTGAACTCCGTTATTAAATAAAAGTTAAAATGGTTTTATAAAGGTATCATCAATATAGCAATAAAGCCAATTTTCTCCTGGTTCAATTGATTGAATAATCGGATGTTTTGTTGAATGATAATGTTTAGATGCATGCTTATTCTTCGAATTATCACAGCATCCCACATAGCCGCATATTTTGCAAATCCTCAAATGAAACCAAGTATCACCTAATTTAATACAATCTTCACAAATATTTACCTCAGGTTTTACATCTTTTATTTGATCTAAATGAGAACATTTTGTCATAAAATATCCTTTCATATTTATGAACAGCAAATCAAATATCAGCCGGCTCCATATCCATCTTACCTGAGTAAGGGACACATCTAGTTAGGTTGGTTTCAGAATCATCTATTAAATAATTTAAACCGTCTTTTATTTTTAATATTACGGGCATTCTATGGTGAATCGGCTTTATGAATTTATTAGGAGTTGTTGTAATGAGTGATGCAGAAATTTCTTTTTCTTTATTTAAAGTGTAAAGTGCCGGAACAAAAAAGAATTCTTCATCGGGTAGAAATATTCTGTAAGGAATTTTGCGGGTTCCTTCTTTCTTCCATTCGTAAAATGCAGACATTGGGACTAATAAACGGTTTTTGTCAAATAATCCTTTCCAAAATCTTTTTTCTTTTATTGTTTCTATACGAGAGTTAAAAATTAAAGGTGATTTCTCGGAAAATTTTATTCCCCAATCGGTATAAGATAATCTATAATTGTTGTCCGAATAGGAAATAGAAAATATCTTGTTAGTAGGTGCTATATTTTCGGTTTTACTTTTTACTAGTTCTAATTCTATGACAAGATCTACTTTATGTCTTTCGAGAGCACTTACAAGAGTTTGTAATGACGGTTTAGTTTCGAAACGTCCGCACATTTGAAACCTCTTATTCAAAATTGAAGGAAAAATGAAAAGCAATTAATTAAAAAAGCTATTTTAATTAAGACTCTTCGAAGATAAAAAATAGCTTATTGAACTCATTAAAATTTACACAAAACTAGAATATTTTACACGATTAAATTGATTTAATTGAGTATATAATAAATGCATATATGTGATGATAATATTTAATAAATCTAATATTGATAATATATATAAAAGAATTGCCTGATAAGTTTTATCACCAGGCAATACTGTTTCTTATCCAGGCAATTAAATATAAATTAGTACTGGGAAAATATTTAATTATTGAGTTTTTTAGGTATATTGAATTTGGCATGATTATATAAGCTGTAATATATCAATTAATTATAATTAGAATAGATAAATATGAAAAAGTTGGCTTCAATATTCTTATTGTTGATTTTTGGTGTAGTAATATATTACGGATGTGCTCAAAAAAATAATCCGATAGCACCCTCTTCAACAGCAGCTAATTCGGGAATATTAAAAGTAATGATGATAGACAGTCCGGGAAATTATTCGGAAGTTAATATCGTTGTTGATAGTGTGCAGGCGCATATTTCATCCAGCGACAGTACTAGCGGATGGTATACATTAAACAACACACCTTCTACATATGATCTGTTGAAGCTGGTTAATGGTGCTAATGCCGTTATTGGCGAAGACACCTTACCCGCGGGCAAATATTCTCAAATTAGATTATATATCGGAAGCGGAAGCAACGTTGTTGTAGACGGAAAGACTACGGCGTTAACTACTCCCAGCGGACAACAGAGCGGAGTTAAATTGAATGTGGATGCAACTATAGAACCCGGGATTACTTATTTACTTACATTAGACTTTGACGCAAGCCGCTCGATAGTACAAGCCGGTAAAAGCGGAAAGTACTTGTTAAAACCGGTAATAAGAGTTACAACCGCAGCAACAACCGGTATAATATCCGGTTTAGTATCACCGGACTCGGTATCTGCCGAAGTTTGGGCTATAGCAGGAACAGACAGTATTGCAACATCAACAGATACAAGCGGAGGATTCAAGATACTGTATTTATCTCCAAATACTTATTCGGTATATATTGCACCAAAAGACACAGTATATAAAGATACAACAATTACCAATGTAAGTGTTACTGCATCAAATACAACTAACATCGGGACTATAATTCTTACAAAAAAATAAATTAATCTCAGTGTGTGAAGTAGAGACTTCCGGATTAAATATTTTATTATCCAAATAAAAGCTCCTTCGATTTGAAGGAGCTTTCCAAGTCAAATCCTTATAAGCCGGATTGAATGTCAATATTATCGTTTGTTTTTACACTCTTCTTAAAATTGTTAAAGTTGTAGCTGAGCATTAAACTGACTACAGGAACTTCACGGTGAACAAATATTGTACTGTTAAAATTAGTTCCATTGTTAACAATTTCAAGATCGCCGGTCTTTAATATATTCCTAGCTTGAAGTGTTACGGATAATTTTTTATTCAGGAAGTCACGTTTGATTGAAGCTGAAAGCATAAGGAACGGTTTTATTTCGAACTGAGCCTGATCAATCCTGCCGAAGTAATTTCCGCTTACCTGGAGTCTTGTATCGGGAGAAAGAGTTAAGGTAGTATTTAATCTTACATTCCAGTTAAAATTATTTTTGTTAACATTCAGATCTGCCAAATTACCTTTAAGACTTGAACCGAATAGATTAACAGCAGGGTCAAATCTTAATATTTTTATTAAACTGAAGCTGGAGGATATTTCCGAACCATAAGTATTATTGGCAGCTATATTGTCGAATGTACCTAATAATTTACCTGATGAATCCACTGAAAATGTTTGTGAGACAGTGTTTGATGAATTACGATAGTATGTCTGAACTGAGAAGAATATATCGCCGAACATTTTTTGATAATTGAGTTCAAGGGAATTTATATATTCCGGCATTAAATAAGGATTGCCCGCGGTGGTTAAATAAGTATCCGAATAAAAGGGAAACGGATTTAAGAGATTTTCATTCGGCCGGTTGACTCTTCTGCTGTAGCTGAATTGAAGCTGGTTATCACCTATCTTTCTTGATATGTTAAAAGACGGGAAATAATCTAATTTATAATAATCATATTTACTGCCTAATGTCTGCTGTTCAAGCAGTCTGTCCATATATTCGGTTCTTATGCCCAGCATAAAATTAAAATTATAAAGAATATTAGTATATGAAACAAATGCTGCGTACACGTTATTCCTGAAATTAAAGTTATTTGTAAGTGTGTTGTCTATTATAAAAGCAGACGAAGGCCAATCGTAAAATTTATTTTCAACAGCAAACTTTCTATATGAAAAATTGGATTGTATCCCCATCTCTAAATTGCTTTGTTCATTAAAATGCTGAGTATAATTTAACTTTACTCTTCCTTCATTTCTTCTGGTATTGTTACCGAATACTGTTTTAAGCGGATCGGCATTTCTTGAAGAAAATGACTCATCGCTATTATATTCATTAGTTGTACGGACGGAAGGAAGTGAAACATTTGAATATGTTGCTTCGAATGATATTTCGTTAACCTTTGGTTCAAATTTATGCGAATAATTAAATGCCGAATTAAAGTAACTAACAGGAATATCAATATTATTTTCGTTTAAAGCATAAATTACACCATTATAATTATCATTAAATACATTTGTGTTGATTGATGTAACGACATTAACTTTACCGCTGCTTAGAGAAAGCGAAGCAGAGTTTTTATCATCAAAAGTATAATCAATACCGCCCCTGCCGGTATATTGGCGGCGCTTGTCTCTGATAGCAAGAGCTGTGGAATTATTTGTTACACCGGAAGGTGCAAATGATACTCTATCAACACCCTGGTTATTGAAGTTGGTATTGTCCCGGTAATCAAGACCGCCATTAATATTCATTCCGTCAACATTATAGTTGATTGAGAAGTCGCCGTTATATTTATCGCGGGTGCCGCTGTTTATATTTGCAATCCCGCTTAAGGAATATTCGGTCTGTTTCTTCAGATTTATATTAATGATTCCCGCCGAACCTTCCGCATCATATTTAGAAGAGGGGTTGGTGATGATCTCGATAGTCTCAATCATATTAGCGCTGATTTGTTTTAAAGCATCGGCTCCTTGAAGTACGCTAGGTTTGCCATTTACTAAAACCTTATAATCCGAACTTCCTCTAAGGTAAACCGTACCGTCAGGATCAACCCGGATGGAAGGCTGATCCTCCAGAACATCAAGAGCAGTCCCGCCGGATGCATTTAAGTTCTGGCTTACATTTATAACTTTTTTATCAAGGTGTAATTCTTCGGCAGCCCTTTCACCGACTACTTTAGTCTCCTTCATTAAAATAGTGTTCTTGTTTAATTTTATTTTACCTAAATTATGGTAACTTTTGCTTTCCGAAACGTCGATGTTTGAAACAAATTTATTAGAGTAACCTACATAACTGATTCTTAAATAATATTTACCTTGCGCCAGGTTTTCCAAATCGAATTGACCCGAATTATCTGTAGAAATTCCACCGGCAAATGAAGAATCGTTCTGATTATACAGAGTAACATTTGCAGAAGGAAGCGGATTTGCTTCATCTGCATCAATTATTATCCCTTTGATCTTTCCGTTATTGAATAAGGAAGCGGTACCGGCCGGCTGCCCATACGCAGCGGCAGTTATTAACAGCAGTAAAACAGTAGATTTAATTTTCATATTTGAGATCCCCGATTAATAATAATTACATTTCAAATATAAACGCTGAAGCCGGCGCTTTTAAGTCTTTTGTTTTAAGTGGTTTAATTTATCCTTAAACGGAAGAATGAAATTATTTTAGGAAAGAATAAGCTGCATTTATATCGATAGATAAAATTTTAAATTTTGATCCATACGTTATTTTTCATTCTACTTAAAACTCGTGCGGAGAAATAAGAGGGCAAATACAAAAAGAAAAAAATGTTTGTAAGAAGGACGAAGATATTTATAAAAGCAAAAAATCCACCTTCAGAAGGCCGGCTTTTTTTACCCGGCAGGATTAGATTGTTTGTTTAATATTACCGGCATTCTTTGATGAATGCACTGCATCTATTTGTTTGGTTATTATATAATAGATAAAGGAAGTTTCGTTTACGCTTTTATATAGGCTGTTAGAATCCTGAAAATTGAAATACCAACATCAATTATGTAAAAAAATTGTAAATATATCTTTGAATTAAATCAAGAATTTTAAAAATGATTTTTAATAAGACGAAAATTTTACACGTTGCTGAATATTTTGCATATTTTAATAATTGTTTGGAACTAAGTCAAAGATTTACCTTTTTTTGCTTAAACAGCATTATTATCAGATTTATTTTTTTATGTGAAATAAAACAACCTGATTAATTATTTCACCAGGCAAATTAAAATTATATCCAGGCATTATGAATCTCATTACAATAGAGTAAATGTTAAAATACAGCCAAAAACCATAATAAATTTCCTTGGCATATTATGTGTAAAATTTGAGAATCATCTGTTTAAATTAAGGAGTAAAGTAATGAGAAAGTTCAGAACATTATTAGTCTTGGGTATTTTAGTTGCATTTTTGTATTACGGATGTTCGAAAAGTAATCCTACTTCGCCGACTTCAACAATGGGCACAATGAAAGTAATGATGATTGACAGTCCGGCGGATTATTCTGCAGTAAATATAGTAATTGACAGTGTTCAAGCTCATATTACAAGCAGCGACAGTGCAAGTGGATGGTTTACATTGAACAATAAACAAGCAACTTATAATTTATTGCAGCTTGTTAATGGAGCAAATGCGGTAATTGGAGAAGCTAATTTGCAGGCAGGAACCTATTCACAGATCAGATTATTTATAGGAGAAGGCAGCAACCTGGTTATGAACGGACAAACTTACAGCTTAACCATTCCTAGTGGATTTCAAACTGGAATTAAGCTGAATGTTGATGCTAATGTTCAGGCAGGTGTCACTTATTTGCTGACATTGGACTTTGATGCAAATCGTTCAATAGTAAGTACCGGCTCTCTGCTAAATTTGCAATTTAAACTGAAACCGGTTATTAGAGTTGTAACAACAGGAACAACCGGAATAATATCAGGTGCAGTATCGCCGGATTCCGTCTCGTCAAACGTATGGGCAGTCAGCGGTTCGGATACCGTATCAACATCAACAGATGCGAGCGGAGGATTTAAACTTCAATATTTACAATCGAATACCTATTCTGTTACAATAGCTCCTCAAGACATGACAACTTATAAGGACACTACAATTTCAAATGTTACCGTTACTGCATCCAATACTACTAATGTTGGTACTGTAGTACTCACTAAAAAATAATACACAATAATATTAATTAAGCCGGTTTAATGTGCCGGCTATAATTTTTCTTTTTTGACGAAATTATAATTGATTGTGGATGATCTCGAATTATTCTTTAAATCAATTTGGTAATGCGTCATAAAACATTATTTGTCTATTTCAGGATAATTTGATTAAAAATAATATTGAAAGGACGGCAGTATGAAAAGGCTGAAAATATTATGGGTCACTTTGTCCATTTTTATTTTTTCAATCATTTCTTTATACGGGCAAATTCCCATTAAGCCGGTTACCGTACAATTAGGAGGAGGAATTGGGCTGGTTTCTCCAATGGGTGATTACGGGGGATCAACTATCGATTATTATGCCGGTACAAAATACGGCATGTCTACCGGCTTTAATATACATGGTAAGGCAAGATTAGGATTTTTGGGTTTTGATTTATTCGGTGAATTTGATTATGCATGGTTTTCTAATAACGGGAATGCAGAACCGGGAACCGGAAGCATAAATATATCACAAAAAGATTTCTCAATAAAAATAGGTCCCGAACTTCATTTTAGTATTCCAATGTCTCCTTTAACTCCGTATTTAAGCGGCATTATTTCTTTAAATACTTTCAGCGGTGATGCAATATTCCAGGGAACACCAAGAGTTCCTTCTGCTGATTATTCCATGCAGACAACCGAACGTGTCGGATTGGGATTGGGAGCAGGTATAATTTGGAATATCGGAAGCTCAACAAAAATGGATATTGGAGTTCAGTATAATTTTTTAAATGCCTTTGGAAAATCGTGGGATGATATAAATCCGACAATATCTCAAAGGGTGGACACCTATTTGGCATTAAATGATGCAAAAGATCCGCAATATTTTTACAGCAGCAATATAGATTTTGTAAATAGTTCACGCGCTATAAATACGTTATCACTGTCTGTCACATTAATGTTCGGATTATAGAATTAAAAACCCGAACCTTTTTCTTTTAATAGAAATTAGATTTGCGAGGTGGACATGGAAGATTTTGAAAAGAGGGTGATTAAAGATATAATAGTTGAAAAAGTTAATCTTACCCGTGCCACTTACAAAGAGGCGGGTGAATTGAAGAAGCTATTGACAGAAGATTGTGAACTGCGTTTTAAAAAGGTAATAGTCGATATCAGCCGGTGTGAATTTATCGATTCGACATTTTTAGGTGTTCTGGTTGTTGCATTGAAAAATATATCAAAAATTGGAGGTGAACTTAGGCTTGTCAGGCCTGGCGCTGACGCACTTTCTTTAATGAATAATGTCGGTTCATTAAAGATTTTTAATTCCTATGATTCATTGGATGAAGCGGCGGATAGTTTCAATTTCTTTTAAATTTTACTTTAAGCACTATCTGATTTTTTTTATTGCTGATGATTATAAGCTGGAAAGTAATTCTATATGAGTGAATGGTAAACTCAGATTCTTATATATTAAAAATTAATAATCGGATTAATAAATTGCTGTTTCTTGCAGGAAGTTTACATCGCTTTTGCTGACAGGATAATTAAAATAAATAGGATAATTTTATCTTTAAAGTAAATATTATTTCGGAGGTCGGGAGATTGTATCAAGTAAAATTGATACAATCTCTTTTTTTACTGCAATATTACTTTGATAATATTAATTTTTCTTTTTGTTGTCCTATCTAATTCTATTACAAGATCTTATGTATATCTTTTGAGAGAACTTGCAATAGTTTTATTTCCGCACATTTGAAACCTCTTAATTTTTCGGTAAGGGGATAAAATAAATACACAACAAAGAAATCCCCAGGAATAAACCGGGAGGACTAACAAATAAAAAAATTAGTATTTGAAACCAAGGAGGTTTAGTACTAATTAATTATTTGACACCTTTATTTAAATTTACAAAAAAACAACTACCTTAAACTTAGCCTTTTTCCAACTTGCATATAATAGATGTAATATCGTCTTCCTGGATTTGGTTATTAGTAAATGTTTTTACTTCATTATATATATTCTCGATTATTTGTTTGGAACCTAAATATTGATATCGTTTAATAATTTCAAGTGCACCTTCTAAGCCCAATTCAATTTCTTCATCGGTTTTTGCTTCCACAATTCCATCCGTAAGAAAAACCAGGATATCTTTTGTCTGTAATACAACCTCTTCACTGGTTATATATTTAAAATCACCAACTATTCCGAGCGGTATTCCATTGCTCATCATAGTCTGCTTAACATTACCCGTTTCATCAAGCAGATATATAGGAAGATGTCCCGCGTTCGCATACACAAATGAATTTGTTTTTGGATCGAGTCGCCCGAAAATTAGAGTAACAAAATGGTTTATATCCAAATCAACAGCTAATTCTTTGTTTATATGTGTTAATATATTTCCGGGATCGTTTTCCGTTTGCGCAATTATTTTCAAATAAGCACGCGTTTCCGCCATAATTATTGCAGCACCTATTCCATGGCCGCAGACATCCGCAATCACAATACCGATACTGCCGTTTTTCATTTCAATAAAATCCAAATAATCACCGTTTGCTTTAACGGCCGGGTATGAGGCACCGGCAATATCATATCCCGGCAAAGATATTTCTGTCTTTAATAGATTTTGCTGCAGTTCATTTACAATTTGTAATTGAAATTCCTGCTCCTGTTGTTTTTTAAGTTCGGTTATATCTCTCAACACGGAGACATAGTTTTTAATATCTCCATATTCGTCTTTCATGGGTGTGATAGTCTGCTGACTTAAATAAAATTCGCCGTTCTTTTTTTTGTTGACAATCGTTCCTCTGTAGGTACTTCCTCTCATAATCTCATTCCATAATTTTTTATAGAACTCCTCATCATGTTTACCCGATTTTAACATCCGAGGTGTTTTTCCTACGGCTTCATGGCTACTATAACCGGTAGTCGATTCAAATGCCGGATTTACATATTCAATTTTTCCTTTTGTGTCTGTAATAACCACGCTGTCCGCAGTTTGTTCAATGGCATTCGAAAGTATCTTCAATTTGGTTAATGATTTTTTCTGGTCAGTTACATCTTCCGTATGAATCATAATATAATCCGGGTAAATAAATACATAATTAAAAATAAGCTCTCTGGTCTCCCCCGTATTTAATAGTTTATAAGGCCTTTTTCTGCTAATGTTTCTTTTTGTGTTGAAACATTTATTAATATCAGATTGAATGTAATCAATATTAGGTGAATCGGAGTACACTTCAATAAGCTTCTTTCCTAATAAATTACTTATGCTATGTTTCGAATAAGCTTCTGCGGCTTCATTATAATCCATGAAGATAAATCCTTTATCAGTATGCTGCCATACATAAGAAGGAATCGGAAAGCCTTTGAATAATGATTTAAACTTTTGCGTACTCTGTTTTAAGGCAATTTCCGATAGTTGGTGTTCGGTAATGTCCCTCAATAACACAACACCGCCATTAACTATTCCGCCGGAATCTCTAACGGGGGAGGCGGAAACAGAAATATAAACACCTTTTGACTGTTTAGGGTTTTGTATAAAAATTATTTCATCGATTATTTCCTCCCCTTTAATAGCCAATGCTAAAGGAAGTTTTTCGGATGGAAACGGTGTAAAATCGTCGGGGTAGTAGCAGCCGTAAACACTCGTCCATTCAGCAGGTGAAATATCCTTTGGTCCGATACCCAAAATGCTCTGCGCTGCTGAATTGAAGAATGTAAATCTTCCATTCTTATCGGCAACTATAATTCCTTCGGTGAGATTATCCAAAACCGAATGAAGTGTGGCGTTTTCCGATATCAGTTCAAGTCCTGATTTTTGCTCCCGGTCTATCTTAAAAATATCTTCTGAAATATTAATCATATTATTCATAGCAAATTCCCAAGTTAAAATTATTTATTGATTCTACTTTTACTTGCAAAACAGCTAAAGAAGCAAGAAGATTTACAAGTGATACATAATTAGTTTTAGAAAAACTATTCGGTTGCCGCAGAAAGAAAAATGGCAGCACAGTTATTCATCGGTTCGGCGAGTATAAATCTTAAAACCAAAACAGTGCAGAAAGAAGAAGAGAATTTCCCGCTAATGTATTAAAAACTTTGGGTGAACATAAAGAAAATTTAGTGTTAAAGCAATGCAAATGAATAAAATATAAATGTACGCATTGGACCATAAATAAGGTAACCGAAGGCGATTTGTAAAAAGGTCGTTGGGT
>CAZCFZ010000102.1:0-12857 GCA_964498065.1 uncultured Ignavibacteriaceae bacterium
CAAATGGTGAACCTGCAAATGTATTATCTATTGTTTGTACACTCCAATAATAATCACCAGCGGCTAATCCTTTGATTGTCCAGCTCGTATCATGATTTGTATTACCAAGATTCACTACTCTTCTATATCCACTGCTTCTATCAGACATTGGAGATAATGTATTTATTCCGTTCGGAATTGTTCCAATAACTAAATTATAGTTTAATCCGTTCTGAGGTGTTTCGCTGTCCGTGCTTTTATTCCAGCTTAATGTTATCTCGTTTCCATTAATAGATGAAACAAGATTGTCAGGAGCAGTAGGTAAAGTGTTTGTTATGTTATTATTATTTCTGTATATCATTGTTACTGCACCACTTTCGCTTTCTCCTGTCAGTAATAAATCTAAATCTCCATCATTATCATAATCACCCCACTTTACAGAACCAGATATAATTCCGATAATAGAAATGGAAGTTTGCTCAGCAAACATATATCCTTCTGTATTCTTATAAATTTTTGATATTGGGCCACCCCCACTATTACCAGTTAGTATAATGTCAGGTAAACCATCATTATTATAATCACCCCATGCTGCTGCGCTATTGTATATACCTGTTAAAGATAAAAGATTATAAAAATTATTATTTTCTCCTTGTTCATAAATTTTAGATATTCCTGATACTCCACTTATCGCACCAGTTAATAAAATGTCCAGAAAACCATCACAATTAAAATCTCCCCATGCAACTGAAGAAGTACTTACGCCGGTTAAATTATTCGATGTATAACTAAAGCTGTTTTCCCCATCATTCGTGTATAAATAAGATCTATTTAAACCAGAAGAAAGACCGGTTAATAATATATCCATGTCTCCATCATTATCGTAATCTGCCCAAGCAACTGAACTGTTTTTTACACCTATTAAATTGGTCGATATTTCTAAAAATGTATCACTCCCATCATTCCGGTAAATTTTAGATATTGCTGTTCCTTCATTCGTCTCTCCAGTTAATAAAATGTCAGAGTCACCATCGTTATCATAATCAACCCAAGCTACTGAACTGTTTTTTACACCCACTAAACTTGTTGATATTTCTGAAAATATATCACTCCCGTCATTACGATATATTTTAGATATTGCTGTACCACCATCTGACTCTCCTGTTAATAAAATATCAACATCACCATCGTTATCATAATCAGCCCAAGCTACCGAACTGTTTTTTACACCTATTAAACTTGTTGGGATTTCTGAAAATGTATCGTTCCCATCATTACGATAAATTTTAGATATCGCTGTACCTCCATCTGTCTCTCCTGTTAATAAAATGTCAAGGTCATCATCATTATCATAATCTCCCCAAGCTGCTGAACTGTTTCTAACTCCTATAATTGAAACCGCTGCAATATTAAATTGTGAAGAATAGTATTCATATGCACCAATATCTACATTATTATCAGAAGAAGGTAAAGGACGTGAATTACCATCATAATCAGTGGTAGGTACACCTAGATCAGTATATGGGCTTCCAGAACCGAATGCTGGACTCTCTAATATTAAATGAAAATCTCCACCGGATGATGGTAAAGTTGAAAGATCAAGATTAGTAACAAACTGCGGATCTACATCAATATTATTACCTTCATCAACTCCAATTGAAGTTGACCAATTAGAACTTCCTCCAGAATTTGCAATTAAACTATATGAAATTTTTGTAACTACTGTAGGATCATTATATATTGAAGATCCTTTATTATTCCAAATAATTGAATTTTTAATAACCGGGTTGCAAGATCCTCCCTCCGGACATTCATTATAAAAACCACCTCCACCATAGCTGCCAGAGTTACCACTAATAGTACAGTTAATAATTATAGGATTCGTAGTGCCGTTATCAATATTACTATAGTTATAAATCCCACCGCCTTCCGTAGCATAATTACCACTAATAATACAATTTGTAAGATTTGGATTTGTGTTTCCGACATTACTACTATAGTTATAAATTCCCCCGCCTTTTATTACTGAATTACTTTCAAGTTTACAACTCATTAAATTCGGACTACATGTTCCATTATTACTATAATTACATATTCCACCACCAGCCTCTGCAGAGTTACCTAATAAAATACAATTATTTAATTTAGGACTACAATTTCCCCCCACTCCATTATTAGATATTCCTCCACCATGATAATCAACAATGTTATGACTTATTGTACAATAACTAAAAATCGGACTGCATATACCATTATTTGTACTAATATTGTATATACCGCCGCCACTTCCAACTAAGTTATAATTTTGTGCTTTATTTTCATTTATTAAACAGTTTGTTAAACTAATATTACAAATACCATTGTTTGTACTTTCATTGTAAATTCCACCACCTTCAAAAAAAGTCGAATTATTTTCAATTGTACAATAAGTCAAAATTGAGCTGCTGTTTCCATTATCACTGTAATTATAAATTCCTCCGCCTTTGTTATCAGACATATTATTGTTGATTGAGCATTCGGACATTGTCGGGCTACATACTCCGCCATCGTAACTATAGTTATATAAGCCTCCTCCGTCTTGCAATGCAGTATTGCTGTTAAAAATACAATGGTCAAAAGTAGGATTACTTATGTAGTTAAGACCATTATTGTATGCTCCACCTCCATTTTGCGCAGAATTAAGAGTAATTTTACAATTTGTTAATGTTGGATTACAACTACCATTTTCCTCACAACCATTATATATACCGCCGCCATTATCTGAACAACTATTATTTATTATAGTACAATTTACAATATTAGGACTACCAAAATTTAAAATTCCTCCCCCAACGTTATTGGGAAATGAAGAACCTCTTGAACTTCCTTTTTTAATTGTAAACCCATCCAATACAGTTGTATTATTTACAGATGATGAAAAGAATATCACATGAAAGCAATTAAAAAGATCACTTTCCGGATCATTAGGATCAAGAAGAATTTCTCCTGAAAGAGATGTTTCATTTATTTCTCCGTTTCCAAAATTTGAACGTTCATCCAATGATGTTTCTACCCCGGAGAAACCGCCAAAAATTTTTATTCCATCAGGTATATTAAAAACTTTTTCTCGGCGATCTGAGGTTCCATCATCATCAAAATCATATCCTAAAGAAGGGAAATATGTTCCTTTTGCAACCCAAATCTTATCTCCTGATGAAGCCAAGTTTAACGCAGTTTGTAAGTTATTGAATGCATTCGCCCATGACGAACCATCAAGAATTCCTGAGCCATTTACAGTTACATAGTATCTTGTTTGGGCAAAACAATTACACGTTATTGCTAACATCAATATTATAATTACTTTAAACCCAGTAAGTCTAGGATTTTTTACCATTAAGAAATCTATAATTTTCGTCCTGATTTGTCGGTACCCTCGTGTAAAATAAATTTTAGGGAATGATAAAAAGAGGAAATATAAATGACATAAAAAGTAAAAAATTTTTTCCATTATTAGGCCCTCGGTTATTTCAAGATTTTTTTTGGTGATATACTTCATCATTTTGCTATTGTGTATCTCTTTTTATTTGTTTAACCCTCCGAGGTTTTTACTATGATTCCACAGCATTAACCTCGGAGGTTCGCTAACATTATTTCATCAATATCATCTTCTTAACTTGTGAGAAGTTTCCCGATTTAATTCTATAGAAATAAACACCGCTCGGAAGTACCGCAGCGTTAAATTTTAACTTGTAATATCCAGGTCCTTTTTCCTCATTTAATATTGTCGCTACTTCTTCTCCAAGAATATTAAGTATTGTTATTTTTACATTCCCTTTATTTTTCACTCCAAAGCCTATTGTAGTTGCCGGATTAAATGGATTCGGATAATTTTGCTCTAATGAATATTCAGTAACTATTTTTACTTCTGCTTCAACTTCTTTTGAATAATTATATGTGCCGTTAAGATCAATCTGCTTTAGCCGGTATGTATATTTTCCATTTGCAAGGTCTTTATCAACATAAGTGTATTTCCTTTCTTCCGATATTGTTCCGGCACCTTTTACAAAACCAACTTTTAAAAACTTCTCCTCAGTCAGTTTTCTTTCTATCTCAAAGCCTTGATTGTTTGTTTCTGTTGCAGTCGACCAGTTAAGAGTTACATTTTTTCCATTTACAGCGGTTGTGAATGAAGTTAGCTCAACAGGCAATGGTATCGGCGGCCCGACATATTTATAAAAATTGGAAGTTGTATAAGTTGTAGCCCATCCGACATTTGCTGAGAAGAATATCATATAACTGTAATTACCAGTATCTAATTTTGTCCAGGAGGCGCCTCCATTAAGTGTATAAGCTGAACCACCAGCATAACCATTTACATTAACATCCCCGGTTATTACATATCCATCGGAAGTTCCCGGAATGTAACTAACATTTAAAGGAATACAATCTCCATAAGGGCCTGGAATTTCAGTCCATGTGTCCCCTCCATCGGTAGTCTTTTCAAGTTTAGCAGATGCTTCCGTCCATTTCCAAAGAACCCGCAAACCGTGAAGTTCATCTTTAAATGCCGGAAACATTTCATATTCTAAATTTGTATTAGGTATATCTATAATGTTCCAGTGGTAACCTTTATCTGTTGTATTATAAAACCTAGGCCCGGATTTTGAGACGGTAGGTATCCATAAGTTATCTCCGATTTTTGATACCTCTACCGGGTCTATATATTCTACCGAATCATTCGACGGAATATTAACATCGGGGACTTTATCCCAATCTGTGCCGCCATTTGTGGTTGTATAAATTTCCAGCCGGGAATTAGCCGGATCCTGTTCCCCGACAGCTACACCATTACTGCCATCAAAGAAATGAACAAAAGCAGGCCCTAAATCTGAATTTGCATAAAGTGTCGGGTGTTTTTGCCATGTAGCCCCGCCATCAGTTGTTTTATAAATTCCCTGCATACCCCAATCTGTCCAGCTCTCAATTGCAACATAAGCAGTATCTTCATTTAATGCATATATATACCATGCTGCACCGTTTTCTGTACCGGGTATTGTATCATTTACCCATGTAGTACCGCCATCAGTTGTTCTTAAAAATCCGTTTAGGTATTCTCCTGTTTGAGAAAATGATGTTGACCAGATAGCCCAGCAAATGTTTTCATCTACAGGGCAAAATGTCTGGGCGGTAGCATTTGCCGGAATATTAGAAGTTTGCAACTGCCATGGCTGAGAGTAAACTAAAGAAGAAAACAAGCAAACAAAAACAAAAAGAATAAATGAACTTTTCATAATTACCTCCTATTAAGTTGGTAGTTTTAAATGATTATAGAAAGAGAAATTATTCCCAGGTTTTACGATGTCTTTTTATTTCAATTTTTTTTTAAAATCATTTCCCGAGTTTTTAAAAAGCTACCGGCTATTATCTGATAGAAGTAAATCCCCTCAGGCAAAGATGCAGCATAAATATCCACTTCATAAGTACCGGCATCCTGATCCTTTTTAAAAAATCTTTTTACCATTTTTCTTTCAGAATTAAATATGGTTAATTCAACATCAGTTTTATAAGCTATACAATATTTTATTTTTGTTTTTTCTTTAAAAGGATTAGGAAAATTCTGGCTTAATTGAAATTTTAAAGGTATCATCTCATCGTTATCTGTGTATTTGATTAGATTCATCTTTTTCCCTTTTATCTCAAACAGTAAGTAAGAATAAATGCGGGTGTTTACATTGGTATAAATAATTTTTCGAGGGGATTTTATCTATAAGGATTTTGTAAAAAACTATTAAAATTATGTAAAGATTAAAAATTCAGCTTATTTTCTAATAAATTTATTATGATATTGGGAAGGTGTTTTGCCGAATTGTTTTTTAAAGCATGCTGTAAAATAAGAAGGGTCGTTGAATCCGACTTCAAATGCTATTTCCGTTATATTTCCGGAATTTTTTTCAATTAACTGCACTGCTTTATCTAATCTGATCCTTTTGATTAATTCACCCGGCGGTTCTGCTATTAGAGCAATAAGTTTTTTATATAACAAAGATTTACTTATTGACATTTCTTCAGCTAATAAATCTACTCCAAAGGAAGGTTCCGTTAAGTTATTGGTAATTGTCTCGCAAATTTTTTTCAAGAATTTTTGATCGACAGAATTTACTTTGCTGTTTTCAAACTCAAATAATCCGTACTTCTTAAAGTGTTCATGAATTCTTTTTCTTTGATCCAGTAAATTCTTTATTCTTGCTTTTAATTCGTCAGCTTCAAATGGTTTCATAATATAGTCATCAGCCCCTGTCTCCAATCCTTCTATCTTATCATGTAAAGTTGCTTTCGCCGTCAATAGAATCAAAGGGATATGGCTCGTTCTTGAATCTGTTTTTAATTTACTGCATAACTGGAACCCATTCATTTTAGGCATCATAATATCGCTGACAGTCCAGTTTGCACCACCATATTTTTCTCCGGCAATCAGCAACTTCCAGTCATTTAATTTTTGCCAATATCTCCGTAATTGCATTCCGGGTTTTATAAATCGCCTGGAAATATTTAATAATTTCATCTGTCTTTTCTAAACCGACCTTAGTTTTCAGCATCGTTTTCAAATATCCGGCAACTTCTTTATAAAAATTTTCTTTACCAGGAATTCACCCCTTTTCATAAAAAGAAAGGATTTTATCCGACAAGTCTGAGATTAATTATTTTGCATACTTGTCTAAAAAATTGATAAGCGATGCGTTTATTTGAATTGGATTTAGGAGAAGCTCTTTATAGTTTTCTTTTACAATAATATTCGCCCAAATATCAGCATCCGCATAACTTCCTTTCCAATTCTTATTTTAACTTCCTTTAAAGTAGTTGGCTAATTTGCCATATGTTTCTAGAATATTTTTCTCCTCGCGAGCGGAGTCGACGGCACTTCTTGAAATGTCATTGTTTGACTCGCCTCACTGCACCAAATAAGCAAATTAGCCAACCATCTTCTTTAAGTATCATTAAATGTCGTTATTTGAGCAAAAGCATTTTCTTCGACTGGTAAAACGCCCCGGCCTTAATTCTGTAGAAATATACTCCGCTAGGTAATGAGGAGGCTCTAAATTCAATTTTATAATCCCCGGCCGGTTTTTCTTCATCTACCAGTCTTCGTATTTCTTTACCGAGAATATTATATACCATAATTGTTACAAAAGTTTTTTTGGGTATAGAGTATTTAATAGTCGTAACCGGGTTGAAAGGATTGGGATAGTTCTGTTCAAGGTTAAAAGTTAACGGCAGATTTACTTGCTCATCAATTCCAACTGTAGGAACTACTAACCGCTTTGAATCAGTCCAGTAAGTCCATCCATCGCTCATTATTTCAAACCTCAAATTGAAATATCCGGGAAACTGGGAATTGTATTGAATTCTGACCCAGTCGGTTAAATCGACTAGTGAATCCGGCGGAATGTCAGGATAGCTCATAATTCGGCTCTCAGGTAATACCCATGGATCATCACATAAAATATTTACATTAACTTTTGTAATTGTTGATGTGCTGCCGTGATTTCTTATAAAAGGTATAATATTGTAACGGAAGTGTGATAGTTTTGTAAAAGAAATACTATCAACCGATAATGGTCCGGCAGTAGTGAACCGATAAATATTGGATGTATATTTATAATTATTAATTTTATTGTCTATTGTGCTTATACCAACCTTATAAATACCTTCATCCGGTATTGGGGGTATGTAATTACCGTAAATATTATCATTGGCAAGAGAGTCCCCGTGTAAACCGTCATCATAAAGCATTAAAGAATCTTTTTCTGCACTCTCCAAATTTGCATAGACAAGCCTTGGCGTAAATGTATGATCATAAAAATTTGTAAATTTTATTCTGAACCATACTGAGTCTTGGTTCTTTCTGGCTAACACTTTATCAATATACGACTGCTCTCCAATTTGAGAAGCATAAACCGATAACTTTACATTATCGATATATATACCGTCTAAACGGGATTGTGTTGATGATGCTAAATAAAATCTAAACTTTAACTGGTAATCTAAGTAATCAGTAATATCAATTATTTCATGGATCCAGTTAGCTTGGCGCCCGTCATAAACAGGTGTATTGTTAGCTGGTAGATTGGAGTATCGGCCGGTTAAAGGAATCCATGTGAATCCATTATTGGTTGATATTTGCACCTGGGCATAACTATCTTCTGCTGTCATTATATCCCATTGTGCATCAAACTCAATAAAAGCCAGAATTGCGTTTAAAGATCTGAGCGGATTGTTGTAGTCCAGGGAAGACGGATCTGTTGAATATCCGGCGGGCGAATCTGTAAATGACGAAGGTGAAGAAACATATTTTTGCCCGGTAATACCCCAACTTGATGAGGTCCAATTATCCAGGTTATTCGCTTCATCAAGCATAACTGTTGTTAGTCCGTTTATCTCGGATAAGGGAGGAATTTTTATACTGATTTGACTGAACCAGGAACTTATCCCATTTGATATTTCAAGAATCAATTTAAGGGAATCGGAAGAGCATTTACTTATATCAAAAAAATATCCTCCCGGCATTTTCACGGTTTCCAGTGAATTGATCCCACCCAAAATCAATTTATGCTCTTCTGCAACTGTACAACTATCAAGACTCTTCACCTGTACCGATAATGAAGACTGTTCTGGTTGATCTTTATTAGTAATTGCAATATCGTGGAAATAAATTCTATTTGAATCAATACGGGTTATGTTAAAAGAATCGAGCACTAAAGGTGTATTTGTATAAACAGGAATAACAAACTCAAACACAGATCCGGCAGTAACGGGTAAATCGGCAGAAATACTGCATTTAAAAGCGGCAGTTGCACTTGTGGCATTAGGAGCAAATTTAATTTGCAATATATCCGTAAGTTCTGCAATAGAATTTGCCTGAATTAAACCGGTATAATTTCCCTTAATTATTTGAACATCAGGATTATCGGATGTTAGATTAATAGTAAGAGAATTTGCATCAAGAAAGTGAGAATGATTCTGAATCCTAAAGCTTAAACTGATCGAAGAATCCGGATTTACAGGCTGGGCGACTTTTAATAATGATGTACTTAATTTAAGTTCAGGTAAAATTGTTGGATTGCTTTCTGCAAGTGCACGGTAAGCATTAACTCTTCCTGTTCCAAGAGAATGTTCAAAGTTGGGGTTGACGGCAGTTATATCATCTGAGGTAATAAGTAATTGTTTTACTATCTGTTCATTAGTCCAGTCCGGGTGAAAAGATTTGATCAAGCCGGCTAATCCCGTAACAAGGGGTGCGCAAATAGATGTTCCGGCAAGACCTTCGGTATAGTAAGAATTATTTGAAGTAGAAATCGACGCTACCGGTGCAGCAACATCAATACTTGAACCGAAACTTGAATACCAAGTTTTTACATCCTGGGGGTCAACCCCGGCAACACTTATCACCGAGGGATAATTTCCGGGATACATAAAAATTGCATTATTTTCATTTCCTGCTGCTGCTACTATGATGCTGCCTAAACCGGAAGCGTAATCTATTACTTCCTTATCGGCTTGAGAAAATTGAGGTCCGCCCCAGCTGCAATTAATTATATCCGCGCCGTTTTCTGCAGCGTAGATTATGCCGTCAGACCAGCCGTTTACAGGCATTAATTTAAGATTGTAGCTTATACTTGCTATACCTATTCTATTATTGGTAACAGCTGCAGCAACTCCGGCCACTAAGGTACCATGTCCATTTGGATCATTATCCGTCGGATTATTATTATAATCCACAAAATTCCAGCCGATAAGATCATCGATATAACCGTTTCCGTCATCATCAATATTATTAATGTCATCCGGGTCAAGCACCCATTTTGAATTTATTAATTCAAAAGTTTTACCGTCTCCATCGGCATCTTCACCCAAGTTATTCCATATATTTTGAGCAAGATCGGGATGATCATATTTACAGCCGCCGTCTATTATTGCCAGCGTTATTGTGCTGTCCCCATCTTCGCCTTTATGAATATCCCAGGCTTGTTCCGCTTGAATATTTTTAAGATACCATTGCTTGCTATATAAGGTATCATTGGGTCCCCCGAACAAATAGTAAACCGGAACCGGTTCGGCGTATTCTACATTCGGATCGGTTGAAAACTCATTTACCACGGTCGAAATATCCAAATCAGCCGGGAATTCAATTTGATAAATTCTGGAAAGATCAGGCAAACCTGAGTTTTTAGCTATTGGTTTGTGATTAAATCTTTTCTTTAATGAAAAGACTTTATACTTATTCATTTTTTGATCAAGAGAGGAAATCCCAAATGAAGATGAATTACTATTATTTTTGTAAAGACGGTTAGCGCCTTCTTTTATTTTTATCGTTATCTTTCCTTTTTCTATGGCTGGTTTAGAACTTAAAGAATATTCCTGGGAAAAAAGAGGATAAGAATAAATGATTGTGAAAATAAATATTAAGACTGCAACTGAATTTTTCATAGCTTCCTCCCATTTATATTTATTATTAAAATTAATATTCATCCTTATGTGTTTTCATTTGACCGAACAATAACGCAATGTCTTACGCCAAACATCCAGAACAATCAATGGTTGAATTATGGAATTGGATTATTTCAAGATTCCAGCGCTCCGCTATTCCCAACCTACCGGCTGGCAGGCAATGACCACATATTAATTAATAATCACAATCAGACTAATGTCATTTCCTTCTCGGATAAATAATCCCCCGCGTTCATCCTATAGAAATATGTCCCCGGCACCAAGAACCGGATATTAGCCGGATTAAAAATTATCTCATAAGTACCCGCTTCCTGTTTTTGATCCAGAAGTTTTTGAATCATCTTACCGTCTAAATTATAGAGTGCTATTTTTACATTCGTTAAATAGGCGATGCAATATTTGATTTTCGTTTTTCCCCTAAAAGGATTCGGATAGTTTTGGCATAAATAAAATTTTAGAGGGATTATTTCATCATTTTTAATCTTTAGGCTTGCATCCATTACTTTCCCTTTATATAAGTATTGTGGATCCCCGTGATAAATGATAAAATTGTCTGATTTAATTAATAATTTTTAAATTGATTTTATCTATAAGGATTTTGTAAAAAACTATTAAAATTATGTAAAGATTAAAAATTCAGCTTATTTTCTAATAAATTTATTATGATATTGGGAAGGTGTTTTGCCGAATTGTTTTTTAAAGCATGCTGTAAAATAAGAAGGGTCGTTGAATCCGACTTCAAATGCTATTTCCGTTATATTTCCGGAATTTTTTTCAATTAACTGCACTGCTTTATCTAATCTGATCCTTTTGATTAATTCACCCGGCGGTTCTGCTATTAGAGCAATAAGTTTTTTATATAACAAAGATTTACTTATTGACATTTCTTCAGCTAATAAATCTACTCCAAAGGAAGGTTCCGTTAAGTTATTGGTAATTGTCTCGCAAATTTTTTTCAAGAATTTTTGATCGACAGAATTTACTTTGCTGTTTTCAAACTCAAATAATCCGTACTTCTTAAAGTGTTCATGAATTCTTTTTCTTTGATCCAGTAAATTCTTTATTCTTGCTTTTAATTCGTCAGCTTCAAATGGTTTATAAATATAATCGTCAGCTCCCGTTTCAAATCCTTCTATCTTATCTTGTAGAGTTGTTTTTGCTGTCAATAAGATCAAAGGAATATGGCTCGTTCTTGAATCTGTTTTTAATTTATCGCATAACTCAAATCCATTCATTTTAGGCATCATAATATCGCTGATAATCAAATCCGGAATTAATTCTAATGACTTCTTAAGTCCTTCTTCTCCATTTGGAACTTCTATTATATTATAATATTGGTTCAAAATATCATTTATAAATTTTCTCAAATCGGAATTATCCTCAATAATTAAAAGCAAATGTTTACCGGATTCATCAAAGAAATTTATATCCGCATGATTCTTTATCCCTTTTGAGATTAAATTGATTTCGTCATATTCTTGTGAAAAATTTTGACTTGCCAAAATTTCACTTCCCGAAGCTTCTTCATCGTCCAATATTTCATCAGGTTTCAAGTGTCCTTTGCCAAGCGGAAAAATTATAATAAAGGTCGAGCCTTTCCCCTCCTCGCTTTCGACCCTAATTTCTCCATTATGAAGTTCTACTAATTCTTTGGTTAACGATAATCCGACGCCGGTACCCTCATATTCTTTGGAAAGTCTATTATCAACCTGATAAAATCTATCGAATATTTTTTCACATTGGTCTTTAGGAATTCCAATACCGGTATCTGAGACAGAAATTTGAACAAACACTTTATTACCCGTCCTTAAATTGCCTCCGGAGGATGGGACTTTCAAAAAGCCACTATGCCCAACTTGGAAGGGTGTACCAGGCGAAGCTTTAGCGAAAACGGAGGTGAATTTAACTGTTATTTCAATTTTCCCTCCCTTCGGTGTAAATTTAACAGCGTTTGATAATAAATTACTCATTATTTTATCAAACTTATCTCTATCCAGATAAATAATTATTTTTTCAACCTCCGGTTGAAATAAGAGACAAATATTTTTTCTTTCGGCAAATGATTCGAACGATAATACAAGTTCATTGATCAACCGAACAAGATTTTGCTTGCCGGCTTTAAGTTTCATTTTCCCGGCATTAATTCTGGAGATATCTAATAATTGATTAGCTAGCCGGTTTAACTTCTTTGCACTTCTATAAATTAAATTAGCTTTTTCTTTTGCTTTTGCTTTTGCATTTTCCGATTGCTCAATAATTTGTTTTGCGGAACCAAGTATTAATGTTAATGGTGTTCTGAATTCGTGTGAGATATTTGTGAAAAAGCGATTTTGCACACTCTGTGCTTTTTTCAATTCTGCTGTTCTTAAATCAACTTTTTTTTCAAGATTGTT
>CAZCFZ010000103.1:0-12822 GCA_964498065.1 uncultured Ignavibacteriaceae bacterium
CAATGGCGCTGTAGCCAAGTGGTCTAAGGCGAAGGTCTGCAAAACCTTTATTCGTCGGTTCGAATCCGACCGGCGCCTCTAATTTTTCCAGAAGTTATAATATCATATACATTCTTTTATTATTGTTCTAATCTTAAATCACCAATATAGCTTATTAATTTACCCTATCTATTAGTTAATAAATACTTTAATCTATTTCTTTAAATCATAAAGTTAAGTTAAATATATAACGACTAATATCTTATAGTGTAAAAGGATTTTGAATATAAGGGTTTTAATTATTGTTTTTTTAATATAAACATTATTATTAAAATTTCGGGTATTGTCATTTTCTTGTAAACAAATTTTACAAATATAATAATATTTCATGTTGTAATAAGTAACTATTACTTACCATGACAAGACAACATCAGAAAACATTAAAATTTTAAGGATTTTATTTGATGGCATAAACGTTGTTAAATAATATATTCTAATATTATAAAATTTAATCATTTATCTATAAATATATAATTTAAAATTAAAAGGGAATTAGTTGTTAAATTTTTTTGTATTATACATTATAATCGCGTTTCTATTTTTGCTAGGTATTTTCATTTTGGTTTTAAGTGCTCCCAGTGGCATTGAAAACGATAATGGATTTCACTATGAAATGAAGAATAATCGGGGAAAGTATGTATCAAAAGTTTTAAAGAATCGATACAAGATTATTAAAAATGCCGATCTGCAAGGGGTGAAACAATAAATCATTTATTAAATTCCAATTAAAAAGATTTTTTGAGATTAAATGTTTAGGAATTTAATTTCAAATAATTAAAGTAATTATTTTTTCTTCCGCCTTTCATATTAATCGTTTAAAAGAATGTTTGTTATTTATTAGTAATCTATTTCCGTGTCATTTGTTTAAAACCCCGATATGGAATTGAACCCTGTATAGTAATAAATGCCTTTTTATCTATGGTCTCAACTAAATTTATCACATTCTTCTGCTGTTTTCTTGGAGAAATTAAAACTATGACAGAAACGCCGCCGGATCCGCCTTCAGCAGGCAGAATTGTAACTCCGAATTTCGACCTTCTTAATGTATCGGCAATTTCATCAGTATGATGCATTGAGATAACATTTAATTGTATGTATCCGAAGCCGATTCTTTGTTCAATAGTAATTCCAATAATATTCCCAAGCCCGAAACCGATTGCATATCCAAAAAGATTGGGTATGTTATCTAAATGCTGAAAAACAAATCTAATTGCAAATACCCAGATTAAAACTTCAAAAAATCCTACTATACCTGCATTGTACTTTTTACCCTGAACAACTAAAATAACACGGATAGTATCCAGGGAAACATCGCAAACTCTCATGGCAGCAATTAATAAAGCGCCGCCGATAATTTCAACCATTTTATCCTCCGGAATGTTTCTAAAAAAGGATTTCAAATTTAATAAATATTAAATTTTTATTTTATCTTTATACCTTAAATAAATAAAAAAAAGTTTATAATGTACGAAAGAGAAAGACAGGAACTTGTAGATAATTTATCTGAAAAAGGTATAAACGATATTTATGTATTAAAGGCTATAGGAGAAATTGAAAGACAGAAGTTTGTTCCTAAAGCCATGAGGCATCATGCATATAAAGATGTAGCGTTGCCAATAGGATACGGGCAAACAATTTCACAGCCTTATACAGTTGCATTTATGACCCAGGCACTTAAGTTAAAACCTGGATTAAAAGTACTGGAAATCGGAACCGGTTCAGGTTATCAAGCTGCAATTTTAAGTAGTATGGGTATGAAGGTTTTCAGCATTGAACGTCAGTTTGAGATTTATGTTAAAGCTCAAAAACTTTTAGAAAGCATGGGAATCCGTACGCATGTAAAATGCGGCGACGGCACGATTGGATGGGATGAGTATGCTCCTTATGACGGAATTATTGTAACTGCCGGTTCTCCTTCAATACCGGCGTCACTTAAAAAACAACTTTCTATTGGAGGCAGACTTGTGATACCTGTCGGTGATAAAAATTCTCAAAAGCTAAAAATTATTACTAAACTTGATGATGATAAATTTCAAGTACTTGATATTCCTGAATTCTCTTTTGTTCCTCTTATAGGAAGAGAAGGTTGGAACCAAAAGTAATTGTAATTGTCGGCCCGACCTGTTCGGGAAAAACTTCCTTAAGCCTGCTGCTGGCAAAACAAATAAATGCCGAAATTATTTCTGCAGACAGCAGGCAGATATATAATTATCTTGATATCGGAACAGCTAAACCGACTGCGGAGCAATTAAAGGGAATAAAACATCATTTTATTAATATTCTTAATCCAGATGAAGATTATAATGTAAGCCGCTTTGAAAACGATGCTATAAATATTATACAAAAACTTTTTTCAAGTAATATAACTCCATTAGTTATAGGCGGTTCCGGTTTATATATTAAATCTTTAATTGATGGCATTTTTGACTCTGTAGGTGTTGATGCAGAATATAGAAATTATCTGCTTTCAAAAAGGAAAGAATTAGGGAACGAAATTCTTTATTCTGAATTAAAAAATGTTGATCCTGAAAGTGCTTCTAAAATGCTCCCCCAAAATTGGAAGAGAATAATTAGAGCTTTAGAAGTTTACCATTTAACAGGGAAGCCTATAAGCATGCATCAAGCAGATCATAAAAGGGAAATTAATTTGAAGTTTATTCAATTCGGGCTGCGATGGGAAAGATCCCTTCTTTATAAAAATATAGAAAAAAGAGTTGAGAATATGATAAATCTTGGATTGGTAGAAGAAACAAAATCAATTTTAGAAAAGGGATTTGATAAGAATTTAAATTCTTTAAATACTGTCGGATATAAAGAAATAATATCATTTCTGGAAAAAGAAATTACGCTTGACAGAGCAATTGAATTGATTAAAAGAAATACCAGGCGATTTGCCAAAAGACAAATTACCTGGTTCGGAAAAGATAAAAGGATAAATTGGTTTGATATTAATGATGAAGAAGATTTATTAGTTGCGGGTGAAAACATGTTAAAAAGATTACAATTAAACTAAAAAATGAAAATATTATATCTGTCTAAAATAAATCAAAATGGGAGTATGCACATTAAAAGAATTTGCGTCTGCCTAGCAGAGTATACGAAGACGGATAAAAAAATTATCCGTAATGAAGTGCTTGCCTCATCGGAACTGAAGTTCCTCTAGTGTGAAGACTGAACTGCCATGCTCAAGTTAACTCTTCAATTATAATTCTGTTGAACCTGTCCGGTGCAGACGGAAACCAGAATCTCAAAATAAATTGATTTAGGAGGTTGCGGATCAAGTCCGCCATGACAAATTCTTGTTAACACTTAGTCGTCATTCTAATCATGTTTTCCCCAAAGGGGAAAAATATTTCAACCGGAGGCAGCGCCCTCGGATATTAGAGTTAAGCCAAGTAATAATTACTCTGAAAGAGTTAAATAATTAGAAGGAAACCGATGTAACTTTTTTAAAAAGAGATTCCAGCGTGAAGGCCTGATTGACAAGTTCAGTGTAACTCTTCAAACATTGTTCTGACAAACACATTTTATTGTGTAACATATGCTAATTGTCTAAATAATTTAATTCGAACTCTTATGCTCTCATTAAGATTAATTTGTACATCATGGAAAATATTATTTCCATATTGATAAAAATTCAATATATTGAATATTATAAAATTTCTTAAAATTATTGAGCCAGTATATTTCCAACAAATTATGGGAGAAAAAAATGATTGGCATAGTTGGATTTGGTTCTTACCTGCCTCGTTACCGTATAAAGGTTGAAGACATAGCAAAAGAATGGGGATCGGATCCGGAAGCAATCAAAAAAGGTCTTCAGCTTTTTGAAAAAACAGTTCCAGGTCTAGATGAGGATACAATTACAATTTCTGTTGAAGCAGCAAAAAATGCACTTAAACGAGCAGAAATTGATCCTCAAGAAATCGGCGCTGTTTATATTGGTTCCGAATCTCACCCTTATGCAGTTAAACCCAGCGCAACAATTCTAATTGATGCATTAGGCATTGGTCCAAATGTTCATGTTGCTAGTTATGAGTTTGCATGTAAAGCAGGTACGGAAGCGATGTATACCGCATTTAGTTTAGTTAAAGCAGGAGAAGTTAAATACGCACTAGCAATTGGTGCAGATACATCCCAAGGCGCACCCGGCGATGCACTTGAATACTCTGCTTCAGCCGGGGGATCAGCATTTATAATGGGAAAAGAAAAAGTTGCGGCAGAAATATTATTTACTAATTCATATACTTCGGACACACCTGACTTCTGGAGAAGAGAGCATCAGTTTTATCCGAGACACGCCGGAAGATTTACAGGCGAACCTGCTTACTTTAGGCATGTTGTAAATGCAGGGAAAATTCTTCTTGAAAAATCCGGTATGAAATCCGGAGATTTTAAATATGCGGTATTTCATATGCCTAATGGTAAATTTCCGCAAATGGCCGGTAAACAATTAGGCTTTTCTAATGAACAACTTGAAACAGGATGGATAGTTCCTTGGATGGGAAATACATATTCTGGTTCCTCTCCAACCGGCCTTTCTGCTGTCCTAGATGTCGCGGATCCCGGCGATCTTATTTTTATGGTTTCATTTGGTTCAGGTGCGGGAAGCGACGGATTTATTTTTAAAGTATCGGATTATATAAAAGGAATTCAAGATAAAGCTGTTAAGGTTAGAGAAATGCTTAATAATGGGAAGATATATCTTGATTATGGAGAATATGCAAAGTTTCGCGGCAAAATTATTCTAAATGAATAGGGAGTAATAAATATGAAAGATGTTGCAGTAATTGGTGCTGGGATGACAAAGTTCGGTGAACTTTGGGGAAAGTCAATAAAAGATATTTTTGTTGAAGCAGCTCTTAAGGCGATTGAGAATGCAAAAATTGATCATATAGATTCAATGTATGTCGGCTCGATGTCCGGAGGACTTTTTGTAGGACAAGAACATTTAGGTGCCGTAATGGCTGATTATTTGGGAATTAGTCCCATTTCTGCGACAAGAGTTGAATCAGCGTGCGCTTCAGGCGGAGTTTCATTCCGGCAGGCATATTTAGAAGTTGCATCCGGCAATAGTGAATTTGTTCTTGCCGGCGGGGTAGAAAAAATGACTGACGGTGCCGATGTTACAGATTCGCTTGCAACAGCAGCAGATCAGGAGTATGAGATTTATAATGGAGTAACTTTCCCCGCTTTATATGCTATGATTGCTAATGCCCATATGCATGAGTATAAAACTACAAGAGAACATCTTGCTGAAGTTGCTGTCAAAAACCATAAAAACGGAGCAAATAATCAAAATGCTCAATTTCGTAAAGAAATAACCGTTAAACAAGTGCTTGAATCAACATTAGTTGCAGATCCATTAAGGTTATTGGATTGTTCCCCTGTAAGTGATGGTGCTGCCGCCGTGATATTATGTCCTTTAGATATAGCAAAAAAAATAACCGATTCATACGTAAAAGTAAAAGCTTCTGCGCAGGCATCCGACACGATTGCTTTACACAGCAGAAAAAGTTTAACTACTTTAAATGCAGTTTCATCTGCCGCATCAAAAGCATATAGTATTGCCAAAATAAAACCAAAAGATATTGATTTTGCAGAAGTTCATGACTGCTTTACGATTGCGGAAATTGTAGTTTCAGAAGATTTGGGCTTTTTTGAGAAGGGACGCGGGGGCCCTGCTGTTCATGATGGATTAACTTCATTAAATGGAGGTAAAATTCCGATAAATACGAGCGGCGGACTTAAATCTAAAGGTCATCCTGTTGGAGCGACCGGAATAGCACAAATTATTGAACTTTATGAACAGCTGACTGGGCAAGCCGGTAAGAGACAGGTTAAAAATGCACGATTCGGTTTAGCTCAAAACATGGGCGGTTCCGGAGCAAGTTGTGTAATAAATATTTTGGAGGCAGTATGATTAGTCCTAGATATTTTAGAGAAATTCCGCGAAGGTATAGACTCGAAGCCGGAAAATGTGATAAATGCGGAGAAATTTATTTTCCTCCAAGGTTAATTTGCCCAGAATGTAAATCCCAAAAATTTACATCAATTCAATTGAGCGATATAGGAGAAATTATTACATATACGATTATTAGAGTTGCTTCAGAAAAATTTTCTATACAAGCGCCATATGCAGTGGCTATAATTAAGTTGACTGACGGTGTAAAGCTAACTGCTCAATTAGCAGATGTTGATTTTGATAAAATTAAAATTGGAATTAAAGTTAAGTTGGTGTTTAGAAAAATTTTTGATGAAGGAGCCTCCGGACTGCATTGTTATGGTTATAAAGCCGTGATAATTTAGTTAATTGAAATTAAGCAACTATCATGCTGAACCACATCATCCCGGGCTTGACTTGGGATCTGCAATTAATTCAGCATTTAAAAATAGCTTAAATATACAGATTCCGAATATTCCGAAGGAATGCCTGCGGCAAAGCCCAGAGACAGTTTTAAGACAGCCTCTATTGATAGCTGAAAACTTACATTTTTAACTGTTCTAATTTATCTGCCAATTAGTAGATAGTTTACATGCTAAAAAATCTAATTCGAACAAAGAGTATATTAAATTATTCATAGTGTGAATTCATTCAAATTAATTAACATAAAGTTTTATTATCTTTATTATAGAAACTTCTTTAAATCTATATAAGTTTCCATTCGGATTAGAACAATCCTTTAATTATTCAAAAATATATTTAATCATTTGGAGTATAAATTGAAGGAAAAAATTAAAATAGCATCGGGACAGGGTTTTTGGGGAGATTTAATTGAAGCGCCGTATTCTCAAGTTACTAAAGGAGAAATTGATTACCTCGTTATGGATTATCTCGCCGAGGTTACTATGTCGATACTTCAAAAACAGAAGAACAAAAATCCAAGTTTAGGTTATGCACTTGACCTTCCCAAATTAATGAAACGAATATTACCCATATGCAAAGAAAAAGGTATTAAAGTTATAACAAATGGAGGCGGCGTAAATCCTGCCGGTTGTGCTGATGCTATTTTAAAAGAAGCCTTAGAATTAAATATAAATGATTTAAAAATTGCAATTGTTTTTGGTGATGATATTTTGAACAAGCTTGATGAAATTATTGATACCGGATGTGAATTGAACAATTTGGAAACAGGTGAATCTATTATTCCGATTAAAAATAAAATCTTAAGCGCTAATGTTTATTTCGGAGCTTATCCGATAGTGGAAGCACTAAAAAGAGGAGCTGATATTGTAATTACAGGAAGAACTACGGACACTGGTTTAACGTTAGCTCCCATGATTTACGAATTCGGATGGGATCCATCAAATTATGATTTAATGGCAGCAGGAACAGTTGCAGGGCATATTTTAGAATGCGGCGCTCAATCAACTGGAGGTAATTTTTCAGGGGACTGGGAATCTATTGAAAATTTTGCTGAAATTGGTTTTCCAATTGCAGAGGCTTATCCTAATGGTGAAGTTATTATTACAAAACATGAAAATACTGGAGGAAGAGTTTCATTCGAAACTATTGCGGAACAACTGGTTTATGAAATCGGGGATCCGAAAGAATATATTACTCCAGATTGTGTAGCTGATTTTTCTTCCATAAAACTTCAAGATTTGGGTAATAATAGAGTAAGAGTATATAATGTTAAAGGCAGACCTGAAACGGAATTTTTTAAAGTATCTTGTTCTTATAAAAGCGGATTTAAAGCTGTAGGAACATTGACATATTCCTGGCCTAAAGCACTAACAAAGTCTAAAATTGCCGATAAAATATTAAGGCAGAGATTAGAAAATATCGGTTTGCAGTTTGATGAAATCAGAACAGAATTCGTAGGTTACAATGCTGTTCATGAAACTTTGGCATCTGGAGTTGATGAGAACGATATAAATGAAATAATGCTTAGAATTTCCGTAAGGTCGGAAGATAGGGATACAATAATCAGATTTGGACAGGAGATTGCACCTTTAATTTTAACCGGGCCTCCCAGTGTAACCGGTTTTGCCGGAGGAAGACCGAAGCCAAGCGATGTTATAGCTTATTGGCCTGCTCTCATTCCTAAAAAATTAGTCGAGCCTATTATTAAATTGCTGGAGTTAAAATAATGAAAGTAAAATTAATCGATATAGCACATGCAAGAAGCGGCGATAAAGGAGATGCTGCAAACATCGGTATTATTGCCTATGATGATAAAGGATATGAAATTATTAAAAAACATTTAACTGCCGAAGAGGTTAGAAGGCATTTTAAAGGAATTTGTTTTGGTAAAGTCGAGAGATATGAATTACCTAATTTACGTGCATTAAATTTTTTACTGCATAATACACTTGGCGGAGGCGGTACCGTTTCATTAAAACTTGATGCTCAAGGAAAAACTCTGGCAGCTGCATTACTGAGAATGGAAATAGAAGTCTAAATGATAATTTCATATTCTTAAGAAATTATTTTTAATTATTCAAGGAAATCTATATGTACGAAGACGAAGTAAAACAATTACATGGTTATAAGGATAGGATTCATAGATTAAGAGGTTATCTTTGACGTCGACAACAAAAATTCCAAAATAAAAGATTTACAGCATAAGACTACCGAACCTTCTTTCTGGGATGATCAAATAGCAGCTCAAAATATTCTTCAGGAAATTAAATCGCTGCAAACCTGGGTTGAACTCTGGAATGATGTTGATAAAAGAGCAAAGAACCTTGATGAATTTATTCAATTAGCTAAAACGGAAGAAGACGAATCATTTGCTAATGATATTGAGAGCGAGCTGGAATCATTAAAACAAGCAGTTGAAGCTGTTGAATTTAAAAATATGTTAAGCGGTAAGGATGATGCACGTAATTGCATTCTTACAATTCATTCCGGTGCAGGCGGAACAGAAGCTCAGGATTGGGCTGAAATGCTTATGAGAATGTATATGCGATGGGGTGAACAAAATGATTTTAAAATGTTAATTGTCGATATCTTAGACGGCGACGGTGCCGGAATAAAAAGCGTTACAATTGAAGTCGAAGGTGAATTTGCATACGGTTACTTAAAAGCTGAAAACGGCGTGCATAGGCTGGTGAGAATTTCTCCTTTCGATTCAAATAAAAGAAGACATACCTCCTTTGCATCTGTATTCGTCATTCCTGAGGTTGATGACACAATTGAAATTGATATTAATCCTGCTGACTTGCGGATTGATACATATCGATCAGGCGGGAAAGGCGGACAAAACGTAAATAAAGTAGAAACTGCAGTAAGAATAACTCATATTCCAACCGGGGTCGTTGCCGCTTGTCAGAGTGAAAGATCACAGCTGCAAAATAGAACAAATGCAATGAAGCTTCTTAAATCCAAACTTTACCAGATTGAAAAAGAAAAGCATGAAGCGGAATTAGACGAAGTCGAAAAAAGTAAAATGAAAATAGAGTGGGGGAGTCAGATTCGTTCCTATGTATTTCATCCGTATAATATGGTTAAAGATCATCGTACGGATGAAGAAACTTCCGATGTGCAGAGTGTAATGGACGGAAATATAAATAAATTTATAAAAGCTTATTTGCTTAAATTCACTCAAAATTAATTTTTGTCCCTATGAAGAAACCTTTAAAAAAACCATCCGGAAAACGAAATGAAGATTTTTTCGACAGGGTTTATAAAATTGTTGCAAAAATTCCTTACGGAAAAGTTACAACTTACGGAGATATTGCAGAAGCCTGCGGAATTCGTTCTGCCGCAAGAACAGTCGGCTGGGCGTTAAACGGGGCAAAGGAATCCGGGCTTCCGTGTCATCGTGTAGTTAATAGATTTGGTGCTCTGACAGGAAAGCTCCATTTCGGTGATGCTGAAATAATGGAAGATCTTTTAAGGTCTGAGGGAATAAAATTTACTAAAGACGGTCTCGTTGATATGGAAAAACATCTATGGAAACCAAAGTCAACTAAACAAGTATCAAAATCACGAAAATAAAAAAACAAGACATCGTAAAAGACTTCTAAATTCCATTTATTATGTTTCATCCTTTCCAACTTTAAAGAATAGTGATTAGTGAATGGCTGGTAGATAATTGTAATTGGTAATCGGTAATCTAAACCGGAGTTTCTTTCTATTTAATATCCGGAATCAGGTATCTTGTATCCGTTTTCTTTTCTCCGTTTTCCCTTTCTTTGTCACTTACTTCTATCTCCTTTATTTTTCTTTTTACCATTCTCCTTTATCACTTCATCAGCTTTCTTTTACAATTCTTTGACAATTTTTTGACAACTCTTCAAATTGAAAAATTTAGATTTTTGTGTATGAATTAATTAAAATTTTATTAATAAAACCGGGGATCTTATGAAAAAATATTTATTCTTTTTTTATTTATGTCTTATTTGCTTTCTGAGCTTGGGAAATTTGACAGCTCAAGTCGACACACTTACAATACTTCATATAAATGATACACATTCAACTTTAGCGCCTTTAGGACCTCGTAGTTCAAACCTGCAGGGAACACAGGGAGGTATTGCAAGAGCATCAACAGTAATAGGTGAAACACGGGCATCTGATCCGAATGTTCTTGTTTTGCATGCAGGTGATGTATTTATTGGAGATCTATTCTTCAATAAGTTTTTCGGTATTCCGGAATTTCAGCTTATGAGACAGCTGGGATTTGATGCTATGACAGTAGGAAATCACGAATTTGATTTAGGACCTTCGACTTTAAATACTGTACTTAGAAGTTCATTTAATCCCGGGGAGGGTTTCCCTCTTCTTTCTGCAAACTTAAACTTAGATGATCCTTCGCTTGCTGATCTGAAAAATTACATCTCTCCCTACACGGAAAAGAGACTTGGCAATATTAAAGTCGGAATTTTCGGTTTAACTACTCCTGAAGCTAATATACTTTCAATGCCTTCGCCTGCAGTTGTTGATACTAATATATTCCCGATTGCCGTAGATATGATTTCAAAACTCAAAGCAGATACCTGCAGCGTAATAATTTTATTATCTCATTTAGGTTATAATCTCGATCAATTAATTGCTGCAAATATTCCAGGTATTGATGTAATAGTGGGCGGACATGATCATTACCTTTTTAAACAACCTGTTGAGGTAACTAATCCTTCCGGGAAGAAAACATATATAGTGCAGGTGGGAGCATTTTATGAATATATGGGAAAGATGCAATTAGCAGTTTCAACATCAGGCGTGAGTTTGTTAAACTATAAAGCAATTCATCTGGATAGCTCCTTACCTTTAGATCCGAATGTAAATGCAGTTGTTAACGGATTAATTACCGAAATTGAAAACACTTACGGTCCGGTTTTTTCACAACAAATTGGGTATGTAACCAATACACTTGATGAAGTTGCGGATAATCTTTTAAGTTCGGGAATTCATGATACACCAATTGGAGACCTGGTTACTAACGCGTTTAAATGGAAAACCGGAGCAGATATTGCTATTGAACCCGGCGGATTTACTGCCCAGCCCTTATATAAAGGTCCAATTGTTGCCGCTGATTTGTTTAGAATAAACGGTTATGGCTTTAATACAGACAACGGCTTAGGATTCAGATTAGCTACTTTCGACGTAAAAGGCAGTGATTTGTTGTACGGGCTGAGTTACGGTTTATCTTCTATAGAACTTAACGATGAATTCTTAATTCAATCTTCTGGATTAGATTATATATATGACGGAACATTATCACCCGAATCAAGACTTGTCGGAGTTAAAGTCAACGGTGCTCAAATTGATCCCGATAAAACTTATAAGGTAGCGTCAAATGAAGCTGTAATTTCTGTTTTAAGTATGCTTGGTATTACTTTTACTAATCTTCATATTTATGAAGGATTATCGGAGTTTCAAGTTTTAACGGAGTATGTAACGACAAAACTTCAAGTTATTCATCCTGATGTATTCGGAAGAATTGCCGATATTCATTTATCGGATAATGCCGGAATAGCAAACGGCGGAGGAATTATTATTTCGCCTCAAGGAGCTTTATACAATAATACAAATACTAATGGCCATTCTGAATTCGGATTCTCGGTTAAATATTCAGGTAATTTAAAAGATGTAAAAGGAAATACAAACTTTGCTTTTAAAAATGGCAGTTTACACCTAAATAGTAATAATTATGACTGGCTGATTGTAAATGGTAATAATGCATTATTTAGAGGAACTGCAAAAGTTAATGGAAGCGGAGATTTCGGTTATATGATAGCCGCTTTTGATGGAGCAAAACCAGGAAATAAAAACGACAAATTCAGAATACGGATATGGAATAATGAAGACGGGGAAATGATATATGATAATGTAGATAATCAGAATATTGCTTTAGGCTCAATTGTAATCATGAATAAAAATAAAGGTTATGATTTTGCTGATCTGGATAATGGGCACGGCAATCATCGCCTCTTCCAGAATTTCCCTAATCCTTTTAATCCATCGACATCTATTAAGTTTATAGTTAGCGAACAGGAATTTGTTTCGCTTAAAATATATAATAGTATTGGTCAACAAGTCGCTTCACTAGTAAACCAGATGCTCCCTGCAGGTGAATATAATTATACATGGAATGCGGCTCACTTAGCCAGCGGTATCTATTTTTATAAATTCAGAACCGGTAATTTCGTTGAAGTAAAAAAGATGATATTGATGAAATAAATTAATTGTACATCGGGTATGCAGTCTCGCGGAATAGGCTGCATACCAGCATTAACAATTATATTTTCGTCTCTATATGTTACAGCAAATAACAACAAAATATACTTTGTAAAGTTACATACGTAAACAAATTTCTTTCTAAACTTTTACAATTG
>CAZCFZ010000104.1:0-12714 GCA_964498065.1 uncultured Ignavibacteriaceae bacterium
GCAACCGATACTTTTGATATTGCACTGGCAGCAGAGCATACGGATATTTGCGCTTCGATGTTTGACGGCGATCCTCCCGATCCCGATGCACAGAAAAAGCTTGATTTCTCCAATACACTTGCTTTCACGAATTTTACTTTAGAGATGAATCCTTATGTATATTCATTCAGTAATATAAATGTAACACCAAGCCAGGTTGGAGATCCTAAAAACGATTACTTTACGTTGTTTGATTTTTCTGCTAAATATGATCCGGTTCCTTGTATGTTAACTCAAGACCATGTAAATGTTATTCACGGATTTTTAGGACAAACAACGGCATTTCATAAAAAATTCATTAAAAGAAATGTAACAATATTAGCACAAAGACAGGGGACTGATCAGGTAAAATATATTCATGGGAATTACGGAAGGGGAACTTTTACTTTTTACGGCGGCCACGATCCCGAAGCTTATGAGCATTTGGTCGGTGATCCTCCGACTGACCTGGCGCTTCATAAAAATTCTCCCGGCTACCGGCTTATTCTAAATAATATTTTATTCCCTGCTGCCAAACCTAAAAAACAAAAAACATAATTATTGTTTCGGATGTAGTTTGTTGTTCCCCCGCCAATTAATTATTTTTTAATGTTGTTTAATTAATAAAGTTATTCCAATAGGCAGATTATTATATGAAATCTATTAAAATTAAAAATTCATCAAGACAAATACCCATTGGTAAAATTGTATGCGTAGGCAGGAATTACGCTGAACATGCAAAGGAACTTGGAAATGAAGTTCCGGAAAAACCGGTTGTATTTTTAAAACCTTCTTCTTCGGTAATTTTTTCGGAAGACAGTATTATTTACCCTTCATTTTCAAAAGAAATGCATCACGAAATTGAACTCGTTTTATTAATCGGTAAAAATATTAAAGATGCTGCCAAAGTAGAAGCAGAGAATGCAATTATGGGTTATGGTCTTGGCTTGGATATGACACTCAGGGATATTCAAAATGAATTAAAGAAAAAAGGACATCCCTGGACGATAGCAAAATGTTTTGATACTTCTGCCGTGCTGTCGGAATTTATTGTGAAAGAGAATTATACCTTAACGCTTGAAGAAGAGATTTCCCTTAGTGTTAACAACCAAATCCGACAAAAAGAGAAATTAAATCTTATGCTTTTTAAACCTGCTGAAATTGTTCGGTATATCTCTTCTTTAATGACACTGGAAGAAGGGGATTTAATTTTTACCGGCACACCCAAAGGTGTAGGCAAAGTAGAAAAAGGAGATAGGCTTACAGCTAATCTTTCTGATGTCTTTGAATTAAATTGTAATATAATTTGATTTTTAAACCCCTGTTGCATTATAGTCATGTGGTACATTAATTATTAAGTTTGCCGAGGGCTTTCTTAATTAGTTCTTCAATTGAAATATTAGTTTCTTCGGCAAGTACATCCCGCACGGCTTTTTCCGCAATTTTTTGATTGTATCCTAATGTAGTAAGAGCAGCAACAGATTCATTTTTTATGCTGAAAGGTATCTCAACACCGCCTTCTTCTATTATATGATCCACCTTTGTTCTAAGCTCAAGCACAAGTCTCTCGGCTGTTTTTCTTCCGATGCCCGGTATTGCAATAATTCTGGAAACATCGCCGTTTTGAACGGAACCTTTAAGCTCATCAACCCTGATGCCTGATAATATATTTAAAGCTAATTTTGGTCCGATCCCGTTTACACCTACAAGAAGTTCAAACATTTCTTTTTCGGATTCCGAAAAAAAACCGAACAATGTGATGGAATCTTCTTTTACGCTTGTGTAAACAAAAAGGGAAACAATTTCTTTATCATTAATTTTTTCAAACGTGTTTATGGAAATATTTAATAAATAGCCGACTCCGTTTACGTCTAATATTATTTTAGTCGGCTTTGAAGAAATTATTTTGCCTTTAAGAAATCCTATCATTGCTTTTTAGGTATTTTATCAAATAATTAATTAATAACTCTTTCAGGATAAGCCTCCACAAATGCTTTCCAGTTATTGCTTCTTTTAGACGGAGATTTCATTCTAAAAGCATGGCAAATAGCTACAGCAAGTGCGTCGCTTTCATCGAATCTCATCTTAATATTTTCAATATTTAAAATTGTTTTAACCATGTAGCTTACCTGCTCCTTCGAAGCTGCACCGGTTCCTACAACCGATTTTTTAATTTCTCTCGGAGAATATTCGCTTGTTTGTATTTTATTATGAACCGCTGCTAAGATTGATACACCTCTTGCATACCCAATTTTCATTGCAGATTGTACGTTCTTTCCATAAAATGCAGTTTCTATTGCAAACTCCGCAGGCTTATAAATTTTTATGATATTACTTAATTCATCGTAAATCATTTCGAGCTTTTCGGAAAGATTTTTAGAGGAAGGAAGTTTTATTAGTCCGTTTTTTATTAATGATAGACTATTTTTATTTTGTTTAATGATGCCGTAACCCGTAAATATGGTTCCAGGGTCAATTCCTAGAATTATCATTTAAACTTTCGATTAGAATTTAAAAATGAGTTCTGTTTGACTAACCTTTTTATTAATTATTTAAAGATGCATCATCAATATCGGCATTAGAATAAACATTCTGTACATCATCACAATCTTCTAAAGATTCCAGTAGTTTTGCAACTTTTTCCGCATCTTCGCCGGTCACTTTAATATAATTTTGCGGTATCCACTGAAGTGAAGCATTATCAATTATAAGTTCTTTATCCTGCAAAGCCTTTCTTACCGTTTCAAAAGATTCTATAGAGGATTGTATTACAAAAAATTCTTCTTCGGTTTGAATATCTTCGGCGCCGGCTTCCAAAATAATTTCCATAATATCGTCTTCGGTTTTATCCTGTTTGGGTAAAGTAATAACGCCTTTTTTATCGAACATATAAGCAACGGAACCGTTTTCCGCCATTCGTCCTCCTCCTTTACTGAATAAATGCCTGACTTCGGCAACCGTTCTATTTTTATTATCGGTTGCTACCTCGACCATTACTGCAATGCCCGCAGAAGCATATCCTTCATAAGTCAATTCATAATATGTCACCCCTTCAAGTTCGCCGGTTGCTTTTTTTATAGCCCGATCTATATTATCGGCCGGCATATTAACAGCTTTTGCATTATCAACAGCTAATCTCAGCCGGGGATTGCCGTTAATATCACCGCCGCCTTCTCTGGCAGCTATTGTTATTTCCTTTATTATTTTAGTAAAAGCTTTGCCGCGTTTTGCATCTATAGCAGCTTTTTTCCTTTTTGTAGTCGCCCATTTTGAATGCCCAGACATGAATATAACTCCTAATTATTTTCTTTTATTTTAATATCCTTAAATTTAAACTGAGGAAATGTCCTTCCGTCTCTTACGCTCTTATCTATTGTATAAACAACATCAATAATTGATTTGTTTCTTATTGAATCTATATATTCTCCCATATTGAATCCGATACCGTCGAATATTCGATCCGTACCGTTTTGCTTTAAACTTAATATTAAATGATTAGTTCCGACAATTCTGGGATGATTAACAATCTCAACATTCTCGGATAAAAATACCGGTCTCATATTGCCCGGGCCAAAAGGAGAAAATTGATCAATAACTCTAAAAAACTTTGGCGTTACTTCGGAAAATTTTAGTTTGGAATCAATATGAATTTCAGGAAGCAGATCTTCTTCATTCATTGATTCCTTTACAATTTGATTAAACTTTGATTTAAATTCTTCAATTTTATCAACTTCAACTGCGAGCCCCGCAGCCGCCTGATGACCTCCGAAATGTATTAATAAATCTTCACATTTTTTAAGTGCTTCATAGATATTAAAGTTGGAAATGCTTCTTGCAGATCCTTTAGCGATGCCGTCTACGGTTGTAAGCATAATTGTCGGACGGTAATATTTTTCAACTAATCGTGAAGCAACAATACCTATAACACCGGGATGCCATTTTTCCTGATGCAGTATAATTGCCAAATCCTCGCTTAAGTCTAAAGAATTTTCAACGATTTCCAATGCACTATCGTAAGTATTCTCATCAATTTTACGTCGATTATAATTTTCAGTTTCCAGTATTTGAGCCAGCTCCAAAGCGTGATTTTTGTCTTTGGTTATCAATAATTCGACAGCCCTTTGTGCATCACCCATTCTTCCTACTGCATTTATTCTCGGCGCAATTGTAAAGACAACCTGCCCGGATGTTAAATTTCCGGGACTCATATTGCTGCTTTCTATCAATGCCGCAATACCGGGTCTTGGATCGGAATTAATCATATTCAATCCTTCCTTCACAAGAATTCTATTTTCATCTACAAGAGGAACAATATCGGCGGCACCTGCCAGTGCAACCAGATCCAGATATTGCAGAGGAAGTTCTCTTTTGCCGATTCTTTCTGCAACACCTTGCGCTAATTTAAAAGCTACGCCCGCACCGGAAAGATACTTGAACGGGTAAGTACAATTCGGTTTTAGGGGATCCAAAACGGCATAAGCATTTGGTATTGCGTCCTTAGGCTGGTGATGATCACAGATGATTAAATCAATGCCTAATTCCTTTGCATATTCGGTTTCTTCAATGGCGGTAATTCCGCAGTCAACGGAAATTAAAAGGGAGGTGCCTTTACTTTTTATATTATCTATTCCTGATTTTGAGATCCCGTAACCTTCCGTTAATCTTTGCGGGATATAAAATTCAGCATTTGCACCGAGTTCTTTTAAGAACATAAACAACAAAGAAGTAGAACATGTTCCGTCTACATCATAATCCCCATAGACGCAAATTAATTGATTTTCGGTAAGTGCCTTTATAACTCTATATGTAGCAGCTTCCATACCGTCCATTAAAAAGGGATCGTTCAGGTGTTCTAATGATGGGCGAAAAAAAGTTTTGGCCTGGTTAAAATTTTTGATGCTTCGAAGATACAGTAATTTAGCAAGTACTTCGGAAATATTTAAAGAATCAGCTAATGATTTTACTGCGTAGTCATCTTCAATTTCTTTTATTTTCCATCGTTTTTTCAGCATAAAAATTATCCTAAAAAGATAATTTAAAGAATAAAAAATAGTAAAAGCCTGTAAGCCGAGTTCTGTATTCCTGAAAAAATCAGGACGGCAATTATTTATCTTGATCACGAATTACTCCGTGATTCCAGCAGTCTACCCGGAAACCGTTCAAAGCGAACAACTTTGACCCCGAAAAAACGGGAATGATTTCCTTATTTGACCTTGCTTCAGGTGGGGTTTACCCTGCCGGAAATGTTACCATTTCCGCGGTAGGCTTTTACCCTGCCTTTTCACCCTTATCCGGCTGCTGCCGGACGGTATATTTTCTGTGGTACTTTCCGTATACTAAGCTTTGCGTTTAGTATCCCGGGTGTTACCCGGCACCCTGTTCTGTGAAGCTCGGACTTTCCTCTGCAACGGTAAAACCATTACAGCAATTGCCCGGCTCTTCTATTTTTTATCCTTTTATAAACTGCAGATGAAGGAATCATCGGCAATTTAAGCCAATTACTTTTTAACTTTAATAAGAATTTTAAATTTTGAAAGTTAAGTTATTTTAATAACTGCAATATAATAAATAACTTGTCTTAAGTCAGTAGAAAATTTATAAGTTTTATTTAATTGTATAATTATTTGAAGTTAATTGGATTTAATAAAGAAGTGTTTTTTTATCTCTTACCTTTATGTACCGACTTTTGGCCGGTACAAGTGCCTTTTTTTGTTAAATAAGGCAGGTATAGAGAATTTTCGGAAAAGTTTTATGCATCCACAGTATCTGCAATTTCAGTAGAAACCAAAATTCTGCCGCAATATTCGCAGAAAAACAACTTGTTGTTTCTTCTGATTTCAAGCTGTCTTTGAGAAGGAACAATGTTATGGCATCCGGAGCAAGCCGAACGTTTTATAGTAGCAACGGCTTTGCCTTTTTTAGCTTTTCTTATTCTCATGTATGCAGAATAATCGGCCTTCTTGGTTAGTGCTTCAATTTCTTTCCTTTTTGCTCTTATCTTTACTTCTTCTTTTTCGTTAGCTTTAATAATTTCCTTAAGATCGGCTTCTTTAACCTTTAACTCTTCTTTTAAAACATCAAGCTGCGGACTTACTTCCTCAATTTCATCGGTAAGAGTTTTACTGAGGTCAGCTAAAGTGTTATTCTCAGCTTCAAGTTTGGTAATTTGTTCTTCGGAGTGGTCTATTTCCTTTGTAAGTGCATCGTACTCTTTGTTGTTTCTTACCTGATAAAGCTGAGCTTTAAATTTTTTCTGATTCTCTTTTAATTTTTCAATCTCTTCTTCATTTCCTTCTCTTTTTTCCAGAGATTCTTTACGTTCTTTATCTTTGTCCGCAATTTCTTTTTTTAATCCGGAAATTTTTTCTTCCAAAGCTTCAACAGCATTAGGGAGATCCCCGCGAAGTTCTTCAAGTTCGTCAAGCTGATCATCTAAATTTTGAAGCTCATACAATATTTTTAACCTGTCAAACAATTTATTTATGCTCCTTAGTTATTATAAAAAATTATGGGGTTAGTTGACCCACCGTATTTAAAAATTTTTATATTTGAATTATTTGAATTAATATAATTTTCTAACTTGTTCTTTACTTCTTTAAGTGAATGAATTTCAGTTTCATAATGCCCGGCGTCAATTAAAAGAATTTCTCCGTTGAAATCATGAAATGTGTGATATTTAATATCTGCAGTGATAAATGCATCGGCTCCTGAAAAAACGGCATCTTTTATCAATTCACTTCCGGCGCCTCCGCAGACGGCCACTTTATTAATTGAATTTTTGCTGCCTTTTGTGTAGCGAAAATTTTTAATATTTAATTTTTGCGAAATATATGATAGAAAAGTTTTCACGTTCAAAGGCTTTTCCAAATTCCCGATAACCCCTTCGCCGTAATTAACATTTGAATTCTCAAGCGGATAAATATCGTAGGCTATTTCTTCGTACGGGTGTACTTTAAATAATGCATTTAAAACATTTCTTAATTTCCATGAATTAACCGGAACTTCCAATCTAACCTCTTCAACCTCTTCAAAATTTCCTTTTTTGCCGATTGAAGGATTGGTTTTTCCGGAGCCCCGGAACGTCCCTGTGCCGGAAGTTTTGAAACTACAATTACTATACTCTCCAATTATTCCTCCTCCTGCTTCGAAGATTGCCTTAGAAATCCGGTTAACATGGGTGAGAGGAACAAATACAATTAATTTGTTCTGATTTGATTTTATGTTAACTAAAAAGTCTATCTTTTTAAGATTTAATTTTTTGGCAAGTTCAAAGCTTACACCGTCCCTGGTAAAATCAAGATTTGTGTGCGCCGAATAAAGTGTTATATCGTTCTTGATTAATTTTTCAATTAATCTGGAGTTCTTATCGTTAAGTGTATCTATTTTTTTAGGTGAATGAAAAAGAAGCGGGTGATGGGTTATTATTAAATTGCAGTTTTTTTTAATCGCATCTTCAACTACGCTGTCCGTAAGCTCGAGAGACAAAAGAATGTTTTTTACTTTTCTTTTAACCGATCCTACTTGCAATCCGACATTATCCTTTTGCCACGCTATTTCTTTCGGGGCCCAGTCTTCAAAGTATTTAAATATCTCGTTACATGTCATATCAAAAAAAAATGCACTTCTGTATTTGAAGTGCATCTTTCTAATTTTAATTCTTTTGCTGAGAAACAGCCGAACTGTAAAATATTCTGAAAAAAATAAATCTTTTAATATTTATTACCATAATTTAAGTTCTTAAATATAGGCTTTATCAATCAAATTTTCAATAAAGAGGTTAATATTATATTAAAAATAATATGAACCCTATGTGATGTAAAATACCATAAAAAACATTAGCCGGGTTCTGTCCAATTATTATCTTCTTTAATAAGCTCAATTAAGGAATCTACTGCATTTTCCGACTTAATGTTCCTTTTAACAATTTCTTTACCGCGGTATAGTGATATTTTTCCAACTCCGGAACCTACATAGCCGTAATCGGCATCTGCCATTTCTCCCGGACCGTTAACAATACATCCCATTATTGCGATTTTAACACCTTTTAAATGTTCTGTTCGTTTTCTAATCATTTCCGTCGTTTCCTGCAAATCAAACAAAGTTCTGCCGCAGGAAGGACACGCAATATATTCGGTTTTTGAAATTCGAACCCGGGCTGCCTGTAAAATTCCGAATAAAATTCTATTAACAATTTTCTCTATTTTTTCAGATGATTTTGTGTAGCTTTTTACATAAACATTGTCTTTCTTCAAAGGTGTTTCTAATTGAATATTTTTTGTACTTACCCATACACCGTCGCCAAATCCTTCTATAAGTAATCCGCCGAAATCGGTTGAACTGTTTAGTCTTAATTCATCGATTGTTATATTGGAATATGTCCTTTTAATAATAACAGGATTTTCAACTTTTTGTATAAGTAGTTCCATAAAAGCACGCCGCTGCGCGGGCATCCCGTGCAAATTATCAGTTCCCAAAACTAATACTACGGTTTTGTCGTTTTTAATTTGTTCAATTAAATTTTTATTTAAATTGTCCGAATTAATTGATACAAAATTTAATGTATCGGATTTATAGTCTACAGTTAAATATTCATCTGCTTTGTATAAAGGATAACCTTTTGATTTCTCCTGAAATTGTTTCCAGAAGTCCAAATCATAAATTGCTTTTAATCCGCTGGGAATTTCAAATGAAAGTTCTTTGTCGCCGAGATAAATTATATCAGGCGCACTGTCATTCATGCTCCATTTGTCTGTGGATGAATTATAATAATATCCTATTAAGGAAAGATCATCTGCGGTTTTAATATTTTGTTCACTTAAATCCGCTACGACTCGTGGAACATTGCTTCCTCCTATTCCCGAAACCTCCGATGTATGTCTTTTAGAATAGTTATACGGATCATAAGGAATTACTTCAACAGGTTTTATCGGTTTATGTTCGGATCTGTTTTTATATCTATTAACTAATTGAATTGCTACAGGGGCTTCAAATTCGGGATCTTCGGTTAAAGAAACTCTTACCGTATCGCCTATTCCATCTTCTAACAAAGTTCCGATTCCAAGTGCCGATTTTATTCTTCCGTCTTCTCCGCCGCCCGCTTCAGTAACTCCAATGTGAAGTGGATAATTCATACCCTCTTCTTCCATTTTTTCAATCAATACCCTGTAGGCCTGCACCATTATTTGAGGATTACTGGCTTTCATAGACAACACAATGTTATAATAGTTTAGGTCTTCACATATTCTTACAAATTCCAATGCTGATTCTACCATGCCTAATGGAGTATCTCCGTAACGACTCATAATTCTATCTGAAAGCGAGCCATGATTCGTTCCTATACGCATTGCTGTTCCGTATTCTTTACAGATTTTTACCAGCGGAACAAACTTTTCCCGGATCCTATCAATCTCGGCATTATATTCAGTATCAGAATATTCAAGAGATTGAAATTTCTTTTTGTCTGCGTAATTTCCCGGATTTACTCTAACTTTTTCAACAATTCTTGCAGCAATTTCTGCTGCATTAGGCGTAAAGTGAATGTCAGCAATTAGCGGAACATCGCATCCTCGTTTATGCAGTTCCTTTTTAATTTCCGCTAAATTCTGTGCTTCCAATTTACTAGGCGCTGTAATACGAACATACTCACATCCCGATTCAACCATCCTAATCGTCTGTTCAACAGTTGCTGTTGTATCCATAGTATTTGTAGTTGTCATCGATTGAATACGGATCGGATTATTCCCGCCGAGAGGAATATTACCAATGTTAACTTCTCTTGTTTTATAACGGGAATAACTCGTTAAACTATTGCAGTATGTTTTAATATTTTTAATTGTATCAAGCATTTTTTAATTCATTTTTAGTTTTGCCTGTTTAATAATTCAATTATAGATTCGGCAAAAAAGCCGGCTGAATTTGGTCCGTTTGCAGTAATAATATTTCCTATAATAACTACGGGCAAATCTTTATAATCGATTCCTTTATTTATCAATTCCAATTTATCTTCATAAAAACATGTAGCCGAAATCCTATTTAAAATTCCTGCTTTAGCCAATATTACCGGTGCACTGCAGATTGCGGCGATAATTTTTCCGGATTTATTAAATCTAATTGCTGCTTTATGAAGCAGTGAATTATCCCAGTAGTTTCTAGCGCCGGAACCGCCGATAAAAACAATTCCGTTAAAATTATTTTCGTGAATATTAAACAGGTTTACATCCGCTTTAACCTTTTGACCGGTCTCACTTATGCACAAATAATTAGCATCAGAAGCTATAAATGTATTTATATCGTTTTTTTCAAGAATTCTCTTTGTTGTAAAGAATTCAATACCGCTAAAATGCAAAGAAGGAAGAAAAATTAAAATACTTTTTTTATTCACCGGTTAATTTAACCTAAATTTGATGTTTCTAATATAGTTATTATGGACAATGATAAAAAACCTAAATTTTGTAAAATTCATATCGTCATTTTTTGTAAATTATCAATCGATTAATATCAGCCTTATTAAATATATTTTGTCCGGCAAAAATGAGAATATCCGAGAATAAAATAGAAGAAATAAGATCAGCGGCAAATATTGTTGACGTAGTATCGGAATTTATTCCTTTGAAGAAAAGAGGAAAAAACTTTTTAGGTCTTTGCCCTTTTCACAACGAAAAAACTCCATCATTTACCGTAAGCGAAGAAAAACAGATTTTTCATTGTTTCGGATGTCATGCCGGAGGAAATGTATTTAAGTTTTTAATGGATTATGAAAAAATATCTTTTGTAGAAAGCGTTCAGGAAATTGCACAAAGATGCGGTATTAGTCTTGAGTTTGATGAGGCATCACAGAGTGAAAAGCAAAGCGAACAGGAAATATTTTACGACATAAATACCGAAGCTGCCCGGTATTTTTCGAATAACTTACTAAATCACCCCGATGGTGAATATGCCCGCAAATATTTTCAAGAAAGAAAAGTAAAACCTCAGACAATGCGCGCCTTCGGGCTTGGATACGCTCTGCCCGGCTGGGAAAATTTTCTTTCATTTGCAGAGGAAAGAAAGATTGATTTTCAAAAAGCTTTAACTCTAGGATTGATCGGTCAAAATAATGACGGGAGATTGTATGATAAATTTTCGGGAAGAATAATTTTCCCGATCTTTTCGCCTAACGGCCGGGTTGTGGCGTTTGCTGGAAGAATCCTGGACAACAGGGAAAATGCTGCAAAGTATCTTAACTCGCCTGAATCAATAATTTATACAAAAGGAAGAATACTTTACGGTCTTTCGCATGCAAAAGATGAAATTAGACGTTTGGATAAAGCTATCCTTGTTGAAGGATACATGGATTTAATTGCGTTGCATCAAAACGGAATAAAGAATGTTGTGGCGGTTTCCGGCACGGCGCTTACCGAAGAACAGGTCCAATTAATTTCACGTTATACAAAAAATGTAGTTCTTCTTTTTGATGCAGATACAGCCGGTATAAAAGCTTCTATGCGGAGTATTGAACTTTTACTTAGGCGTGATATTGAAGTGAAGATTGCTTCTCTTCCTTCCGGCGAAGATCCCGATTCTTATGTAAATAATTACGGTAAAGAAAAATTTGAAGAAATAATAAAGAAGGCTGAAAATTTTTTAGAATACCAAACCAGGTATTTCAGCAGCCAGGGAATGTTTGATGATTCTGCAAGGGCAGCTAATGCAATTAGAGAATTGGTAAAACCTGTTGCTATTATTTCCGATGAGATTAAGAGAAGCTTATTGATAAAATCAATTGCAAAGAATTTTGATCTTAGAGAAAAACTGCTTGAAACAGAACTTCAGAAAGCCATTAATGCACAAGGCAGGCAAATTACCGGAGAAGAAAGAATTAGAGATAGAGAGATTGCAAAAAACAAAATTGTAATTGAGGAAAAAACCTCAAAAAAAGTATCTCCAAAAATTTATAATCTGGAAAGAGAAATTATAAAACTTCTCTTTGAAGGTAACGGCGAAATTGTTGAGTTTATTTCATATCATATTTCTCCCGAAGAATTTGCGGTTGATGCGCATTTAAAACTTGCTGCTTTGGTTTATGACGCATTTAGGAATAATGAAAGCATTGTAGCAGGCTCGTTAATAGGAAAAATTAACGATGAAGGTCTTCAATCATACGTTCAAGAACTAACATTTGAAAAATATGCAATAAGTAAAAACTGGGAAGAAATTTATCCCGGACTTCCCCATGAACAGATAATGCAGAAGGTCGCAAAAGATACTGTAAAGAAATTCAAAGTGGAAGAGATTGATTTTAAAATAAACAATAATTCAAAGTTGATTGGAGATGTCCAAGACGAAGAAGAAAAAGTTAATTTACTAAAGATCAATCGTGATCTAGAGACAGAAAGAGCTTCAATTACAAAAGATCTTGACGGAAATAATCTTAATTAAATTATAACTCCTTTATACTTAAAAACGAAAATCTAAAAAACATTTAACACTTAAATTAAAAATTTATTTTAATAAGGCTATTAATTTTATGAACAATACATTCCGGCAGGCTAAAACAGGAATTTTAATGATTGATATTTTACCGGATAAATGCGACTTCTGCGGGTGCTGTGTAGGAGTTTGTCCGGAAGATGCTATAGAGTTAAAAGAAGCTGAAATTTTTATAATCGATGAAAGGTGTACAAATTGCGCAAAATGTGTTTGGAGCTGCCCGATTGA
>CAZCFZ010000105.1:0-12481 GCA_964498065.1 uncultured Ignavibacteriaceae bacterium
TGAAACCGACCATTGCACCTACAAAAATATCATAATCTAAATTTGAAGCGGCATCAATTAAACCCTGTTCGCCGGTAAGTACGGTGCATTTGTTTGAAATTTTCTTTCTTAATTCCAAACCCCGCTTTTCATTTTTTACAACTACGGTTCCCGGTTTAAACTCATTGATTTGAGGCTCCAATAAGTCAATTCTTGTGTTGACGGTAAGAGCTGTAATCTTAAACTCTTCGGAGAAATTTCTAATTACGTTAAGTGTGTTTATCCCTATTGAACCGGTTGAACCTAATATTAAAACTTTTTTCATTTTTTTATTCAAACATGAGCATAAAAGTAAGCAAGTGTATCAATTTAATCAATGTAAAATTGATGTCGAATACAATAATTATTAAATCTTTATTATAGATTAAATCATCTTTTTAGGCTTTTTCTAAATTTTAAATACGTTATTTTATTTTAACCTGGCCGTGCTATCAGATGCGGATTTTCGTATAGCACATATTAATTAACAATTTTATTCGATATAGAATAAAATTATTTAACTGCATTTCAAATAATAATATTTAAAATAAATAAGGCACATCAATGAGGAACATAAAAATATTCTTAATTATTTTTATAACATTAATCCTTACCGGCAGTGAATATGCATTGCCCCGATTTGCGTTAAGAATGGGTGCCAGCTGTGCAGACTGCCACGTAAATCCAACCGGAGGAGCCATGAGAAATAGAGGAGGATGGCATTACGGATTAAGGGTTCTTCCGCTGGTTTCTCCTTACCAGCGAGATCAAAATTTACCAATGGATGATAATATCGGTAAAAATATACAGTTCGGTTTTGATTACCGAACGCAATATTTGTATTCTCAGCAGTTTGGCAAAACAACATTTCAAAAAATGCAGGGATCGGTATATTTGAATGCTAAAATTCTGGACAGCATAGATGTTTGTGCCGATTATGATTTTGTTAATGCCAACTGGGAAGGATTTGCAATAGCACATATTTTACCGAATTACAGCTATATAAAAGCCGGTACTTTTGTTCCTGACTACGGAGTATTGATTGATGACCATACTGCTTATACACGCGGCGGAGATTTAGGTTATTTATTTACTACAGGTACAAGACAAGGATTAATATACGATCCGCGATACAATATTACAGGTGTCGAAGTGGGTGCTAACATTTCGGATTTCGGTTTGTTTACTGCTAGTGTAGGAAGTCCGGTTTCCCTAAGCTTTACAGATCCTACTTATACAGCCAGTATACATTTTAATCCTGTAATCGCCAATAAAGTTGCAGTAATGTTTGGAGGTTCATACACGAATTTTAAAGGACCTTTAATTTACACACAGGTTCCATCGGAACATAAAGTTAATATGTACGGAGGTTTTTTAGGCTTCGGTGTTGACGGTTTTACACTTATAGGAGAATACGATATTGCAAAAGATTACATATTAACCGGTACAAATTCAAGCGCTCAAATGGTGGAAGCCTCATATGTTTTATTGAAAGGCCTGGAAGCGGATTTGAGATATGATAGATTTGATCCAAATACTTCTGCAAGTTATGATGAAGTATCCAGGTTAGTTGTTGGTTTCAGTTTTTATCCTTACAGCTTTATCGAGATTATTCCCGAATACAGATTCCAGTTTCATGCAATGCCTCCCGGTCAAACCGCGCCTAAAGAAGATTCGGCGCTGCTGCAATTTCATTTCTATTATTAAAAATATAACAATTATTTGTAGGAACTTGATTAATCAAGTTCCTACATAAATATTCCTACAAAAATGTCCTACATTAAAATTCCTATACAAAAGCCCATATCTATTTCCTTAATTAGTTTTAAATAAAATTTCACCGGGCTTATATAATTTTATTTTTCACTCAAACTTTCCATCCTTTAAATCATCTTAAATATATAACATTAATTAATTTTTTGAATACAAGTGAAAAAAGCCAATTTATTATTGATATTGATCGTATTTCAAATTTCATTGTTATTAAATTCAACGTTACTGGCACAAAATGCGAGTTCTACTGGACTTGATACGGCGAAAATATTAATGATAGAAGGGAAAAATAAAGCATCTTTAACTGTATTAGATAGTATTTTAAAAAATGATTCGACAAATGCTATAGCTTATTATTATAAAGGGCTCTGCTATCAGGGACTCTCAAACTTTCAAAAAGCTTCCGAAGCTCTTTCAAAAGCGTTAATTTATAAATCCGACGATATTAATTTTATGGTGACTTTCGGAAATGATCTATTCTCTTGCGGAAGATTTAGCCAGGCCGAGGATATTTTATTTAAAGCTTTTTTATTGGATTCCTTAAATACAAAGACTTGTCTTTCTTTAGGTAAGATATATATGCAGGAACAAAAGTGGAGAAAAGCACTAAAGATTTATAATATATTATTTAGACAAGATTCTGTAAACAGCTTTATTTATGAACAGGCTGCAAAATGTAATTTTTCTATTGGGGATACTAACGAGGCTGTTATAGATTATCAGGTAGCCCACAAGTTAAATAAGTTTAATATCAATACGATTATGGGGCTTAGTTATCTTTATTATCTACAGGACAAACTTATATCGGCAATTCGTATTGTTAACGATGGACTTGCAGTTTACCCGGCTTCAACCGAAATTTGGACAAGAAAAGGCGATATATACCTTAAAATGCAAGAATACCCGGAGGCAATAAACTGTTACGGCAATTCAATAAGGTTTGGAGATTCATCTTCAAATAATTACAGGAATCTCGGTATCTGTTACTACTGGACTGATGCATTTGATTCAGCTGTAACTTCACTAAAAGCTGCAATAAATATAAATGATAGAGACCCTTCTGCTTATTTTTATTTAGGCGCGTCATATAAAAGTTTAAATGACTATGAAAAAGCTGTTAAAAATTTATTAGCAGCTGCAAATCTTTTAAAAAATGATTTTCTTTCGGAAATTTATACGCAGTTGGGCGCTTCATACAATAACGCAGGAAAATACGGTAATGCAATTAAATTTTATAAAGATGCGTTGAGGGAAAATCCGGGTAAAGAGGAGGTAAATTTTTATTTGGCAGCAGTATACGAACATTATTATAAAGATAAATCAGGTGCTTTGAATTATTACAGAAAATTTCTGAAAGATTCAGTAACTGTTGATAAAAAACTTGTTAATTACGCCGAAGTGAGAGTTAAAGCTTTGATTGAAACAAGTTTTATGAATACCAAGCATTAAAAAGGAAATATTTATTGGGTAAAAGCCTTACAAATATTATTGACTTTACACTGGTTTATAATCAGAATAAAAAGCAATTGTTTAATTACATCCGTAAAATGCTTGATGAAAAGTCTATGGCGGAAGATATTACCCAGAATGTATTTCTAAAACTCTATGAAAATTTAAAAAACATAAACAAAGCTCAAAGTGTCGTTTCATGGCTTTACACAACTGCACGAAATGAAGTGTATGGTTACTTAAGAAGGAAGAAAATTAAAAGCGAAGATTATATCGATGAAAATATTCAATACTCTTCTAATGATAATTTAAATATTGAATTGGAAAATATTGAGATAAGGTCAATAATTGAAAACGAAATTGTAAATATGGAAGAAGAGACAAAAGAAATTTTTATACTAAGACATTATTCCGAATTAAGCTACGGAGAAATCGGTAATATTTTAGGACTAAACGAAAGTCTTGTTAAAGGAAGATTATTCAGGGCAAGACAAAAGTTAATCGATAAAGTTTCAAAACTTGTGAGGTAAAAATGAATTGCGATAAGAATAAAGAATTGATTCAATTGTATACAGACGGCGAATTGGAAAAGGAAAAAGAAGCATATGTATTTACCCATCTTGCAGACTGTGAAGAATGCCGAGCGTTTTTCAAATCCTTTAATACAATATCTTCCAATATTCATAAAGAAGAATTTCCCAATGAACTGGAAACACGCATATTCAATTCAATTAATGAAAAGGAAACCGGAAGAGAAACCGGGTTCCTTAAAAAAGTTTTTGTACGTGCAGTAACTTTTGCAGTAGTTTTGTTTTTAATAGCCGCAAGTATATTGATGTATAACCAGGCAAATGATTACAAAAATATTATTAAAGATATGAGCGGACAAATACAATCCCAGGCGCAAACCATTGATTTGCTGTATAATACGCTTCCCGCAACTGTCGTCCAGGCAAAATATGAACATGAAATAATTATTAAAGCAAAGATGTGAGGGTTAAAATGAATTATATAAAAGCAGGTCTTGTTTTAATTATAACCGGAGTGATTTTCTTCAGCTGCAGTGAAAAGAAAAATGGAGTTGAAGTGGTGCCTGATTTGGATGCAATATATTTACCGGCCAGCGGTTCCGTTCATCCGGTTGAAAAAAAAGGTTTCAAAATAAAAGAAGAAAAAGACTTGATTGATGCGGTGGTGAAGTCTTTGAAAGAAAAGTCTTTCAGTGATACGGTTTGGGTTGATATTAAGCTAAGGCTTTATATAAATGAAAAAGGTGCTGTTGATAAAATAAAAGACCTCGGCAGCTATGCCTCAACACTTCCGGTTAAAGAAATGCCGGGAATCTTTACTCCGGAAGAAAAAAACAAACTTGATGATTTATTAGCTTCCAAAATGAGCGATTGGCAATATCTGCCGGCAATTAAAAACGGTAAACCTGTCAAAAGCTCTTTGTTGTATAGGAAAGTGGTTGAAATGGCACCCGACGGAAACATAAAAATGCTGCATGTAAACTTTATGAGTGATATGCCCGGAGACTTTATTCAAGTTGACAAGATGCCGCAGATTGTAAAATCGGTAAGTCCGAAATATCCCGAATTGGCAAAGCGGCAGGGACTGGAAGGAACCGCTTTTATAAAAGTATTGGTCGATACTGCGGGAAATCCTGTAAACGCAATTGTTATTAAAAGCGATAATGAAATATTCAATCAGCCTTCTATTGATGCTGTAATGAAGTTTAAATTTTCGCATGCATTAAAAGATAATAGACCGGTTGACGTTTGGGTAGTGATTCCGTTCAAGTACAAGTTAGGAGGCGGACCTGAGGGAAAGGCAATGAAAAATAAAGAACCTAAAAAGAAATAAAAATATGATTTATCTTTTAATGAAGATATCATTTAATTCATTTTACGAGGAGAAATTATCGACATACAGTCTATTGTTTCAAATTTATAAGAGGAAGCTTCCTTTTTACAATTAAGTTTTTCCTTTTTTCGTAAGGGAATTTCTTCTTTGCAAGTGGCTGTTTCCTTCTTATAATAAATAATTTACACTAAGGCGTCTTTTTCTATATTACAATCACAAATTTGCATATTACGGATTTTTTATCGCTTCTAAGGCAAGCTTCTATAAAGAATGGTCTTCAGATAATATCTTTTATTTTTCTATAAAAATATAAATTAAAAATAAATGTCAAGCATACTTGACATTATGTTAAAAATATTATACATTTAGTTAAGTATTTTTAACATTGCCGGAGGAATTTAAAATGCATGTAAATAGAGAAAGATTTACTAAGGGCAACCTTGCTTTTTCATTAGCATTCTTTGTATCCTTTCTATATGAAATATTTAAATCACCGGACTTTATTAATTCATATATTTTTACCTTAATTTATTTTCTCGGTGTTTTAGGTTATATAGTTGGAACCGTAACACAACTATTAACCTTGCATTTTACCGCAAGACCAAAAGATATTAACGTCGATGATGAAAGAGATAAATTTATTGTGTCAAAATCGTACCGGAATGCTCATATTAGCACGATTGTACTTGTTAACGTTATAATTATATGTTTCATTTTTTATAATAAAACTCTCCAACCGGCTTTTTTCTTCAATCTGCTTTTGGGAACGCTTTTAATTTCTCATATTGTTTTAGTCTCTACTAGGGTTTTTTATTACAAAAGAGGCATTCAATGAAGAATGTTTCCATAACAAATAATATAAGGAAGTTAAGATTTAATTCTTCTGAAATGACCCAGCAAGAGCTTGCAAATAAATTAAATGTATCACGTCAAACTGTAATTGCAATCGAAGGCGGGAAATATTCGCCTACATTGGAATTAGCATTTCGCATAGCAGAAGTATTTAATGTTCCTTTGGAGGAAGTATTTCAATTTCACGCTTCTAGTTAAATTTTAAAATTGAACATTTACTCAAAAATATGGTATTCATTCAATTATTTCCCGAATAAGAAGGAAGGGGGAACGATATGAAAAATTTTTCTGTTCTATTTATTGCTTTAGTGTTATTATCCATCCAAAACTTTGCACAGGAAAAAGGCAGCTACAGTTTAACCGGTGTCGTTGTTGATTCTGTTCTTGGAACCGGTCTTGCCAATGCTAACATTACGATAATTTCGAGGAAAGACGGTAAAACAATTACCGGTGCCGCTGCAAATGCTAAGGGATATTTTTCAATCAATAAAATTCCCGTAAGCAATGTCCGGGTTAAATTCTCAATGGTTGGTTATCAAACAAAGATAATCGATTCGGTATCGCTTGAAAATAATTCCCGCATAGGATTAATCAGGCTTTATGCCACTTCAATATTAATGCCTGCAGTAGTTGTTAAAACAATTAAGCCGATGATTGAATTTAAAATCGATAAAGAAGTAATTAACATCAACCAGGTTCCTGGCAGTACCGGTTCTTTGACCGATGCGCTAAAAAACACCGGACTCGTAGACGTTGATCCGCAATCGAGTTCCATCTCCGTAAGAGGACAAGCTGTTAAATTGGAAATGGACGGGCATCCTTATGAAATGCCGGACAACATGCTTTCCCAGCTTCCGGCATCTATGGTAGACAAGGTTGAGGTAATACTTTCACCCGGCGCAAGAGAAAGCGCTGAAGACGGTACTTATATTCTAAATATAATAACAAAGAAAAATACACAAAATAATTTTAACGGCTCTGTTAGCCTAAATGCAGCTTCAAATAAAAGAAATTACGGGGGTCTGAATTTTAATTATAAAGTAAACAAGCTGAACCTTTTCGCTTCAAGTTTTGGATACTTTGGCGACTTCAGCAATGATGCAACCACGGAGAAAAATAATTATAACAGTACAAGCTTTCATTATCTGAATTCTAATTCCACCGGCAGCGGGAATGGATTTTTCGGAAATTTGAAATTAGGATTTGACTACGACCTTAATGAAAACAATTCTTTTACTTTCTTTGGTACGTACAGCAGAGATAAATATGATTTCAGCAATTTCAGTAATAATCTGGTTGAAAATAACCTTGCCGTACCCCAATACAGCTACGGAAATGCAACAACTTCAAATATGACATGGAATAACTTTTCTCTCTACGGTTTTTACAAAAAGAAATTTGAAAAATCCTCGCCGCAATCCAAGCTGCCGGTTAGAGAGCTAACATTAGATGCTTACTTTGCCAATATTTATAATCCTTCCTCTGCGGATTTGAATACAATTTACAGCTATCAAAGCAGCTTTCCGCAACTGCATAACAGCGGAACAGTTGAGAATGCCAATACATTTATTTTTAGAATTGAATATGTTGAACCCTCCGAATTAGGTAGGTTCGAGACAGGATATAATTTTACTTACCGTCACAGGCAAAATGAAAACGACGCGCTGGATTATTCTTATTTAACCAATAGCTGGCTGGACAGTTTGAACTTGAGCAATTTTTTCAGGTATAAAGAGAATATTAATGCTGCTTATATAACTTACTCAAAGGACTTCGGTAAATTCGGAGTGAAGGCTGGAGTTAGAATGGAAAATCTTAATACTGACGGCAACCAGGTTACTTCAAATGAAAATTTTAAACATAATTTCCTAAACTTCTTCCCGAACTTAAATCTTTCATATAGATTAAGCCAGTTATGGCAGCTAACCTTCAATTCATTTAGAAGAGTGAGATATCCCGAACTGTATTATATAAATCCGTATAAAAGATATAACGGACCCAATAGTTATACTGCAGGGAACCCGGACATACAGCCGTATTATACTTATTCATATGCGCTGGGTTTATCCCAGTATATAAGTGTCTACTATAATTCTTCAGCAGGATTGTATCAGTATGTTACGGCTAATGTTCAAGACAGCATTTCATACACAAGTCCGGTAAACTTAAGCAGCAATAAAGTTTACGGTGTAGATTTATCTCTGCCGTATTACAATAGCCCAATGGCTTTGTTTCACCTGCCTGATTTTATCTCAATGCTTAATATCCGGTTCACTTACAGGTACAGCAAGAGCATTGGCAGTTATTTGAATGAAGATTTGTCGGATTGGGGTTATTCCAAATCTTTAAATGCTTCGGTTGGATTAAAACTATGGTACGACATTGATGCAAGCATTTACCTTTATTATACTCCAAGAACTGAAAGCAAGAGATATATCGGCAATCCTACTTCATACTTATCAATTTTCTTCAGTAAGTCATTCTTAAATAAAAAGCTGAAGGTCAGCTTGTATATTACGGATATTCTTGACAGCAATAAATATGACCGGCAGACTTTCGGAACCGATTATTATCTTCATAGCAGCTACACTATGCTGAACAACCGCAGCATTTCAATCGGTTTTACATACACGATTAACAATTATAAGGCAAGACATGATAGAAATATTAACGACGAGCGGGATGCAAGCGGGCAATCGGTGAAGTAGATTTGCGAATTATACTTAAAAATAGTAAACTAAAACTGGTAATGTTAATTCATTTACTCATTTCTTCCCTTGAAGGCATATCATATTTTACTATCTTTGAAGCATGATAAAGAAAGTTTTTCCATTAGTATTTTTTATTTCATCACTTTTATGTGCTCAGCAGTTATCCAACGATAATAATCAATATATGCTTGCACAAAATTATATACAGGCAGGCATGTATGCTAAAGCGCAGCCGATCCTTGAAGAGCTTTATAAGAATCAACCGGGCAATTATGAATATTTTAATTCCTTAAATCAGGTGTATACCCAATTAAAAGATTATGATGCTTCAATTGCTCTTATTGAAGATAGAATTAAAATGTCCAGCCCGGATATAAATTTGTACGGCATGCTTGGGACTACTTATTACATGAAAGGCAATGAAAAAGAAGCATTTAAAACGTGGGATGATGCTTTAAAAACTCTCCCGCAAAGCGAAGTCAATTACAGGGTAATTGCCAACTATGCACTGGATAGACGCGCATTCGATAAAGCTATTGTATACCTTAAAAAAGGTCAGGATATTTCAAGCAATCCTATTTATTTCGCTTATGATCTTGGTAATTTATATTCTGTAACAATGCAGTACAAAGATGCGACCGATGAGTATTGTTTTATTCTGACCAAATATCCGTCACAGCTAAATACTATAGAAACCAGGATTTTAAATTATATTAACAAGCCCGGAGCATTGGAACAAGCGCTTCCTGTTGTTGAAAAATATGCCAACAGCGATGAGATAAATTTTAAATTTCTGTTAGCAAGACTTTTTATTGAAAAAAAATCTTACGATAAGGCTTACGATATTTATAAAGATATTGAGGAAATTCAAAAAGATCAGGGAGCCCAGCTATTAAGTTTTGCTCAATTTTTATACGGAGAAAAAATCTATAAAACAGCCGTAAAAGTGTATTCTGATATAATAAATAATTATCCCAATTCTGCAATTGTTTCTACGGCTAAACTCGGGTATGCAAAAACTCTTGAGGCTCTTTTGGATGAAAATAGTGATTCAAGTTTACCTTTATGGAAGCCGTATTATGAAATTCCGCCGGGTAATTCTTCGGAAATCGACAGAGTTATTTCTGCCTATCTTGAAATAAATAAACTTTATCCGCATTCGGAAGTAGCAAACGAAGCTCTTTTAAGAATCGGTAATATAAAGCTGGATAGACAGATGGATATTAAAGAAGCGGAAAAATATTTTAACATGATAGTTGAAGATTCTCCGCTTTCCAAATATTCCGGCGAAGCTTATAACGGGCTAGCAAAAGCTGCTATTTTTAATGGAGATCTGAAAAATGCTGCCGCTGACTTTTCAAAAATAATTTCCAACGACAGGAATTCGAAGGATTTGAGAAATTTAGCAGCTTACCGGCTTGCAAGAATTAACTTTTTTAAGGGTGATTTTTCAAAAACGAAACAATATCTTAAAAATATTTTAAGTGATCTGAAAAGCAATACGGCAAATGATGCGCTTGAATTATCTTTATTGATGAACACTTCACAGAACGATTCGTCTAATCTAATAATTTTTGCATCGGGAGAATTGCTGGCAGAACAGAAAAAGTTTGAAGATGCCGAAAAGAAATACAAAGTTGTAGCTGCCGATCCGAATAAATTGATGCTTCAGAATTTAGCGGTTTTTCGTTTAGGTGAAATGGATCTGGCAATGAATAATTTGGACAGCGCAATTGCAGTTTTTCAAAGAATTGCAAATGAGGGTCAAAAAAACATATATGCCGATAAAGCCTTATATTTGTTGGGAGAAATTTACCAATTTGGCTTAAAAAATAAGGCTAAGGCTACCGAAACTTATGAAAATTTACTTGCAAAATTCCCCAACTCGTTATATCTTGATGATGCAAGAGCTCAAATTGTTAAATTAAGAGATAATAAAACAAATAGATTGGAATAATGGCAAAAAAACAAAATCAGAAAATTGTTAAATGTTCCTTTTGCGGAAGAGACGGAAGTGAAGTCGGCAGCATGATTGCCGGACCGGATGTATATATATGCGATATTTGTATCAGCAGCAGTGTGGATATATTGAAAAATAATTTGGCTGCTTTTAATAATACAAAATCTAAAGGAACTTCACTGCAAACTCCGGCAGGGATAAAAAAGACCCTCGATGAATATGTAATAGGACAGGATAAAGCAAAAAAAATATTATCGGTTGCGGTTTATAATCATTATAAAAGAATAAATTCAAAAACTGCATTTTTTGAACTTGATGATGTTGAGATAGAAAAAAGCAATATTCTATTAATCGGTCCGACCGGTGTAGGAAAAACACTCTTAGCTCAAACGCTTGCAAAAATTTTGGATGTTCCGTTTGCAATTGCCGATGCCACAACTTTAACCGAAGCAGGTTATGTAGGCGATGATGTTGAGACAGTACTGGTGCATCTTTTGCAGGCTGCAGATTATAATCTGGAAAGAGCTCAAAAAGGTATTGTTTATATTGATGAAATTGATAAAATTGCGAGGAAAAGCGAAAGCACTTCAATTACCAGAGACGTTTCAGGAGAAGGAGTGCAGCAGGCGCTCTTAAAAATATTGGAAGGAACAGTTGCAGGCGTTCCCCCAAAAGGCGGAAGAAAGCATCCCGAGCAAAGCTTGATTAACATAAATACAAAAAACATTTTATTTATAGTCGGCGGTGCTTTTGAAGGTATAGATAAAATAATCGCATCTCGAATAAATAAAAACAAGATGGGCTTTTCTTCAAATTCCTTAAAAGGCAGAACTGAAGATGAGAATTTATTGCAGTATATTCTTCCTGAAGACTTACTCCGTTACGGTTTAATTCCGGAGCTTATCGGGAGAATTCCGGTCATCGCGCCTTTGCAGTCTTTATCTGTCGAGGCTTTTAAGTGTATTCTTACCGAACCTAAAAATGCCATCCTTAAGCAATATAAAAAGTTATTTATGATTGAAGGTATCGAGCTTGAATTTGATCCTTTCGCTATCGATGCAATTGTTGCAAAAGCAATGGAAAGAAAAACTGGTGCCAGGGCATTAAGGTCAATCGTTGAAGATTTTATGCTTGAAATTATGTATGATTTACCGGATAAAGAAAATGTAGAAAAATGTATAGTCACAAAAGATGTCATTGAAAATGGAGCGGAACCCATCTATCTTGAGGCCGATAGAAAATCAGCTTAACCAGTAAATTTATATTTAGTTTTAAGGGGCGGTCTTTCAGGATCGCCTTTAATGTTTAAAGATAAGTATTGTATTATGTTGAAGAAGATTATATTTGTCCTTTTGCTGCTTCCTTATTTTGCCTTACCACAATCAAAAATTTTAATCTATATGGATTTGAAGCAGACCGATCATTTAAAAGCATACGGAATAACTTACCATGCACTTGCACGCGGAGAAACTGCGGATTGGCTGCTGAATTACAGAGGCGGTTCTTTTATGCTGGATTATACTACTCAGACTGCCAATGAGTGCAGAGTTGACGGTGTTGCATTCGATGCTCTTTCCACTTCGCAGGCTGCGCAAGTATACTCTACCGTACAGGCCGAAGATAATAATATGGCTGTTGTTCGATTAGAGAAAGCGCCGAAGATTGCAGTTTATGTTCCCCCAAGTTTTCAGCCGTGGGATGATGCCGTTACGCTTGTGCTTGATTATGCAAAAATCCCTTATACGAAAATTTGGAACGATGAAATTTTAAGAGGCGATCTTTCAAAATATGACTGGCTTCATCTTCATCACGAAGATTTTACGGGCCAGTACGGAAAATTTTATGCAAGCTTCAG
>CAZCFZ010000106.1:0-12474 GCA_964498065.1 uncultured Ignavibacteriaceae bacterium
AATTGTTAATTTTAATAATTTAGTTTTAGTATTTTAATAAAATTTTCATTACATTTTCGCAGCAATTAGGACAGGGAGATATTTTGAGGGAAATAGACTTGCTTAAAAATATCTTAAATTTTAATTATTCTTTAATTAAGAATTTAAGTTCTAAGATCTATTCTCATAATCACCCTAATATACTTTTTAATATAATAAAAGTTGATCTATGCCTAAAAGTTATTCCAATATGTCGATATTTTTTTTCTGAAGATTATACTAAAATATAAATTCAAACCCGTTGTGTGAATTAAATAATAATATATATTAAATGAATTTTTCGATATATAAATATTTTCAAAAACGCTTTAAATTGTCACCGTGAGCGGAGTCGAACGGTGAATATAAGTCTTCGACTACGCTCAGACTGACATAGGTGTCTATTATTTCACTAATTTTTAAATGATTTTTTATTTCACACAACTGCTAAATTCAATTAATAACTGATTAAAGTAAAAATATTTAATGTTGCGGGGGAAATTAATTTAATGTTTATTTTAACTTTAGGGGTATATGGATAGAATAAAAATACTTGTTATTGATTATGATGAATCTTCCAGGCAATCATTAAAAGTATTTCTTCAAAAAGAAGAATACGAGGTTATCGAAGCATCGAACGGTAACGAGGGGATAATTTTATTTGAAAAAGAAAAGCCCGGACTGGTTATTTCGGCTTTAAAATTACCTGATATTAACGGAATTGAAATACTCAGGATTGTTAAAAAAATTGAATCAAGTATTCAGGTAATAATTATTACCGCATATTCGGATATGAATTCCACTATTCTTGCAATGCAAAACGGAGCTTATGATTATATTGAAAAACCTCTTGATATGCAGAGGTTCAAGTTCGTTATATACAAGGCTTTAGAAACGAGTTCTTTAAGTAAAAAACTTGAAATCGCTTCTATAAATCTTTCAACTGTTGAAGAGGGTAATAATTTTATTATAGGCAGATCGGCTAAAATAAAAGAAATTATTAAAAAAATCGGGAGAATTTCCGGGAATAGAGTTAATATTTTAATCCTGGGAGAAAGCGGTACGGGAAAAGAACTTATTAGCAAGGTTATTCATAATTCGGGAATCACCAAAGGCCAGCCCTTTATTGCTGTAAATTCCGCTGCTTTACCCGAAACTTTGCTGGAAACCGAATTATTCGGGCATGAAAAGGGAGCTTTTACCGGAGCAATCCGTGAGAAAAAAGGAAAGTTTGAATTAGCAGGAGAAGGAACGATATTTTTGGATGAAATAGCTGAAATATCACCGAATCTTCAAACTAAACTGCTGAGAGTTATTCAAGAGAGGGAATTTGAAAGGGTAGGAGGTGAAGAAACCATACAGATGAAAGCCAGAATAATAGTGGCTACAAATAAAAATTTACAGGAGCTCGTCAAACAGGGTAAATTCAGAGAAGATTTATTTTACAGGATAAATGTATTTTCAATTAATGTACCTCCTTTGAGAGAAAGGAAAGAAGATATTCCTTTGCTTGTTGTACATTTCCTGCAAAAAATTAACAGAGAATTACATAAAAATGTTAGAAAGATTCCTTTTGAAGTTGTCGACCTTCTTCAGCACTATGAATGGGTAGGGAATGTAAGAGAACTGGAAAATGTTTTAATGCAGGCCGTTGTACTTGCACAAGGCGAAGCTTTGGAAAAAGAAAACATATTATCTAAAGCAAATATGATTAGAAAACATTCTAATGAAGATATTGATCTAAGCCTGAGTACATTGGAAAAAGAACACATTACCTATGTTTTGGAAAAAGTTAACTGGGATAAAAAAGAAGCAGCAAGACTTCTGCATATATCAAGGCAAACACTTTATAATAAAATTAAAGCATACTCGATTCTTCCATAAAAAATAAATGCTTTTAAATCATTAAAATAATAGGTCAACATCTATGCAGAGGAGAGGGCAAAGGGAGTTTCATAATCACTAAATAAAATGTGAGTTTACTATAGAATTTAAAAAGCGAATCATCATTAAAAACGATTCGCTTTTAAATATTAAAATAAATATTTACCAGCCAATCGAATATCTAACCACTTTAATTGACGATATCCCTGAATTTACATAAATAAAAATTTTCTTTTCTGATTTATCAAAATTATCGGTACGGTAAAAATTGGAATTAATTTTTTCAAAGTCTTTAAAATCTTTAGAAGACAATGCAGTGTGAGTCGTTATTTCACATCCGCTCGAATCCGGAACATAAACATCTACGGAAGAAGCGCCGGATTTTATATTAAGTCTTATTAATTTACTTCTATCTCCGAGTTTAATTTTCAATGATGCTGCGCCCATTTTAACATTGATATTATGAGTTTTATACGATCTCAAATCCAGATATGCGGATGCAGCTCCCACATCAAAATTTAGATCCCAATCAGGTAAGGAATTTAACTTAATAATTGCTTTGTTCCTGAATTTCCCATCATTAAAAGAAAACCGTTTATGCTTCATTTCAAATTGAACAACGCTACCGCTGTCATTATTAGTTCTGGTCATCTCAAAGTTATACTTGACACCGTTGGTTACTGCCGATACTAATCCGTGGGTTGTGTCTTCGATTTTAAAAGACCCGGCACCGGCCTTAAAATCGAATTCTGCATTTTTAATTTGTCTGTTATAAGGCTCAAAATAATTGGTAGTGTCAACATCTCCGTCAACTTCAAGATGAATACCGTTGTCGTTAATAGTGAATCTATTGTCTACAAAATTAAAAGCATAATTGAAAAATCCTACGATCGCAAAAGCAAGAATAATAGCAGACACAGCGGAAAGGAAGACTTTCAATATATTATTTTTTACCAGAAATGTTATACCCCAAAGTATTAAAACTAACGGCCAATATTTCCATAGATCAGACAGATCGAAATACATTTTTCCCAGGTTGTTTAACAGTATTAATATTCCGATCGTAACAAAAAATATTCCCCAAAATACATGTTTGGATTTCATAATAATCTCATTGGATTAAATTTTTAATTTTTTTTAGCATTTATCAAAACAACTACGCCGAGAATTATTAAAATTAAAGGCCAATAATCTCCGAAATGAAATCGCGGAATAAGATTATCGGCTAAAAACATTACTCCAATAATAATTAAGACTGCACCGAGTACATTTCTTCTTCTGCCCCTTTGCTCTTCATAGGCGGCTTTATACTTTTCATCTTCTTTAACATCTTGGTTTTCGGTATTATTTTGAGATTCATTTGCTGAGGCGGCATACGGTTCTTCGGGAACAATTATCCATAAAATTATGTATGCCAATATTCCCGAACCGCCTAGAAAAAGCGAAACAATAAAAATTATACGAACTAGTGTGGGATCAATTTCAAAATATTCGGCAAGTCCTCCGGCAACACCGCCGATCATTTTTTCTTTTCTGGAGCGGTATAACTTCTTGTTCATTTTTAGCCTCCCGTTATTTATTCTACTCCTGCAATATTAAGAAAATTATGGATAATCATTTTAATATTATTATCATCGGTGTTGATATTTGAATAACGGATAAAATATAGTTTTAATGGCGAATAAATTTTGTTTTTTTACTTATCAACTAATTTTTTGAAAAACGCAAAATGGCTTATAATGGATTTCTCCCAATAATTTCTCGAATGATTTCCAGGACCTGTTAAAAAGACGACCGGAATATTCAATTCTTGACATTTTTTAACAAAGTTCTCATTTACTTTAAAAGAAAAATCTTGCTTTCCGCAATCTACTAAAATCGGGACTTTCCAACCGGCAATATTTTTAAGCAGATATATATCGGAGTATTTTTTCCAAAGAGAAGTATCAGATTTCATCGGACCGAGATATTCGGGCAGTTCCCAATTTTTTGGAAATGCAGTTATATCTAATATACCGCTTGTACTACCTGCGCTTTTAAAAAAATGAGGGTGCTTTAAGAAAAGATATATTGCTCCATGTCCGCCCATACTTAACCCGGTGATAAAAATATTTTTCTTATCAATATTATACTTATTAAAAATATCCGGTACTAAATTCTTAAAAAAGAATTTTTCATACTGACTATTCTTTTTAACGGGACTGTTAATATACCATGAGTCATAAAAACCATCCGGGCAGACAATTACAAAACTGTCAGCGTCTGCATAATGCTGCAAGTTTATAATACCATTCCATTGTGCATAATTTCCGGACCATCCATGTAACATAAAAAGTAATGGATAAGCATGGGTTGAATCATAATTAGCCGGTTTAAATATTAAAGTTGTATCTGTGTGAGGAATATAAATTGCGTTTATAAAGAGAGAATCCTGTGGAAAGATTAAAATAGAATAAAATAAAATGATGGAGAAAATATATTTAAGCATTTTACCGCCGCTAAAGTTTGTGAAATTGCATATATCAAAATAATAATATTAAAATTGAAGCGGTAGAAATATTTTATTATTCAGGTGATGTTTTATCTGTGCAAATCTTTGTTGTCAGTGTTATCCGTGTTCTATTTTCCCCATTCATTAGTTAAAGATAACAGTGAATGCATATTTAATTTAATTGTAAAATCTTTTAACCTTTCATATTTTTGTAGAAAATATTTGTGATGTTATGAAAATTGCTCTATGCCAGATTGACACCATAATTGGTGATATAGTAAACAATAAAGCAAAAATATTAGACGGTTATAAAAAAGGAGTAAACGACAAGGTCGATCTTGTTATTTTTCCTGAGCTTGCTTTAGTCGGATATCCGCCGCAGGATTTAGTTGAAAAAAAAGAATTCAGACAAGCTGTTAATGAGGCTGTTCAAGAAATTGCTGCATCGACAGGTGAAATAGGAATTTTATTTGGTGCAATAACTGAAGATGATGATTTAATTGGCACCGATATTCACAACTCCGCAATACTTTGTTATAAAGGTAAAGTTCAATTCGTTCAGCATAAAACTTTAATACCCAACTACGATGTCTTTGATGAGATGAGATATTTTGATTCTGCAAAGCAAGTTACTGTCTTTGAATATAAAGGTGAAAAGCTTGGCATTTCTATCTGTGAAGATATCTGGAACGATGCTGATTATTGGCACAAAAGAAGATATAGTATTGATCCTGTTAAAATATTAATTGATAAAGGTGCGACTGTTCTGATAAATATTTCTGCAAGTCCGTATTCTTACGGTAAGAGAAAAGATAGGGAAGAAATGCTTTCGGTTGTAACCAAACACGACAGCATTCCGCTTGCTTATGTCTGCTGCGTCGGTGCACAGACTGACTTAATTTTTGACGGCGCTAGTATGTGCTTTGATAATAAAGGAAATCTGGTTTGTCTTGGCAAATCTTATAAAGAAGATTATTTAATATTCGATACCAATAAAAAATATACTCCGATTGATCATTCTGAAAAAAGTTTTGAAGAAGAAGTCTTAAATGCACTTGTTTATGGGTTAGAAGAATACTGTAGAAAACTAGGTTTTAAAAAAGTTTTGGTTGGACTTAGTGGAGGAATTGATTCTGCATTAGTAACATATATTGCTGTAAAAGCTCTCGGGAAAGAAAATGTTCATGTAATTTTAATGCCGTCAGAATTTTCCAGCGAAGGAAGCATAAAGGATTCCGAGAAACTTATTTCAAAATTAGGCATCTCATCTGAACAAATATCGATTCAGCCTGTTGTTGATAAAACTGTTGAGATGCTTTCAAAAGCATTCAAAGAAAAACCTGCAGATGTTACAGAAGAAAATATACAGGCAAGAGTTCGCGGTATTTATTTAATGGCTGTTTCAAATAAACATAATTATTTATTATTAGCTACCGGTAATAAATCAGAAATGGCAGTAGGATATTGTACATTGTATGGCGATATGAGCGGCGGCTTGGCAATAATTGCTGATGTTTACAAGACTGATGTTTATCGCATTGTAAATTTTATAAATAAGGATCAAGAAATTATTCCTTATGAAATTGTAAACAAACCTCCGTCTGCTGAATTAAAAATAGGGCAAAAAGATCAGGATACATTGCCGGAATATGAACTGCTGGATAAAATTTTAAGAATGTATTTGGAAGAAAATAAAGAATTAAATGAGATATCTGAAATTATAGGTGATGAAAAAGTAGTTAAAGAAGTTCTTAGACTTGTTGATGTAAATGAATTTAAAAGAAAACAAGCTGCACCTGCTTTAAGAGTTTCTAAAAAAGCTTTCGGATATGGTAGAAGATATCCTATAGTCCAGGGTTGGAGAAAGTAATTGAAATTGCAATTTAGTAAGATTTTGTAAATTAATATTGAGTTATAATAAAAATGAAAAAGAAATTCCGTTTTAATTTATTCTTTGTATTCTTAATCTCATTAGCTTTTGTAAGAGTTTCTCAAGCACAATTTGGTCAGAGTAAAAATATTGTACAACTAAAAACTTACAAGTCTTTTAATCAAATTTATGCGGGAAGTGAATTTAAAATTGCACTAGAAACTTCAATAAGTAACGGCTGGCATATAAATTCAAATAAGCCCCATGACAATTTCTTAATTCCAACCAAATTAACTATTGATTCAATAAAAGGATTTAAACTTGATAATGTTTACTATCCTCAGGCTCAGGATATAAAACTTTCTTTTTCGGAGACACCTCTTTCAGTTTGGGAAGGGGAAATATTTATTGCCGGATTGATAAAAACTTCTAAAGATTTAACGCCTGGAAATTATAATTTAATTGCAAATCTTGAATATCAATCATGCAATAATAAAACTTGCTTAGCGCCGACAACTATAGCTGATACAATCAGTATAGAAATAGTAAACAATAAAACTGCAGTTGCAGAAATAAACCAGGATATTTTCAGTAAAATAAATCTGAATTATTCCACTACTCAAACAGTAACATCGGCAAATGATAATTCAATAACCAACGTTTTGGAACACAGCGGATTAATTTTAAGTCTTTTGTTTATTTTTATAGGCGGACTTGCTTTAAACTTAACTCCATGTGTGTATCCTTTAATCCCAATTACTATTGGTTTCTTTGGCGGACAAAGTGAAGGCAGTACCAAAAAGCTTTTTATGATGGGATTGTTTTTTGTCATTGGGATGGCATTAACATATTCCGTTGTGGGAGTTGTTACCGCTTTAAGCGGGGCTGTGTTCGGTTCTTTAATGCAGAATCCGATAGTTATTGTTGTGATTGCTTTGATTTTTGTTGTGTTGTCTTTAAGTATGTTTGGCCTATATGAAATTCAAATGCCGAATGCTTTGGTAGCAAAAGCCGGGGGAGCTAAAGGCGGTTACTATGGAGCTTTCTTTATGGGTTTGACTATGGGAATAGTTGCCGCTCCTTGCATCGGGCCATTTGTACTCGGGCTTGTAACTTACGTTGCAGCCAAAGCCGATCCTTTCACCGGATTCTTAATGTTCTTTGTACTAGCATTAGGATTAGGATTACCATATTTAATACTTGCAGTTTTTTCCGGTAAGATTAAAAAGCTGCCCAAATCCGGAATCTGGATGGAGGGGGTTAAACATGTTTTTGGTTTTGTTTTATTAGGAATGGCTTTTTATTTTTTGCTTCCGCTTCTTCCTAAAAGTTTTTCCGGTTATGTTTTACCTGTCTTTTTAATAATCACCGCAGGCTATTTGCTGCTGTTTGAAAAGATAGCTGACAAAGTCAAAGGTTTTAAAATTTTCAAGATCGCTTTTTCAATTATTATTCTTGGTGTTGCAATATACGCTTTAATACCTTCCGAAAAACAATCCATCAACTGGAAAGCATACAATCCAAGTATAGCATCTGCCAATGTGCAAAACAACAAAGGTACTATTATAGATTTTTACGCTGACTGGTGCATTCCGTGTAAAGAACTTGAAGCCTCCACATTTTCTGATCCCAAAGTTATAGCTGAATCCAAAGATTTTAATGCTTACAAAGCAAACATGACCAAATCGCTTTCTCCCGATGTCCAAGCATTAAGAGATAAATACAGCATTGTTGGTGTACCCACCGTTTTGATACTTAACTCCCAGGGAAAAGAAGTAAAAAGAATTACGGGCTACATTGATGCAAATGAATTCTTGAAGATACTGAAAGAAGTTGATTAGACTTAAGTAATAATAATCAAAATATTTTCAAATCATTTATTTTGAAAAATAGAACAGAGATAGCACAGATTTGCACTGATTTTATTTCTTAATATTTTTTTTACTTCTAATTGATTGTTATTTATACATGACCGAAATATAGTTGAACTATAAATGTTTAAATTTGAACCAGTTGGATAAAATAACTATATAATTGTAGTGTGAATCTTGAAAAGTTAAATATTCTTTCTACTTTAACAACTTACTCTTGCATTGCAAAAAATTACCCACCCTTAATTAACATAGTAATTTTAACGAAAATGTTTCTTGAATTAATATGAATTCTTATTACAACTGTATATTTTTGGTTATTCTATTGTAATGCTTCAGTTGAAAATGGAATTTCATAGTAATAATTTAAGATATAATCAGAAGGAGAAATTCCATGAGTCAGAGAAAACATTTAACTGGAGAACAAAAGGCTTTAATATTGAGAGAACTTCTTGACAATCAAGTTCCTCTCAGTGAGCTGGCAGAGAAATATCATGTTCATGTAAATCTAATTCACCGTTGGAAGAAGCAACTCTTCGAAGGAGCTGCCGGTTTGCTAAACAACAAAGCCGGTAAGAAAAAGAATTCTCCATCTTCAGCTGAATTGAAGAAAATAGCTTCTCTTGAGGATAAACTAAAAAAGCGTAATGAAGCTATCTCAATATTGCTGCAGGAAAACATTGAAATAAAAAAAAGTCTCAATGGAGAAAACTGAATGCTAAATGGACAGAGCCTGATGTCAGAGATAACATTATTGAGTTTATAATTATGATTCATCCTTTAACGGATATTTCCATCGATAAACTTATCCTAATGGTTGGGATTAGCAAGAGCAAATATTACCAGTGGAATAGCCGGATTGGACAACCCAATCATCATAATGCTACAGTTCCTAAGAATAACTGGATTCTTGATTGGGAAAAGGAAGCTATTGTCAATTATGCTAAAACACATATAGGCGAAGGTTATCGAAGAATGACCTATATGATGCTAGATGAAAATATTGTTGCAGTCTCTCCCAGTACTGTCTACAGAGTTCTTAAAAGTAATGGTATGCTCAATGGCTGCAACAAAGTAAAATCAAAATCGAAAGGCTACGGCTTTAAGCAGCCTACAGAACCACATCAGCATTGGCATATTGATATTAAGTATGTTAATTTCAAAGGAACATTTTTATTTCTGATTGATATTATCGATGGCTACAGTCGATTTATAGCTAATCATGAACTTCGTTTGAACATGCAGGAATATGATGTTCAGTTTACATTACAGAAGGCTTTAGAAAAATTCCCCGGCGTTAGGCCTAGAATTATTTCTGATAACGGGACTCAATTTGTATCTAAAGATTTTTCTGAATATTTAAGGTCGGCTGGTCTAACACATATTAAAACTTCTATTCGTTACCCCCAGAGTAATGGTAAGATTGAGAAGTTTCACAGCACTATTAACCAAGAATGTTTAACTAGATATTCTTTTATTGATCTGGATGATGCTAAAAAACAAATTCAGAAGTTCATTGATTTTTATAATACTAAACGACTTCATAGTTCTTTATTTTATTTAACTCCTGAAGATTTCCTTTTCAACAGAGTTGATAAACGCTTAAAGCAAAGAGAAATAAAGCTTGAACAAGCTAAGAAAAATAGAATTGAGGTGAGAAATGCTTCCTGATTTTTCACCTTATTTAACTAAATCAAAATTCCATTTCACGCTGAACCAATACACTATCAATATCAAAATATATTTTTAATATACTAAGGAAGAGTAAAAATGAAGTTACTTGTGTTATATCTTCAAATATTTTTGTTTAGCTCTATTATATATGCACAAACTTATATACCAAAAGGTACATATACAATTAACGGGAATATTTCTTATACGAATCAAATCTATGATAATAATAATGTTTCAGTTGAATTGTTTACATTCAATCCTCAATTCGGGTATTTCTTTTTCGATAATTTTTATACAGCATTGTCATTAAGTTATATACATTCAAAATCTGATAACAATAAAGCGGATAATTATGGAATTGGCCCGGCTATTAGGTATTATTTTAATTCAAAGAAATTAAAACCGTTCTTAGGAATAAGTTACATGTTCGAGGAACAGATTCGGAATCCGTATAATCTTAAAACAACTTCTAATGAATGGAAATTAACGGGAGGAGCCGATTACTTTGTTACGAATAATTTCGCATTAGAGGCGAGCATTAATATTAGTTTTATAAATTATAATTATAATTTTGGTACGGCATTAAACCCTTTGAATGGCACAAGAAGCGAAATATTTCAGTTAGGTATAGGAGTAAATTATTTTATTAATTAATTACTTTTTAAATTTCAAAATACATTTCTCAATCTTAATTTTCTAAGTTTCATATCCTATTATGATGTTATTTTAAACATATCTTGAATTATATTCTCTCTAATACTCACCCGTTTACAATTTTTCTAATTTAAAAACGCTATTCCCACAATTGAGAAGCAAAAGTATGCATGATTGCAGAATTTAGAAGATTTACTTAAAACTATACTTATAAATATGCATTTTAAGTGGCATGGTTTATGGTTAAATTTAGAGTTGGTTTTAAACATAACTATTCGAGAGAAAAATGATTAAAGAAAAAGAAGTTCAAAGTTTGACTGAAGTTACCGTAAGGTTTGCGGGTGACTCGGGCGACGGTATGCAGTTAACCGGCAGTCAATTTAGTGATACAACTGCTGTTGTGGGGAATGATCTTAGTACTTTACCAGACTATCCTGCAGAAATTCGCGCTCCTATGGGCACTGTTTACGGTGTTAGCGGTTTCCAGCTTCATTTTAGCAGCTCAGATATTCATACTCCGGGTGATAGACCGGATGTTTTGGTTGCAATGAATCCTGCCGCAATAAAGAAAAATATTGATGAATTGAAACCCGGTGCTATTATAATAGCTAATACAGATTCATTTGATAAGAAAAATCTTCAATTGGCAAAATATGAAACCAATCCTCTTGAAGATAATAGTTTAAAAGGATTTGAAGTTTATCCAGTTCCTATTGCACATTTAACTTCCAAAGCATTGGAAGGAAGTCCTCTTACGCAAAAAGAAATTTCGAGATGTAAAAACTTCTTTGCTCTGGGATTAATGTACTGGCTTTATGACAGACCTCTTGAACCGACTCAAAAATGGATACAGGTTAAATTTAAAAATAAACCTCAATTTATTGATGCTAATGAGAAAGCATTAATTGCCGGTTATAACTTCGGTGAAAATACCGAAATTTTTACTACAAGATACAATGTTGAACCTGCTAAGCTCCCTAAGGGAACTTATAGAAGCATTTCAGGAAATGAAGCTACTGCTCTTGGATTCTTGGCGGCATCGGTAAAATGCGGACTTCCTCTATTTCTTGGTTCATATCCAATAACTCCTGCATCAGAAATTTTACAGTACTTAAGTTATTACAAAAATTTCGGAGTAAAAACCTTGCAGGCAGAAGATGAAATTGCAGGTATTACTTCGGCAATCGGTGCTGCTTATGCAGGCAATCTTGCACTTACTACTACTAGTGGTCCAGGTCTTGCTTTAAAGACTGAAGCTACGGGATTAGCTCTAATGACAGAACTTCATTTAGTTATTGTTGATGTACAGCGAGGCGGACCAAGTACAGGTTTGCCGACAAAGACTGAACAAGCAGATCTTCTTCAGGCAATTTATGGAAGAAATGGTGAATCTCCGGTTCCTGTTTTAGCCGCTTCTACGCCAAGCGATTGTTTTAATATGGCGCTTGAAGCTGCAAGAATTGCTGTTAAATATATGACTCCTGTAATTCTTCTTACTGACGGTTATCTCGGCAACGGTTCTGAACCATGGAAAGTGCCTCATGTAAATGAACTTCCCGATATTCCGGTTAAGTTTAGAACAGAGAAGGAAGGTTTCGCTCCTTATTTAAGAGATGAAAATCTTGCACGTCCTTGGGTAAAACCAGGAACTCCAGGTCTGGAACACAGAGTAGGCGGACTTGAAAAAGCTAACATTACGGGAAACGTAAGTTACGATCCTGATAATCACGATTTGATGATTAAATTAAGAGAAAAGAAAGTTAAAGGGATAGCAAAAGATATCCCCGCTCTCGAAGTTGATGGTGATCAGTCAGGTGAGCTTTTAGTATTAGGCTGGGGCGGAACTTACGGAGCAATTAAGGAAGCAGTGATAAAAGCCAGAAGTAAAGGATATAAAGTCTCGCAGGCTCATCTAAAATATTTAAATCCATTTCCTGCAAATACAGAGAATGTTTTAAAATCATTTAAGAAAGTTTTAATACCGGAAATAAATCTCGGCCAATTGGCAAAAC
>CAZCFZ010000107.1:0-12370 GCA_964498065.1 uncultured Ignavibacteriaceae bacterium
GGTTATACAAAGAATTGAAATTTTTATTGACAATGGAATTGAGATTTTTTATTTTATAAAAAATAAATTCAACAACTCTAGAAATTTTGGGGATTTCATGAAAAAATTGCTCGCCTTTTTTGCAATCATTTTATTAAGTATTTATTTCGGATGTTCGACTAATTTAGTTTCGCCCTCTTTATCAAATACATCCCAGTCTGGTAAAGTAGCGTTGAAAATCAGTAGTGATAGTATTCCTAGTAATGTTATAATGGTTTCAGCGATATTAAGTCGAAGTGGAGAAGATACCTTAACAAGCAGTGTAAATCCATTGTCAGGTTCATCAGCAGAAATAAATTTTACGAATGTTCCCGTAGGCACATGGCACTTAAAGGTTAATGCTGATAATAACACCGGAATAATTTTATATACCGGCGAAACCGACTTACAAATTAATGCCGACGAGATTACAAATGTTCAGTTAACGCTAATGCCTACAGGAAACGGAACCGGCAGTATTTATATACATGTTAATTGGGGGCAAAGTGATGCTGCATGGACGGATTACACTGGTAATCCGGTTCTAACAAATTCCGACTCCTTATACGGTATTCATGGTTTTGGAAATCCTCAAGTTATAATTGAAAATGGGACTTATAAAATGTGGTATAAGAATCTTGAAAATAACGGAGTTTCCACAATAAGCTATGCTGTTTCCAATGACGGAATTACTTGGGAAAAAGTTGGTGACGGTCCAGTTATTAATTTGGGAGAACCAGGCAGTTGGGATGCAGGAACTGTAACAACAGGCCCTGTAATAAAAGAAAACGGATTATATAAAATGTATTATAGTGGTGCGGTAGAGAAGCACATCAGCCATGGCAAATTGGATTAGCAGTTTCTTCTGATGGAATAAATGGGGAAAAATATCCAAACCCTGTTATTTATTCAAGTAATGGATGGGATTATAGTGTTGGTGCTAATGCAATTGTTAAAAGAGATAGTATTTATTACTTGTACTATAGTGGCTGGCAGTCACCTTCAACCTACCAGGAAGGGCTGGCTACTTCAACTGATGGAAAAAATTGGACTAAGTATGAAGGTAATCCGATTCTTACTCCTACAGATAATTGGGAGGGTACAGGCGCCTATTATACATCCGTAATATTTGAGAACAATGAGTTTAAGATGGTATATATGGGTACTAATGCTGAGCTTGGGAAAGCAATTTCCGATGACGGAATACACTGGATAAAGGATAGTGGTAATCCTTATTTTTCAGGCTCTCAAACTTCTAATAATTGGTGCTCCAGACCGGTTTATCCCTGTCTTATAAAGGTGGGAGATACCTATAGGGTATATTATAATAGCAGTGTATCTACAAATGATCCTCAAGCAATCGGTTTCTTTACGATAAAAAATTTTTAGTAAATTGTTGAAATTATCTATCACAAAAATATTTTTAGTTTAAATAAGCAAAAATTATGAGGAAAATAATTCCTTTTATAGTAGCACTTTTTTTTACTATTTATTTTGGCTGTTCAAATAATTTAGTTTCTCCGTCTTTAAATAATACGCCAAAATCGGGCCAAGTAGCATTAAAAATCAGCAGTGACAGCATACCGAGCAATGTTGTAAAGGTAACAGCTGTATTGAAACGGAGCGGAAAAGATACATTAACAAATAGTATTGAAGCAATAACTGATAACTCAGCTACATTAAATTTTTCAAATATCCCTGTTGGAAGCTGGCATCTGAAAGTAAATGCTGAAAACGATAATGGAATTATTATATACACCGGTGAAACGGATATAATTATACAAAGCGGCATCACAACTCAGGTTAATTTAAATTTAGTTCCTGTTAATAATGGTACAGGAAATATTGTTATTATCGTAAATTGGGAGAATTATTCAAATAATTGGGAAGATTATTCCGGTAATCCCGTTCTAAATATAGTTGAATCAAGTAGTCCATTCGGAATAACAAGTCCTAAAATATTAGTAGATGATTCGGTTATGAAAATGTGGTATAGACAACAAGGTGCATCCGGGCATTCAACAATTGGATACGCAATCTCAAATGATGGAATTAATTGGTCTTTTCCAGTAAATCATCCAGTTTTGTATAGAGGTGTTGCAAGTGAATGGGATTCGTATTTCGTTACAGATGGTGTTGTATTAAAAGAAAATGGTTCTTATAAAATGTATTATAGAGGTTCTAATGTACATGATGGGTATGCTGCTATTGGATTAGCTATATCATCCGATGGTATAAATTGGGAAAAATATCCTTACCCGGTTATGGTTCCAAATGTAACTGAAATTGTCATAGGTCCTGAAAATATTATTAAAGTAAATGGAAAGTATTATTTATATTATAATATGCTTAATAATGGATACATAACTGTTGGATTAGCGATATCTAGCGATGGAATAAACTGGACTAGATACCAAAATCCTATTTTATATCCTACTTTATCATGGGAAGGATCAGGTATTTATTTCTCATCAATAATATATGAAAATGAAGTTTATAAAATGGTTTATGTAAATTCCAATGCTAATGTTTCAGCTTTTGGGGAAGCAATTTCTTTAGATGGTATAAATTGGGAGAAAGTAGGTTCTATTCCATTCTTTAATAGTAATGAAACATCGGGACACTGGGCAAATAAAATTACATATCCGTTTTTAATTAAATTTCGGGGAAATTATAGAGTATATTATAATAATCACAATCCTTCTGATGGTATTTATAAAATAGGTTTTGTTGAGAGTTCAGCATTTTAACGAAATTCCCAAAGCTACATTATTTGAAGAAGGCTTTATCTCTTATAAGTTAAGGTCATAGATTTGGTAACAAACAAGGGATAGTGAAAATGAAAAGATTATTACAGGTTTTATTTGTAATTCTTCTAGTTATTTATTTTGGCTGTTCAAATAATTTAGTTTCTCCATCTTTAAGTAATTCATCTGAATCGGGCCAAGTAGCATTAAAAATCAGCAGCGATAGTATACCGAGCAATGTTGTAAAGGTTACTGCAATATTGAGCCGCAGCGGGGAAGATACTTTGACAAATAGTGTTGAGCCGATATCCGGTAACTCTGCTACTTTAAATTTTACGAGTGTAGCAGTAGGAACATGGCATTTAAAAGTAAATGCAGATGATAACAGCGGAGTAATATTATATACGGGAGAAACCGATATACAAATTTCTGCCGGAGAAGTAACAAACGTAACCTTAACATTAATTCCAACAGGACATGGTACAGGAAGTGTTTATATACAAGTTAATTGGGGGAGTCAGTCTTCTTTAATAGACTATTTTTACAATCCGATTTTTTCACCGCAAGACAATTCTAGCGTGCCTAATGCTGTGAGTACTTCAAAAATTTTATATGATAACGGAATTTTTAAAATGTGGTACCTTTGTACTTATAATTCCGGTAAAGGTAATGTTTGGTATGCCGAATCCAAAGATGGTATAAATTGGGTAAATAAAACAAATACACCCGTCTTTACCAATGATAGTTTAGGTACTTGGGATGATTATACTGTAGGTCCAGGAGCGATAATAAAAGATGACCAGGGTAATTACAGAATGTATTTTAATGGTTGGAGTTCTCAATATGGAGAATGGCAGGTAGGATTAGCAACTTCAGCTGATGGTATTCATTGGGAAAGATATAATGATCCGGTTCTCAAAGCCGATAGCTCTAATGAATTTAAAATCGGAGCCGTATCTGTTTTAAAGTATAATGGCACTTATTATATGTATTATTCTTCAAGTCCAATTAACTATTACGATAACATGCGAATTAATTTAGCAACATCTTCAGACGGTTTAAATTGGACTAAATATTCGGGTAATCCTATTTTAAGCCCTACTCTGCCCTGGGAGGGGATTGGCGTTACGTTTCCTGCTGTTATATATGATAATAATCATTTTATAATGGTTTACAGCAGTTCCGATAGGACTAAATTCGGAATTGCATATTCTCAAGACGGAAAAACATGGACGAAAAATTCAAACTACTTATTAAGTAATCAAATGACAAACCGGAAATGGGTTCAAATTAATTATCCTTTTTTAATAAAAGTCGGTAATGAATATAGACTATATTATTCTGCAACACCATATGGATATACTGTAGAAATTTGTATGACCCAGTCATTTAATTTATAAGTTTGAATTTTAAAATTCAGAATTTTATTTACTTCATAAATAATTCGGGGAAACAATGAAATATATACTTTCAATAATATTTGTATTTTTATTCTTTTTGTCTAGCTGCTCAGATAGTAATATATCCAAGCATAATTCTGTTAAACATAATGCAGGTCAGGCTGCTTTGAATTTTGATAAAAATGGAATCCCGTCCAAAGTTGTAAGTATAACTGCTTACCTAATCAGAAATAAGGCCGATACTCTAATGCGTAAAATAGATATTGTAAATAATCCTGGTAATTCTATTATTTTTACCGGTGTGCCGCTAGGGAAATGGCATTTAAAAATGATTGCCCAAAACAAGGCAGGCAGTATAATTTATTCCGGTACAGATGATATTTTAATAAAACCCGGTGAAACTTCAAATGTTAAGTTGAACTTAATGCCGGATAAGAATAAAACAGGAAGCGTTCATATTACAGTAAATTGGGGAAAATCAAATCAACATTGGTTAAATTATCCAGATAATCCTATTTTCACTAGACTGAACAATCCTTCCAGGCCAAATGGAGTTAGTACCGCAAAAATAATTTTCGATAAAGGCATATATAAGATGTTCTATATATGTATTTATAATTCCGGTAAAGGTAATATCTGGTATGCCGAATCGTCCAACGGCATTACCTGGCAAAATATATTGGAGGAACCGGTTTTTGAAAATGACACTAGAGGCACATGGGACGACTACACTGTTGGCCCGGGCGCCATAATAAAAGATGATAATGGAAACTATAAATTATATTATAATGGCTGGAGTTCACAAGAAGGGAAGTGGCAGGTAGGGCTTGCTTTATCCACTGACTGCATTCATTGGCATAGATATCCGTATCCGGTGCTAAAAGCTAACGATTCAAACGAATTTAAAATTGGTGCCGTATCTGTTATAAAAAATAACAACTTGTATTACATGTACTATTCATCTAGCCCAAGAGATAATTACAATAATATGAGAATAAACTTAGCTGTATCCCGCGATGGTATTCACTGGGACAAATACTCCGGCAATCCAATCTTAAGCCCATCTTTTCCCTGGGAAGGAATTGGTGTTACCTTTCCTGCAGTTATATACGATAATAATCGTTTTGTAATGATATACAGTAGTAAAGATAGAACGAAATTTGGGATTGCCTATTCTAAAGATGGTAAAAATTGGATAAAAAATTTCAATTATGAATTTAGCAATATGATGACACGGAATAAATGGTCGCAAATAAATTATCCGTTTTTACTTAAGGTTGGGAATAAATATAGATTATATTATACGGCTACATCTTCAAATAATTCAATGGAGATTTGTTTATTGCAAGCATCAAAACTGTAGAAACTAAAAATGATTTGTGATTAAAATAAAATTTCCAGCTCAAAACTGCCGTTATAATTATTAGTTCAAATATTATTTGATCAAATTGTTTCCATAATAGATGCTAATTCTCTGCAAATATTTTTCCGATCATATTTTTTAATATTGGCAATATTAAAATTAAATTTTATTTTATTTTCTAAAATATCTCCGGCATCTTGGGAATAGTTAAAAATATTTCCCGCATTAGCTTCGGTAATAATTTTTTTAACTTCTTCATTATCGTTACCGAATGCAATTATCGGCTTTCCGGCTCTCAAATATTCGAATAATTTTCCGGGAACATGTCTCTTTTCCGTGGCACATACTAAAAGATAAGAAGCTCTTCCAAGCTCTTCAATCATTTGATTGTATGGAAGAAATCCCAAATAATTCGTATAATCTTCAAGGCCGGAATTTTTAATTGTTTCTTTAATTCCCGGGCTGACGCTTCCGATAAAATGAATTTTTAATTTTCTCCCATTCCCTATCTCTTTTCTAACCCGATTCCAGAAAGCCGGAATATTCTGAAAATCAAAAATATTACCGGCATGAACAATTATTTCATTTTCGTTATTTTCATGTTTTCTAATTTCATTATTATTAAAATCATCTTCATTAAATCCCCAGTAAAGTACATGAGACTTATTTGATAGAAAATTATATTTTTTGACATAATCATCTTTCATTGTATTGGTAACAAAAATGGCTGTATCTGCGTGCTTTAAGACTTTTTTTTCAAGGTGATTGTCAAAAGCTAAAGTCAGTTTATTCCTTTTAAATCCTCTGTAATAGGCTATATCTACCCATGGATCAATAAATACCGGGATATGATGTGTTTTAAAATGCTTGCTGAGTTTCATCCCTATTAGATGAGCAGTATGAGGAGGGCCTATTGATATGATTGTTTCAAACTTTTCTTCTTTCAGTAATTTTTTCCCGTCACTTATAGCAGGGAAATACCATCCGGCACGTGCATCCGGTACAAATAAATTCATTCTTATCCAGATAGAAATCTTGTGGCTAAAATTATAATTTGTTTTTGATATTGTCTCGGACGCAATTAGCTGATCATCTTTATCTTTTCCAGTAAATTTTTTATAAACATCAAAGGGTTCATATGAATTAGTTTTAAATACTTTTAGATTTTTGTCAATATCCTTGAATAGATTTTCATCCCTTTTTGAAAACAAATCTTCCTTATTTACCGTTAAAACCAATGGCTGCCATCCGAATTCAGGTAAATACTTTATCATTTTTAAAGGCCAATGAATAGATGCTTTGCCCGACGGCGGCCAATAATATGTTATGAATAATACTTTCTTCATTTATAAAAATAGAAATGAATAATTAAACTTAATATGTCTTTATTTAACTTTAACAGTAAATTTAATTATAATAAGAAGAAAATTGAAACTAACATTTTACTAATAGGTTAAATTTTATCATTCAGCAATAATTTTATAAATAATTTATATTCTTCATTGCCAATTAAAACAATTTTAATTGTTCTTTTAGGAAAAATCCGAAAGCTTCATAATTTTACTCAACTTTTTTATATTTAAATGAATGAAAATCAGTCTAATTGCGCTGATGTAAAAAAAATTGTTCAGGATAATACAACGATTTAAAATGGAAATTAATTTGAAAGATTTACAAAAATTTGTAGTTGTTGGCGATAGAGTTTTAATTAGACCGGAAGAAGCGGGTGAAAAAACCGGCAGCGGACTTTACTTACCTCCTGGTGTATCTGAGAAAGAAAAAGTTCAGAGCGGGTATATTATTAAAGTGGGACCGGGTTATCCAATGGGTTCTCCTATTGAAGATGAGCCGTGGAAGGAATCTAAGGAACCAGTTAAATACATACCGCTTCAGGCAAAAGAAGGGGATCTGGCAATTTTTTTGAGGAAAGAAGCCGTAGAAATCGAATTTGAAAAAGAAAAATTTTTGATAGTTCCTCAATCTGCAATTCTTCTTTTAATTAGAAACGATGCGTTCGAACTTTGATTATATTCAACTTTAATAATAATAAGTTTAAAAAAGTTGAATAAACTTTGTTAGCATAAATTTAAAGATAGGATCTCTCTTCCCAATATAAACAGATTCTTCTTGCAGTTCGGGTTCAATATCAGTTTCCGAATTCTCTCCAATTTCATCATATGCGGCTTCAAGATGATTTCTTAAAGCTTCTATATTATCAAAGCGTGAAACCGGAAGGTTCAAATCCAAACACTGGGCTAACAATTCTTCTCTTGAGTAGTTCGAAAGATTGTTTATATCTGAGTATGTCTCTATTTTTCTCATGATAGTTTAATCTAATTTGAGTTTAATTAATATTAATAACTTTGAGTTTAAATAAAGAACAAGATAATTTTATTATAATATTCTGTGAGAAAATAGGAATATCTTTTTGTTAAAGATTCAGATTTTTCTAAACAAAGAAATTATTCCCACCAGCTAAGTATTTTAAACCGAGAAGACTTTAAGTTTAGTCTTGCATTATTTATCGCTGCGCTGCTGTAATATAATGTTGCATTTCCAGCCGCCGCTTTAACATCTACACTTTGCCCTACGAACATAGTTGCCCCATATACGGTAGAATTACCGGTTAATTGCACAGTAATTTGTGATTGACCATAAACAATAATAATTCCATAAAAAGTAAATTGTCCGCTTAACGTAAGGTTACCGTTTACTACCATAATTCCATAGCCTTCTGAAGTACCTGTAAAATTAACGTCTCCGTTAACATAAGTGATTTTAGGATCTGATTGAGTTCCGAGTGCAGTTCCTGTAGAATATGTCCCGGTAGGTAAAGTATAGTCGGCTGCGAAAATAATATTTTGAGTAACTTGATCCCAGTTCGTGGTATCGGGAATTGATGCTACACTAGGTGTACCGCCGGCGCCTGTAATTGCTTTAGTTATTTTCGGTTTAATATTATTTACCACGTAGGCACTGTCCGAGGGTTTATTTACGCCAACTCCCGGCAATGGTGTTCCGGCTGTAAGGTTACCATTCATATCATGGTCGTTACCGCTTATATCAACATTACCGTTAAAATTTATTGATAAGTTGGTCGAAGAAATATATACTGAAGAGTTAACGGCAGGCGGTACAATAGGAGTTCTTTTTGCTAATATCATGCTTGTATGGTTAACGCCCAAAAATTTGCCAATAGATTTTATTTTTAACGCCGTATCCGGTCCGGTAATTGAAATATCATAACTCCCGTCCATTAATGGATTATTGTTGAAGGTACCGCTTAATGTTTTATCTTCTCGTAATTTCTCCAAATATATTTCTATCCCTGAATTAGAAATAAGCCTTGCCTGCAAATCATCGTAATAGTTTACGGTAGTACTAAATCCTTGACTTGTATTGGCATTTAAATTTATTTCTAAGATAGTAATAATTATTCCTAAACCAAGTATAACGACTAATATTCCTTTGCCCATTATATATTCCTTGGATTTACTGTTACTTCCCAATATGATTTTGCGTAATTTGAATCGACTTTCGAAGAAGATTCAAACCATAGTTCGGCTTTAATATATTTTATACTATCCAGAGCGGTAGTTTTTTCACCCAAACTATTCATGTACGAAAATTTTAAGTTTGTTAAATCTAATGATGGTCCTGAAGATGTATCATTATTAACGATTCTGTAAAAGGTTCTATTATCAGGATTGGAAGTATAGGATGGTTTTGTTGAATCGCTTATTGTTAAAGTTACAGTACTCATTGCCCCGGATGAATCGATATCCGAATAGAAAGAAAATTTATGTGGTTCGGCGTCGATTATTGCAGTGCCGTCGTATTGATAGCCGACTTTTCTTAAATCACTATCGATAATTTCGGCAAGAGTTCCGGCATTACCTTGAAGTCTTAAGTTTGTATCTGAGGCAAACTTTATCTGATTAGAATAAATGTTAAGATTCATTATTATGAGGACAATCATTCCTCCAATTAGGCTGGCGCCCATTATGTCAAGCATTGTATTCATTATTTTAAAGTATAAATTGCTGAAATACTTACTGGGTTGCTTAAATAATCACTTTTAACAGTTACCGTGACTTTCTTATAAAAAGTTTGAACGGGACTCGCAACGTCCGGATTGCTGCTTGTAACATATTCTACTTTACATGATATATAATATTTTTCGAAATATGGTGCAGCCGTAGTATCTTGATATCCGTTGTAATCGTCTACATCATTATAATACGGTTTAACTTCACCTGGCTCAGGTCTTAAACTATCAGGGGGAGTTAAGCTAGCCGGATTTGTTGTAGGGAAATTAATAGTATGTTGATCAAAACTCTTACTTTTTATTTCTTCTATTAAATTATCCGCAATGGAGAATGAAGTTAAGTAAACTTTATTTTCGAAATCAGCGGAAGAAGTTTGCATGACCGATGAATTAAAACGTAGTGAAATTAATGCAAGAATTATCATACCGCCTAAAGATAGTATTGACTGTATACCACTCATAATTTCCTCTGGTTATTTCCGCATAAATGGATTAAAATTTACTTGCTAATAAAAACTCAATTATTATGCCTGAAAAATAACTTCTTAATCCTTTTGAATTTTAATGAATTGAGCTTTTTTTTTGTTTATTGAAGGTATATTAATTGACAGACGTCAATTGTAGTGACAGATTTGTCTTTTGACTAGAAAGTTATTCTTTTTCTCGTATGCTTTTTAGCCTGCGCTGTAATGTTCTTTCGCTTATTCCTAAAATGTCTGCAGTTCTAAGCATATTACCTCCTGTAAAACTCAAAACTGATTTTATATGTTCTTCTACAGCAGCATCAATAGTAATCAATTTAATAGATTCCTTTTGGTGGAAAGCGGCTAATCGCGGTATATCCAGCTCTTTAATTGTTCCATTTTTAGGGGTTTTTGCTACTGCATTAAAAATTATGTTTTCCAATTCTCTAACGTTTCCCGGGAAATCATAATTTCGTAATAACTCCAGGACATTGTTTTCAAATCCGCTAATCTCTTTTTTATAAGTGATATTGCTAATACGTAAAAAATGTTTAGCCAATAAAACTACATCATCGTCTCTAATTTTTAATGGCGGTAATTGTACGAATCCCCTATTAAGTCTATAATATAAGTCAGCTCTGAATTCTTTATTATTTACAGCTTCAACCAAATTTCTATTGGTAGCCGCAATTATTCTAATATCTAATTGAATTGGTTTGGGATTTCCAATCCTATAAATCTGATTGTATTGAATGGTTCTAAGTAGTTTTCCCTGGAGTTCCTTAGGAAGTTCACCAATTTCATCAAGAAAAATGGTTCCGCCGTTTGCTTCTTCAAAATAGCCTCTTTTTTCATTTAAGGCTCCCGTAAACGAACCTTTCTCGTGACCGAATAATTCACTTTCAAATAAACTATGGGATATTGAAGCCAGATTTACAGCTATAAAAGGATTATTTTTTCGTGGCGACAGTTCATGAATTTTCCTGGCAATTAAATCTTTACCGGTTCCGGTTTCACCTGTTATTAGAATCATTTCATTGGTTGGTGCAAAAATTTCTACCAGCTCAAACACTTTATACATTAAAGGAGATGCTGTAATTATATCGGAAAAATTGGCCTTATCGGAAAGTGATTTTGTTGCTGCAGACCGGTGTGAATCTAATTCCAGCTCAAGGATATGTTGTTCAAGTGCTCTTTTTATTGTTAAGAATAGCCTGTCGGTATCCGGGGGTTTTGTAATATATTCATAAGCACCTAATCTAATTGCCTTTAAAGCTATTTCGGTTTCATTTATGGCTGTTACCATTATTACCGGAATTTTAGGATAATATTGGCTAATACTTTCCAATAGTTCCAAACCATTTAGCTTCGGCATATAAACATCCAGAATAATAAGATCTACTTGGCATGTTTCAAGTATACCCATAACCTTTTCAGGATATTGCTCAGTTAAAACCTCCTCATAACCTTCTTGATGTAGGAGTCCTTTTAATAAATCAAGATAAGAAGGCTCATCATCAACTAAAAGAATTGTAATTTTTCTCATAATCAATCTAACTTTAAAACCGCCTATAATTTGTTTGAATGGAATTATTTACAATTTTACGGTAAATGTACAAAAGAAAAAAGAAAATTTCTTTTTAATCACAAAAATTAATAAATAAAAAATTTTGTAATCCTCCGACTATTTGATACCAAGCAATTTTAACATCTTTTTGTTATTTTCGTAATAATAAAAGATAATGAAAAAAATTGAGGATTTTTATTATGGCTGCAAATATTGATATGATAAAAAAAGTTTATTCAAATTATAAAGAAAAATTGAATAACATAAGAAAAGTAGTTAACAGGCCTTTAACTTATGCTGAAAAAATTCTTTATACACATTTATGGGATAATCCTATAAAAGAATTAACAAAAGGTAAAGATTATTCCGAATTAGCTCCTGACCGAGTAGCAATGCAGGATGCAACTGCGCAAATGGCTTTGCTGCAGTTTATGTCGGCAGGAAGAAAAACTACGGCAGTACCATCCACAGTGCACTGTGATCATTTAATTCAAGCACAAGTTGGTGCAAAAGATGATTTAACAAGAGCTACTAACGAAAACAAGGAAGTATATGATTTTCTTGAAAGTATTTCCCGGAAATACGGATTAGGCTTTTGGAAGCCCGGTGCCGGAATAATTCATCAGGTTGTTCTTGAAAACTATGCTTTCCCCGGCGGGATGATGATTGGAACTGATTCACATACTCCTAATGCCGGCGGACTTGGAATGATTGCAATTGGCGTAGGCGGTGCAGATGCCGTTGATGTTATGGCTGGAATGCC
>CAZCFZ010000108.1:0-12227 GCA_964498065.1 uncultured Ignavibacteriaceae bacterium
CTTTCGGAAACAAAATATGATGACTGGCTGGAAATTTATCTTAATAAAAATACATTGAAAAAAAATGTACATTTTATAGAAGGAATAAATCAAAAGAATCAAAAGCCGGTTTTTCAATCGCTAATTGAGTGGAATTCTTCAAAAATTTTTAATTCCCTTTCAAGGAATAGTCTAATTATTTGAATTACCAATCTTTAAACTTTGTCCTGATTTTTTATGTCGAATATCTATAGGTTTTTAAAATAAACTGTAACTTTTTAGAGGGATATTTATGAGAAGTTTAATATTAACAGCAATCATTGCAGTAGCTTTTATTTTCAACGCTAATGCGCAAAACCGTTTTTCGGTTAAAGACAGAGTCGACAGATTAAAAGACAGACTTAATTTAACCGATACTCAAACAGCCAAAGCCGATTCGATCTTTACTATTGCGGAAAATAAAATTAAGGCTGTTCCGGATACCGTTCAGGATAGGCGGCAGGCTTTTAGGCAAATAATGACCGATGCTGATACAGATTTTGAAAAGATATTAACCAGCGATCAAAAAGCCGAATATGAGAAAATGATAAAAGAAAGAAGAAAATATATGCGGCATCGACGAAATAACGGAAATTAAGCTTAATTAATACTCTCCTCAATTAAGCCTTAATAAAGATCCGCAGCCGGTTAAATTTACTAGCTGCGGATTTTTTATTTATAATAATTTAGTGTTAATATAAAAATTTTGTTTTATCCCTTCTTTCATTTTATTTTCATTTTTACTTTATATCTTTGTAATAAATCTAAATTTATATGCGTATTTTATTAATTGAAGACGATAAAAAAATTTCTGCAGCTCTCTCCAAAGGTTTGAAATCCGAAGGTTATGCTGTAGATGCCGCCGGCGACGGGATTAGCGGAGAAGAGCTCGCCGAAATTAATAATTACGATTTAATAATTCTCGATATCATGCTGCCTAAACAGGATGGATTGCAAACGTGTGCAAACCTGCGGGAGAATAAGGTACTAACCCCAATTTTAATGTTAACCGCTCTCGACGACGTTTCGGATAAAATAAAAGGTTTAGATCAAGGTGCGGATGATTATCTTGCCAAACCTTTTCATTTAGGTGAGCTGCTTGCAAGAATCCGTGCTTTAATAAGGAGACGCAGTGAAGTTCGTTCTGCTGTTTTGGAAAACTTCGGAGTTAAACTCGATTTAAATACGCATAAAGCTTACAGAGAGGAAAAAGAGATACAGCTTTCTGCAAAAGAATTTGCTCTTTTAGAATTATTTATGATGAAACCTAATCAGATATTGACTCGGGAAATTATTTCCGAACATTTGTGGGATATGAATTTTGATCCTCGAAGCAATGTAATCGAATCATTCATTAAATTTTTAAGACAAAAAATAGATAAGGACTTTGATAAACAGCTCATTCATACAGTAAGAGGAGCGGGATATATTTTTAGGGATTAGGAAGATTGAAGCTCGATTCTGGATGCTGGTTTCTCGGTACTGGATTTATCAAGTTACAAGAATCGAATGACTGATATTTAATTCATTTAACTATTATTTCCGGAATTATGTTTTCTATAAAGACAAAAATAATATTAGCTTATACTGTAGTTTTTGGAATTATGCTTACTGCTTTTGCAGCTATAATTTATCATAGCAATAAAGAGGCTGCTTTCCTAAGGCTTAATACCAATCTAAAAGGTTATGCAATTTCATTAAGGACGGAAATTGAAGATGAATTGCATGATAATTCAACCCTCAATTTAGATAAATTAACATCGATAAAATCCAAAGGATTAATAGGAGAAAGATTTCAGCTGTTTGATAGAGACGGGAAAATTATTGTAAAAGATTCTATCCTTTCGAGAGGCTCTACACCGGGATTAAGTAAAATATTAAATGGGAAATTTGAATATGAAAAAGAGAGAATAAACCATCATAAATATCATATCTTTTGGAATAAGTTTGAATCAGAAAACGATTCGGTTTATATTCTCGAAACTGCTGCATCGGTTAAAGACGTTTTTGATGATTTGAACCGCTTATTTTATTTGTTTCTAATTATAATTCCAGCCGGACTGATTATAACTGGATTTGCCGCTTATTTTATTTCTAAAGCTGCTTTCAAGCCTATCACGCAAATGGCAAATACGGCTAAAAATATTTCCGGAGAAAACCTTAATGAACGCCTTGAACTGCCTAAAGCTAAAGATGAAGTTAGAAGCCTGGGTGAAACGTTAAATGAAATGATTGAAAGAATTGACAATGCATTTAAGAGTCAAAACAGATTTGTAGCAAATGCATCACATGAAATTAAGACTCCGTTAACGGTTATTCAAACAGAACTTGAAATTCTAGAAAAAAAAATGAATGATGCCGATACGCAGGAAAGTATAAATAATGCACTTTCGGAGATTGAAAATTTAACCAAGCTGACAAATTCGCTATTGACAATTGTAAAGCTGGACGCATCTCAATCAAAGCTGAATTTAAGTAACTTTAGAATTGACGAACTGCTTGCCGATTGTATCCAAACTCTAAATAAAGCGGCAATGAATAAAGACATCCAAATAAATTTATTTATTGATGATCCTGTGGAAATAAATGCGGATAAAGAAAAACTTAGAAGTGTTTTCTTGAATCTTATTGATAATGCTATCAAATATTCTTTATTTAATTCGGAAATTAAAATAAGAATCAATAAAAGTGATGATAATATTTCTATTAGTATAGAGAATTCAGGTCATGGAATCCCGCAGTCGGATATTCCGTATATTTTTAATAGATTTTACAGGTCAAATGAAATTCGAGCGGAAATAAACGGCAGCGGTTTAGGTTTGGCTATTGCCAAAGAAATTGTCGAACTTCATAGAGGCAAGATCAGCGTTGAAAGTAAAGTTAATGACAAAACCAATTTCACTGTAATATTACCTGGAAATATAAGCTAATTTAATCCAATAATTTCCCTTAATTCAGGTCACAGATTCTTATATTTATATCACAATTCTTAATTTTTCATCTTATTTTCATCTAATAATATTAAATTGTTAAAATTTTGTATTAAAAATTATTTAGTAATAGCAAAGTAATTTACTCCAGGATATTTTATTTAACTGGATTTCATGATGTGGAGAAATAATGGTAATAAAAATTCTTATTCTAACAACTTTTTTATTCGTATTATCAACTTTAATATACTCCCAGCAAAAAAATGAAAATAATGATGAATGTTCAATAACAGGAAAGGTTTTTGATGAAAACACAAAGGTTCCAATTGAATATTCTAATGTAATGCTTTTATATAAGTCGAATAATAAACTTGTAACCGGTACAGTGACGGATAAAAGAGGTGAGTTTAGTTTGAAAGGAATTAAACCAGGAAATTACGACTTGAGCGTTCAATTTATTGGATATGCAACAAAAAAGATAAAAAATGTTCTACTTTTAAAGTCTGAAACCAATTTAGATTTGGGTAAAATTTATTTAAAACCGACTGCAATAAATATGAAGAACGTTGTTGTAGAGGGGAAAAGATCTCCTATTACATACGATCTTGACAAAAAATTGATAGATGTAAGCCAAATGCAAACAGCAATGTCCGGAACGGCTGCGGATGTACTTGAGAATGTACCTTCAGTTAGTGTTGATATTGACGGAAATGTAAGCTTAAGAGGGAGCACGAATTTCCAAGTTCTTATTAACGGGCAGCCTTCTGTAATGGATGCGCAAGACGCTTTGCAGCAAATTCCCGCCAGTTCTATTAAGACAATTGAATTAGTTACAAATCCATCTGCAAAATATGATGCGAGCGGTACTGCCGGTATTATAAATATTGTTCTTAAGAAAAATGCTAATCTCGGCTTGAGCGGGTTAGTAGATATTATGGGCGGCTTGAATAATAAATACGGCGGGAATGTTAACTTTCAATATAAAACGCCTTTTATTAGCTACAACCTGGGGCTGGATTTTAACCGCCGTTTTTTCCCCGGCACCCGTACCGAAAATAAACAGTTCGTTTTATCCGGTAATACCTCCTATCTAAATTCCAATGGTGATATGACTTGGGGAAGAACTTTATCAGGAATAAGAGGCGGACTGGATTTTAATTTTAGTGATAATGATAACCTTTCAATCGGTGGTAGATACGGTGCAAGGTCATTTTTAAGAAATTCAACTTTGAATTATGATCAATGGTATAGTAATGCACCTCAGAACTTCTATTATTTAGACAATACCAACCATAACCATTCGGGTACATTTTATGATTTCAATGCCAATTACCTGCATAAATTCGGAGACGATGGTAATCAATTGACGGCTAATTTATCTTTTAGACATCGAAATAATAATGAAGCTTCAACAAGCTACTCAACGGTAAGCACCAATCAAATTAACGGAACAAAAACAACGGAACTTGGTCCCGGCAGTGAATTACGAGGAAATTTGGATTATGTATTGCCCATCAGTAAAAATGAAAAATTTTCGGCAGGCACTGAATATTTCATCAGGCTGAGACAGGATATAAATCAATTATTTCTTTTTGATTCAACAAATAACAATTATGTCTTTCAGCAGCCGTTTAGTCATAATAACAACTTCAACCGAACGAGATTTGCTGCGTATTCAGTCTTTTCGAATAAATGGGACAGCCTTGGAGTGCAAATTGGTGCACGTACCGAATATACTTACCAACTTGTGAAATTAGCAGAAACCGGCGAACAGTTTTCTTTGAGCAGATGGGATTTTTTCCCTTCAATTCATACATCTTACAGTTTTGCAGGCGGTACGCAAATTATGGCGGGTTATTCCCGGCGAATAGAGCGCCCCGACGGCGGCGACCTTGAACCTTTTTATACTTGGTTTGATGCCAATGATGTACGTATAGGAGATCCCAATCTTCAGCCGGAACTTATAGATTCGTACGAAATCGGCTATCAAACATTCTTCGGCAAAGTATCTTTTTCAAATGATTTTTATTACCGCTTCACTCATAATAAAATGGAGCATATTAATTCAGTTTATACCAATAATGTAACACTTCACTCAATTGCAAATGTTGGAACTGATCATTCTCTTGGCGCTGAGTTTATGGTTTCGTTTAACCCTGTTAAAATTTGGCAGTTTAATTTGACAGGCGATGTGTATGATTATAAAATTCAAGGTGCTTTATTTAATCAATCGTTTGCAAGAGAAAGCTTTGATTGGAGCATCAAAAGCAGCAGCCAGTTTAATATAACATCCTCAACGGACCTACAATTAAATACAAGATATCATAGTCCTTCGGTTACGGCACAGGGTAAGTGGAACGGATATTTTACAACCGATCTGGCAGTAAAGCAAAATTTAATGGGCAAACAATTGTCTCTGACTTTACAGGTTAGGAATTTACTGCATACAGGTGGATGGGAATTTTATTCTCAAGGAACAGACTTTTATAATTACTTCCATTTTATAAGAGAATCGCCTCAGGTAATGCTGGATTTAAAATATAATTTCAATAATTATAAAGAAAAAGATAAATCAAACGGTAATAATCAAGATAATGGTAATCCTGGCGAGGGGTGATTAATACAATAAAACTAAAAAATATTATGATTCTACAAGAGGATAAAATGAAGAAATTATTTTTGTATTTGTTTATGGTAATTAGTTTAAGCCCTGTAATATTATATTCACAAACTTCCGGATATAAAATAACGGGGAAGATTGATATCGGCGGAATAGGCTGGTGGGATTATGCCTCGGTAGATGCGCCAATGCAAATGCTGTATATTTCACATGCAGACCGTATTCATGTAATTGATTTAAAAACAAATAAGGTAGTTGGCGAAATAGACGGCTTAAGAGGAGTTCACGGAGCAGTATTTGCCGATGTAATGGGTAAGGGCTTTATAAGCAACGGAAGCAGTGATGCCGTCGAGATTTTTAATTTAAAAACTTTAAAAAAAATTACCGAAATGCATGTAACCGGGAAAGATCCCGACGCAATTGTGTACGATTCGTTTTCAGAAAGAGTTTTTACAATGAACGGAAGAAGCTCAAACGTTACGGCAATTGATGCAAAAACAGATAAGGTTGTCGGTAATTTAAAACTAGACGGCAGACCGGAATTCGCAGTTTCAAATAATAAAGGATTGATGTTTGTAAACCTGGAAGATAAAAGTGAAATTGAAGAATTTAATCCCAAAACATTAAAAAAGGTAAAAACATATTCTATTGCGCCCGGGCATGGCCCTTCAGGTCTGGCAATAGATACGAAGAATGAAATATTATTTTCCGGCTGCCGTAATAAAATGATGGCAATTTCAAATGGGAAAACCGGAAAGCTTATAACAACACTTCCAATCGGCGGGCATGTGGATGCCTGCAGGTATGATCCCGAAACTCACCTTGTTTTTAGTTCCAACGGCGAAGGTAATTTAACTGTGATAAAAGAAATTTCGCCCAAAAAGTTTAAGGTAGTTGATAATATTACCACGGAGAAAGGATTTAGAACAATGGCACTGGATCCGGAAACTCATAATATTTATTTACCCGGAATGCTTAAAGGTAAAAACGGGAACAGGAGTTTTGGTGTATTGATATTGGAGAAAAAGTACGTAAGTTTTTAGTATAAAGGAAATGGGTATAGGGTATAAATGTTTAGTGGTTTGGTGCGTTGATGTTTATACTTGAATTCTAGTTCTGCTAATTTTATATCCCTATACCTTTATTCCATTATATCTTATTTTAATAAAACAATTAGATAATAAAATTATTTTTCAATATTTTAAAATATTTAATTTTAGTTAAACCTATTTTGATCAAGATTTTTTGATGACATCCCGAAAAATATTACTTCTATTTATCTGTCTTAGTAACTTTTTATATGCACAGTACAATTTAAATTTTTTTATAAATAAAGCGTTAAGTAATTCACCGGTAATTAAAGACTTTGGGAATCTTTCCCTTATTAACAATCTACAAGAGAAATTAGACGCTGCACAGAATTCTGCGTTGCAAGTTTATCTTTCAAGCAACGTATTGTTCTCTCCTTATTTTAATAACAACGGAGTTTGGTTTACGCCAAATCCGGATCCAAAAGCAATAGGTTATGACGCTGCCATAACTAACGGAGGTTTATATTCCGCCCAAATAAATTTAGAGAAGAATATTTTTAACGGCGGTTTGTTAAATGCTCTTAAAGAACAACACTTTGCAGAAAGAAAAAGTTATAAAAACAAATCCGTTATGGAGAAACATAATTTAAGGAAACAGGTTACCGATTTATATTTAGGCACATTACGATATTTAATGCTTTATAATCTTTCTAAGGAGATAGAAAATAATTTAAGCAGCCAGCTTAAAATTACTGGTGATCTTGTTGCTAAAGGATATGCAAAGGCCAGTGATTATCTTCTTCTTAAAATACAACTGAAAACAAGCGAAATCGATAGGGAACAAACCTGGCAGAATTATAAAAGCGGACTCTCGCAGCTTTATTCTTTATGCGGAATAAAAGATACTCAAACTGTGAAAATCGATTCTTTAAATTTAAGTATATCTTCTGATTTGAAGGGATCAAAATTTTTAACTCAATATTATCTAGACAGCCTAACTACTGCAAGCCAGCAAAAAGTTTTTGAAACAAAGTATCAACCACAAGTGAATTTGTTTTTTAATGCCGGACTGAATGCTGTCGAGTTGAATGATATACAGAGGAAATTCGGTATAAGTGCAGGAATAAATTTTTCACTTCCTATTCTGGATGGCGGACAAAAGGATATTACAAGACAACAGACTTACATTGCAGAGCAGTCAATAACCGATTATAAAAAATACTTATCTGAAAATATTTACGTTAAAAGAAAAGATGCTTATAACAGAATAAAAGCACTGGGAAAAAACCTTAGTGATCTGAAAGTCCAAATAAATGATTATAAAAGGCTGCTTGGATTGTCGGAAAAAGAACTTCAGCAGGGAAACCTGTCGATGATAGAATATTTAACAATAATTAAAAATTATATTGATCTTCAGAAAAACGAGATAACCACCAACATTAATTACCAGGTGGAAATAAGTAATTTTAATTATTGGAACTGGTAATGCATAATTTTACAAAATTTAATAGTTGCAAAATTAACCAAAGAATCTCTTCGGTACAAGATTAATAAATGCTTAGAGCGGAAATTGAAATGAAAAAATTGCTAAACAAGAAATTATTTATATTTTACTTTTCGATATTGACATCCGTAATTCTAATTTCATGCGGAGGAAATGAAGCCGACAGTGTTAATGAAGTAAGCAGCGGAACTCCCGTAACCATTACACACCCGCGCTTGATGAACATGACCGATTATTTAGAATTGAATGGGAATACAGTTTTTTTAGATAAAGAAATTGTAAGATCGACTTTCGACGGATTCATAGTGAAAGATTATAAAAATATCGGGGATAACGTAAAAACGGGTGATATATTATTTCAAATTAAAACCATTGAATCGGCAGCAACCGATACTTTAGGAATTATGCTGGGCAATCGATTATTTAGGGGAACGATTTTTATTAAAGCAAATTCAAACGGCGTCGTTTCGGAATTGAACTACCATGAAGGGAATTATGTAATGGGTGGTGAACAAATTGCAGTTGTATCCAATCCTTCTTCCCTAAGAATTAAATTAAATGTTCCTTATGAAGATATTCTAAAGGTTAAAATTGGCAATGAATGTGAGGTTAATCTGCCGGATGGTGTTAATCTTCCCGGTATTATTGAAAAGAATGTACCTGCCGTTAATCCCGTCACTCAAACACAAATATATTATATTAAGCTTAAATATTACCGCGATGTTCCGGAAAATTTGAATGTAATGGTAAAGATCCCTTTTAAAAATTTTGAAAGTACAACTGTACTTCCAAAATCTTCTCTAGTAACCGATGTTACCGAAAGCAATTTCTGGATTATGAAATTAATTAATGATACAACAGCAATTAGAGTTGATGTTAAAAAAGGAATTGAAAACGATAGTATTGCACAAATTTTAAGTCCGAAGCTAAATAAAACCGACAAAATTGTTTTAAGCGGTGCTTACGGTTTGCCGGATACTGCAAAAGTCGAGATTGTCAAATGAATAATTTCTATGCAAAATATAAAAGTCCTATTGCAGTTATATTACTAATTATACTTTTGGGCGGAGTTTATTCTTTTGTAAATATACAATCGGCATTGTTTCCCAATATTACATTTCCTAAAATAAAAGTAATTGCCGATAATGGGGAACAGCCGGTCGATAAAATGACCGTCACCGTAACCGTACCTTTGGAGAATGCGATTAAAAGAGTTCCCGGTATTACTTTGATTAGAAGCGCAACAAGCAGAGGGAGTTGTGAGATTTCCGCATTTTTCAACTGGAATTCGGATATCAATTTGGATAAACAAAGGATTGAATCAAGAATAAATGAAGTTAAACAAGACCTGCCGCAGGGAATTAATATTTCAATTGAAAGAATGAACCCTTCAACTTTCCCGGTATTGGGTTATTCAATTTCAGGGAAAGGCTACAGCCAGATTGATTTAAGAAATATTGCGGAATACACAGTTAAACCTTTTTTATCCAGGATAGCCGGTGTTTCCGAGGTTGACGTAGGCGGAGGAAAAGTTGAGGAATACCACGTTATATTAAATCCCGCCAGGCTTATTCAATTGCATATTACACCGCAAATGGTTGCAGATAAAATTTCTGCCTCAAATTTTATTTCTTCTACCGGATATATTAATGATTACGATAGACTTTATTTAACCTTAAGCGAAGCAACTCAGAACAGCAAGGATGAGCTGGCCGACCTTGTTATATTAAATACTCCTCAGAGAGTGATAAGATTAAAAGATATTTCAAAAGTTGAAATAGGTGCCGAAAGAAGTTATGTAAAGATAAAGGCTAACGGGAAAATAGTTCCGATAATAAACATCCTGAAACAGCCCAATGCAAATCTTCTGGATGTAGTCGGTTCGATTGAAAGTGAGCTTCCCAAACTGCAAAAAATATTGCCTCCGGGGGTTAAGCTGCGGCCGTTTTATAACCAGGCAAATTTTGTTTCAGATGCTATAAAAAGCATACGTGATGTAGTGTGGATCGGTCTTTTATTGGCTATTTTAATTACAGTGCTTTTCCTAAAATCGTTTAAGGCAAGCTCGGTAATATTAATAACTATCCCGATAACATTGTGTTTAACATTCATTGTTTTATATGCAATAGGATATACAATCAATATAATGACTATAGGCTCCATAGCTGCTGCCGTTGGTCTTATAATTGATGATGCTATAGTAATAGTAGAGCAAATTCACCGCACGCACGAAGAAAACCCCGAAGAAAACAGCGATACTTTGGTAACGAAAGCTATAAAATATTTATTCCCCGCAATGGTCGGCTCATCTTTGAGTACCATTGTAATCTTCCTCCCGTTTTTTATGATGGGAGGCGTTGCGGGCGCATACTTCAAAGTATTGACGAATGCAATGATTATTATTCTTGTGTGCTCTTTCTTTGTTACATGGATCGGGCTGCCGGTTATCTATTTACTCCTTACTAAAAAAGGATCTTCACTCGGGAAGCATAAGGAAGTTAAAACTAGAAATTGGGTTTACTTTTTTATTTACAGACCGGTATTATCACTTCTTTTCGTAATCGTTTTAATTGCCTTTTCAATTTATATTATACCGAAGCTTCCCTCCGGATTTTTACCGCAGATGGATGAGGGTTCAATTGTTTTGGATTTTGTAAGTCCGCCCGGTACCTCACTTGATGGAACTGACAGGATGCTTGATGTTGTTGATCATATTTTACAAACTACTCCGGAGGTGCAGTCGTTTTCACGAGAGATTGGAACTCAAAACGGATTTTTCATAACTGAGCCTAACACCGGCGATTATACTATTACACTTAAGAAAAACAGGAAATTAACTACAGACGAAGTAGCTGATAATATTAGGAAAAGAATTGAAGCCAAGCTGCCTGCGCTGCAAGTAGACTTCGGACAAAAAATTGAAGATATGCTGGGTGATTTAATAAGTACAAAACAACCAATATCAATAAGAATTTTCGGAGACGATCAGGCTACTCTTCAAAATTATGCAAAAAAAATTGCAGACATCGTTCAAAATACAAGTGGGACTGCCGATGTGTTTGACGGAATAACAATTGCAGGGCCGAATATATTATTCCAGCCTAATAATACTGCTCTGGCGCAATACGGTTTAACACCAAGTGAACTGCAATATCAACTTAATACCAAAATAAAAGGAACGGTTGTAGGAAATGTTTTAGGTCAGAACCAGTTATTTAATATTAGAATGTTCGACGGGAAGCTGTTAAACTCCCTGGATGATATTAAAAGGAGTTTTATTTCCCTAAACGACGGTTCTGTTAAACCGGTGAGTGAATTTACAAAACTAAAGTTCATAAAAGGTGTAGCTGAAATTGACAGAGAAAATCTAAAGCAGGATTATGATGTAGTTGCTAGATTAAACAATCGCGATCTTGGGAGTACAATAGCGGCAATTCAAAAGAAAATTAGTAAAGAAATTCACTTACCTTCCGGTTATGAAATAGTATACGGAGGTGCATACGCTCAGCAGCAGCAGGCTTTCGGCGATTTAATGAAGATACTTATTCTTGCTATTCTTTTAGTCTTTACTGTATCTTTGTTCCTTTTCAGAAAGATTCGAGTTTCTATATCCATTATTATAATTGCAATATTGGGTATAGCAGGAAGCTTCCTGGCGCTTTTTATTACAGGCACTCCTCTGAATGTAGGAAGTTACACCGGTATTATTATGATTGTCGGAATCATAGGTGAAAATTCTATTTTTATTTATCTTCAATATATGGATTCTAAGAAAAAGATTATTAAGAAGGATGATTCTATTGTTAATTCCATTTCATTAAGACTGCGTCCAACGTTAATGACTGCATTTGGAGCAATTACGGCACTGCTGCCCTTAGCTCTTGGAATCGGAACAGGCGCGCAGATGCATCAGCCTTTGGCAATTGCGATTATCGGAGGGTTTGTTATTGCGCTGCCGTTATTACTTATTGTCCTTCCAACAATTTTAAGGATGATAGAAGAATAAGAAGGCACCTCAAATTTAACAATCTAAAATTATATCCTATTTAGTATGAAGATGAATCATTAATATGGTTTAAATTTAACATCAAAGTTTTTTAATATTTATTAGCCTTTGATTTTTT
>CAZCFZ010000109.1:0-7898 GCA_964498065.1 uncultured Ignavibacteriaceae bacterium
GTTAATCATTTTTTAATTACGGTTAAGTAATTTTTTTAATATCTTTATCAAAAGAAAAAATCACATTTAAGCGGACATAAAAATGAAACTGAAATTTTCCTTAACCGTCATCATTTCACTATTAATAATCTCAATTTTTCCTTTCGGCTGTTCAAGTACAGGCAAGGTTGAAAAAACCGAAAGCAGTAAACCCGGTTTGCTTCCGGGTAAATATTCAGGATACACTTTGCTGCCTAACGGCTGGAGGCTTTCGCCTGTCGGCGATCAGGTTGAAATAGGAGAGCTCCCCTTAAATATGGTAGTTACAAACAATGGAAGGTACGCAATTACTTCAAATAGCGGGCTGGGGAAAAATTCGCTTTCGGTTGTTGATGTTAAAGAAAAGAAGCTGGTGCAGACTTATGTCTTAAAAGAAACATGGTACGGACTTGCATTCAACGGGGACGACTCGAAACTTTTTGTCTCTGCCAGCAACGAAAATTTTATTTATGTTTTCAACTTTAACGATGGAAAGCTGTCAATTCAAGATTCCATTTTATTGGGCAAACCGTACCCCAAAGAAAATATCTCTGTTACTGGGCTTAATTTTATAAAAAGCAAAAACTTGCTGCTTGCCGTTTCTAAAGAAAGTAATTCATTATATGTCTGCGATGTGAATTCTAATAAAGTAATCGGAACAGTTAAACTTGACGGCGCTTGTTATGATGTAAAAAGCAATGAGGCGGGAACAATTGCCTATGTCTCTGTTTGGGGAAAAGCTTCCATTGCTGTTGTTGATTTAGAAAGTCTTAAAGTCATAGATATGATAAAAGTTGGCGATCATCCGTGCCAATTAATTTTAACTAAAGACGGCTCACGATTGTTCGTTGCAAATGCAAATAACAATACTGTTTCCGCAGTCGATTTGAATCGTAATAAAGAAACCGAAACCATTAACTCCGCTTTATCTCCTGATGTGCCTTACGGAAGCACAACAAATGCCATTTGTTTTAATGGAGATGAATCTGTTTTGTATGTTGCTAATGCCGATAATAATTACCTTGCACTGTTCGATATCAGTGAGCCCAATAAAACAAAAAGTCTGGGTTTCATTCCAGTGGGCTGGTATCCGACAGCAGTTCAATATATTCCGGGAACAAATCAAATTCTTGTGGCAAATGGCAAAGGTTTAACTTCAATGGCTAATCCCAACGGTCCCGATCCTTTAAAAAAATGGCCCAAGGATGTACAATATATCGGAAGTTTATTCAAAGGCACTTTATCCATTATAAATAATCCGGATGAACAAACTCTTGAAGGATTCAGCAAGCAGGTTTATAACAACACACCTTATGTTTACAAGAAAAAAGATTGGGTGGGAATACAAAATGTTATTCCGGATAAGCATGACGAACTCGGAAGCAAATTAATTAAGCATGTTTTTTATATTATAAAAGAAAACCGGACGTATGATGAGGTATTCGGAGACATTAAAGAAGGCAACGGCGATTCTTCTCTTTGTTTTTTCCCATTTAAGATTACTCCTAATGAACATAAACTGGTAACGAATTTCACTCTTTACGATAATTTTTATGCAGATGCTGAAGTAAGTGCCGACGGCCATAATTGGTCAACAGCGGCTTATGCCTCTGATTATGTTGAGAAAGAATGGCCGGCAAATTACGGCCGCCGCGGTGTACCATATAGATTTGAAGGCGGCTATCCTCTTGCTGCACCATCTTCCGGTTATATCTGGAACGATGTAATTAATCATGGTAAAACTTTAAGAGATTACGGTGAATTCGTTGAAGATGTTAAAGGTAAAGAAGGTGTTTATAAAGCAAGAGATAATGATTTAAATGAATATACATGCCACTCTTATCCCGGCTGGGATCTTGATCTGAGCGATGTAGTCCGTTACGATAAATGGAAAGAAGATTTTGAAAAACTTGAAAAAGAAAATTCTGTTCCGGCTTTAAATATAATTAGACTGCCGAACGATCATACTTACGGAACGAGAAAAGGGAAGCTTACTCCGCAGGCCTACGTTGCTCAAAATGATTATGCGCTGGGATTAATCGTACAGAAAATTTCTCATAGTAAAATATGGAATAGCTCAATAATTTTTGTATTAGAGGACGACGCACAGGACGGCTCTGATCATGTTGATGCACACCGCTCCACTCTTCTGGTTATCAGTCCGTACATTAAAAGGCATTATGTTGACCATAATATGTACTCAACTTCAAGCGTACTAAAGACAATAGAACTTATAATAGGACTTCCCCCTATGACACAGTACGATTTATCCGCGACACCTATTTTGTTTTCTATAACAGATAAGCCTGACTTCGAACCATATGAAGTTACAAAACCTTTAATAGATATTAATCAAACCAACCTTGCCAGTGCATATGGTTCTGCCGAATGTGAAAAGTTAAATTTCACAAGAGAAGATGCGGTCCCGGACGATTTGTTCAATGAAATATTATGGAAAGATATAAAAGGAAAGAATTCTGTTATGCCGGCGCCGGTTAGAAGTGCGTTTGTAAGGATTGTGCATAAAAAAGATAAAGATGACGATTAAAATTTAGCAGAAATATAAATCAAAAATATATATCGAGAAGATTTTAATTCGTAAATTAATGATCGTATAAATTAAAGCGGGAAGCGGTCTATGGAGCAGTTTACAAAATGGCTTGAGAGAACATTTGATATTACCCCGGTTCTTCAGGGAAAAATCTTTGCAACTTTATTAACAATAATTATTCTCTGGCTGCTTAGAAAAATTGTGCTGTATTTTATATTTCACCGAAGCAAAGATATTAAAATACAATACCGCTGGAGAAAAACTTCATCATACATTGCTTTTACAATTGGATTCCTTCTGGTGGGGAGAATATGGTTTGAGGGATTTCAAGCAGTTGCAACTTTCTTCGGACTTCTTTCTGCCGGTTTGGCTATTGCTTTGAAAGATCCTCTTGTCAACCTTGCCGGTTGGGCATTTATTTTATGGCGGAAACCGTTTGAAGTAGGAGATAGAATTCAGATAGGCGAGACATCCGGGGATGTAATTGATATCAGGATATTTCAATTTTCACTTATGGAAATCGGAAACTGGGTAGATGCCGATCAGAGTACCGGCAGAATTGTACATATTCCAAATGAAAAAGTATTCACGGAAGTTCAGGCAAATTACAGCAAAGGTTTCGAACATATCTGGAACGAAATACCTGTACTTGTTACATTTGAAAGTAACTGGAAAAAAGCAAAAGAGATTCTCGGAAATATTGTAAACAAAAATGCTGAGCAGCTCAGCACTGGCGCAGAAGAAAAAATTAAAGCCGCATCTAAAAAATTTATGATCTTTTATACCAAGCTGACTCCCATTGTTTATACTAGTGTTAGAGACAGTGGTGTACTTTTGACCCTTAGATATTTGTGTAATCCGAAAAAACGGAGAGCAAGCGAACAGGCAATGTGGGAAAATATTTTAAGCGAGTTTTCAAAATGCAGCGATATAGATTTTGCATATCCTACCCAGCGCTTTTATAATAATTTAAATGAAGGCAAGCCGGGAAATAAACCTTAATTAAATTTGACGTTCTTGCAGATTTTCATTAATTAAAACAAAATTGTCTTTACTCACTTAAAAAATCATCCAATCCATTATTTTAAACAGTTAAATTAAATGGAGTTTTTACTGCAGATCTTAACTTACTAATTAACGGATTGTTTTGTGAATAATAAATCGACGAATGAAAAATCAATCGGGCTTCTTTCCGCTGTATCTATCGGTATAGGAGGTATGGTCGGTGGCGGAATATTTGCAGTCCTTGGATTAGCGGTTAAAATGGCTCACGGCGGTACTCCCGTTGCCTTTTTTATAGCAGGGATTGTAGCTTTAATTACGTCTTATTCCTATGCGAAATTATCAGTTGCATATCCAAGTCAGGGCGGAACAGTAGAATTTCTAAACCAGGCATTCGGCGGAGATTTGTTTACCGGCGGGATGAATGTACTGCTCTGGTTAAGTTATATTGTTATGCTTTCGCTTTATGCATATGCATTCGGAAGTTATGCTTCCAGTTTTTTTTCATCTAATCAGTTAATGTGGAAACATATTCTCATCAGTTTTTCAATTGTTCTTTTTACGGTGTTAAATATTGTTGGCTCTAAACTGGTGGGCGAATCGGAAGAATATATTGTCGGTTTAAAATTAATTATATTATTGTTTTTTGTTGTTCTAGGATTTCAATCAATCGATACCGGCAGATTACAGGTATCCGACTGGAGCGGTTCTTTGGAATTGATTGCGGGCGGAATGATTATCTTTCTTGCATACGAGGGATTTGAGCTTATTGCAAATACAGCCGGAAATATTAGAAATCCTAAAAAGACACTTCCTTTAGCATATTATTCTGCAGTCATCTTTGTAATTATACTTTATATGCTTGTTGCCGCAGTGACTGTTGGTAATTTGCCGATTGCCCAAATTGTCGCATCAAAAGATTATGCTCTTGCCGTAGCTGCGAAACCTTTTATGGGAAATTTTGGATTTACTTTAATTGCAATTGCCGCAATTTTGTCCACCGGTTCGGCTATAAATGCTACTCTTTACGGCGCCTCAAGAGTAAGTTATGTAATTGCAAAGGACGGGGAACTTCCGGAAAGATTGGAAAGAAAAATCTGGAACCGGCCTATCGAGGGACTTTTTATTACCTCAATTCTTACACTACTGGTTGCGAATTTATTTAACCTTGACGGAATATCCACAATGGGCAGCGCCGGATTTTTGCTGATATTTGCCGCTGTAAATGCTTCAAACCTAAAGCTGCACAAAACAACAAATTCAAAAGCATGGATATCCATACTGGGAGTTATTGTTTGCTTAATAGCTCTTATAATATTAATAGGTAAAACCCTGGAATCCTCTCCGGCTAATATTTGGATTCTGATAGTTATGTTCGGAGCGGCATTTATTATAGAAGGAGTATACAGGATATTTAGAGGAAAAGGAATTAGTAAAGAATTAAAATAATTTATTATCCTCTTAATTTATCAAGCAAATCATTCAGCTGCTTGATTTCTTCTTCATTTAAAGTTGATAATTTTTTATCTGCTTCATCATCATATTTATCGATCTCCGCTAAAAGATCGAGGCCTTTTTGAGTTATAACAACATCTACGTTTCTTCTATCGTGGGAACAAATACTTCTTTCAACCAAACCTTTTATCCTAAGTTTCTCAACTATTCTGGAAGCATCCGACATTTTATCGAGCATTCTTTCCTTAATTAATTTTATTGTGGCAGGATTCGGATGCTGCCCTCTCAAAATTCTAAGTATATTAAATTGCTGAACAGTAACTCCAAAAGGCTTAAAAAAATCGACCTGCTGATTTATCATCCAGCTTAACGTATAAACCATATTTACGGCAGCCTTATGGTATTCGTTTCTAAAATGTTTCTGTGCTATTTCTTCTTCTAATCTCATAAAATCCAAGTTTAGTAATTAAAATTTATATATTTGTTTTGCGTTAAATTAATCAATAACTTTTTATTAAGTCAAATCTTTTGTCTTATTTCATTGGAACTTCAATTATAATAAATTTAGTATTGGAAGAAGCATTAAAGTTAAATCCATCGGTATCATATATTCCTACAGCGTCTCGCTCGTTTATATATTCGTTATCTAAATTAATACTTCCTTCCAATACAAATAAATAAATGCCGTTTTCATTATAAATATTATTATATCTTAATACCTTTCCTTTTTCCAAACTTCCGATTGATATAGCTGCATTCTGGTTAATAAACATTTTTGAATCCGTCTCTTCGCCAGACGCTACTGTCATAATTTTATTTCTCAGGTCCTTTATGTCAAAATGTTTCTGGTCATAGCGCGGTTTTAAGCCTCCTTTATTAGGAATAATCCAGATCTGAAGAAACTGAACTAGTTCTGTTCGGGAATGATTAAATTCAGAATGAGTAATTCCGGTACCGGCAGACATTACCTGTACATCTCCTTTATAAATAACAGAACCGCTGCCCATACTGTCTTTATGTTCTAAGGCGCCGTTTAAAACAATAGAAATTATTTCCATATTGTTATGCGGGTGTGTTCCGAACCCTTTTCCAGGTTCAACAGTATCATCATTTAAAACTCTTAGCAAACCAAATCCCATTTTATCCGGATCGTAGTAACTGCCGAAACTAAAACTATGCAGGCTGTGCAGCCATCCTAGTTCTGTCTTTCCTCTTTCAAAAGATTTATGAATTATCTTTTTCATCGTGCAATTAAATTTTTATAACTTCTTGATCTTGTTCTTTAAAAAATGAATCTCCGAATTTACCGGCGAGAGTGTTTTCAATTAGATTTATTCAATGCCTTACGATCAATCCTCTTATCTTTAAATCTTCCAGAAGATATTCGGAATTATCTTTACAACCGATTGCTAGGAAACTAACGTGGATGAAATTATCCGGCCCTGCAAATATAGCCTTCGTTTTGTCGGGATCAAAACCTTTATCTAACTAATATAAATATTCTCATTGTTATTGCTTGAAAAGCAATATGCTTAACAAAATTACCGGAACATATAAAATAAGATTACAAATCTGTAGATTCACTCTCTAATTTAGCCTTTGTTAAAATTAATACAGAATCATCCTCAGCTTATCTCCGATAATTAACATTTAACTGCCTAAGGTGTTAATTAAAAGTCTCCCGATCATTTTTTCTCAAATTAAAATTGCCGAGACTGTTTATAAATTGAAGACGGCGCCCACCCTGCCGTCTCCAATAAATCAATTATCTGCTCATGTTCAACTCTCTTTTCAGAAAAGGTCCTTGGACTAAATCTTTTCTGCAATAATTCGTTTATCATATAAGTTCCGCCGTTTAATTTATTACGCCTTGGTCAATTCAATATCACATGTAATATTTATATTCTTTCCTACGACAGCACCGCCGGTTTCCATAAGTGCATTCCATTTTAAATCATAATCAAATCGATTAATTTTTCCTGTTACTTTAAATCCGGCCCTCGTATTTCCCCATGGATCTTTTATTGTACCGCCGTAGGTTACATCTAAAACAATCGGCTTGGTAATATTCCTGATTGTAAAATCACCATACAGTTTGTATGATTCATCATCCACTTTTTCAACTTTTGTACTCTTAAAAGTAATTTCCGGATAATTTTCCACATCGAAGAAGTCAGGGCTTTTTAAATGATTATCTCTATCGGTAATTCCGGTATCTATACTTTTCGAATCGATAGTAACCGTGACCTCGCTGTCTGTAAAACCATCACCTGCTTTTACATCAACATCGTAGTTATTAAAATGCCCGGTAACTTCAGAGATAATCATGTGTCTCGCTGAAAATTGTAATTTAGAATGACTCTTATCTAAGTTCCATACAGTTTTTTCAAGAGTCTTTTCCGCTACATTTGATTTTGTTTCCATTTTATCCTCCAACTAAATAATTATAAATCAGTGACAGATAAAATATATGCAATAACATTTAATGTTACAACATTTATTATTTACACCAACCAGTTTTGTGCGAATTGTCACTAATTACTGTCTTAAATAAGGGATGTGGGGGTATAATTTACCATTAACGATTTAGGAAAGTCTTTTTAGGATAGATCTTTTAGATTTTGATAAACCCTGAACGACAAGGTTATATGAATCATCAATCCAATTAAGAATTAATTTATCCGGAATTGAATTATCAAACAAAACTGTATTCCAGTGGAGTTTATTCATATGATAACCTGGCGTTACTGCACTATATCGTTCTCTAAGTTCGACTGCTTTTTCAGGTTCGCATTTAATATTAATACTGATGGGCGGAGTAAGGCTTGCAATTAAAAAAATCTTATCCATTACTTTGTAAACAGGCGAGTCT
>CAZCFZ010000109.1:7998-12161 GCA_964498065.1 uncultured Ignavibacteriaceae bacterium
AGTAAGGCTTGCAATTAAAAAAATCTTATCCATTACTTTGTAAACAGGCGAGTCTTCATTAAAAGGTAATGATTCCGATACGCCAGGTTTTTTCAAACAATATTCACGAACGATTTCTAAGTTCATATAAAAATAAACCCGGCCTCGAGTTGAAACCGGGTTAATTTATTAATTATCAAATGAATTATTTTTTATTTTTATCAATCCACTTTGCAGCATCTTTAGCAAAATAAGTTAGGAACATGTCTGCACCGGCACGCTTAATTGCAATTAAGGATTCTATCATAACACGTTCTTCATCAATCCATCCGTTAATACCGGCTGCTTTAATCATTGCATATTCACCGCTTACTTGATAAGCGCAGGTCGGCATTCCGAATTTATCTTTCACTCTTCTAATAATATCCAGATATGGACCTGCCGGTTTTACCATAACGATATCCGCGCCTTCTTCTATGTCCGCCTCAACTTCCCGCAGAGCTTCGTCTCCGTTTGCAATATCCATTTGATGTGAACGCCTGTCACCGAATGCAGGAGCCGATTCAGCTGCATCTCTAAACGGTCCGTAATACCCGGAAGAATATTTTGCAGCGTAACTCATGATAGGAATTTTAGTAAATCCGTTTTCATCCAGAACTTTTCTTATTACAGCAATTCTGCCGTCCATCATGTCGGATGGAGCAATTATATCTGCGCCTGCTTGGGCATGTGTTAAAGATTCCTTGGCAAGAAGATCAACAGTTTCATCATTTAAAATCTCTTCGCCGTCAAGTAATCCGCAGTGGCCGTGTGAAGTATATTCGCACATGCAAACATCTGTAATAACAAGAAGATTTTTTACTTCGGATTTTATTGCTTTTATAGCCCTCTGAATTATACCGTTTGGATCATATGCTTCGGAGCCTCTTTCATCTTTATGTTCGGGAATTCCAAACAAAATAACTGCCGGAATTCCAAGAGCGGCAACTTCTTTGCACTCTTCAACAACTGCATCGATAGACATTTGAAATACACCCGGCATAGATTTTACCGGCTTTTTTACTTTTTCACCGGGAACAACAAATAAGGGATATATAAAATCATTTTTAGATAATTCCGTTTCCCGCACCATATCCCTAACCAGCGGGTTGTAACGAAGTCTTCTTAATCTTTTTATTGGAAATGTAGCCATGTTCAACTCCTAGAAATTAACAATTATGAATTAACAATTAAAAATTATTAAAACATTATTTTGTACTATTTATTATTGAAGTTAAAAGTTTAATAAGTTCTATACAATCGGTAATTAAACTCTCAAATTCCTTTTTACCTAAAATTTCAGTTTCGAAAAATAATTTTAACCAATATTCACTTTCGTAAGATTCTTTTAAACTAATTCTTAATTTGTTCTTAAAATCGGCCTTACTAGCTGCAGCTTGAGATTCAGCAACATTAGCGCCGATAGAAGTTCCCGCATCAAGAAGCTGATTATATAAGGATTTTAAATCCTTGTTCTTTTTAATTAAATATTTGTAACAATTTACAATTCTGACTGAAAAATTAAAACTCTTTTCAACAATCGGATTATTTTTTGCTTTCATAACCCCCATTCTCCGAATTGTTAATTATAAATTATTCATTGCTAATTTGCTCTGCAATTCTTTTATAAATAATCTCAGCATTTTTTATGCAATCACCTACAGAAATTCCGCCCCGATAATTTCCGCCCAAAATTATCCCCGGATTTTTCTTTTCAAACTCTTCAAAATATTTTTCGTGTTCAATATAACCTATATTATATTGTGGAATTGACTTGGGCCAGTAACGGTATGATTGATAAACCGGTTTTTCGGTAATTCCCATTAAGCCCTCAAATTCTCCTAAAACTTTTTTGAAAAGAATTTCTTTATCAATATTCCCGATTTCCGGATTCCGCGCCCCGCCTACAAATAAAGTAAATGTTGCATTACCATTTATTGTCCTGTTCGGAAATATTACCGAACTCCAGATTGCACCGAGAAAAGATTTTTTTTCTTTTACGGGAATTAAAAAGCCAAAACCATCAAGCGGTTGTTTTATAAATTTCTTATCGTAACCTAAATACATTACTGCAACCGGCGGGTAGTAAATTTGAGAAAAATGTTTTATAAGATTTTCATCCCAATCTCTAAATATTTCGGCTGCAACGTATGCAGGCACGGTTGACAACAGAATTTCGCAATTGATTTCCTTTGCACTACCATCATGATTGTAGGTTACTGAGTATCCGGTATTTTTTTTATTTATTGAAGTAACTTCCGCACCTGTAATCACTTTTTCATTTAAAGATTTTGATAAGGCTTTGGGAAGTGTCTGCATGCCGTTAATGAAAGAAAACATTTTCGCGCTTTGCTTTGATTTTTCTGCTCTTTTCTTTCTTTCTTTTATACTCTTTATTGTGCCGATTATTAAACCGCCGTATTTTTCTTCAAGAGCATATAGTTTCGGGAATGCGGATTTAACGCTTAATTCTTCCGGGTTGCCTGCATAAACTCCGGCAACAAAGGGATTGATCGCGTAATCGAGAAATTCTTTACCAAGCCTTCTTTTTACAAACTCTGCAACGCTCTGGTAATATCCGTCATTTGATTTTCCGATTAAAGGTTCGGCCATTAGACGAATTTTAGCGCTCCAGGAAAACAAATTTGTCTTTAAAAATGCAGGGGGACTCATGGGAAGCGGGTGAAGCTGGTTGTTTCGAAGAATATAACGTTTATTCCCCTCTTTATTTGCATAACAAAGCTGATCTTCTATTCCAAGTTCTCTTACGACCTCACCAATTAAGGGTGTTGTTTCAAGTCCGCTGTTTGGTCCTCGATCAAATAAGTAACCATTTTCAAAAACACTTTCCATAGAGCCGCCGACTTCATTCTTTTTTTCAAGAACAGTAACATCTAATCCATCTTTATGAAGTAGATAAGCAGTTGTTAATCCTGAAATACCGCCGCCGAGCACAACAATTTTTTTATTCATTAATCCTTTAATTATTTGGTGATAAAATTATTAAACAGTTCTAGAATATTTTGCAGTATCTTCCTTTCTTTCGATATAACCGTCAAAGTTCATTGCGATATTACGGATAAGAAGTTTGCCCATCGAAGTTACTTCAATTTTTTTGTCGCTGACTTTAACCAATTCGTCATGTTCCATTTCTTTAAGATTGTTCAAACCCCAGGCAAAATATTCTTTAAATTTAATTTTGAATTTTTCTTCAATATAATGAAAATCAAGTTCGAAATTACACATAAGTTTCATTATAACTTCACGCCGTATTATATCATCTTCATTTAAATAATAACCTCTTTTTACCGGGAGAATTTCTTTGTCAATTGCTTCAAAATATTCTTTCTCCGTTTTAAAGTTTTGTGCATATACCTGATGCAGCTGACTGATAGCAGTTATTCCCATTGCATATAAATCAGAGCCGGAATGTGTACTGTAGCCCTGGAAGTTTCTATAAAGTTTCTTTTCTTTTAAAGCTACAGCCAATTCATCGTCAGGTTTTGCAAAGTGATCCATTCCTATAAAAACATAACCGGCGCTTGTTAGCTTTTCAATTGTTAATTTTAGAATTTCAAGTTTTATTTCCGGCAGCGGTAAATCTTCCGGGTGAATAAGCGACATATGCTTTTTCATCCACGGAACATGCGCATAATTAAAAACAGCAATTCTATCAGGAGAAATATCAATAGTTTTTTCAAGTGTTTCTTGAAATGTATCAATAGTTTGAAACGGAAGCCCGTACATAAGGTCGAGGTTTATGCTGCTGAAGCCAAGCTCTCTAACCCACTGAACGGTTTGTCTTGTTATGTCTTCCGGCTGAATCCGGTTCGTTGCTTTTTGAACTTTTTCATTAAAATCCTGCACACCCATGCTTATACGGTTAAAGCCGTTGTTCCTTAATGCTTCGAGGTGCTGTCTTGTAAGGTCACGAGGATCGATTTCACATCCGTTTTCAGAATCCGCGTTGAATTTAAATGATTCTTTAATGTAAGATGCCAGTTCATTTATTTCGTCTGGTCTTAAGTGAGTCGGAGTTCCTCCGCCCCAATGGATCTGAGTTACTTTTCGATCTGGTAAAAGATAAGTTCTTACCATATCGATTTCTTTTTTAAGATATTTAATATATTCTTTAACCCTGTCCC
>CAZCFZ010000110.1:0-11979 GCA_964498065.1 uncultured Ignavibacteriaceae bacterium
GAGCGGAGTCGAACGGTGAATATAAGTCTTCGACTACGCTCAGACTGACATAAGTATCTATTATTTCACTAATTTTTAAATGATTTTTTATTTCACACAACTGCTATATTATATTACAATTTTACTTACTAATACTAATATTTTCAAAACTTAAGATATCTTCTATGTGTTACAGGCATGTTTAACATGACCATTTAATCTTGTGTGATTTGTATTCAAAAAGTGGAATTTTATTAGGTAATCTGAACTAAAATATGTAATTTTACTTATCCGGTAATAGACCGGATTTTTTATTTATTATTTTTTGGAGTTCTTAAGTGAGTACTAAATTATTTGTGGGTTCTCTCCCATGGGCAGTTGATGACAAAAAGCTGCAGGCAGCTTTTGAAGCGCATGGAACAGTTATTTCAGCCAAAGTTATTAAGGACCGCGAGACCGGGAGGTCGAGAGGTTTTGGATTTGTGGAAATGGAGAATCCTTCTGAAGCAAAGAATGCTATTAAAGCATTAAATGATTCAGCATTTAACGGAAGAAATATCGTTGTTAATGAAGCTAAACCTAGAATGTAAAAAGACATTTTTTGTTTGTAAATTTCCGAAAGGCGTCTGTTGGACGCCTTTTTTGATTTAAAAATTATTTTTAATACTAAAAACAAAAACTATTGAAGCAGTAAACAGCGGAATTTCATTCAATAAATAAAAATTTTCCGTTGTGAATAATTTTCCGGCTGGTTTTATTTTTATAAAATGCTTCGATTGTGGGGCGATGAAATAAATAATCGCGGTGAATTTTAGATCTGTTCTTTCCGCCGCCGGGAAAATCTTCATTGTTGCCGAATGCTATATGTGCTGTTCCTATAGCCTTTTCATCTTCCAGCATATTGCCGGTAATACGCGCTCCGGGATTTATTCCGATTCCTAATTCTCCAATAATTTTTGCATCTTCATCTATATTTGTTAATTCAATTACTCTTTGAACTAACTTTGAATCATCAGCTGCGAGTTTATGAATTTTACCACCTTTCAAAGATACTCTTAGTGGAGTTTTTAATAACCCGATATCTCCTATGCTGGCATCAAATATTACTACACCGTCGGCAGATGTTTCTTCCGGTGCGCAATAAATTTCACCGCAGGGCAGATTGGCCATTTCCCCTTCGGCAATAAAAATGTCATCAATAAATTTTCTACCTTTAATTCCGAGCATAACGTCGGTTCCCTCATCCGTAGTAATATGAAGCGCTTCGGCATTTTTAAGTAAAGTAATCAAGGAATCCGCCTTTGCTTTCATATCTTCGTAGTCAACATTCAAAGGACCTTCCGTCATCATTGATTCCGTTATTCCCGGCATATGTGCGCATTTTATTCTCCCTGTTTCTTTTACCTTAAATATCCATTTTATGCGGAATTGTATCTCTTCTGCCAAAGCTTTAATGATATTAAGAACAATAGTTTTGCCGGGAAGAAGAGATATTAAACCTGCAGGTATTTCTTTTATTGGCCGTAAACTTTCATCAATTCTGTAAACATCTACTTTGCAACCTTTGCTGAAACCGGCCTGTTTAAAAGCAGTGGCAATATTACTGCAATGAACATCCGTTAAAATCAATATATTATCGGATGAAGTGAGATTCATTATACTGTTCATAGCATTAATAGCAGCGGCAGTCATTAATTCTACCTTATTCATATACACCTCATCAAGTTAATTTTTAATAACATAGATGATCCATTATTTAAGTTGAAAAGATAGTTAAAACTTTAAGTATCAATCTGATTGGCACACCGGATTAAATATATTACCTGTTATCCAAGTTTAACGAATAATAATACTATGAAAATTTTTTAACCATATCATTGAACTGGTTTACACCAAACAATTTTACGGAAGTTGTTTTAACATATCCCTGCGCGCTGAGTCCGAGTGCAAAGGTTATTGCGGCTTCGTCATTTGGGGCTTCCCCTAATGAAACAAAATCATACTCGCCTGCTGCGGCATAAAATCCAATTACTTTACCGCCGATTTTTTCAAATGTTTTAATTCCTTCATCAATTCTTTGGGGTGAATTTTTTATTTCTTTAAGTCCTAAATCTGTAAGCTTCATTAACAACATATATGTAACCATATTATCCTCTCCTTTTAATTATTTCCCGGTGTGCCGCGATAGAAGTAATGTAAAGTATTAAAAAATCTTCTTGTTTTCAATAAAAATAAGATTTCTTTTTATTAATTTTTTTATGGAGCGGCTGAAATATTGTCCATTATTTTTAGTTGTTTAAAGAAATTAAAAAGGAGAACTTTTTTGTTTCAATTAATGTATTTTGTGTTTTTAATTTAACGATATTATTTCTTTAATTTTAAACCTTATAAGCTAAATCAAATAAATGCGAATTTAATTAGAGATTAAACATGAGTAAAAAAATTTCTTATCGTATTATCTTTCTATCGTTTTTTCTTTTATTGTTATTTAATTGTACTTACGCTCAAACTATAAAATTTAAATTAATTGAAACCAGCGACGTTCACGGTTCACTCTTCCCTTTTGATTTTAAAGATAATAAGGAAATAAATACTTCACTGGCGCAAATTTATACTTATGTAAGAGAAGAAAGAGCAAAGAAAGACCAGTCTGTTGTACTATTGGATGATGGAGATATTCTGCAGGGCCAGCCGGTTGTTTATTATTATAATTTCGAAAAGACAAATGTTCCCCATATTTGTGCACAAGTTATGAATTATATGAAATATGATGTGGGAACTGTGGGCAACCATGATATAGAACCGGGCCATCCTGTTTACGACAAAATCAGAAAAGAATTTAAGTTCCCCTGGTTAGCAGCTAATGCTGTAAATACAAAAACCAACCGGCCGTATTTTCAACCTTATGCAATAATTAAAAAGCATGGAATTAAAATTGCCGTGCTAGGTATGATCACTCCCTCAATTCCTAACTGGCTTCCGAAAGATATATGGAAAGGAATTGTATTTAAGGATATGGTAGAAACTGCTCAAAAATGGATTAAAATTATTAAAGAAAAAGAAAAGCCGGATTTGATTGTCGGATTATTTCACTCGGGACCGGAAGATGTAAAAAAGTATTATGATGACGGAGAAAGGGATATAGAAAATGCTTCCAGGCTTGTAGCAGAAATGGTACCCGGTTTTGATGTCGTGTTTGCCGGTCATGACCATAAAGTGTGGAATTTCTTTGTGAAAAATAGCGAAGGTAAAAATGTTCTAATTGTTGATCCTGCCAATGCTGCCAGGCATGCTGCTGTTGCAGAAATTACAATGAGCTACGATAAAGCAGATCATAAGTGGACGAAGGAAATGAAAGGCGAAATTATAGACAGTAAAAATTATAAGCCTAATGAAGGCTACATGAAAAAATTTGCACCGGCTATTGAAGAAGTAAAAAGATATGTGTCAAAACCAATCGGTACTTTTACAAAAACAATTTCAACGCGTGAATCATTATTCGGTGATTCTCCTTTTGTTGATCTTATTCAAAAAATTCAACTTGAATTAACCCATGCTGATGCTTCCTTTGCGGCTCCGCTTTCATTTAATGCGGAGATTAAAAAAGGTACCGTATATGTGAGAGATATGTTTAATCTTTATAAATATGAAAATCTGCTTTATACTATGGAATTAACAGGACAGGAAATAAAAGATTATCTTGAATATTCTTACGGCAAATGGTTTAATCAAATGAAAAATGAAGATGATCATCTTTTAAAATTCTCCACGGACAAGGACGGGAAGGTTATCTTAACGAATGGTAGGGCAATGGTTTCGGGACGTTATTATAATTTTTCATCTGCAGCAGGAATCATTTACACGGTAGATGTTTCTAAGCCTGCAGGCGAAAGAATTACAATTACTTCGCTATCTAATGGAAAGCCTTTTGATTTAAAAAAGAAATATACAGTCGCAGTAAATTCATACAGGGGAAACGGCGGAGGCGGGCTTTTGACAGAAGGGGCCAAAATTCCGCATAACGAATTAGCAAGCAGAGTTATTCATTCAACTCAAAAAGATTTGCGTTATTTTTTAATGAAGTGGATTGAAACTAAAAAAGTTGTAAAGCCGGAAACTTTGAATAATTGGAAAGTTATTCCAACGGAATGGTGGGAAAAGGCTAAGCAAAAAGATTACAAACTATTATTTAGATAATTTCGTTTTTACAATAATAATAACATGACCTATGGAAATTGGAGTATTAACACATGAAATTCAAATTTAAAACATTAATACTATTTTATATGGTCTTGCTAACCGGACCGGCAATTAAGGCTCAGAGCAATACTGTCGGACTTATCTTTAATGATTCTGCAAAATCATATAATGGATATACTCTGTTTTCACCACTTGCTTCAAAAAACTCCTATTTGATTGATAACCGGGGGTATTTAATTCATGAGTGGACGAGCCAATACAGGCCGGCTCAGTCTGTTATGCTTTTGCCTGATGGAAGTCTGCTTAGGCCTGCAATAATTCAAAGCGGGAATATTTTTTTAGCAGGCGGTGCCGGCGGCAGAGTTGAAAGATATGACTAGGACGGAAATCTCATTTGGTCTTTTGACTATTACTCCTCAGAACATTGCACACACCACGACATTGCGTATCTTCCGAACGGTGATATTCTTATGATTGCCTGGGAAAATAAAACTTATGCGGAAGCAATTGCTGCGGGAAGAAATCCAGCTAGATTAGATACAGCACTATGGCCGGGTGAAATTATCGAAGTAAAACCAACAGGGACTTTAGGAGGGGATATTGTATGGCAATGGCATGCATGGGATCATTTAATACAGGATTTTGATTCTACAAAAGCTAATTACGGTGATGTATCAAAACATCCGGAATTAATTGATATTAATTACGGTTCAACTATTGAAGATTGGCTGCATATAAATTCGGTGCGCTATAATCCCCAAAGAGATGAAATACTTCTTAGCGTACATAATTTCAGTGAGATTTGGGTGATAGATCATTCAACAACAACTGCAGAAGCTGCGGGACATTCCGGCGGCAGAGAAGGAAAAGGTGGAGATTTATTATACCGCTGGGGAAATCCTCAAGCATACCGTGCCGGAACTGCCGCCGATCAAATGCTGTTTAGTCAACATGATGCCAGATGGATTGATTCCGGATTGGTTGGACAAGGAGATATCTTAATCTTTAATAATGACCATGGAGCGCCGCCGAATGCTTATTCAACCGTTGATGAAATTACACCGCCTTTAAATTCTAACGGCGAATATTATTTAGATTCAACCGGACAATATGGACCTAATTCTTTAACATGGAGATATGAAACAATTCCGCCTACTTCATTCTATGCAAAGAATATTTCGGGGGAAGAAAGACTGCCGAATGGAAACACCTTAATTTGTGAAGGAACTGCGGGTAAATTTTTTGAAGTAGATAATTTGGGAAATATCATATGGGAATATATAAATCCTGTAACCCGGAACGGAATTTTAACCCAGGGCGCTACACCTTCATTTAATCTTGTATCTAAAATATACTGCTATTATCCTGAATATTCCGGGCTAGCCGGAAAAGATCTTTTCGAAATAGGTAAAATAGAATTATATCCTACTGCAATTAAAAATGTAAATTCTTCACCCTCAAGATTTTCATTGGGACAAAATTTTCCGAATCCTTTTAATCCTTCTACTGTAATTCATTATGAAATTCCTAATGGAGCATTTGTAACATTAAAGGTATTTGATGTATTGGGAAAGGAAGTAAAAACACTTATTAATAAATTTCAAAATAAGGGAAAATATGTTATTGATTTTAATGCTTCTAAGTTAACGAGCGGCATATATTTCTATAGCCTGCATTCCGGAAATTATATCTCAACGAAAAAGATGATTTTGCTGAGATAAGTTCTGTATTTCCCTATTTGGCATTTGAGAATTTATTAAATTTAATAAATATATTTTTAGTTTAAATTGTTGCGAATAATAAATCGGAATAGATAATGAATACTGAAAAAAGCAATCAACTTTTTAATGAAGCAAAAAAACATATCCCCGGAGGTGTAAATTCTCCTGTTAGGGCATTTAAGGCCGTAGGCGGTAATCCGTTATTTATAAAAAAAGGTGAAGGTTCCAAAATTTATGATGTTGACGGAAACGAATTTATAGAATACATCGGAAGCTGGGGACCTCATTTATTCGGGCATAATCCGCCGTTTATAAAAGAAGTTTTACTTAAGGAAATTGAAAACGGAACTAGTTTCGGAGCGCCAACCGAACTGGAAGTAAAAATGGCAAAGCTAATAACAGAACTGGTGCCTTCCGTTGAAATGGTAAGGATGGTAAACAGCGGCACTGAAGCAACAATGAGCGCGGTGCGTGCTGCCCGCGGTTTTACCGGGAAAGAAAAATTTATAAAGTTCGAAGGCTGCTATCATGGTCATGCAGATTATTTTCTAATCAAAGCGGGATCAGGTGCATTAACTCTGGGAATACCGACAAGTCCGGGAGTTACAAAAGGGAATGCAGCGGATACACTTTTAGCCGACTATAATGATATCGAGTCGGTGAAAAAGCTGATTTCAAAAAATAAAAATGAGGTTGCTGCAATTATTATTGAACCGATTGCCGGTAATATGGGAGTAGTGCCTGCTGAAAAAAAATTCTTACAAGAGTTGAGAGATGTATGCAGTGAAGAAAAAATAATTTTAATATTTGATGAAGTTATGACAGGATTTAGAGTGGCAAAGGGTGGCGCTCAGGAATTGTATAATATTAAACCGGATCTAACAACATTTGGCAAGATTATAGGCGGCGGGCTCCCGGTAGGTGCTTTCGGAGGAAGAAAAGATATAATGGAAATGATTGCTCCAAGCGGCCCGGTTTATCAAGCAGGAACATTAAGCGGGAATCCTCTGGCAATGGCTGCCGGTTATGCGGCACTTAATTATATTAAAGAACATCCTGAAGTTTATAAGCAGCTTGAAGAAAAATCTGCATACCTGGAAAAAGGTTTTAAGGAAAATCTTAAATTATTAAAAAAGAAGTATGCATTTAATAGAGCAGGTTCCATGATGACTCTATTTTTTGTTGAAGAGGAAGTTAAAGATTTTAAATCGGCTGTTAAATCAAATACCGTTTCTTACGGTAAATATTTTAGTGAAATGCTTAAAAGAGGAATTTATTTAGCTCCTGCACAATTTGAAGCTGCGTTTGTTTCAACCGCACACTCAAAAGAAGATTTGGATAAAACTATAAAAGCTCAGTATGAGTCAATAAAAATTATTTCCTAATAAAAAGGTGACTCAGAATATTATTGAGTCACCTTTAAACTTTTCTAACTATTCCAAATTATAACATGTTAATTTTTACGCCGACCAGTGCCTGGATTGTTAATATTGACCATTTAACATCAGATACAACATTGGTAAGGCCGTATCCGAAAGTTAATTGTGGTGCAATAGCAATTCCTTCAGCAACTGGGATATCATAACCGGCTCCGGCTTTAAGCTCAAATCTTACCTGGGTATCTTTAATTGTCGATTTTGATTTTTGAGAAGTACTGCCGTCTTGAAAGGTTACACCGGGAGTAGTAATTTTATATGTAACCTCAGCCTCGCTGGAAATATTGAATCCTAAAACAGGTCCCATAACGAAATAAAAGTTGGAACGTTTTACACCAAGTTTGAATAAGGATTCTATTTGAAAGTATGCTAAACTAGCACCAACGTCTTCAGAATATGTATAAGTATAACCCGGTATGGTTCCAGTCTCTGAGTAAGACCCGCTGCGGTTGTCGTAAAATGCCAAACCGGCAATCAAGCCGATATTTTCAGTAAAATTCATATCGGCGTATCCGCCAATCATCATCCCAAAACCATTTCCGCTTGCGGGTAAATCCGAACCTGTGTGAAGATTAAAATTTAAACCCAAAGCCGGTGATAATGACAACCTGAATTGTGCATAGGTAGAAGATGAAATGAAAATAACAGACATAAGAAATACGAAAATGATTGTACCCTTTTTCATAAGCCTACCTCCAAGAAATGTTTGATATAAATAATTAGTTAAGAACCCCGATTAATTAAATATGAAGAAGTGAAAATTTTACAACGAAATTTCGATTTATATATTTATAATTTTCAATAATTAAAAACTATTTCACAATCCAAACAAAACTCCCAAAGTAAATTGAATTCCACTAGACTTAATTTTTGGATTTTGTACCTGCTGTTGATCGGCAGTTGTTTGATCCTTTGAAAGATCACTTAAGCCAAGCGAATAACGGCCGTCAAAAACAAATGAAACCAATGGATTTATACTATATTCAACCCCGGCACCAAAAGCCAGACCGAATTCAGTTGATGAAGTATTATTTTTATTGTCGAAATCCTCAGACATACTTTGACCTGCGTAATTAAGTTCCATTGTATAAGAAGATGATAGATTTAACCCGATAGTCGGACCAACTTCGGCATATGGTTTAACCATCGGTAATGGAATATTGACTCTTAATAAAATCGGAATTTCCAAATATTCAAGTTTATATGAAATTTTTAGATTATTTAATTGAATTTGTTGACCGCTGATATCGAAAGAGATATTATTGCCTTCAACATTAACACCTTTTTGGATATAAGTAGGTTCAACTACGAAGGAAACAGGACCGGCTAAATCTAATTGAAAAATTCCGCCTGCTAAGAATAATATTCTATTGGAATTTGCCATCCCCGGTAAAACTGTACTTACTTCGGGATCGAATGATAAATTTGCAATATTTAATCCCCCTCTAACTCCCAATTTTATTGACTGAGCATTTATGTAAAAAGTGTGTATAAAAAAAAGAAAAACAACTAAAGGAAAAAATGTTTTTTTCATAGTCTACCCCTTTAATTCGTTTTTTTATTGTTTATTTAGTAAGAGCCCGCTTTTAAATACAAAAGGAGAAAAAGAATAACATTATATAGGGAATTAATATAGTGCAACATAACTACTGTTGTGTGCTTTGTCAAGTAAATATTAAATTTAACTTTCTTTTAACTAAGAATTAAGATTATTTTTTGCTTTTTTTAAACGAGTCATTTTAATTATTCTTTTTCCTTTTAATAAAAAGTATTCTTTAGGAAGTCAAATGATATTCAGCAAGATAAAAAATATATTCTTACCGGTTTTAATAGGTGCGGTAGCTGCATTAAACTTAGGCTTTAACAGCAATTCAAGTTCAAACACAAAAGTAATTCATAAGGGTAATCTATATTATCTTGAACATACTGTAGTCATAAAATTGAAAAGTTCTTCGGTCAGCGGATTATCAAAAGTACAAAATATAACGGCCCGATTAAACTCTGAATTTAAACAATTCAAATTTACTTCATCAAAAGAAGTATTTGGTAATCAATCTAATTCAGCTTTCGGATTAAACAGAATTATGTTTGTTAAATATTCCGGTAATGCTGATCCTCGAATAGTTGCAAATAAAATTAAAAAATTAAGTAGTATAGAATGGGCCGAACCTAAGTTTGTTAGAAAAGTAACTTTTACGCCTAATGATTCCTATTATCCTTTACAATACGGACTTGCATTAATAAATGCAGCGGGCGCTTGGAATATATCTAAAGGAGATGCAACGGTAGTTATAGGTATTGTTGATACGGGAGTTGATTGGATGCATCCGGATTTGTACGCAAACATCTGGCATAATCCTACATGGCAGAATGATGCTGCAACTACGCCTGGTGATTCTATCGGATGGGACTTTGGAGGTTTAACAGGTACACCGGATAACAATCCGATGGAAGATAAACCGTTTCATGGAACTGCAGTTGCCGGAGTAGCATCTGCTGTAACTAATAATAACTTAGGTGTTGCCGGTATTGGTTATAAATGTAAGATTATGCCGGTTAAAGCCGCTGAGGGTGATATTACCGATGCAAGCGGGGATCCTTATATTGTTTACGGCTTTGAAGGGATTATGTACGCAGTCAATCACGGTGCTAAGGTAATTAACTGCAGCTGGGGTGGAAGCGGCTTTTCAAATTATGAGCAGTCGGTTATTGATTATGCGCTTTCGAAAGGGACACTAATTGTTGCTGCAGCAGGGAATGATAATTCAAGCGAGGATTTTTACCCGGCATCTTATAAAGGTGTATTAGCAGTTGCAGCAACTAATCAAAATGACCTTAAAGCTTCATTTTCCAACTACGCCGCTAATGTTTCTGTTTCGGCACCAGGAGATAATATATATTCAACTTGGGATACTTCATCATATGCATATTTAAGCGGAACATCATTTTCGTCGCCGTTAACAGCAGGTTTGGCCGGGCTGGTATTTTCACGTTTTCCAAATTATACGCCGGAACAGGTTGCACAGCAAATTAGAGTTAATTGTGATGATATTTCAGATAAAAACCCAAATTATCAATATCTTTTAGGAAATGGCAGGATTGATGCATATAAAGCTTTGGCAGATTCAAATTCGGAAGCGGTAAGGGCAACAGATATTGTATACTCGGATGCAGCTCCTGGAGGGAATGGAAATAATATTTTTGAGCCTGGAGAAACTATTTCAGTTAATGCGGAATTTATGAACTATTTAAAACCTATCAGCAGCCTTAATGTTTCTTTAATCAGCTTGAATTCCTACTCTACTGTTGATAACGGAACTTTTAATGTTAATAATATTGCAACTTTGGATTCTTTCAGCAACTCAGCATCTCAATTTACATTTACATTGGCTGATTCAGTGCCTTTCGATGCTAAGTTAAATTTTATACTAAAATATACAGACGGCAGCAGTTATTCGGATTTTCAATTAATTAGTATAATTGTTAATCCATCTTATGTAACTCAATCCGGAAACAATATTACACTTACTATAACAAGCAAAGGTAATCTCGGGTTTAATGACTATCCTACTAATATAGAAGGGCAGGGCTTTGAATATTCCGGCGGACCTAACCTTTTATTTGAAGGTGCATTGATAACCGGGGATTCTCCTAATAATATTTCCGATGCTGCTCGCGGGTTGGATCAAAATTATGAAGATACCTCCTTTAAAGTTTTGCAGCATATTTCATTAAAAGTTCCTGGACCAATTGCTGCTCAGCAAACTTTGGGAACTTTTAACGATGATAATGCAGGCAGATCTAAAATGGGTATTACAACAAAATTTCAGTCATACACATATTCAAACTCACCGAATCAGAATTTCATAATTCTTCGTTATGATTTTACAAACAATTCCGATTCCACAATATTAAATTACTATGCAGGATTATTTTTTGACTGGGATATGGTTGAAGCATCAGGAGACAGCGACTTAACTGCTTATGATTATACGGGCAATTTAGGTTATGTTTATCACGAAGGCGGGAATCCTAATACGTGGGTAGGAACAGCATTAATCTCTTCAAATAATTACGGTTATTATGGAACTTTAAACGACGGATCTAATGGAGGTATAAATATTTATGACGGCTTTACACCTGCAGAAAAATGGGAAGCAATTTCCAGCGGAATAGGAAAAGCACAAGCAGGCCCGGGTGATATTTCGGAAGTTACCTCTTCAGGTCCCTATACAATTGCACCGGGGCAGACAATTGATGTAGGCTTTGCAATAGCAGCCGGAAGTAATCTGAATGATTTGAGAACGGATATTACATATGCAAGATCTGCGTATCAAGATATTAGAAAGGATATGAATAATGGAAATGTTGTTGTTTATTCATATAACTTGTCACAGAATTACCCCAATCCGTTCAACCCTACTACAACTATAAAATATCAAATCGCAGAAACCGGTTATGTAACTTTAAAAGTATATAATATTTTAGGACAGGAAGTAGCAACACTTGTAAAAGAAGAAAAACAGCCCGGCAGTTATTATGCCTATTTTAACGGTTCAAATTATTCATCGGGAATTTATTTTTATAAAATAAATGCGGGAAATTTTGTAAGTACAAAAAAAATGATTTTGCTTAAATAGTAT
>CAZCFZ010000111.1:0-11977 GCA_964498065.1 uncultured Ignavibacteriaceae bacterium
TTCTTTCTAATGCCTATAAAAACGGACACAAACTTTTATTATGCGGTAACGGCGGCAGTGCAGCAGACTGCCAGCATATTGCAACCGAATTAATGATTAGATTGAATCATAAAATTCAAAGACCGGCTTTAGCCGCTATTGCTCTTACAACAGATACATCAAACCTAACAGCCGGCGGGAATGATATAGGCTACGAAAATATTTTTGCACGTAATGTTCAGGGATTAGGAAATGAAGGCGATGTTCTTTTAGCTATTTCCACAAGCGGAAATTCAACTAATGTTGTAAAAGCCGTAGAAACTGCAAAATCAAAAAAAATGAAAACGATCGGTTTCCTCGGCGGGCTTGGAGGCAAATTAAAAGATTTGGTTGACCTTCCAATTGTTATTCCTTCCTATAATACTCAACGAATACAGGAAGGACATATTACAATTGCTCACATCATTTGCGAATTAACTGAATTGGAACTCTACGGAGACTAATGAAAACTAAATTTTTTTTAATTACTAAAATTATTTCCGAGGATGTTGTTCCCGGCTAAAGAATCTGTCCCTTCCAGGGGCTATAATTTTCAAAATGACGCTGTCCCGCAGGAATGGCTATGTCAAAAGCGTCACATATAAAAGGTCGGGACAACGTCCCGACTTAAAGAGACAAATGGTTCATTTAATACTCTGAAAGAGTTATATAAAAGTATTGCTTAACTTCAGTTAATTATAAATTCGGCTGTGTTTTAATTCTTGTCCATTCAACTTTGTCCCCTACCTTTATGTTAAATTTTCTTGAAAAATCCAGGTTTACTTCCAATACATATTGTGCCGGAGCGGTTGAAGAGTAAGTCTGATCTGATAAAGTTTTTGTCGCTCTTTGAATAGTAACTATTGTTTTATTCGAATTAATAAAAATCATATCAAGTGGAATATATGTATTGTGCATCCAGAAATTTTGAATCGTATCCTGCGGAAAAATAAAAAGCATACCTTGATTTTCGTCCATATGCTTTCTGAACATTAATCCCAGTTCTCTGTCAAAATCATTATCTGCAATCTGAATATCAATTTTGGCTTTTACATCATTATTGGAATTTAAGAAAGTCAGAGTTCCTTGTTTTTTAAACATATAATCAGTATTAACTTCTTTTTTCTTAATTAAATTTGAATAAATTAAAAACAATACCAAAGCAATAAATATAATTATCCCGGTAACTTTATAAATTGGCTTTAGTTTTTTCTCTTCTTTTTTAGATGCGTCTATCTTTTTCTTAGATTTATTTTTAGCAGGCATAAATTATTTACCACAAATTCTGTTAATGATCTTAAAAATAATAATTTTAATTTTTATTTTTTATTTCTGAATTAATTAGAAGATACAAAGTATGTTCCAGAGCATATGCTTATTAAAAACAGCAGTTTTAATTAAAATTCAATTTAATACTGATACTAAGTTATTGATACCGTCCAATTTTGAATTATTAATTTAACAAGTTCATCCCGAGCGAAGTTGAGGGATGATGATATTAATGTCATTGTTCGACTCCGCTCACAATGACATATGATCAAATTGGAACACTACTAAGTTATTAAAATATTTGGTATTAATTATATTATTAGAGAATATTTTCAAAAAGTTTTAAGATGAACAATTTATTAATTGACAGGCAGAAAATTGAATTACCGGATCATCAAAATAAGATGATAATAAGCGGATGGGGAAAAAATGTATTCGACAATTCGGTTGTAGAAAAAATAACATATTTATCCGATGGATTAAAAATAAAAGGCTATGTTGCTTATCCTTTGGATAACTCAAAAAAATATCAGTGTATTATCTGGAACCGTGGCGGTTCAGGCGATAAAGGTGCAATAGATAAATTTACTGCTCGAGGAATTTTCGGTCAATTAGCAAGCTGGGGTTATGTTGTTTTTGCCTCGCAGTACCGTGGAAACGCCGGAAGTGAAGGCGAGGAACAATTAGGCGGAGATGACGTAAATGATATTTTAAATCTCATCTCTCTTGCAGATGAAATTCCGGTGGCCGATAAAAACAAATGGGGAATTGAAGGATGGAGCCGCGGCGGCATGATGACATATCTTACGCTATTGAAAAATCCAAATTTTAATTGCGCAGTGTTAAGCGGCGCAATTTCCAACTTAAAAAAATATGTTGATGAAAATAATGATAAGATAATCCTGTATAATAATTTGTTTAAAAATAAAGATCTTAAAGCCGAATTAGAAAAAAGGACTATAATTAATTTTGTCGATAAACTCCCGAAGATTCCATTTCTTTTAATGCACGGCAAAGATGATAAAACAGTATCACCGGACCAGACAATTGAAATGGCAAAAAGAATGGATGAGTTAAAAATTCCTCACGAGCTTATATTGTTTGAAGGCGGCGACCATTTCTTAAAAAATCATCGCAAGGAAGTCGACCGGCTGAGAAAAGCATGGTTTGATAAGTATTTGCCATGATATTTCTTACTAATTTTAATTTATTACTGATCTAGTTAAAGCAAAAAATATTTTCTAACAACTGTTTGCTTAAACAACTAATTGTATTAAAAGTTATGATTGAGTTTGCTTTGTTGTTCAAAAGAAATATTGTATTTTAGATAAAGACTCATCCAAATCTTCAAGTTCAATTTGTATAACGAAGCGATATAATGACAGATACAATATTTTATCTAATTTATATAAAGAAAAGTTGAAAACTTTAATCAAGGAAATTTATGAAATCAGAAGAACTGCGATCTATACAAGCACCAATAAAAGAACGATATAAAAAAGAACCTGAAGCTGCAATAATTACATTAAAAGCCAGCGGTAATTTGGGAGAAGGGGTAACTTGTAAGATTGATACCGGCAAAGCACTTATTGATGCCGGCCTTCACCCTGCTACCGGCGGCGACGGATTTCATATTTGTTCCGGGGACCTTTTGCTCGAAGCTCTTGTTGCTTGTGCCGGAGTAACTTTAAACGCGGTAGCAACATCAATCGGAGTCAATATAAAGAATGGTGTTGTATATGCAGAAGGAGATTTAGATTTTCGCGGTACACTCGCTGTTTCTAAAGAAGCGCCTGTCGGTTTTAAGGATATTAGGTTGAATTTTGAATTAAATACGGATGCTTCCGAACAAGCACTTGCAGATCTTTTAAAACTGACTAAAAGATATTGTGTTGTATATCAAACACTAATTAATTCGCCGCAAATAAAAACAACTATTAACAACAAATAATATTATTCTTTAGCTTGAATTGCCATTATATACTATCCAAGATCATCAGAGGCAAACTACAATTAGCGCGTGGTTTCGTGTTGTAAAGGTTTAAGAGAGAAATATTATTAACAATTATTTTTAACCTAGTGCTTTATATTTTAATAATAAATTTCTCATCAGCTCTGTTTTTTCATAAATAAATAATCCCGCTTTATAAATTTAATATTTGACAAATAATTTTTTTTGATTATATTCTTTTTCATTAAAAAGGATCTTCCCCTTAAATTAGCTTTTTAAGATATCTAACCCCATTTGCGGATAATCTGAGTTTAAATTATAACGAACCAGATGAATGGGTTTTTAAAAATATTTTATATCTATTACGATATATAAATTTTAGTTTTACTAATGGTTGGCCAATCAATTCTACACTACAAAATAATTAAAAAACTTGGCGAAGGAGGAATGGGTGTAGTGTATCTTGCAGAAGATACCAGACTCGAAAGAAAAGTTGCCATTAAGTTTTTGCCTCACCATATATCATCAAGCTCTGAAGAAGCAGAACGGCTTAAGATAGAAGCCAAAGCTTCAGCTTCATTAAACCATCCGAACATAGCCCAAATATATGCAATTGAAGAAGCCGGTGACGAAATGTTTATTGTTATGGAATATATAGACGGGATTGAAATAAAAGATAAAATTAAATCAGGTTTAATTCCTTTCGACGAGGTGATTCAAATAGCTGTGCAGATAGCAGCTGGATTAGAAGCCGCTCATAAAAAAGGTATAGTTCACAGGGATATTAAATCATCAAATATAATGATTACAAATGACGGCAAAGTTAAAATTATGGATTTTGGACTGGCCAAAATTGGTAAGGGCTCTCAGGTTACAAAGGTAGGAACAACTGTAGGAACCATATCATACATGTCTCCTGAACAATCACGCGGAGACGACCTTGACCACCGTTCGGATATTTGGTCATTTGGAGTTGTTTTGTATGAAATGTTAGCTAACCGTATGCCGTTTAAAGGAGATTATGACCAGGCCATTATATATTCTATTCTAAATGAAGATCCTAATTCGGTTCTAAAGTACCGGCAGGATTTGCCTGAATACATTGTGAATGTCATAGGTAAAATGCTGCAGAAAAATATTCGAGACCGTTACCAAAACCTTTCGGAACTCAAGAATGATCTGCGGAATTCAACTGATGAGCCGGTCCAGCAGAAATCAATTGCTGTTATGTATTTTGAGAATATGAGTTCAGAAAAGGACAGTGATTATTTTTGCGCCGGAATAACCGAAGATATTATCACAGATCTCTCTAAAATAAAGGGATTAAAAGTTGTTTCACGGACAGATGTTCTTCCTTACAGGAATAAAGAAGTGAATGTAAGTCAGATTGGCGATGCACTTCGTGTAGGATTTATCCTTGAGGGAAGTGTAAGAAAATCCGGAAATAAAATGCGTATTACCGCTCAGTTGATTGATGTTCGAAGCGGCTTCCATATTTGGGCTGAGAGATTCGATAGGTTTGTTGAGGATATTTTTGATCTGCAGACAGAAATTTCACAAAGGATTTCCGAAGCCCTTAAGGTATCACTTACTGATTCTGAAAAGAAATCATTGGAGCGGAAGCCTACTGAAGATTTGAAAGCTTATGATTTTTATATGCGCGGGAGGGATTTGGTATATCAAAGAGGCAGAAAGAATAATGAATCGGCAATAAATATGTTTGAAAAGGCAATCTCCATCGATCCGAAATTTGCAGCCGCTTATGCAGGTCTAGCCGAAGCTTATTCATACATGTATGAATGGTATGATGGAGATTCTCTCTGGCTTGAGAAAACCATTGAAGTGAACCAGACTGCATTGAGTTTAAATCCTAATTTAGTAGAAGCAAAATTCGGTATTGCTATGGTCTACTTCTACCAAAAAAGATTTGAAGAATCAAAATGCGAACTGGAAGCAATTATTAAAAAAGATTCTCAATTTTATCCTGCTTATCTCCGGCTTGGTATTATCGCTGAAGTGTCGGATGATATAAATTCCGCTTTGAAATATTATCAAACTGCATCTAAACTAAAACCGCAGGATGAGGAACCATGGATTTGCTTGGATGGCGTTCTTAGGAAAATTGGAGATATTAAATTATCAGAAGAAGCTGCAAAGAAAGTTATTGAAGTAACAGCTCGAAAACTGGAATTAAATCAGGACGATTTAATTGTAATGAGCCGCCTTGCTAAAGCTTATGGAAGGTTTGGTGCTATAGAAGAAACACATGCTACACTTAAAAGTATTTTTAAAACAGCCCAAATTGACGGCCTTGTACTTTATTATTGTTCATGTGCTTATGGTTTCCTGGGCGAAAAAAATAATGCGCTTGTTACATTGAGAAAATCTTTCGAAGGAGGATTTAGAGGTTTGGCAAATTGGGCAAAAACCGAACCCGCGTTTGATTGTCTGCGCGAGAATCAAGGATTTAACGAATTGATAGCTCAATCGGAATAAAAGAATTATTCTTTATTATTTAGATAATGAGAACAAAATAAACGCTTAAATTTTTTTCCATAATGGGAGAAAACAAATGCCGAAATATATTATTGAACGAGTTATTCCAGGTGCCGGAGACATGACCAGAGATGAATTGAAAGCTGTTTCTGCAAGGTCTTGCAATGTTATAAGTGAGATCGGCCCGAAAATCCAATGGATTCACAGTTATGTTACCGGTAATAAAATTTATTGTATTTATATTGCACCCGACGAGGAAACTATACGAGATCACGCCAGCAGGGTTGGAATTCCTGCAAATCATATTGCAATTATCGGCGGAATGATTGATCCGACTACTGCTGAGTGACGATTCATAAAAGTTCGGATAAGTATTAAAAGCAACTAATTAGTTATTTGCCAATAAAGTAAAATGCAAAAAAATATGAAGTTGAAATTTTTGTTAGTTACATTACATCAACAATATCATAATTGATTAAACAAAAATTGAGAGAACTGGGATGAAAGTAATTCCAATAAGACCGAGAGAAGCAACTGGAAAAAATCCTTCAGCACTAAAAACTAGACAATTGGGAATATTGAATACGCTGAGAAAAGGTTTAAGCAATAATGAAATCGGAAACAAACTTTTTATTTCATCCAAAACGGTTGATCATCAGATCTCGACAATTCTGTCTAAGTCAAATATTCATTTCCGCTATGAAGCAGCGGCTTTTGTTCATTCAGATCATGATCAAAAAATATAGGCCGGTAAAATGGAACTATTAGAACGTGAAAAATATTTAGAAGAATTAGAAAGAACTTTCAACCTCTTATCTGAAGGTAGAGGATTTGTGGTACTGATTTCAGGTGAAGCAGGAATCGGTAAAACCTCTTTAGTTGAAACTTTTCTGAATAAAATTGAAGGTAAAGCAAATATTTTGTGGGGTGCCTGCGATGCTTTATTTACACCGCGTCCATTGGGTCCTCTTTATGACATTGCCGTACAATTAAAAAACGGTTTGTTAAATCTTTTGAAAAACCAGTCTTCACGTACGGAAATTTTCCAGAAACTTCTTGAAGATATTCAAAACACAAAACAACCGAACTGTTTAATCATGGAGGATATTCACTGGGCTGATGAATCAACTCTTGATTTAATAAAATTTTTGGGTAGAAGGACAAATCAATTAAATTCAATTTTTATTATTACCTATCGTGATGATGAACTCGGTCCTGAACACCCGTTAAGATTGGTTCTTGGAGACATTCTCTCAAAAAATTTAATCAGATTAAAACTTCCGCCTTTAACGGAAAAAACTGTTAATGATCTTGCGGATACATATGAGGTAAAAAATTTATTTGAAATTACCGGCGGCAATCCTTTCTTAATAAATGAATTATTAAGCAATAAAGATGAAGGAGTTCCGGCAACAATTAAAGATTCTATTCTAACAAGAATATCACGCCTTTCTGTTGAAGCTAAAAATTTAATAGAATTAATTTCTGTTATACCCACAAGAGTAGAAAAATGGCTTGTTGATGAAGTAATAAGTCCAAATTTAAAATTACTTGATGAATGTTTTAACTCAGGCATTCTTCGACTGGAAGATGAAGCAATTTCATTTAAACATGAATTAAGCAGGATGGCGGTGGAAGAATCTTTAAGTGAATCGAAAAGACAACTTTTAAATGAAAAAGTACTCCAAATTCTACTTAAGCAGGAAAGAATTGAAGATTATTTAGCAAGAATAATTCACCATGCAGTCAGAGGTCATGATAAGGGAACAATTATTAAATATGCAGCGGATGCAGCCAGGCAGGCTTCAAAACTTGGCGCACACAGATTAGCCGCTAATCATTATCAAAACGCTTTAAGATTCGTTGATAACCTTCCTATTGAGAAACAACTGGAACTATATGAAGGCAGATCGTATGAGTGTTATTTAACCAGCCAGGTTGAAGAAGCCATAAAGGCAGGCGAGATTATTTTAGAAATTCTTAAAAAACATCCAGATCCTGAACGCGAAGGTGAAAACTATAGAAAGATGTCTAGAATGTTTTGGTATAACTGCCAGGATATAAAAGGCGAGGAATATCTTGATAAAGCAATTCAAATATTTGAAGCTCTTCCGCCCGAAAAGAAACTGGCAATGGCTTATAGTAATAAATCCGGGATTTATATGATTAGGGGAAATAAGGATTTAGCAGTTAAGTGGGGCGAAAAAGCCATTAACCTTGCGAGGAGTTTAAATGATTTAGATACTGAAGTACACGCACTAAATAATATTGGCTGTGCAAAAATGGCTGCAGATGATAAAACCGGTGAAGATTATTTAATAAGAAGCCTTCAACTTTCTCTTCAAAATGTTTTTTTCGAACATGCGGCAAGAGCTTATACAAATTTGGGCTCTTGTTACTTGGGGCAACGAAATCTTTCCGAAGCCGACAAGTATTTTGCAACAGGATTGGAATATTGCAATGGACAAGATTTGTTCACTTACGGTCTTTGTCTTGTAGGACATTATGCGTACGCCAAATTGTGTTTAGGCAAATGGGAAGAAGCAATTGAGTTGTCGAATGTAATTTTAAAAAGAGACGATCTTGCTTCAGCAAATAGTGTTATTCCGTTATGTGTATTGGGATTGATTAGAGCAAGGCGAAACGATCCCGGATTTATAGAGCTTCTTGATAAATCATATTCGCTGGCTTTTGAAATCGGGGAAATGGAAAAAATTGTTATTGTTACCGCTGCAAAGGCTGAAATATTCTGGCTTCAGAATAAACTAAATGATATCATTGGTGAAATTGAATCAGCTTTTTTAAAACAAAAAGAATCGAATAATATCTGGAATATCGGCGTATTTGCTTACTGGTTGTGGAAAGGGAATCGTCTTTCTGAAATTCCACAAAATATTGCAGAGCCGTATCTTCTGCAAATAAAAGGTGAATGGAAATCCGCAGCGAAATTGTGGGAAAAACTTAATTGTCCTTACGAACAAGCTATGGCGCTTAGCGAAGGTGATGAAGCGGCAATGAAGCATGCAATAGAAATTTTCGAAAGTTTCGGCGCATCTGCAGCATCTCAATTGATTAAGCAGAAAATGAGGAAGCAGGGAGTTAAAAGCATACCTAAAGGACCTATAAAAGCTACCAGGAAAAACCTAGCCGGTTTAACAACAAGGCAGGTAGAAGTTTTAAAACTTTTAGGCAAAGGGTTAAGCAATAATGAAATAGGAAACAAACTTTTTATTTCACCTAAAACTGTTGATCACCACATTTCAGCAATATTATCCAAACTAAATATTCATTCAAGATTTGAAGCTGCAGCATTTGTTAATTCAAATAAGTCCATCAAATTATAGGCTGGGCTAATGCAATTATTAGAACGTGAAAAATATTTAGTAGAATTAGAAAAATCCTTTTACAACTTGTCAGACGGGGGAGGATCTATTGTTTTAATTTCAGGCGAAGCAGGAATAGGTAAAACAACTTTAGTTGAAACTTTTTTAGAGAAAATTAAAAATAAAGCGAATATTTTGTGGGGTGCATGCGATGCATTGTTTACACCACGCCCTTTGGGACCGCTTTATGATATTTCGACTCAGATGAAGAATGGTTTATTTAGATTATTGGATAACCGATCCCCCAGGGAACTAATATTTGCAAAGTTCCTTGAAGAACTTCAGAATAGTAAACTCCCGAATGTGGTAATTATAGAAGATGCTCATTGGGCTGATGAATCTACATTAGACCTTATTAAATTTTTTGGCAGAAGAGTTGGTAGAATCTGCTCTCTTTTTATAATAACCTTTAGAAACGATGAAATAAGTCCTAATCACCCTTTAAGGTTGGTTATGGGTGATATTCCTTCTAAAAATCTTGTTAGGATAAAACTACCTCACCTAACAAAAGAAACAGTTGATCATCTTGCCGATTCTAACGGGGTAAAGAATTTATATGAAATAACCGGCGGTAATCCTTTTTTGATTTATGAATTACTAACTAATAAAGATGAATCGATACCATCAACAATAAAAGATTCGATCTTGGCAAGAATATCCCGCCTTTCCGATAAGGCCCGTAATTTAGTTGCATTGGTCTCTATTATCCCGACGCGTGCTGAAAAATGGCTGATAAATGAAATTTTTCCTTTGAATAATGAGATTCTTAATGAATGTTTAAACTCAGGTATTTTAAAATCGGATGTAAAATCAATTTCTTTCAAACATGAATTAAGCAGAATGGCGGTGGAGGAATCTTTAAGTGAAACCCAAAGGCAAGTATTAAATAAAGATGTTCTTCAAATTCTTCTGAAACAGGAAAAGATTGATAATTATCTAGCAAGGATAATTCATCATGCATTAAGAGTACCGGACAAAGAAGTCTTAATTAATTATTCACAACTTGCAGCTAAGCAGGCATCTGCTTTAAGTGCTCACAGCTTAGCCGCGGATCACTATCAAAATGCTTTAAAGTTTATTGACAATCTTCCTCTGATGATGCAGTTGGAATTTTATGAAGGAAGATCATACGAGTGTTATTTAACCGGACAAATTGAAGAAAGCATTAAAGCATGTAATGCAATAATTGAAATATTTAAAGAATATTCCGATCCATATCGCGAAGGGGAAAATTATCGAATATTATCAAGGTCACTTTGGTATGCCGGTTATGATTTAAAGGCAGAAGAGTCTCTTTTCAAAGCTATAGAAATACTTGAAAAAATACCGCCAGGTAAGCAGCTTGCAATGACGTACAGTAATTTGTCGCAGCTTTACCATTGCAGGGATGAATGGAAACTAGCCGTAGAGTGGGGAGGAAAGGCTTACGACTTAGCAAAAAGAATAAATAATTCTGAGGTTATGATACATTCTCTTAACAATATCGGTACCAGCAGTTTACTTGCCGGAGATGATGCCGGAGAACCTTTTTTGAAAGAAAGCCTTGATTTATCTCTTAAGAATAAATTTCACGAACATGCTGCTCGCGCTTACGATAATTTTGGAATCAGTTATGTGTGGAGAAGAGACTTACTCAAGGCAGACAAATATTTTAGTTCGGGATTAGAATATTGTTATGAAAAAGATATTGATACTTTAGGTTTATGTATAGCCGGGTACTATACAAAAACCAAATTATATATAGGTAATTGGGACGAAGCAGTAGAATCTGCAAGTTCAGTTTTAAAAAGGAATAATATCCCTCTAATAAATCAAATTGTTCCATTATATGTAATCGGAGTTATCCGGTTAAGACGCGGTGATCCCGGTGCGATGAGTGTTTTAAATGAGTTAAATTCTCTCGGAGAAAATATTGAGGAAGTTGTTGACATGATAGTACCCATCAAGTCCCTAAAAGCCGAAGCATTATGGATGGATAATAAACCGGAGAAGATAATTGAGGAAGTTGAACCGGTTTACAATAAAATAAAGGGGAGATATAATCATTGGGCTATTGGAGAACTTGCATACTGGCTTTGGAAAGCAAATCATCTTTTTGAAATTCCTGAAAGGATAGCAAAACCGTATCTTTTACAGATTAAAGGAGAATGGAAAGCTTCTGCAGAATTATGGAAAGAATTGAAATGTCCGTTTGAACAAGCCTTGGCTTTAAGTGAAGGAAATGAAAACAGTATGAAAGCGGCAATTGAAATCTTTGAGCATTTGGGAGCTTCTGCAACTTCTCAAAAAATTAGAAAATCAATGAGAGAGGTAGGTATAAAAAGCGTTCCCAAAGGACCAAGAAAAACAACAAGAAAAAATCCAGCCGGTTTAACAACAAGGCAGGTAGAAGTATTGAAGCTTTTAGGAAAAGGATTAAGCAATAATGAAATAGGAAGCAAACTTTTTATTTCACCTAAAACTGTTGATCACCATATTTCAGCAATTTTATCCAAGTTAAATATTCACTCCCGCTATGAAGCCGCTGTTTTTGTTCAAAACAATTCTATAATTAAAAAATAGGGAATGATTTCTTATAATATAGGGAAACCTCCCGATTCAGTTCGAAATATTTAACATTAAGTTAGCCTTCAGCAATAAATCATATTAAGTGGACCAATCATAATCTTGATCTTATTCTTACTCTTAATCCGACAATAAAATGATTAAAAACAATGATTAGGATTAAGAAAAATTTGAAATGTTTTTTTAAACTAAAAAACTGGAGGTAACATGCCTAGATATCTTATCGAAAGAACTTTTCCGGATGGATTGTTAATTCCAGTAACTGAAGATGGTGCAAAATACTGCTTAAATGTTA
>CAZCFZ010000112.1:0-7288 GCA_964498065.1 uncultured Ignavibacteriaceae bacterium
ATGGCTGCGGCAGTTGTTGCAATTATTCCTGTTATTTTATTAATAGCTTTATTCCAAAAATATATTATTCAGGGATTAACGGAGGGGGCGGTGAAAGGTTGAAATTTATTTATCTTCATATTTTCCAAAGGATTAAGGAAAGTAAACCCTAAAATACTTCCTTTTGATCTTTATCACCCGCTATCACTTCTCTCTATTTATTGTATTAAATTAATTAAAGAGTGCATGTCTAATCAGGAGCGGATTTATTAATCATTAAAATAATTAATAAAATAAGGAGAAAAGATGAGTAAAAAAGAATATTATGCCGCAAAAGTTAATGATTTTAAAAATGGTGAGATGAAAACCATCTCGGTTAATGGTAATGAGATTTTGTTATGTAAAGTGGATGATAGTTTTTCTGCTCTTGCCGCACATTGCACTCATTACGGGGCTCCTTTGTCCGAAGGAGTTTTAAGCGGCGATAGAATAGTTTGTCCTTGGCATCATGCATGTTTTAATGCCAAAACCGGCGATCTGCTTGAACCGCCTGCCCGGGATTCACTTCCTATTTATGAAGTTAGAATTGACGGAGGAAATATATATGTAGCTTTACCTGAAGAACTTATAACTAGTCGGCTGCCTAATATGGCAAAAAGAAATATCCGAAAAGATAAAAGAACTTTTATAATTATAGGCGGAGGTGCAGCCGGTGAAGTTGCTGCACAGACTTTACGTGAAGATGGTTTTGAAGGTAAATTAATTATGGTTACGCAAGAAAACCACGCTCCATACGACAGGCCTAATTTAAGTAAAGATTATCTTGCGGGAGACGCAGAAGAATCTTGGATGCCTTTAAGATCCGAAAGCTTTTACAAAGTATACGGCATTGATATAATGTTTAACAAAAAGGTATCCGGCGTAAACTTTAAGGATAATTCTATTGAATTTAATTCAGGAGAAATATTAAAATATGACAAACTGCTGATTACTGCCGGAAGCATACCTAGAAAACTTGATATGCCTGGAGAAAATTTGAAGAATGTATTTACACTTAGAAGTTTCGACGATACCCAAAGAATTATTGACGCTAGTAAGAATGCATCCAAAGCCGTTATTATCGGTGCAAGCTTTATAGGAATGGAAACAGCCTATAGCCTGAATAAAAGGGGTATTGATGTTACGGTAATTTCAATGGAGGAAATACCCTTTCAAAAAGTATTCGGCAGGGAAGTAGGTAAATTGTTTAGGGAGTTGCATGAAGAAATCGGTGTTAAGTTTAGACTGAGCCTAACACTTAAGGAATTTGCCGGCAAAGAGAAAGTGGAAGCAGTTGTACTGCAGAGCGGAGAAAGGATTGAAGCTGATCTTGTAATTATGGGAGTTGGTGTAAAACCGGCAACGGATTTTTTACACAATCTAAAACTTCTACCCGACGGCAGTGTAAAGGTAAATGCATATCTTCAAATTAACGAAGATGTTTTTGCTGCCGGAGATATTGTAACTTTGCCGGATTTGCGGACAGGCGAAGATATAAGAATAGAGCATTGGAGAACCGCCGAACAGCAGGGAAGAATTGCCGCTCATAATATGGTTGGCAAATTAACTCCTTTCAGGAGTGTTCCTTTCTTCTGGACTTCACAGGTTGGCTTAAGTCTTTCTTATGTCGGTCATGCGGTTGATTGGGAGGAAATTATTATTCAAGGAGATATTAATTCGAAGGAATTTATCACCTTTTACATTAAGAATGATAAAGTTGTTGCTGCCGCCGGCAACTTCCGTGATAAGGAAATGGCTGCTATTGAAGAATTAATGAGATTAGACTTGATGCCTTCACCGGAAATGCTGAAGCTTAACTCGGTAAATCTTTTAAAACTTCTGGAAGAACAGGTGGTCTCCTAATATAAAGGCCACCTTAAGCAAAATCTTAATCTTAAACTTAATCTTGCTCTTGATCCGGTTAAAAATTGATTATTCTATCATAAAATGTTCATAAACAGCTTACTCCCACTAAAAACTTTTGTAAATTTACTTAAGAATTTTTACATTCTATTATAATTTTCAAATTACATTCTTGTTCTGCAAACATTTCATTCGATGTCTGCTCTCAATAAAATAGAAAGGCTTTTTAAATGTATACGGCAATAATTCTTGTTTTAATTGCTATAGCTGCGTTTTTCTTTTTAACCGGTGCACAAAAACGCAAGCCGTTTAAAGTATTTATAGGTTTGGCCATCGGCATTCTTACTTTAGCATTCTTTTGGTTTTTAGGTTTTTGGGGTGAAGTTTTATGGTTTCAAAATGTTGGATACGGAGCCCGTTTGTGGACTTTTGTTTATTCAAATGCTCTTCTTGCCGTTATCGGAGCTTTGTTTGGAGGAGGATTTTGTTACCTGCTTACAAATTCAATTTCTAAAGAACATAAAATACTGAAATACGGAAGTCCTCTTCTTGGTCTTTTTATTGGTGCTTCATGGGGAATATCTAATTGGGATATCATATTAAAATTTTTCAATAAAGTTTCTACAGGTATGGCAGATCCGATTCTCGGGAAAGATGTCGGGTTCTATCTCTTTTCTCTTCCTTTCCTTGAGTCCTTATATAATTTGCTTTTCCTTCTTTCCGTTATTTCCCTTATTGCAGTAATAATAGCTCTCTTCATCCGTTTTGAAGGAAATAATTTTGTGCTTTATTTTCCCAACCCGATTGAAGTAGATATAAATAAGTTTTACATACCGATGTATCTGAATTCAGCAGTTTTTATTTTTATACTCGCATTCGGGGAATTCCTTGACCGGTACGATCTTATGTATTCTACTACGGGTGTAGTTGCAGGTCCGGGTTGGACGGATGTTAACATAACTCTGCCGGCTTATGCAATTGCAGTAATTTTAATGATTATAATCGGGTTAAGTCTGATAATTCCTTTAAGCAGAAAGAAGATCCAGAAATTTTATTTTAAGAGATTTAATGTAGTTCAGGAACGATCGCACGGTTTAATTCTTATAAGTGCTGCGGTTTTATTAATTGTAATAAATTTTGTAGCGATTACAGCTGTGCCCGGTTTATTCGAGTGGTTAATGGTTCAACCGAACGAGATTACCTACGAAAGACCTTACATCTTAAATAATATAAAGTTTACTCGTTATGCTTTCGGGTTAAATAATATTCAGTTAAAAGAATACCCGATGGATGGGAAGTTTAATCCTAATGTTGTTGCTGCAAACCCGAGTATATTTTCCAACATCAGGCTTTGGGACTGGCGTGCACTGGACGCGGTTTACAGACAGTTCCAGGAGTTCCGCCTTTATTATGAATTTTCAGATGTAGATGTAGACCGTTATAAATTCGATGGACAATACAGGGAGGTTATGGTTTCAGGCAGAGAAATAAATTTGAATAATCTTCCTGCGCAAAGCCAGACATTTGTTAACAAACGGTTTCAATATACACACGGTTACGGGATTGCAATGTCCACTGTTAATGAATTTACTTCGCAGGGACTCCCTCACATGCTGATAAAAGATATTCCGCCTGTAAGTGAATATCCGGCGCTTCAAGTTAAACAGCCGCGTATTTATTACGGTGAAATGACTAATACACCGGTTATTGTTAATTCAAAAGAAAAAGAATTTGATTATCCGAGCGGGGCGGATAATGTTTATAACAGGTACAGCGGAAAAGGCGGAGTAAGAATTTCAAATCTGTGGAGAAAATTTTTATTCGGCTGGAAGTATGACGGAACAAGTTTATTCTTTTCAGATTATCCGACAGATTCAAGCAGGATAATGTTTCACCGTCAGGTTCGCCAGCGTGTTCAGCTGCTTGCTCCATTCCTGAAATTGGATAACGATGCTTACATTGTTCTGGCAAACGGTGATTTATACTGGATGATAGACGCATATACTACTTCTTCGTATTTTCCATACAGTGAACCTTCCAACAGCTATATTGCCGGAATAAATTACATAAGGAATTCCGTTAAGGTGGTCGTAAATGCTTATACCGGTTCAGTAGACTTTTATATAATGGATAAGAACGATCCCATTATAAAAGTCTGGAATAAAATCTTTCCCGGTCTATTTAAATCGAAAGAACAAATGCCAAAAGATCTGCTTGCTCATATTCGTTACCCCGTCGATCTGCTTCAGGTGCAGGGGCTTATTTTTGAAAAATACCATATGACAGATCCTACCGTATTTTATAACCAGGAGGATCTATGGATGAGAGCTACTGAACAATACTACAGCCAGGTGCAGCCCGTCGATCCGTATTATATTATGTGGCAGCTGCCGGGTGCCGATAAACCTGAGTTTGTTGTTATGATGCCTTTTACACCGAAAGGAAGACAAGTGCTTATAGGCTGGATTGCAGGCATGTGCGATCCGGGAAATTACGGAAGGCTTATCGCGTATCAATTCCCTAAAGATAAAACTGTTATAGGACCGCAGCAGGTAGAAACAAAAATAGACCAGGATAGTTTTCTATCCGGTCAGTTAACGCTTTGGAGCCAGCGCGGTTCTAATGTTATACGGGGGAATGTTCTTGCCATACCCGTAAATAATACTCTCTTTTATGTTGAGCCTATTTATCTTCAGGCTGAAACATCAGCTTATCCTGAGCTGCAGCTTGTAGTTGTTATGCATGGAAATTATATGAGTTATGCAAAATCGTTCGATCAGGCATTAGACGGTTTATTTGCAAAGATGCAGGGTGCCCCGGTTCAAAATGTATCAACCACCGGACAGAAAACCAGCATTGCACCTATTGTAATTTCAATGGAGCAGCAAATACAAAATGCAAACAATGCATTTAATAATTATTTAAAACTTTCAGGCCAAAAGAAATTTACAGAAGCTGCAAAAGAACTTGAGAAATTGCAGCAGGCTCTTCAGAGTCTTTCAAATCAAAAGAATAATGCGCCGGCGAAGAAAAAATAATATTTAGACACCCGGTGTTTTTAATTTACCTGCTATAAGTTGAAACACCGGGTGTCTGCCGGTATTTTTAACTTTTATTTATACCCAAAGTTTCAGGAACATTGGGTGTCTGATTTATTTAAAAATCTTAAACAATTTTTATTGTTTATATCTAATCGCTCGCGGAAATCATTTTAGTCTTTTTGCTTTCACTTTGTAAATCTTAAAGGTAAATTTTTACTTTTTATTTTTAATAAGTCGTCAAAATAAATATTTTTTAGGGGGAATAATTTTTGCTGTGAAAATATTGACTAAGTCTTGATTGAATCGTAATAAATTTTTTATCTGCTTAAAAGAATTATTATTAAATTGAATTTAATATTTTCATAAAACAAAAAGTGTTGCTAAAATTTATTTAACATTAATTTAATAGCTTTTATATAAAGAATATGTTAAACTGATACAGTAAAAATAATTATTCACATTACGGGGCGTGTAATGAATTGTTTTTTACGTTCTCAAAAAGTACCAACCTCTAAGGGGCAAATCTTTTTCTTTCTTAAGGGGAAAAATTACAAAATTCCTTCTACTACAATTATTAGTTATAATTACTACATAAAAAAATTCATTTTAACATACTTTAATGCAAGGAAATTAGTATGAAGAAACATTCCCTGCTTTTATTAATTATAATTGCTCTAATAACATTTTTTCAGTTTAGCTGCCACAGCCCTACAGCGCCAAAACAAAACACCCCGCCGGATACTACGAGTAATAATTTTGCTTTCCAAACATTTACTTTTGGTGCAGATAATGCCGGAAGCAGCCACTTGTCCGATGTTGCTATTGTGAGCGATTCTGATATTTGGTGCGTGGGCGCTGTTTATCTTGATTCTGTAAATGGAGTGCCTGACCCTAATGCTTACAATGCTGTACATTGGGATGGAAAAAGTTGGCAACCTTTGAAAATTATGTTTCCATTGTGTGATTCAAGCGGAAACCAATTAGGTTCCGGATCATATCAAGCAAAAGGTATTTTCCCTTTTTCAGCAAATGATATTTGGTTTAGTTGTGGTGTCTCTTTAGTACACTGGAATGGTAATGTTTTTGAACAAATTTGTATGCCTTTAGGATATGGAAAGAGAGACTTGGGAAAAATGTGGGGAAATGATGGACAGCTATATCTTGTCGGTACAAATGGATTTATAGCACATTACCAAAAAGACAGTTGGCAAAAGATGGAAAGCGGAACGACTTTAGATATAACCGATATATGGGGCTCAAGTAGTCCTTCACAGATTTTAGCTGTAGCTAATGATTTGAGTGGTGCTACCTTACATACTGCAATAATACAAATAAATAATAATAATGCAAATATAATTTCATCTTTACCGGTTTTTTATCCACTCACTGCAGTCTGGTTTGTTCCTAACCAGCATTATTATGTAGGTGGAAGTGGACTGTATGAAAAGCATCTGCTTTCAGACTCTTTATGGAAGAATGGGGTTTATGATATAACCCAATACTATGTGACTGCGATAAGAGGCAATGCCTTAAATGATGTTTTTGTAGCCGGCTCTTATGGTGAATTACTTCACTGGAACGGAGCGCGCTGGAAAAGCTTTATACAGGAGACGAATCTTAGCAGTGGTTCTTATGCTGCAATAGCAGTCAAAGGAAATCTTGTAATTGCTGTTGGCCTGGATTCCGGCAAAGCTGTTATACTGAAAGGAACGAGGTAAAAAGGAAACTTAAAATGAGAAAGAAAGAAATTATGAAAAGCATTTTAACACTTAGCACGATAGTGTCTTTATTGTTTGCAGCATTTAGCTGCCACAGCCCAACAGCGCCCAAACAAAACACCCCGCCGGATACTACGAGTAATAATTTTGCTTTCCAAACATTTACTTTTGGTGCAGATAATACCGGAAGCAGCCATTTGTCTGATGTTGCTATTGTAAGTGATTCTAATATCTGGTGCGTAGGCGCTGTTTATCTTGATAGTGCTAACGGGGCACCGGACCCTAATGCTTATAATGCAGTGCACTGGGATGGTAGTAGTTGGGAATTGAAAGAAATACAGTTCTATACATTTTGTGGGCAGCAACAAACTGGTTCTTATCCTGCCAATGCCGTCTTATCTCTTGGAGATTCAATTGTTTGGATAGCATCAATTAATTCTCAAATAGCGATTTTGAAGAGTAACATACAAACAAAAATAATGTGTGTCCCGGTTTCAATTTCAAAAATGTGGGCAGCAAGTAAAAACGAAGTTTATACTGTTGGAACAATTGGGCAAATTGGCCACTACCAAAATGGCAGTTGGCAAAAAATAGAAAGCGGAACGACTTTAGATATAACCGATATATGGGGCTCAAGTAGTCCTTCAC